>JBEHYX010000066.1:0-22385 GCA_048497945.1 Verrucomicrobiota bacterium | reverse complement strand
GCAGAAGAAAACCACGAAGGCTGCCTGAGGCCGCCGGCGCTAACCGCTCACATCCATGTCCACTCACGTCCGCCACAACGCCCGCAAGACCCTCATCGGCTTCGTCACCTCCAAGATGGGCGACAAGTCCGTCAAGGTCACCGTCCCCTACAAGACGCCGCACCCGCTTTACCACAAGGTCATCAACCGCAAGACCGTCCTCCACGTCCACGACGAGAAGAACGAGACCAAGGTTGGCGACAAGATCGAGGTCATGGAGACCCGCCCGATCAGCCGCCTCAAGCGCTGGCGCGTGATCCGCGTCGTTGAAGCCGCCGTGGGCGCCGCCGTCGCGATTTCCGAGAAGGATGTCGCGGAGGCCGTTCCGACTAAGACCACGAAGAAGACCGAGAAGCCCGCCGCCCCGGCCGCCAAGGCCTAACCCTCGTCCGGAGATACCACCATGATCCAGATGCGTTCCATTCTCGACATTGCCGACAACACCGGCGCGCGCCGCGCGTCGATGATCGGCAAGATCGGTCACCCGTCCCGCTACGCGCACGTCGGTGACATCATCACCATCAACATCAAGGAGAGCAGCACCGACGCCACCGTGAAGAAGGGCGAGGTCCACAAGGCCGTCATCGTCCGCACGAAGGCCCCGCTCCGCCGCACCGACGGCAGCTACCTCCGCTTCGACTCCAACGCCGTCGTCATCATCGGCGAGGACGGCAACCCGAAGGGCACCCGCATCTTCGGCCCTGTCGCCCGCGAGCTCCGCGCCAAGAACTATTCCAAGATCATCTCCCTCGCCCCGGAGGTCCTGTAACATGTCCCAGAAATTCCACATCAAGCGCAACGACCAGGTCGTGGTCATCTCCGGCTCCCACAAGGGCAAGCAGGGCAAGGTCCTCGAGATCCGCTCCAGCAAGAACCGCGCGGTCGTCGAGGGCGTGGCCATGATCAAGCGCCACCTCAAGAAGTCCCAGGAAAACCCGCAGGGCAAGATCGCCGAGCGCGAGGGCACGATCCACGTGTCGAACCTCATGCTCCTGTCCCGCTACGAGCAGTCCGGCCGCGCCAAGAAGGCCGCGGCCCCGGCCAAGGCCTGAGCAGGCGAGGGGACCCACCACTTATATCAACCATAAAGCATCCGGGTCGGAAATCCGGTTAGCACCATGAGCAAACAACCCACTCCTCTGCAGAAATTCTACACCGAGACGGTCGCCCCCGCCCTGGTGTCCTCGCGCGGCTACAAGAACAAGCACCAGGTCCCGCGCCTCACGAAGATCGTGATCAACACCGGCATCGGCTCCGATGCGGACAAGAACACGATCGCCGACACCGCGCGCGACATCGGCCTCATCGCCGGCCAGAAGCCGGTGCTCAACCGCACCAAGCGCGCCATCGCCAACTTCAAGCTCAAGCCCAACCAGGTCACGGGCTGCCACGTCACCCTCCGCGGCGAAAACATGTGGCACTTCATGATGCGCCTCCTCGCGGTCGCGCTCCCGACCATCCGCGACTTCCGCGGCGTGCCGAACAAGCTCGACGGCCAGGGCAACTACACGATCGGTGTCACCGATTTCACCATCTTCCCCGAGATCGTCGTCGAGAACAACAAGCGCGCCATGGGCCTCGACATCACGTTCGTGACCTCCGCCGAGACCGACGACGAGGCCCGCGAGATGCTCAAGCTCCTCGGCATGCCCTTCCGCCGCACGGAGAACGCCCCTGCCGCCAAGACTTCCGCCGCCTAAACTCCCTTCCGACCATGCCGAAAACTTCCGCCATCGAACGCAACAAGAAGCGCATCCGCCTCGTCGAGAAGCACGCCGCCAAGCGCGCCGAGCTGAAGGCCATCCTCGCCAACCCGGCGACGACCGACGAGGAGTTCTTCACCGCCCAGAAGAAGCTCGCCAAGCTGCCGCGCAATTCCTCCAAGGTGCGCATCCGCAACCGCTGCTCCCTGAGCGGCCGCCCGCGCGGCTTCCACCGCCGCTTCGGCGTCTCCCGCCTCACGCTCCGCGAGCTCGCGCTCGCCGGCAAGATCCCGGGCGTCACCAAGTCCTCCTGGTAAACCACCTTCCCGCCGCCCTCACCCGCGCGTCGTTCTGAGCGCAGCGAAGAACCCACGTTTACCGCACCAGCCACAAATTTAGAATTTCCCGCCGGAAGTCGGATATGATCCGACGGGCCAACATCCAAAACATCCATCCATGACAGACCCGATCAGTGATTTCCTGACCCACCTCCGCAATGCGTCGAAGGCCGGTCTCGCCCAGTGCGTTTCCCCGCACTCCAAGCTCAAGGAGAGCCTCGCCGGCATCCTGAAGAACGAAGGCTTCGTGCGCGATGTCGGCGCCGATGCCGAAGAGAACGGCCACAAGACCGTCGTTGTCACCATGAAGTACGTCGACGGCGCCCCGGTCCTCACCGGCCTCAAGCGCTCGTCCACGCCCGGCCGCCGCATCTACTCCGGCTACTCGGAGCTGCCGCGCGTCCTCAACGGCCTCGGCATCGCCATCGTTTCCACCTCCAAGGGTCTCATGAAGGACCAGGACGCCCGTCGCCAGAAGCTCGGCGGCGAACTCGTCTGCACCGTCTGGTAACAAGGACACCACCACCATGAGCAGAATCGGCAAACAACCCGTTCAGATTCCCGACAAGGTCAAAGTCGACATCAAGGGCACCACGGTGTCCGTCGAGGGCCCCAAGGGCAAAGTTTCCAAGACCTTCGCGCCCGTCGTGAAGATCGAGAAGAAGGACAACTCCGTCGTCGTTTCGAAGACCGAGGAAACCCGCTTTTCGCGCGCCATGTACGGCACGGCCCGTTCCGTGATCGCCGGCATGGTCAAGGGCGCCAGCGTCGGCTACGCGAAGGAGCTCGAGATCCAGGGCGTCGGCTTCAAGGCCGCGCTCAAGGGCAAGCAGGTCGACCTGTCGCTCGGCTACTCGCATCCGATCCTCCACGACATCCCGGAGGGCATCAAGATCACCATCAACGACGGCACCAAGCTCAAGATCGAGGGCGTCGACAAGCAGCTCGTCGGCCAGGTCACTTCCGAGATCCGCGCCTACTACCCGCCTGAGCCGTACAAGGGCAAGGGCGTCCGCCTCGTGGGCGAACACGCCGAGCGCGTCCGCCGCAAGGAAGGCAAGACCGTCGCCTAACCGAGAACCAACCCATGAAGACTGTTTACAAAGCCCAGCTCCTCCAGAAGCGCAAATGGCGCATCCGCAAGAAGGTGACCGGCACCGCCGCTCGCCCGCGCCTCAGCGTGAAGTTCTCCGGCAAGCACATCTACGCGCAGGCCGTCAACGACGACGCCGGCTCGACCCTCGTCTTCCTTTCGACGCTCGATCCCGAGCAGCGCAAGGGCAAGGCCAAGGGCAACGTGTCGGGCGCCAAGAGCCTCGGCGCCGCTTTTGCCGCCAAGGCCAAGGCCGCCGGCATCACCGCGGTTGTGTTCGACCGCAACGGCCGCCTCTTCCACGGCCGCGTCAAAACCTTTGCCGACGCCGCGCGCGAAGGCGGTCTCCAGTTCTAATCTCCGCCCATGGCATCCAATAATCGTTCCAATTTCGGCGGCGCCCAGCAGGGTGCCGAAAACGAGTCCGGTCTCATCGAGAAGGTCGTTTTCATCAACCGTTGCGCCAAGGTCGTGAAGGGCGGCCGTCGCTTCAGCTTCTCCGCCCTGTCCGTCGTCGGCGACGGCAAGGGCAACGTCGGCATCGGCTACGGCAAGGCCAACGAGGTCCCCGACGCCATCAAGAAGTCCACCGAGTCGGCCAAGAAGCGCATGGTTTCCGTGAAGCTCAAGGGCACCACCATCCCGCACGAGATCCTCGGCGAGTACGATGGCGGCAAGGTCTTCCTTCGTCCCGCGTCCACCGGCACCGGCCTCATCGCCGGCGGCGGCGTGCGCGCGGTCCTCGAAGCGGCGGGCGTCCACAACGTCCTCACGAAGTCGATGGGTTCCAAGAACCACATCGCCGTCGTGCACGCGACTCTCAACGGCCTGCGCAAGCTGCGCCTCGAGGAAGACTTCAAGTCGCTCCGCGCTTAATTCAGTAACAACAATCCGAGTCGCCCCGAGCATGTCGAGGGGCGGCGCTAAAAATTAGGAATCAAGAAAATGCGTCTCCATACTCTCGTTAACGTCAAGGGTGCTGTGCACCGTAAGAAGCGCGTTGGTTGCGGCGAAGGCAGCGGCCACGGCAAGACCTCCGGCGTCGGTGGCAAGGGCCAGAAGGGCCGCTCCGGCGGCTCCATCCGCCCGGGCTTCGAAGGCGGCCAGATGCCCCTTTACCGCAAGCTCCCGCACCGCGGCTTCAACAACTACGAATTCCGCACGAGCTACGCCGTCATCAACGTCGGCGATCTCGCGTCCCTCGATGCCAAGATCACCGAGGTGAATGCCGAGGTGCTCGCGAAGGCCGGTCTCATCCGCGCCGACGTGACTTCCCTGAAGGTGCTGGGCGACGGCGAAATCAGCCGCGCGCTCAAGGTCACCGCTCAGAAGTTCACCGGTTCCGCCAAGGCCAAGCTCGAGAAGGCCGGCGGTTCGGCGATCGTCGCCTAAGCAGGGTAGGGCGGGCGCCCCGCCCGCCATGCTCAACCCCCTTCAGATTCATCCCTAATGTTCTCCGCCTTCACGAACTCCATGAAGATTCCCGAGCTCCGCTCGCGAATCCTCTACACCCTGGGCCTCCTCTTCGTGGCCCGCGTCGGCGCGCACATCCCGCTGCCCGGCGTTGACCCGAAACCCCTGACGCAGTTCTTCGCCGACCAGACGGCGAACGGCGCCGGTGGCGTTGTCGGTCTGTGGAATATGTTCACGGGTGGTGCGCTCCTGAAGGGCGCCATGTGCGCGCTGGGCATCATGCCCTACATCAGCGCGTCCATTATCTTCCAGCTGATGACGGCCGTGCTGCCGTCCCTCAGCCGCCTCCAGCAGGAGGGCGATGTCGGCCGCCAGAAGCTCACGCAGTACACCCGTTACCTGACGGTTGTCATCTGCGTGATCCAGGCGGTGCTGCTCGTCCTCAACATGGAGAACCCGGGCAAGCTGTTCTCCGGTTACGACGTCAACCACTACGGCCAGATCGTTCTCGTCAGCAAAACGGTGTTCATGGTCCAGTCGGTGATCTTCCTCACCGCGGGCACCATGCTCCTCATGTGGCTTGGCGAACAGATCACGCAGCGCGGCATCGGCAACGGTGTCTCCCTGATTATCACGATCGGCATTCTGCAGGACATCCCGGGCGCGGCGATGTCGACCTACCAGCTCTTCTTCGCTCCCGTCGGTGTCGCCAAGCTCGGCCCGATCCAGGGCGTCATGATGGCGGCCCTCTTCATCGCGGTGACGATGGGTATCATCGCCGTCACGCAGGGTCAGCGCAAGATTCCGGTCCAGTACGCCAAGCGCGTCGTCGGCCAGAAGGTTTACGGCGGCCAGAGCTCGTTCCTCCCGCTCAAGGTCAATTACTCCGGCGTCATGCCCGTCATCTTCGCCAGCGCGATCCTGCTCTTCCCGCAGACGATCATGTCGCAGGTCGGTGCGGCGTTTAATTTCCGCTACCTCGTCGAGTTCTCGAACAACCTGCTGCGCGGCCATCCGGTGTACTACATCGGCATGACGCTCCTCATCCTGTTCTTCAGCTATTTCTGGGTGTCGGTCATGTTCAAGCCGATCCAGATCGCCGATGACCTCAAGAAGTACGGCGGTTACATCCCGGGCGTCCGTCCGGGCGAGCCGACCGCGAGCTTCCTCGATTTCATCATGACCCGCCTCACCCTGGCCGGCGCGATCTTCCTCACGATCATCGCGATCATCCCGGACGTGCTGCTCTTTGAGTTGAATGTCCCGCCGCGTGTCGCCTATTTCTTCGGCGGCACCGGCATGCTGATCACCGTCGGCGTCATCCTCGACACGATGCGCCAGATCGAGACCTTCCTCTTGCAGCGCCACTACGACGGTTTCCTCAAGAAGGGCCGTATTCGTGGTCGCAGCACCTCCGCCAATGTGGCTTTGGGCGAGGCGGCGAGCGACAAGTCGGTGATGCAACTCACTATCGTAATGGTAGTTATCCTGCTCATTGGTCTGACCGCCTGGACCATCCGGCACTTCGCTCTTTAACCCTTTACTTCGGTGAAAGGGCCTGAACACTCCAGCCCCTTTTCCGCTTTCGCCTCGGCGAAAGCCAAGTTCCTTCTCCTTGGTCAGTCCGGTCCGCAATTCGCGGATTTAATTAACCAAGGTCGTTCTTTGCATCTTGAGCACGTCTCTCCTGCGTTACTTGTGCAACAGGAGATTTCGCGTCGCACCCGTTCCGCTTTGCCGCGGGACTTAAACCAGTTCCAACTCGCGCTCCTGCGCAAATGGTTCTGGGCGCGCAAACCCGATGCGGGATTCCTTCTCGAAGGCTTCCCGGCTACGATGCTCCAAGCGTTGGTGTTCGATGAATGGCTCGAAGCCCGCGGTGAAAATCTCACCGGCTGCTTCGTTTCAGTTTCCGCTCTCGCGGACGTCGTCACCCATTACCGCACTCAAGGGCTCACCCCCGTGAGCCTTCCCGCCGCCGCCTGATGATCCCGATCAAAAACCCGGAAGCCATCAAACGGATGCGCGAATCCTGCGCCATCGCTGCGACTGTCCTGTCGAAGCTGAAGGAGCAGGTTCGTCCCGGTATCACTACGTACGACTTGGATCAGATCGGTCGCGATCTCATCGCCTCGTTCGGCGCCCGCAGCGCCTGCTACGGCTACCAGTTGCACTCGCGCCGCTATCCCGCCTACACCTGCCTCTCGGTCAATGAAGAGGTGGTCCACGGCATCGGTTCCCTGAAGCGGATCCTCCGCGACGGTGACATCATCTCGCTCGACGTCGTTGTCGAATACAACGGCTACATCGGCGACAACGCCCTGACGGTTCCGGTCGGCGCCATCGCCCCCCGTACCGCCGAGTTGTTGAAGGTCACCGAAGAGGCTCTCGCCCTTGGCATCAAACAGGCGCAGGTCGGCAATCGCATCGGCGACATTTCCCATGCGGTGCAGACCTACGTCGAAAGCCACGGCTTCAGTGTCGTCCGCGAAATGGTCGGCCACGGGGTCGGCCGCGAAATGCACGAGGAGCCGCAGATCCCGAACTTCGGTCGGAAGAACTCCGGCGAGAAGATCAAGGCCGGGATGACGCTCGCCATCGAGCCCATGGTTAACACGGGCGTTTACCAGGTGAAGACGCTCAGCGACGGCTGGACGATCGTCACCTCCGACGGCAAGCCCTCCGCGCACTTCGAACACACCGTGCTCACGACTGATTCGGGTCCCGAGATCCTCACGATCCCGAAGACCTCCTGAAAATTTCCCTCTCTCCACTTTCAACATCTAACTTCAACTACATCCACCTATGCCTCGTCTCCTCGGCGTTGAACTTCCCGCCAAAAAGAAGATCGGATACTCCCTCCGGTACATCTACGGTATTGGTCCCACGCGGGCCGACCACATCATCGAGACCGCCGGTCTTGATGCCAACATGCGCGCTTCGGATCTCTCCGAAGAGCAGCTGAACAAGATTCTCCACATCATCACCGACAACAAGTGGGTGGTGGAGGGCGATCTCCGCCGTGAAATCGCCGGCAACTTGAAGCGCCTTCAGGCCATCAATTGCTACCGCGGCATCCGTCACCGCCGCAGCCTGCCCGTCCGCGGTCAGCGCACCAGCACCAACGCCCGCACCCGCAAGGGCCCGCGCAAGACCGTTGGCGTCACCAAGGCCAAGGAAGTCTAATCTTAAAACCACACTTACATGTCCGAAGAGAAATCCGCTCCTAAGAAGGAAAAGCTGCCGAAGACGGCCGCCCCCGCCGCTGAAGGCGCTGCTCCGGCCGCTGAGGCCAAGCCGGCCAAGGCCCCCAAGGCTCCGAAAGCCGCCAAGCCCGCTGAAGGCGAGGCCGCCGCTCCCGCGGCTGATGCCAAGCCGGTTGAACTCGTCGGTGGCGTGCCGAAGGCCCTCACCGCTGAAGATCTCCTGAAGGAAGAGTTGGCTTCCGTGAAGGTCCGCAAGGCGAAGGGTTCCAAGAACATTTCGTCCGGCATCGCGAACATCGCCGCCACCTTCAACAACACGATCGTCTCGATCACCGACGCCAAGGGTAACGTCATTTCCTGGTCCTCGGCCGGCAAGTGCAACTTCCGCGGCTCGCGCAAGTCCACCGCCTACGCTGCGCAGGTCGTCGCTCAAGACGCCGCCCGCAACGCCATGGCCCACGGCCTCAAGGAAGTTCAGATCCGCGTCAGCGGTCCTGGCCTCGGTCGTGACTCCGCCATCCGCGGTCTCCAGGCCATCGGCCTCGAGATCTCGTCGATCATCGACGTCACCCCGGTGCCGCACAACGGCTGCCGCCCGCGCAAGCGCCGTCGCGTCTAACGCCTCCTCCACCACTTTTAAAACTAGGATACTACCATGGCTCGTTATACTGGTCCTTCCACCCGCGTCAGCCGTCGCTTCGGCCAATACATCGTTGGCTCCCCGAAGGTGCTCGAGCGCCGCAATTTTCCCCCGGGTCAGCACGGCCCGAAGTCCCGCCGCAAGCTCTCCGAGTACGCCGTCGGCCTGAACGAAAAGCAGAAGCTCCGTTTCATCTACGGCCTGCTCGAGCGTCAGTTCCGCCGCGTGTTCGCCATCGCCAAGAAAGAGCGCGGCGTCACCGGTGAGCGCTTCCTGCAGCTCCTCGAGACCCGTCTCGACAGCGTCGTCTATCTCCTGGGTTTCGCCAAGAGCCGCGCCGCCGCCCGCCAGCTGGTCAATCACGGCCACGTGCGCGTGAACGGCCACAAGGTCGACATCGCCTCCTACAACGTCGTCCAGGGTGACGAGGTTGAGATCAAGGCCGTCAACTCCTCCCGCCAGCTGGCCACCCGCGCCATCGAAGAGAACCGCGCCCGCGTGGTTCCGGGTTGGCTCGTGCGCAACGACGAGGCCCTCAAGGGCACCGTCAACCGCCTGCCGACGCGCGACGAGATGGAGCCTTCCATCAACGAGCAGCTCATCGTCGAGTACTACTCGCGCTTCTAAGCAAACTGGCTTCCTTCGCCGGTTCGCAAACCTCCTTCCCGCAACAATCCATATCGCCCATCCCATGCCCAAGCGTCTCGGAAAGTTCGAAATTCCCTCCAAGCTCACGAAAGTCGAAGAGGGTTCCACGTCCACTTACGCCAAGTTCATCGCCGAGCCTTTCGAGGCCGGTTACGGCCACACGATCGGCAACTCCCTCCGCCGCGTGCTGCTGAGCTCCATCGAGGGCAGCGCCATCAGCTCGATCAAGATCGAGGGCGTTAACCACGAGTTCCAGTCCGTCGACGGCGTCGTCGAAGACGTCACCGACATCGTCCTCAACCTGAAGAAAATCCTCATCGTCTCCGAGAAGCGCGAGCCGGTGAAGCTGCACCTCAAGGTCAACAAGGAAGGCGCCGTCACCGCCGCCGACATCCAGGCCGACGCCAACATCAAGATCGTCAACCCGGACCAGCTGATCTGCACGCTCGACAAGAAGCAGACCTTCGAGGCCGAGATCGAGATCAAGACCGGCCGCGGCTACTGCCCCGGTGAAAACAACAAGAAGGAAGAGCAGGCGATCGGCGTCATCCCGATCGACTCCCTCTTCTCCCCGGTTCGCCTCGTGCGCTACGCCGTCGAGAACACCCGCGTGGGCCAGATCACCGACTACGACAAGCTCGTGCTCGAAGTCTGGACCGACGGCCGCATCACGCCGGACGACGCCCTCAAGCAGTCCGCTTCCATCCTCAAGCACCACCTCGACGTCTTCGATCGCGTTTCCCAGGAAACGTACGAATTCGAGTCGCAGGCCGCCGAGGTCTCCGAAGAGCAGAACAAGCTCCGCAAGCTCCTCAACATGTCGGTCAACGAGATCGAACTGTCGGTGCGCGCCGCGAACTGCTTGAACAACGCGAACATCACCACGGTCGGCGAACTCGCCATGAAGACCGAGCAGGAGATGCTCAAGTACCGCAACTTCGGCAAGAAGTCCCTCAACGAGATCAAGGAGAAGCTCGAAGCCCTCGGCCTGTCGCTGGGCATGAAGTTCGACGAGCGCCTCCTCGACACCAAGAAGGAAGCCTAAAAACCAAGGAGGAATTAAGAAGGAGGAAGGAAGAAATTCCGGCTCCGATTTCTTAATTCTTCATTCTTACCTCTTACTTAATTCGGTCCTCGCGCCGCCTGCTGCCGCCCCAACGCTGCGACCAGGTTGCCGATCGGGGACCGATAACCTAAAAACACAATGCGTCACAACAAACACCACGCTTCCCTGGGCGTCACCCGCGAACACCGCGCGGCGATGCTCTCCAACATGGGCGCCTCCCTGATCAAGCACGGTCGCATCGAGACCACGCTGACCAAGGCCAAGGCCCTCCGTCCCTTCATCGAGAAGGTCATCACCAAGGCCAAGAAGGCCGCGGCGGCGACCGAAAAGGCCGATGCCATCCACCTGCGCCGCATCGCGCTCACCGACATCCGCGACGAGGGCGCCATCACGCTCCTCTTCAACGAAAAGGTGAAGCAGTTCGAGAAGCGCCAGGGCGGCTACACCCGCATCTACAAGCTCGGTCCGCAGCGCGTCGGCGATGCCGCCGAGATGGCCCTGATCGAGTTCGTCGGTGCCGAGGACAAGGGTTACTCCAAGTCCAAGGGCAAGAAGAAGGGCGCCAAGAAGGCCAAGCCGGCCGCCGACTCGTCCGCCGAAGGCTCGGCGAAGGCGGAGGCTCCGGCCGCCAAGGCTTAAGCTCCATTCGTTTCATTCTCAACGCGCCGCACCGCAAGGTCGGCGCGTTTTTCTTTGCCCGGGATCCGGCGGACGCTCTTCCCGAGGGGGGTGCCGCTCGCGGGCGGCACCAGCGCCTTTCGGCTTTCGGTCGTGGGGCAGGCGCGTTACGAATTCCGCCACACAACTGACCCTCTGTTCTCATGCCGTCGTCCCAACCCCTTCTTCGTCGCCTCGGGCTGATCGCGAGCCTCGGGCTTTTTTTGTTATCCTCCCTGCGGGCTGAAACCCCTGCGACCCGTCTCCCGCTTGAAACGTTCTTTGCCGAAGCGGACATCCGTTCCATGCAACTGGCGCCGGACGGCAAGCATCTCGCCTTTCTGACCACGCTCGGGTGGGGCAAGGTGGGCGTGGCCCTGATGGATCTGACGACCGGCAAGGTCGAGCCGCTGGTTTCTGCGAAGGATGAGAACATCAAGACGTTCTTCTGGAAGGGGAGCGACTACATCGTCTACGCGGGGGATATTGGCGGAGACGAGTCTTATGCCTGGCGCTCGGTGGCGATCGCAGAGCCGAAGCCGGGGAAGAAGCGCAACGTGGTGGCATTGTCTGAAGCTGTGGGCGAACACCGGGAATACGCCAACTTCATGGACATCATCGATACCCTGAAATTCGATCCCCAGCATCTTCTGATTTCCGGTCGGGGGGGCGGGGGTTACATGAGTGGCGGCATCTACTTGATCGATGTGCGCACCGGGCGCCGGGCTCCGACGCAGAATTCCGAGGTGCCCCCGGGTTACCGTGGCGGCGATCTCGGCGTTTGGGCGGACAATCGCGGGGAAATGCGTCTGTTCCGTGTGGTGGAGGGAAAGCGGGTGATTTTCCGCGTACGCCCGGAGGGCTCGGCGACTTACAAAACCGTGAAGGAGTTTGCGACGGAGCTGGATGCGTGGGAGCCGCTATTTTTCGCGCCGGACAATGAGACGTTTTATTTGATCAGCACGGATCGGGATCCGCACGGAGCCTTGCATACGTTCAACATCCGCACGCAGAAATTGAGCGACCCCATTTTTGTGGCTTCGGAAGGCGCCCTCACGGGTCCGATTATGTCATGGGATCATACCCGTGTGCTGGGCGTGACCTATATGGCGGAAAAGCCCTATCGAAAGTTCTTCGACCCGGCGCGCGAGCGGTTGCAGCGGACCATCGATGCCGCGCTACCCGATACAATCAATGACGTCACCGGAATGTCCCAGGACGAAAAAATCATCCTCATCCACGCTTGGAGCGATCGTGAGCCGGGCACTTACTACGTGTTCGATCGAAATCGCGGCAAGATGGGTGCAGTCGGAAAGGCGAAAAGGGGAATCGATCCAGCGAAAATGCGACCCATGGAGCCCGTGAAGTTCACGGCGCGCGACGGGTTGACTATCCACGGTTACCTGACCCGGCCTGAGGTATCGGCAGGACAGAAGGTGCCTCTGATCATTCACCCCCATGGCGGCCCGTACGGAATTCGCGACGACTGGGGCTTCGACTCCGAGGTCCAATTTCTTGCGAATCGAGGTTACGCGGTCCTCCAAGTGAACTATCGCGGCTCCGGTGGCTACGGGGCGGATTTTCTGCGTGCCGGCTGGCACGAATGGGGTGGCAAGATGCAGGACGACCTTACTGATGCTGTGAAATGGGCCATTGCTGAAGGAATTGCCGACCCCGGTCGGGTTGCAATCTACGGCGCGAGTTATGGTGGTTATGCGACGTTGGCGGGTCTGACTTTCACTCCCGAGCTCTATTGTTGTGGCGCCAATTACGTCGGTCCCAGCGACCTCGGCATCCTGGCTGAAGGCGGGATTAGTGCCGCCAGTTCCGCGCAGAATTTCTACGGTGACTGGATGGGCGACGACAGGGAATACCTGCGCACGCACTCTCCGTTGAACTATGTCGAGCGCATCCGGGTGCCGCTGTTCAATGCCTACGGCTACAATGATCCGCGTGTCGATATTCGCCACTGGACTAAATTGGAATCAAGGCTGAAGCAGTACAACAAGCCGTATGAGATCCTGATCGAAAAAAACGAGGGCCATGGTTTCTACAACGAGGCCAACCGGCTCACGTTCTACCGGAAGCTCGAGGTATTCTTCGACAAGAACCTGGCGAATCCGAGCGTGAGGATGGACGATGTGAAGATCATCGAGATGCCGGCCAAGGCAGGCCACTGAGTTTGTGCCAAAGGATTTTCGCGCGCCGGATACCCTCGGGCGCGTTTCTTTGCCCTTGGCGAGGGCAGGGGAATGACCGAGATTGGCGTGTCATCCCATGAAAGCCCTGTTGCTCACGGCTCCGTCGCGACTTGAACTGGCCGAGGTTCCCACGCCGGCGCCCGGCGCGGATGACGTCCTGGTGCGCGTCCGCGCCTGCGGCATCTGCGGCAGCGACATCCATGGCTGGGATGGCTCGACCGGACGCCGGCGTCCGCCGCTGGTGATGGGGCACGAAGCTTCCGGCGAAATTGCGCAGCTCGGTTCCGGGGTGCGGGAATGGCGGAAGGGCGATCGCGTCACATTCGATTCCACGATTTATTGCGGCGTTTGCGGCCCGTGCCGGAGCGGACATGTCAATCTTTGCGAGAATCGTCGCGTCCTTGGCGTGGCCCCGGTGGAATACCGCCAGGACGGCGCGTTCGCCGAATTCGTCACCATTCCATCCCGCATTTTGTACCGGTTGCCGGAAACATTGACCTTTCCGCAGGCCGCGATGGTCGAGCCGGTGTCGATCGCGTTGCATGCGGTGCAGCGGGTAAAGGTCGCTCCGACGGACACTGCCGTCGTGGTTGGCGCCGGCATGATCGGCCTGTTTGTCATCCAGGCGCTGCGCTGGGCGGGCGCGCCGCGGATCATCGCCCTCGATCTGGAGGCGAAGCGCCTGGCGCTCGCGCGCGAACTGGGCGCCACCGATACGATTCAGTCGGGCAGTGGCGATCCGGTGGCCGAGGTGATGCGACTCACGGGCGGCGTGGGAGCCGACCTGGCCTTCGAGGTCGTGGGAATTTCGCCGACGCTTCAGCTCGCGCTCGGCGCCTTGCGCAAGGGCGGCTCGGCCGTGCTCGTCGGCAATCTCGCGCCGAAAACCGATTTCCCGCTGCAGGCGGTCGTCACCCGCGAGATCAGCCTCTTTGGCTCGTGCTCCTCCGCCGGCGAATACCCGCAATGCCTCGACCTCATCTCGCGGGGCGTCATCCGGGTGGAGCCGATGATCAGCGCGCTGGCGCCGCTCGAGGACGGGGTGGAATGGTTCAAGCGTCTCAGCGCGCCCGATGGCGCCCAGTACATGAAGGTCATCCTCCAGCCATGAGCACCTCTGCCCGTTTCGACCTCACCGGGAAATTCGCACTGGTCACCGGCGCCAGCCGCGGGCTGGGGAAGTCCTTCGCCCTGACCCTGGCGCACGCCGGCGCCGATGTGGCGGTCACCAGCCGCACCCTCGCGTCGCTCGACGACACGAAGAGGCAAATCGAGGCGCTTGGCCGCCGCTGTCTGCCCCTCGCGCTCGATGTGCGCGACCACGCCAGCATCAAGGCGGCGGTGGACGCCACCCACGCGGGCTTCGGGCGCATCGACATCCTCGTGAACAACGCCGGCTGCAACATCCGCAAGCCGGCGCTCGACGTCACGTGGGAGGACTGGAACACGATTCTCGACACCAACCTGCGCGGGCCGTTCTTCGTCGCGCAGGCCGCCGCCCGCCACATGGTGAAGCAGGGCGGGGGACGCATCATCAACATCGGTTCGGTCACCAGCGTCGCCGGTTACGCCGGACTCGGCCCGTACGGTGCCAGCCGGGGTGGCATCAAGCAGCTCACGATGAGCCTCGCCGCCGATTGGGGCCCGCAAGGGGTGACGGTGAACTGCCTTGCGCCGGGCTGGTTCAAGACCTCCCAGAACGCGGTCATGTACGAGGACGCCGAGTGGGTGAAATATCTGAGCGAGAAAATCCCGCTGCGCCGCCCGGGTTCCGTCGATGACCTCGACGGCGCGCTCATCTTTCTCGCCAGCGAGGCCAGCCGGTACGTCAGCGGCCAGACGCTGCTGGTGGACGGCGGCATCTCCGTCAACGACACCCGGGCGCTGCCGGCGAAGCGATAGCCTTGCCGCCCGGCGCGGTTTGTTTTCCCCTTGGCGCGGCTGCCGCTTTGCCCGACCCTTTGGCCTGTCGCCATGCCTCCGAGTTTCACCTTCGATGTCATCCTCTACGGCCTGCTGGTGCTGGGCGTGATCGGTTTTTTCTGGGCCTACTATGACCGGCGCGATCGCGAGTTCTACGACGCGGAACGGCGCAAGATCACCTTCCACTGCATCCGCTGCGACCACCTCTACATGGAAAAGCGCGGCACCGAGACGGCGCCGTGTCCGAAGTGCGGCCATGTTAACACGCGGCTCAAATTCTGATTTCCATGCTCAAACGCTGCCTTGTCCTCGCTCTGTTGCTTGCTGCCGTTCTTCCGGCCCGGGCCGGCGCCGGTTTCCCGGCGCTGCTCGACGCCTATTATGAGGAATACCTCGCGCTCTTTCCGATCGATGCCGTCGGCTACGGCGACAGCGACACGCGCTACGAGGCGGTGTGGCCCGTCGAGATTGGCGCCGAGCACCGCGCCAGGGTCGCCGCGATGTGCCAAAAGTATCTGGCCGAGCTGGCCCGTTTCGATCGCGCGGCCCTGGCTCCATCCGAACAGCTCAGCTACGACACGCTGAAGTGGAGCCTCACCGCGCGCGCCGAACTGGGCC
Source organism: Verrucomicrobiota bacterium (assembly GCA_048497945.1). GTDB lineage: Bacteria > Verrucomicrobiota > Verrucomicrobiia > Opitutales > Opitutaceae > Lacunisphaera. The sequence goes on along the minus strand of JBEHYX010000066.1, from coordinate 6,840 downwards.
GGCAGCCTTTTCACCTCCTGCCGGTCAACCAGTTCTCGTCGGCGCAGCTGCTCTTCGCGCAGATGGCCTCGGGCAAGAGCCTGCACCCGTTCAAGACCGAGCGGAACTTCCGCAATTTCATCAGCCGCGCGCACGGTTTCAGCGAGTGGGTGGATGTCGCCATCGCGAACATGAAGGAAGGCGTGGCGCAGGGCGTCGTCCAGCCGCGCCTCCTGATGGAACGCGCCCTGGCCCAGCTCGAGCCCCTCATGGCTGACGATCCGGCCAAAAACATCCTTTTCGGGCCGCTGGATATGCTGCCCGCGGACCTGGCGCCGGCGCCGAAAGCCGCGCTGGAAAAGGATTATCGCGCGGCGATCCGCGAGGTCATGATTCCCGCGTACGCCCGGCTGCACGCGTATCTTGAGAAGGACTACCTGCCGCATTGCCGGGATACCGCCGGGCTCGGCCAGGTGCCGGGCGGCGCGGCGGCCTATCTCGCCCTCGTGCGCTGGCACACCACGACCGACCTGACGCCCGACCAGATCCATGAAACCGGCCTGCGCGAGGTCGCCCGCATTCGCGGCGAAATGGACCAGGTCCGCCAGCGGGTGGGATTCAAGGGCACGCTGCCGGAGTTCCTGGCCTTTGTGGCGACGGATCCGCAGTTCAAGCCCTTCAAGACCGACGAGGAGATTCTCGGCGCCTACCGGGCGATCGAAGGCCGCATCCTGGCGCAGGTGCCGAAATTCTTCGGCCACGTGCCGCACACCAAGTTCGAAATCCGCGCCACGGAGAAATTCCGCGTGGCGACAGCGTCCCACGAATACCAGCCCGGCGCGGCCGACGGCACGAGACCCGGCGTTTTCTACGTGCCGATCGTGAGCCCGCCGGCGTATCCCTCGCCACGGATGGAGAACCTGTTTTTGCACGAGGCCATCCCGGGGCACCATTTCCAGCTGTCGCTGGCGCTGGAGAACACCTCCCTGCCAAGATTCCGCCGCTACGACTCCAACAACGCCTACGCGGAGGGCTGGGGACTCTACACGGAGCGGCTCGGCACGGAGCTCGGCCTTTATGCCGATCCCTACCAGTACTTCGGCATGCTGGTCGGTGACATGCAGCGCGCCGTGCGGCTGGTGGTGGACACCGGCCTGCACGCCCGGGGCTGGACACGCGAGCAGGCGCTGGCCTTTGCCGCGGAGAACGAGGGCGGCAAGCCCGAGTCGCATGTCGCGAAGATCGAGCGCTACATGGCGATCCCCGGCCAGGCCCTGAGCTACAAGGTCGGCCAGTTGAAGATCCTTTCGATCCGCGCCGATGCCGAGAAGCAGCTGGGCGCGAAGTTCGACATCCGGGGCTTTCACGACGTGGTCCTGATGGATGGCGCCCTGCCGCTCGCGGTGCTGGAGGCGCATGTGCAGGACTGGATTGTCAATCAGCAGAGATGATGCGTCGCCTGCTCTCCGCCCGGTTTTTGCTGCCGCTGGGGGCCGTCCTCTTCGTTCTCGGGGCCAAGCTGGCGTTGATCGACACGATGGGGTCGGACCTGCCGGTGGGGGAGCAGTGGACGGTCGAAGGTTCGACGCTCTTCCAGGTCAAACTGCACCGCGGCCATATCCCGACGGAGCATTTCTTTTTTCCCAGCGGCGAACATCGCCCGGTCATGACGCGTTACTGGGCTTACGCCTTATACGTCGCTGACGGCAACCAATGGGATTGTCGGGTGCAGGCGGTGGCCAACCTGGTTTTTCAGGCGGCGATCATCCTCGTGCTGTGGTTTGCCGCCGCGAATTTCGCCGCCGGCGGCTGGCTGGCCGTGTTGCGCGGGTTGACCGTTGCGTTGTGCGCCCTGCCGGCGAACCACGAGAACTTCACGTGGGGGTTTCAGTCGCAGTTCCTGCTCTGCATCCTGTGTGGACTGGTGCACGTGCTCGGCACGGCGAAGGCGGAAAAGCCCGATGCCCGTTGGGCGCTCGCGCAGCTGGCTGGCGTGATCGGCATCCTTTCGCTGGCGAGCGGGCTGCTTTCCGCGGCGGCGCTCGTGGGACTGGCGCTGGTGCAGGCGCTGCGCGGCCGGCGTGGAGCCTGGCTCTGGGCCACGATGCTGGCGAATGCGGGCCTGCTGGCGTTCGGAGCCTGGTGTGCGGTCAAAGGCACTGACTCGGCGAGCCATGCGCACTCTGCGGGCGCCTTCCTGCGGGCATTTGCCGCGCTGCTCACCTGGCCGGCCCCGGCCGGCTGGGGCTGGCCGAGCCATGTGCCTTTCGTCCTGGCGGGAATTTATGCGCTTCGCCGGCCCGCCGGCCCGGGCCCGGCCGCATGTTTCCTCGGGCTGGGAGCGTGGTTCTGGCTGCTGCTGGCGGCACTGGCCTACGGTCGCGGTGGCGGAACAATGAGCATTGCGGTGCGTTACTTCGACATGCTCGTCCTGGGTTGCTGGCTGAACGTCGCCGCCGTGCTCTGGCTCTGGCGGGAGAAATTCGCCGGGGCACGATCCGGGCGGCTGGCCGCCGCGTTGGCGGTGTGTCTGCTGCCGATGCTGGGCTGGCTGGCCTACTGGAACCGACCGGCGGGCATTCGTTCCACGATCGAAAGCCAGGGGCTCGTCGCCCGGCTGCGTGATGACGTGGCCCGGGATTTCCTGAAGACAAACGATCCCGCGGTCTTCAAGCGCTACGACTGGCTGGAATCCCGGTTTCCGCACCAGCCCTACACGATCGATCTCCTGCGGGATCCACTGATGCGGCCAGTGCTTCCTCCAAGCTTGCAGCCCGATGGCCGGGCGGGGTGGTTGTCTCAGGCCGCACTCGCGCTGGCACGCCGCTGGTCGTGGTTCTTGGCGGTGGGCGCCGGCCTGCTGGGGTTCGGGGGCTGGCGGCAGCGTGCGGCGGCTGAGGGTTAGGACGCAACTGTGCGCCTCCCGCAGGAATTGGGATTGATTCGCGCGCGACGAGTCCCCCATAACTTCGCATGGCACAGATCATCGCCGTCCTGGATTTTGGTTCGCAACTGACACAGGTCATCGCGCGTCGCATTCGTGAGTGTCAGGTCTACTCCAAGATCTACCACTACAGCACGCCGGCCGAGAAACTGCGGGAGGATGGCGTCATCGGCATCATCCTTTCCGGCGGCCCGCAGAGCGTCTACGCGAAGACCGCCCCGCACCCGGATCCCGAGATCTTCCAACTCGGTGTGCCGATGCTGGGCATCTGCTACGGTGTCCAGCTCATGGGCTATTTCCTCGGCGGCAAGGTCGCGCTGAGCAAGGCGCGCGAGTACGGCCACGGCCACCTGAGCATCCGGAAGCCCGGCAAGCTGTTCGCCGGCCTGCCGAAGAAGCTCCGGATCTGGAATTCCCACGGCGACAAGCTGACAAAGCTGCCGCCGGGCTTCGTGGCGACGGCGGTTTCGGACAACTCGCCCTACTCGGGCATCGAGGACGCGAAGCGCCGCTTCTACGGCATCCAGTTTCACCCGGAGGTCTTCCACACCGAGCGCGGCGTCGACATGATCCGCAACTTCCTCGTGAAGGTCTGCGGCTCGAAACAGGACTGGACGACCAAGGACTTCATCGCGCATGCCGTCGCGGACATCCGCGACAAGGTGGGCAAGGATCGCGTGCTGCTCGGTCTTTCGGGCGGCGTCGATTCCTCGGTCGCCGCGGCCCTGCTGCACAAGGCCATCGGCAAGCAGCTCACGTGCGTCTTCGTCGACAACGGCCTGCTGCGCAAGGGCGAGCGCGAGTACGTCGAGGCGCTCTACCGCCGCAACTTCAAGATCGACCTGCGCGTCGTCGACGCGTCGGCCCTCTTCCTCAAGCGCCTCAAGGGCGTCACCGAACCCGAGACCAAGCGCAAGATCATCGGCCGCACCTTCGTCGAGGTCTTCGAGAAGTCCCTGCGCTCGATCGGCGGCGCCCAGTTCCTGGGGCAGGGGACGCTCTACCCGGACGTCATCGAATCGGTGTCGATCCAGGGCAACCCGGCCTCGCTCATCAAGACGCACCACAACGTCGGCGGCCTTCCGGAGCGCATGAAGCTCAAGCTCATCGAACCGCTGCGCGAGCTCTTCAAGGATGAAGTCCGCCAGGTCGGCTCCGCGCTGGGCTTGCCGAAGGAAGTCGTCTGGCGCCAGCCGTTCCCGGGCCCGGGCCTTGGTGTCCGCGTGATGGGCGACATCACCGCCGACAAGCTCGAGATCCTGCGCAACGCCGACGCGGTGCTGCAGGACGAGATGATGAAGACCGGCTGGTACTGGAAGGTCTGGCAGTCGTTCGCCGTGTTCCTGCCGGTCAAGACCGTCGGCGTTTTCGGCGACGAACGGACCTACGACTACGTGATCGCGCTGCGCATCGTCGAGAGCATCGATGCCATGACGGCCGACTGGGCGAAGCTGCCGCACGACGTGGTGCAGAGGATCTCCAGCCGGATCACCAACGAGGTGCGCGGCGTCAGCCGCGTGGTGTTCGACATCAGCTCCAAGCCGCCGGCGACCATCGAGTGGGAGTAAAATGCGTTGCGAAGCATGGCACCGTGGCCAGATTTTTCGGTCATAAAAATCCATATGCTCCGCCGCTTTTTCCCCGTCCTTGGCCTGCTCCTGCTCGGCGTGCTGCCGGCCGCCGCCGCGGATGAAGCCGATCAGTGGATCGCCAAGGCCCGGTCCTACCTGGGCAGCGAGTCGGCGCTGAATGCCGTGCGGAGCCTGCATTTCCAGGGCTCCTTTGCCGGCACCGAGCAGGTGCCCGATCCGGCCGATCCCAAGAAAACGATCGAGCAGCCGGTCAAGGTCGGCATCGACATCGCCTTTCAGCTTCCGATGCAGCAACGCCAGGTTTTGAAATCCGACAAGCTTCAGCGGGTCACGGCGCTGGACGGTTACGACGGCTGGGAGCGCGTTTCGGACGCCAGCGGCAAGAGCGCGGCGCGACTCACCCTGCTGGACGGCCCGAGCATCAAGCGGCTTCGCGCCACGACCCTGGAGAACCTGAGTTTCTATTCGAACCGCCGGGGCAGCTCGCGCAAGGTTCGCCTGGATGGCGACGTCACGGTCGACGGCGTCGATTGTGTGAAGGTGGTCTTCGTCCACTCCGACAACATCATGTTCGCCCGGTTTTTCGAGAAAGCCACCGGGCGCCTGGTAAAGACCGAGGTCAGCGGCGGCGGCGAGATCCGCGAGGAGGGCGAGATCATCGTCAACGGCGTCCGGTTTCCCCGCAAGGTGATGAACAAGTCCCAGAACGGCCGGGTCACCACGATTACGTTCGATAAGATTTCGGTGAACGAGGTCTTCCCGGCGGACACCTTTGCCGTCCCCTCGTTCGGGTCCAAGTGAGGCCGGATTGGACGGGACTGGGCGGGCCTTTACATTTTCTACCAGCTTGCAGGTGAAGGGCTAATGCTTGCCGACCCTCCCCCGGAACGAGGAGGCTTTGCTTTGCAACAGGCCTACTTTCTGCTCTTTTTAGACGCACCCCCTCGCGCCCATGTCCAACAACGCTTCCATCAAGATCGACGGCAAAGAATTCAGCTACCCGGTGATGGTCGGCAGTGAGGGCGAGAAGGCCGTCGACGTGCGCAACCTGCGCAAGGACAGCGGCTACATTTTCTACGACCAGGGTTACGGCAACACCGGCTCGTGCGAGAGCCAGGTGACCTTCCTCGACGGCGACAACGGCATCCTGCGCCACCGGGGTTACCCGATCGAGCAGCTGGCCGCGAATTCGGAATACGTCGAGACCGCCTACCTCGTCATTTACGGCGAGCTGCCGACCGCCGCCCAGCGCCAGAAGTTCGGCGACCTCCTGCGCAAGAACGCGCACGTCGAGCCGCAGATGCAGCGCCTGTTCGAGGGCTACCCGAAGAACACGCCGCCGATGGTCATGCTGGCGTCGCTCGTCGCGTCGCTGGCCGGTTACTACCCGGACCTCGCCACGAACAATTTTGAGAAGGACCTCCAGCAGTTCGACCTGGCGGCGGCGATGGCCATCTCGAAGATCCGCACGCTCGGCGCGATGATCTACCGCCACAGCCTCGGCCTGCCGTTCGTGCACCCGAAGGACCTGCCGTTCTGCGAGAACCTGCTGCACCTAATGTTCTCGGAGCCGTACCACGACTACGTCGAGATTCCCGAGGTCACCAAGGCGCTGAACCTGATCCTCCTCATGCACGCCGACCACGAGCAGAACTGCAGCACCTCGACGGTGCGCATGGTCGGCTCCAGCGGCGCCAACCTCTTCACCTCGCTCGCCGCCGGCATCGGCGCGCTCTCCGGCCCGCTCCACGGCGGCGCCAACGTCGCCGTCATGAACATGCTCCAGTCGATCCACGACGAGCACGACGACGGCACGCGCTTCATCGAGGCCGCCAAGGGCGGCTCCAAGAGCAACCGCCTGATGGGCTTCGGCCACGCCGTGTACCGCAACTTCGACCCGCGCGCCAAGGTCATCGGCGCCGCCTGCGACATCGTGCTCAAGAAGCTCGGCAAGTCCGACCCGCTCCTCGACATCGCCAAGAACCTCGAGCAGGCCGCGCTGAAGGACGACTACTTCGTCTCGCGCAAGCTCTACCCGAACGTCGACTTCTACTCGGGCATCATCTTCCGCGCCCTGGGCATCCCGACCAACATGTTCACCGTGATGTTCGCCATCGGCCGCGCGCCGGGTTGGATCGCCAACTGGCGCGAGGTCGCCTCGAACCCGAAGGGCCGCATCTATCGCCCGCGCCAGATCTACGTCGGGCCGAAGCAGCGCGACTACCTGCCGATGGACAAGCGCGGCTAAGCGCAAAAGGATCGGGATTTCCGGCAGGCTCTATCTGTAGCGGGGGGGGGGGGGGGAGAGGGAAAACAGAAGCCACG
>JBEHYX010000065.1:0-22487 GCA_048497945.1 Verrucomicrobiota bacterium | reverse complement strand
TACAAGCGGAGCCGGTAGGCGGAGCATTCGTGGTTAAACCCGGATCGGTTCCTTGGCGCTGCGGCCTCGTCGCTTTATGCGATGTTCGGGGGTTGAAGATACTCCCTAGGGTGCCCCGTCGGGGCATAAAGCCCCTCCCACATTTTCAAGGCATGCGAAGTGGCCTAATGGGAGAGCGCGGAAGCGGTTTGCGGTGGCAGGGAAACCGGTTCCTGTGGAGCCACCTCATCCCCGCCATGCCCCACGCCCGCCTGCTCGTTCTCACCCTGGTTTCACTTCTCACCGCCGCTTATGCCGCCGCCGCCGATGCCCCCGCCCGCAAGCGCGTCGCCATCGTGATGGACGACGGTCCGATCCCGGAGCACAACGCGGCCTACCTGGCGCTGTTCGCCCGCGAGGGCGTGAAGATCACGTTCTCGCACGTGGGCAAGAATGTCGCGGCGCACCCGGAGCTGACCAAGGCCAGCGCGGCGGCCGGCCACGAGATTGCCGACCATTCCTACACGCATTCGCATATGAAGCAGATGGACGACGCCGCGATCGAGAAGGAGGTCGCCGACACGCAGGCGGCGGTCAAGTCCGCCACGGGCAAGGCGCCGGTGTGGTTCTGGTCGCCGTTCCTCGAGCACGACGACCGCGTGGACGCGGCCGTGCGCAAGGCGGGCGGGATCGAGCACTTTCCCTTCACCAAGTATCACTTCATCGGCTCGCTCGACTGGGAAGCCGGCACGACGGCCGGGAAGTACCGCGAGCTCAGCACCACCGGCATCGTCGACGGCACCGTCATCCTCATGCACGAATGGCCCCAGGTGACCTTCGAGAACCTCGAATGGGTGATTCACGAGCTGAAGAAGCAGAACGTGGAGTTCGTGACCTTCAGCGAACTGGCCGGGAAATAACCCGAGGCGGCGAAGATAGCCCGGCGAGCGGCCGTCCGGGGAATTTCGGGCGCGGGGGTGCGGATCATTTACGCTCTGGCGAAATGGCGCCTGGCTGATCGCTGAAAGCTGACGGCGACCGCTCGCTGCCTCAACCGCGCTTGCGGCTGAGGGCGACGCCGGCGAGGCACACCAGGCCGCCGGCGATCGCGAGGGGCGCGGGGATCTCGCGGAAGACCGCGAAGCCGAGGAACACCACCACGGCCGGCACGATGTAGGTGGTGACGCCGAGCTGGCCGGCGGGCATGCGGGAGAGCGCGTAGGCCCAGGTGCTGAACGCCAGCGAGGTGGGCACCGCGCCGAGATAAATCGCCCCGGCGATCGCGTTGGCCGGGGCGGCGGCGAGATCAGGGAGCAAGCTGCCCAGGAACGGCAGGCAGGCGACGGCGCCGAAAACGCAGCCGAGCCACGTGACCTGGGCCGCCGGCAGGCGCTTCAACGCCGCCTTCTGGCAAAGCACGCCGGCGGCATACGTGACCGCGGCCAGCAGCGACCACGCCACGCCGGCGCCGCCTCCCGTGTGTTGGCCGCGCGTGCCGAGCCCGATCAGGATGGCGCCGCCGAAGGCGACACCGGCACCGATCGCCAGCCAGCGCGGGATGCCTTCGCCCAGGAATACGCCGGCACCGAGCGCGATCAGGATCGGGCCGGTGTTGACGACCATCGCCGTGGTGCCGGCATCGAGCGTCTGCTCCGCGATGTTGAGCGCCACGTTGTACGCGCCGAACCACGACACGCCCACGCCGGCGACGAGCAGCCATTCGCGCACCGTCGGCCGCACCCACGGGCGGCCGATGAGCACGAGCCGCAGCAGGACGGTGCCCACAAGGAGGCGCGCCAGCGCCAGCGCCCCGCCGGAAAAATGCGGGCCGACCCCGCGGATCACGATGAACGCGCTGGCCCAGGCGAGCACCGTGACCACGATGGCGCCGAGGACGGCCGGGGTGATGCCCGGTGCGGGGGCGGGGGAGGCGGATGACGGGGAACTCATCTGGCCGTGACGCTGGCGCGGGCGCTGCGCCGTGCAATCCGGGAGATCGCCGAAAACCGGGCAGTGGATGGTTTTCGCGACCGGTGCAGGATATCGAACGCATCCGGCGGCGGGGACGCGCCGCTCAGTTTTTCGCGACGTAGCTCTCCGCCCACGGGCGCAGGTCCTGGGCGGTGTAATGGGTGCCCTTGTCGCCGATGGCGATGAAGCCGACGAGCGAGGCGTCCCGGCGGAGAATGATGCAGCTGAACGAACCCTTGGCGTCACCGGCCTCCACCGCCAGGCCGCTCGCGTCACCCACGTCGGTGCCGGTCACGTTGATCGGCAGGCCTAAACCATGGAATGTCGTGACCAGCGTCCGGATGGCCTGCAGGGCCGCCCAGGCGTCGGAGCTGCTGGTGAAGCCCGCCACGGAACTGGACTTCGCCTCCTCCGCTTCGGCGCTCGTGGCGTAGAACGCGGCCGAATAGCTGCGGGGCATGATCACCTTGCCCAGCTGGAAGAAGAGCTCGATGAGCTTCTGGTCGCCGGCGCTGTGCTGGGACTCGAACTCCGCGACCAGCTTGCGGTCGTTCATCCGGGCGACCATCGCATCGAGCTCGGCGGTGGTGGCGTTCTCCATCCGCACCAGCTTCAGCCCGGGCGGCGCCGGCGGCAGGCGCGCGAGCGCGCCGCGGTTGGTGGCGCTTTCCATCAGGCCCTGGCCGTTGCCGACGTTCTGCGCGAGGCGGTCGGCGAGCGGCACGGCGGCGGCGTTGTTCTTCGCGGAGATCAGGACGAGGGAATTGGAGTCGGCGCGGTGCAGTGCGTAGTAGACGGAATCGGCGGTGTTCACGCGGTAGCCGCGGTAGGTCACGTCGCCCGCGGCCTTCAGCTCCACGCCGGTTGCCCTGGCCTCGGGGGCGATGGCCGCCAGTTCCGCGGCGGTGGGCGGGGTGGGATCGCCGGCCTGGTCGTCGCGCAGGGCGAGGTTGGCGACCTTGACCTCCGCGCCGGTGTCGGGGGCGGTGTAGCTGGCGGAGGTGGCGCTTTCGGCAAGGGCCGGGATGGACTGCGGTTTCATCCACGGCGGCAGCTGGTCCGCGTTGAGCCCGGCGCGGGGTTTGTCGCCGGGTTTCGGCAGGTCGAAGGTGTCGGTGCGCAGGCCGGTGGCGATCGCGGGGTGCGTCGGGGTGGAGTCGATCGGGAATTCCGTGAAGGTGCTGGCCACGCGCTTCGGCAGGAGGGCGGCGGCCTGTTGCACCGTGGCGGCCGGCGCGGTGTCGCGGGTCAGGTGGTGGGCGAGCAGCAGGCACGCCGCCGGCAGTGCCAGGATGGCGAACACCACGCCGGCGTGGATCATGGCGCCGACCAGCGGCGGCTGGGCCGGGGCGGGCGCGGCCTTTTCCTCGTCGGTCGGGCGGTGGAGGCCGAGGGCCAGCGGCACGAGGTTGCCGAGCAGCGGAATGCCGAACAGCGCGCCGAACCAGCCGCTGCGGCCGACGCGTTTCGCCATGCCGGCGCCGAGCCAGGCGAACACGAGGAAGTTCAGCACCGGGATCAGCGCGGGCAGGATCAGCAGCAATGGCGCGCGGGCCAGCCGGCACATCAGGTAGAAGTTGAACACCGGGATCCACGCCAGCCAGGTGGAGCGCTGGCGCATGCGCGCGCCGAGCAGGCTGAGCCCGAAGGCGAGGAGGAGGTAGGAAACGCCGTAGGCGACGGCCAGCCACAGCAGGTTGTTCAACAAACCGAGGGGGTTCATGGGGTGGAGAGGTGTGTGCGGCCGGCAATTGCCCGTGCGGGAGGCAACGCGCATCCGGGGGAGGTGAGGGCCCGGACGCCGGGCAAGGGATAAACCAGCCGCGGGGTGAGGCAAGATTTCTGCGGCCCGCCCCGGCGGGAAGAAACGAAATGGCAAATTTGGTTTGTCATCGCGAGGCCACCGTAGGGGGACGTGGCGATCCAGCTGGATTGCTTCGGCGCTTTCGCTTCTCGCCATGACGGACTGGGGCCGAGGTGCCGGCGATTTTCATTCCGGCTTGGTCTGGGGTTGAACGAACGAACGGAGGCCCCTTACAACAGGCGCGCTGGCGGGGGCCCGGTCGGAAGACCGCCGTTGGCGACCCTATTCCTTCCATGCATTCCCTGCTGAATCCTGCCTCCGGTCGGGCCCGTCGGTCCTTTGTCTGCGCGCTCGCGGCGCTGTTGCTGGCGTCGTGCGCGACCCCGCCCTCGCCGCGCGACCAGGCGGCCGGGCTGAACCGGAAGGGCGAGACCCTGCTGGCGTCGGCGGGGCATGACGCCGCGGCGGAGGCGGCGTTCAAGGAGGCGATCCAGGCGGACCCGCAGTTCGCGCCGCCGCACAGCGGGCTGGCGCAGGCCTGGCAGAGGCTGAAGTCACACTCGCGCGACGAGATCGTGGCCGAGTACGAGACGGCCATCCGGCTCGATCCGCATTTTCCCTACGCCCACGAGAACCTCGGCCTGCTCCTGCTGGCGGAACCGGAGCAGCGCGACGCGGCCATCGACCACCTGCGCGCGGCGGTCAGCGAAAACCTCGAGAGCGCCGGCGCGTGGACGCACCTCGGCGACGCGTTGCGCGACACCACGGACTGGGAGGGCATGGTGTCGGCCTACCGCCGGGCCGCCAGCCTGCCCGGGGCGGATCGCCTGGCGTGGTTCCGCCTCGGCTCCGCCCTGCGCGAGCGGCCGGGACACGAGAACGAGGCCATCGAGGCCTTCACCGCCGCGCTCAAGGTCGATCCCAACCAGGCGATTGCGCACACCAGCCTCGGCCTGTTGCTGAAGCAGAAGGCCGGCCGCGGCGACGAGGCGATCCAGCACCTGCGGGAGGCCGCGCGGCTGGAACCGGCGATGTCGATCAACTGGAGCAACCTCGCGCGCGCCCAGTACGAGCTCAATTACCAGGCCGACGCCACCGCCTCGATCAACCGGGCCCTCGCGCTCGATGCGCGCAACTTCGCCGCCTACCAGGTCCGCGCCGACCTCCACCTGTTGAACAACGAATGGGAAGCGGCGCTCGCGGACTACGAGAAGGTCCTCGAGATCAATCCCCGATATCCCGAGGTGCTGCTGCAGGTGGGCGCGATGCGCTACCAGCGCAAGGCCGACTACGACGGCGCCATCGCGGCCCTGGACCAGGTCATCGCCCAGGCCCCCAACTATGCGATCGCCTACGGCTACCGGAGCGCGTCCCTGCTGGAGAAAAAGAACCTGGAGGCCGCCGCCGCGGACATCGAGCGCGCGATCAAGCTGGAGCCGAACACGGCCTGGTACTGGGGCCTGCGCGGCGAAATCAAGCTGCGGCAGGAGGATCCCGCGTCCGCGCTGCCGGATTTCGAGCACGTGCTCAGCCTGACGCCCCAGGATGAGCGGACCCTGATCCAGCGCGGCCTCGCGCATTTCGAGCTTTCCGAGCTGGAGCCGGCGATGCGCGACGTCGAGCAGGCCGTCGCGATCAATGCCCGGAGCCCCTACAGCCACAGCCTGCGCGGCCGTCTCCGGCAGCTGGCCGGCGACCAGGCCGGCGCGATCGCGGATTTCACCAGCGCGATCGCCCTCGGGTTGACCGGGTCCCCGTCGTATTTCGAACGCGGGATGAGCCGCGAGCTGCTCGATGACTTTCCCCGCGCGCTCAAGGAGTACGAGCACGCGATGGAGGTGAACACCGAGACGCGGACCTACATCGGCTACTGGGCGTTCTTTGTCCGGATCCGGCTGAACCTGCCGCCGGACGAAAACGACCTGAAGGCGCGCGGCCTCGGCGCGGACCAAAGCGAGTGGATGAACGGCATCACGGGTTACCTCGGCGGCAAGATCACGGAGGAGGCGCTGCTCGCCCAGGCGAAGGCCCATCCCAACAAGGTGAAGGCGGACGAGCAGTACTGCGAGGGGCTGTACTACGTCGGCATGCACCACCTGCTCGTCGACCGCGACGCGGCTGCCGCCCGGCCCTGGTTCGAGAAGTGCATCGCGACCAACGTGCGCAAGTTCGCCGAGGTGGCCTTTTCCCGGCGCGAGCTCGCGCGCATGGACAAGGCGGCGAAGGGCGGGAAACAGAAGACAGAGGACAGGGGACAGCCGGCAGGCGACGGAAAGCAAAAGACCGCAAGCGCGCCGGCCAGCGACCTTCCGCATTGATCGGGCGCGTAGCTGGGAGGCGCCGCCCCGGGGATCGAGACATCTGAGTCGGGAACATGCCGTGGAAGTCTGCTTTCGCCCTGTAGCGAAGTGGACCGAAAAGCGGTCGCGGGTTTCTCCATTCGACCAGCTCAAGACCCCGAACCCGTCGGGGGACACACCGGCGGAAGAGCATCGGTATGGAAAAACCGACGCCCGCCAACTGCATGAGTCCGGCTGAGTCGAAACTGCCCGGCAACATGTCATCTATTAGTTGACATGTGATCGGGCACTCATGGCTACGCCCGCAGCGGCTTCGGGTTCCTGGCTCATCGGAATTTCCCCGATGCGCGGGCCGGGGATTTGCGCCGCGAACGAAGGGAGGCGTTCGGACCTGCCTGCGGTCATAGGAAGGAAGCAGCAATGCCCACCATGAAAACGAAACATTATTGCTCCCTTGCCGCCCTGTGCGCGCTTTCCCTCGCGGCTTTGCCGGCCGCTTTCGCCAGTTCCGATGAGGAATTCACCCGCCTCGACCTGAATCGCGACGGCTTCGTGGACTACAACGAGTACACGATCGGTGTGGCCCGCGGCTTCGGCCAGCGCGATGCCAACCAGGACGGCCAGCTCGACCGCAGCGAAGCCTCCACGGCGGTGGCGTCCGCGGACGGCGACCGCCCCACGCGCAACGCCCCCGAGGCACTGCCGCGGCGTGACGCCGACCACGACGGCGAGGTGTCGGCGGCCGAGCAATACCGCATCAGTGACGCGGCTTTCGCCCGCAAGGACGAGAATCACGACGGCAGGTTGTCCTTGGGCGAGTATCGCAGGCGGTAGCGGGCCTTCTCCTCCCGCATCCTTCCGAAAACCCGCGTCCTGATCTGGGGCGCGGGTTTTTCTTTTCAACGCGGAGGTCCCCGGTCCGCCCCGGAATAGAGCCAATCCGCCCCATTTCTGCTGAAGCGGCGGGGAGCGGCAGCCAGCGTGGCGGCACACCCCGCCCCATGAAGAAAGCATTCTATGCCGGCCTGCTCGGCTTGTTCCTGTTCGAAATCGCGAAGGTTTATTTCATCATGCCCATGCCCGGCAGCCAGCGCATGGACAGCCTGGACCTCGCATACTTCCTGCACACGTGGCGCTGGGTGTTCCGTCTCGCCTTCGTGGCGTTGATCCTTGTCGGCGCCCGCGCGGCGTTCGGGATCCGGCTGCGGTGGGTCTGGCTGCCGGCGCTCGCGACGCTGCTGGTCGGCGGCGTGGCGTGGCTCTTCAACTTCAAGATGACGGCCGACCACATGTTCCAGGAGCCGGTCAACCCGGTCTACGCGAAGGGCGATGCGAACAAGGTGGACGCCGAGGCCGTGGTGGTGGGCGTCGTGTTCAACGGCGAGGCCCGGGCCTACCCCGTGCGTTTCCTGGTCTATCATCACCAGGTGCAGGACACGGTCGGCGGCAAGGCGGTGCTGGTGACGTATTGCAGCGTGTGCCGGACCGGCCGCGTGTTCGAGCCGGTGGTGGACGGCCGGCACGAGAAGTTCCGGCTCGTCGGCATGGACCATTTCAACGCGATGTTCGAGGACAACACCACCGGCAGCTGGTGGCGCCAGGTGAGCGGCGAGGCCGTCACCGGCCAGCGGAAGGGCGCGCAACTGCCCGAGCTGCCGTTCCAGCAGATGACGCTCAGCCGGTGGTTCGCGCTGCATCCCGCGAGCACGGTGCTGCAGCAGGACGGCTCCGACCCGGAGAACTTCGGCAAGCAGGGCCTGTACGAGCGCGGCGAGAGCAAGGGCGACCTCACGCGCACCGATCCCGGTTCCTGGCAGGACAAGTCCTGGGTGGTCGGCGTGCGCTCCGGCGACGCCGCCAAGGCCTTCGACTGGAACCGCCTGAAGAAGGACCGCGTGATCAACGCCGACGTCGGCCGCACGCCCGTCGTCATCGCGCTGGCCAGGGACGACAGGAGCTTCGTCGTCTTCGCCCGTCCCACCGCCACGACCTTCACCCTCGACGGCGACACGCTCGTCGCGGGCGAGCGCCGCTACGACCTCTCCGGCCGCGATGTGACGGAGCCTCAGGTTTCAGGTCTCAGGTCTCCGGTCTCGCTGACGCCGCTTAAGGCGTCTCAGGAGTTCTGGCACTCGTGGCGGACGTTCTACCCGCAGACCGAACGCGATGCGGGCTGAGGCGGGTTCGTTTCCGTGATGGACGGAATGGACTAGATGGACGGAATGGAGCGCAGTTCGGGCTTGGAGCGGGAATTTGTGGCGCTAGCTTCGGTGGCACGGGTCGCCAACTGCTATGGCGAATCCCCGCTTCCAACGACCATTTAGGTCCGGCGAATCCCTGCTGCCGCTTCATGGTGGCTACCGCCACCTCAAGAGCTTCCAAGTCGCGCAGCTCGCCTTCGATGTGACGGTGCGTTTTTGCGATCGCTATGTCTCCCGGCGCAGTCGCACTCATGACCAGATGGTTCAGGCGGCGCGCAGCGGAGTGCAGAATATTGCCGAGGGCAGCAAGGCCAGCGGGACTTCCAAGAAGACCGAGCTGAGGCTCACCAACGTAGCCCGGGCGAGTCTGGAGGAGCTAAAGCTCGATTACGAAGACTACTTGCGCCACCGCGCCCTGAGCCTGTGGCCCGCTACCGATGCCCGCCGGCGTTCGCTCGTCGCCCGGCGCTGCACCACCGCCGACGAAGTCGCAGAGTGGATCCACGCCGAGCATGTGCGTTCGCGGCAGGCCACTCCGTCCATTCCGTCAATCAAGTCCATCCCGTCGATGCCACCTCCCACCCACGCCGAAATCGCCGCCAACGCGGCCCACACGCTCATCGGTGTGGCCTGTGCGCTGCTCGCTCGCCAACTGGAGGCGCAAGCTGCTGCCTTCCAGCGCGACGGTGGCTTCACTGAGCGGTTGTACCGCGTGCGCTCGCAAAAGCGCGGCAGCGGTAGCCGCTGATTGATTGCTGTCCGTCGCATTTGAGGCGACTTGGGGGCAGGTAATCTCCATAGGTACCGGCCAGAGCTTCTCCGGCCCATGGTCCACGATTTTCGCTACGCGCTTCGTTCCCTGCTCAAGACCCGCGGGTTCACGGCCGTCGCGGTGCTGACGCTCGCCGTGGGCATCGGGGCCAACACGGCCATCTTTTCCGTCGCGCACGCCTTGCTGCTGTCACCGCCGGACTACCCGGAACCCGGGCGCATCATGGTGCTCAACGAAACCCGCCTGCCGCAGTTCCCGACCTATCCGGTGTCCGGCGCCAACTACCTCGACTGGCAGGCCAACGTGAAGTCGTTCGAGACGCTCGGCGGCGCGGCCAACCTGGCGCTGACCTACACCGGCGGGCAGGAGCCCCAGCGGCTCAAGGCCAAGCGGGCCACGGTTTCCTATTTCACGGTTTTCGGCGTCGCGCCCTGGCGCGGCCGTTTCTTCACGGCGGAAGAAGACCAGGAGGGTGGGGAGCGCGTCACGATCCTGAGCCATGCCCTCTGGCAATCCCTCTTCGGCGGACAGGATTCCGCCCTCGGCCGCACCTTCCTGCTCAACGGCGACGCCTACAAGGTCGTCGGCGTCATGCCGCCCGGTTTCCAGGAGGGCAGTGGGATCCAACTCTGGGTACCGATGGCCTTCACCGCCGACGAACGCTCCGACGATTACCGCGGCGCGCATTTCCTCGAGGTCTTCGGTCGCCTCCGTCCCGGTGTGACGCAATTCCAGGCGCTGGCGGATCTCGTGACCTACAACGAGGGCCTCCGGATAAAGTACCCCGATTCGAACAAGAGTTGCGGCGCTACGCTCGTCTCGCTGGCCGAGTCCTACAGCGGGAACGTCAGCGGCGTCCTGCACGTGCTCATCGGCACGGTGGCCTGCGTGTTGCTGATCGCGTGCCTGAACGTCGCCGGCCTGCTCCTTGCCCGCGGCGCCGCGCGCGCGCAGGAAATCGCTGTGCGCAGCGCGCTCGGCGCCAGTCGCGTCCAGCTGCTCCGGCAGTTCCTGATCGAGAGTCTGTTGCTCGCGCTGGCGGGCGGCGTGCTCGGCGTCGCGATTGGCGGCGGTTCGCTCGCCTTGCTGGTGCGTCTCATCCCGGTGAATCTCCCGCAGGCGCACCTGATCGCGCTGAATCTTCCCGTGCTCGGCTTCTCGCTCGGCCTCAGCCTGCTCACCGGGTTGGTGTTCGGGCTTCTGCCGGCCTGGCGCACCACTCAGGTCGACCTCGTGCGGGCCACGAAGGACGGTGGCCGCGGCCACACCGCCGGTGGGGCGCGCCTCCGCCTGCAATCCCTGCTCGTCGCCACCGAGGTCGCCGCCGCCGTCGTGTTGCTCGTCGGCACCGCGTTGCTTGCCCGCAGCTTCGCGCGCCTGGTGGAAACGGACAAGGGGTTCCACGCCGAGCAGGCGCTCATGTTCAATCTCCTGCTGCCGCAGAAAAAATACGACACGCCGGAAAAGCAGCGCGCCTTCACGCGTGAGCTGCTGCGGCAGCTCTCCGGCCTGCCCGACGTCACCGCCGCCGGCCTCACGCACCGCATGCCGCTCGTCCGTGACTCGGTGCTGCGCCTGATCGTGGAGGGCCGCCCACCGGTCGCGAAGGGCGATCTGCCCAACACCAACTATTACGCCATCACCCCGGACTACCTCCGCGCCTTCGGGACGCCCGTCCTGCGCGGCCGCGGTTTCACCGAACAGGACCGCGAGGATTCCGTCCGCGTCGCGCTGATCAACGAAACCTTCGCCCGCAAATTCTTCCCCGGCGAGGATCCCATCGGGCAGCGCATCCAGATCACCAACGGCGACAAAGCGTGGCGCCAGATTGTCGGCATCGTGCGCAACGTCCGGGGCGAGTCCCAGGGCATCGACCACGAGTCGATCCCGCAATCCTACGAGCCCTGGTACCAGCAGCCGAACGAATCCCTCTTTGTCGTGCTGCGTTTCACGGGCGACGCGCGCAGCCTGACCACCACCGTGCGCAGCGCGGTCGCCGGGTTGGACCACGACCTGCCCGTCACGCAGTTGCGCCTCATCTCGGAGATGGTCGACACGCTGCTCGCGCGGCCGCGCTTTGCCGTGACGCTGGTGAGCGGATTCTCGGTCATCGCGCTGCTCATCGCCGCCGTCGGCCTCTATGCCATGATCACCTACCGCGTGATCCAGCAAACCCGCGACATGGGCATCCGGCTCGCCCTCGGCGCCACCCCCGCCGCCGTGCTCCGCAAAGTCCTGCGCGACGGCATGACGATCGTCGGTGTCGGCCTGCTGGCCGGCATCGCCCTCAGCCTCCTGCTCACGCGCCTCTTCCAATCCCTCCTCTACCAAACCAGCGCCCAAGACCCCGCCGCCCTCGCCGCCGTCGCCTGCGGCCTGGCCCTGACCGGCCTTATCGCCTGCTGGCTCCCCGCCCGCCGCGCCGCTCGCGTCGACCCCATGATCGCCCTGCGGGCGGAGTGAGGGTGGTAGGCGGTAAGAGGGAAGTGGAAAGCGTGGGCTGATAGCCGGGTAGGGCGAATCCGCGGGATGAGCCAAGCCTTGGTCTCACGCAGAGACGCGGAGGCGCCAGGGATCAACCTACGTAACGAGTGCGCGGACGCTGGCCCGAGGCCATCTGACGTTCCGAACTCTTAATGCGGCCCTTGAACTTTTCCGTCATTTCCACGCGATCTTCCAGATGTTGGTCCAGCCAATCGCATACCAAACGCATTTCCTCGGGGGAAAGGCGGTTGATTGCCTCTTGGATCTCATGGACCGTCTTCACGGGGTGTGCAATTTCCGTGCTTTTCGCTTCCGGCGAATTTGTGACTTTCGCTTAAGTGGAGCTGAAGGTCTTTCCGGGAGAGTGATGATTGGCTTACGAAGTGAGTAACGAAGGACAGAATCCGGGACGGCGAAAGCGATTCGCGGCCAACGTAAAGGAAACTCATGATGCCAGCTTGGCACTTCGAGCAAGTTGCTCCTGGTAAATTCCGAAAACTCCGCTTTAGGCGGCGAATAGATCATGTGCTCGTTCATTACTAGCCTCCTTGATTTTGAATCTGTCGTTCGATTTGGGTGATGATCTTCTCGTAGTGCTGAGCAATGGATCTTGCTTCGTCGGGATCGCTGCAGTCTTCAGCGATGAACGGCTCCTCGCCCATCTGTTCTGTTTGGAGATATTCGGAAGTCTTGCGCCATGAGTCTGCGCGGACGCGTAGGCCGTCCAGCAGCTGGCCGAGATCGTTGCTCTCCAGATGAATTTGGAAGGATTTCAGCATAGGGCGAAGACGTGGGTCGGGTGGCTAACGTCGGATATAGTGTTCCAAAATGGAACACTATTCAAGTAGAGACCTGTTACTCTGGCTGAGTGCCTGTTCCAAAAAAGAACAATAACCTTGTAGGTAAACGCGTTAAAAAAGCGCGCCTGGCAGCTAAACCGAAATTGTCGCAGGATGCTTTATCGGGAAAGTTGGCCGGACGTGGCGTAGTGATTGATCGCGCCGGGATCGCCAAGCTTGAGGCGGGTAGTCGCTACGTTTCGGATTTTGAGGTAAAGGCGCTGGCCCCATCGCTGGGCGTTACAGTGAGTTGGCTCTTGGGCGAGAGCTGATATGCCTCGGGCCAACGATATCATTCCGTACTACGAGATGTGCCAACGTGAGGGCACTAGCCTGCAGCGTGGAATGAATTTCCAGCTTCACGGGAAGCACTCGGTGATCTTGATGTCGGTCCGCCCTAATGCTCCTTATGCCGATCGTGTCGAAGAGGAAGGCCGGGTGCTGATCTACGAAGGGCACAACGAGAGCAAGACGCTCGCGTGCAAGTATCCTGAGTTAGTTGACCAGCCCGAGTTCACGAAAACCGGCAAGCCAACCGAGAATGGCAAGTTCAAGCAAAAGGCACACGCGTTCAAAGCCGGCAAGCAACCGCCCGAGCGCGTGCGCGTGTACGAGAAGATTAAAGACGGCATTTGGTCCTATAACGGCGTGTTTCACCTTGAGGACGCGTGGGTCGAGCAGGCTGAGAAGCGGAAGGTCTTTAAGTTCAAGCTAACGGCCGTGGTGGGCGAGGAGGATGACTCTCAGCCCGTGCCCATTCAACCGAATCCAGGTCGGATGATTCCTACCGCCGTTAAGCGCGAAGTCTGGAAGCGCGATGGTGGCAGATGTGCTAGTCCCGACTGTGGATCGACGCTCAATCTACATTTTGACCACATCATCCCATGGTCACGCGGGGGTTCCTCTACGGACGTACAGAATATCCAACTCCTCTGTGCTGCTCACAATCTGAGTAAGAGTGACGAAATTATTTAACGACCTTAGTCGGTTTGGCGCGACGATCTAGATTAGAAAAGGTCGAAATACTTTTCTTTTAGACTTCGACACAGACCATCAAGACCGGGGAATAGGGCAGCAGCATTGATGCCCATGTACGCTAGTTCTCTCATGGCTTCGATCCTGTCAGAGTTTGGAATGTCGACAGAGGTCAGGTATTTTTTTCCAGCTGGACTCGCCATTTGTATCCACCCCGCAACATCGGCAACATTGCAAAATGTGTGACGCGATTGCTGAGGAAGTGCCCGTGGGTTGTCATAGGACTCAAACTCTCTCATCGATACTGCCGGTGCGGGATCCTGGGTATTCGCGGGCTGCGGCTTATCGTGCTCCCACTGAGCGGCATCAAAAATATATATCCGAGAATGAGAATTGGGTCGTTTGGCTGCGTGGCTAGAGAAAGCAAAGTAGGCGGCAATGTATGGAGAAAGGGTCCAATCCAAGAGCGGAGTTGGGAATCCATGGTGCTGCGCTAAGTTGAGCAGTGCTCCGAAATCTACCCCATTGTTGACTGAGTAGCGGCGCGTCGAAATTGAGTTAATAACATGCGCAAGGCGTGCGCAGTCTTCCCGAGTGTAGCGGATTAGATCATATCTTTTGGTTCTATGAAAAGAGGTCTCTAAGTTCCATAAACTGCTTCCATGCCCTCGGAAATAATGCGAGTCACCTTTGAGTAATCCACTGATCCATTCCTTATATTGAATCCAGGACATGATGTGGTCCGCGTTCTTAGAGCCAGAAAATGCGGGAGAAATGCGGAATGTTCCAAAAAGACCTGAGTCGCCCTTCCAGGTACCTTCAATATCCGAGCCGGCCCATTTCCCTTCGGCTTTGATCTCTTTAGAGATGATATAATCCGCAACGTTCGGGTGCTGCCCCGCCGTGACCAGAGTTTGATTTTGATGATTAAATATCCAGGGCTCGCTCTTTGAGGCGGCCGTAAATTTATCGCCGTCTACTTTGTAGCTAAAATCAACGCGCGAAGCCGGCAAATGCGCTCCCTCGACAAAGCAGCCAAATGCAGAGTCCGGTCGATCGGCCTCAACACTCAGAGTTGCCATTCCATTCTTCACGAATCCATCGGGGGCATTCGCAATGTGGAAGAATCCCATCCATTGACCGGGCCCAAAATGGTGCATGACGAGTGTGCTACTTTAATGCTAGATCGTTCGGCTTAACCTCTTTGACGGCCCACTTGGTCACGATGAGGCCCTTGGAAGTGCGGGTGGAGACGGGGATGGGCGTGAGGTCAAAATCGATCTCGCGGACGCGGGCGCCGCTGCGGCCGTCGAGGGAGAGGTGGATGGCTTTGGGCATGTCCTTCTCTTTGTCGGCGACGTCGAGCCAGATGAGCTTCGAGCCCTCGGTCTTGGCGAGGGGATAGAGCTTGTCGCGGCTGAGGCCGCCGATCTGGAACTTCTTGGCGTAGGTCTTCCCCTCGGGGCCGTCGCGGTAGACCATGGTGTAGAACTTCGTGTCGCCTTCCTTCGGCCAGATGGCGACGTGGCGAATATCGCGGCCCATGAAGGTCTTGTCGGCGACCTTCGTGACCTTGAGCGACGCGTCGCCCATGATCGTGAGCACGCTGTCGAGGATCGTGCACTCCTGCACGAACTCGTGCTGGCGCCAGTTGAGGCCGATGAAGCCGTCCTCGCGGTTGACGTAGAGGCGCTGGTTGGCGGACACGACCGCGCTGGCGTCGATCTGCTCGATCTCGTCGTAGCTGGTGCGGCGCTTGACGCCCTTGCCGTATTTCTCGGCGAGCATCTCGAACCACGCCACGGCGTACTCGGTGAGCTTCTTGAGGTTGGCCTTCGTCTCCTTGATGCCTTCCTCGATCTTCTTCATGGCCTCGTCGGCCTGGAAGCGGTTGTAGGCGGAGATGCGCTTGATGCGGATTTCGGTGAGGCGGACGATGTCGTCGTCGGTCACCTCGCGGCGGAGCTGCTTCAGGAAGGGCTTCAGGCCGCCGCGGATTTCCTCGAGGACGCTTTCCCACGTCTTGGACTTTTCGATCAGGCGGTAGATGCGCTCCTCGATGAAGATGCGCTCCAGTGAATCCCAGTGCCACTGCTGCTCGAGTTCGCCGAGCTTGATCTCGAGTTCGCGCTTGAGGAGTTCCTTGGTCGCGTCGGCGCTGGCCTTGAGGATGTCGCGCACGCCGGTGAAGACGGGCTTGTCCTGGCCGTTCGTCGGGTCGCGGACGATGACGCACGCGGCGGGGTTGAGCTGCACCTGGCAGCTCGTGAAGACGTAGAGCTGCTGGATGACCTTGTCGGGCTCGGAGCCCTGCGGGAGATGGATGAGGATCTCGACCTTGTCGGCGGTGTTGTCGTCGACGTGCTTGATCTTGATCTTGCCCTTGGCGTTGGCGGAGAGGATCGACTCGATGAGCGACTCGGTGGTGACGCCGTAGGGGAGTTCGGTGACCGCGAGGAGGTACTTGGAGCGTTCCTCGATCTTGGCGCGGACCTTCACCTTGCCGCCGCGCTCGCCGTCGTTGTATTCCGTGAAATCGGCGGTGCCGCCGGTCGGGAAGTCGGGGAGGATGCGGAAGGTTTTTCCCTGGAGGTGGTTGATCGCCGCGCGGCAAAGGTCGTTGAAGTTGTGCGGCAGGATCTTGGTCGAGAGGCCGACCGCGATGCCGTCGGCGCCCTCGAGGAGGACGATCGGGAACTTGGCGGGGAGCGTGACCGGCTCCTTGGTGCGGCCGTCGTAGCTGGCCTGCCAGGTGGTGGTCTTCGGGTTGAAGAGCACCTCGCGCGCGAACGGCGTCAGGCGCGCCTCGATGTAACGCGGCGCGGCCGCGTCGTCACCGGTGAGGGTGTTGCCGAAGTTGCCCTGCGGCTCGATCAGCCAGCCGCGCTGGGCGATGGAGACGAGCGCGGCGCCGATGGAGGCGTCGCCGTGCGGGTGAAGCTTCATCGTCGCACCGACGACGTTGGCCACCTTGTGGAAGCGGCCGTCGTCCATGTCCCACAGTGTGTGGAGCACGCGGCGCTGCACCGGCTTCAGGCCGTCGTCGATGTGCGGGACGGCGCGGTCGAGAATGACGTACGAGGCGTAGTCGAGGAACCAGTTGCGGTAGGCTTGGGCGAGGGGAGCCTGCTCGTCCTGGACTTTCTGGCCTTTCGGGCGTTTCGGAGCGGGCGCTTCCGGCGCAGGGCTAGAGGCTTGAGGCGTGAGGCTTGAGGAGGGCTGGGAACTGTCCTCAGTCGTCTGTCCTCTGTTCTCTGAAGCCGCCGCAGGCGCAGCAGCGGCGTCGAGCGAGAGTTCGGCTTGGTCGGACTTCTTGGAAGGTTTCTTCTTGGCCATTGAGTGAGAGGGGGCGGTCAGCTTTCAGCGATCAGCGGTCAGGGCCGGGCGAAAGCGCGGGGGAAGGAGAAAAGATGCTATTACTTCGCGGCGACGTGGCCGGAGTAGCCGGCCTTGTTCAGGGCGGCGGTCACTTCGTTGGGATTGAAGTCGCCGGTGATCTCGAAGGTCTCGGCATCGACCGCCGCGGTGTTGGTCTTGACGCCCTTGACGGTGGCGAGCGCATCGGTGGCGCCGGCGACGCACTTCTTGCAGCAGAGGTGCACGCCGCTGACGGTGGCCGCGGCCACGTTCTGTTCCTTGAGCGGCGCGGCGGCTTTGACCGTGTAGGCAGTGTCGGCAACCGTGCCGTTGTAGCCGGCGTCGATCAGGGCGTCGATCGCGTGCTGGGCGGTGGCGTGATCGGGGGCGGTGATGATGACGGACTTGCTGTACATGTCGGACATCGCCTCGGCGCCCTTCACGGTCGCGACGGCCTGGTCGGCGTCCTTCACGCACGAACCGCAGCACATGTGGACATTGCGCAACACGACGGTGGTGGCCGGCGCGGATTCCGCGGCACGGAGGCTGACGCCGAGAGCGGCGAGCGAGAGCAGGCAGAGGGAAACAATGCGCTTATTCATGGCGGGCAGGGGATGAGGTTGCGGAGGCGGGAAGAGGTAAGGGGGAAGCGGGAAGAGCTGAGCGAAGAAATCTCGGGGCTTAGGCTTCGACGAGGTCCTTCTCCACGCGGAGGTTGTCGATGATGAAGTCCTGGCGCTCGGGGGTGTTCTTGCCCATGAAGAAGCTCAGGAGTTCGTCGCTGCTGTAGAGGTGGTGCAGGTTCACCGGGTCGAGGCGGATGTTCTCGCCGATGAAATCCTTGAATTCGCCGGCGCTGATCTCGCCGAGGCCCTTGAAGCGGGTGATCTCGTGCGTGGCGCCGCATTCCTCGATCGCGGCCTGCTTCTCCTGCTCGTTGTAGCAGTAGCGCGTGATCTTCTTGTTGCGCACGCGGAACAGCGGGGTCTGCAGGATGAAGAGGTGGTTGTTGCGGATGACGTCCGGGAAGAACTGCAGGAAGAACGAGAGCAGGAGCAGGCGGATGTGCATGCCGTCGACGTCGGCGTCGGTGGCGATGACGATCTTGTTGTAGCGCAGGCCGTCGAGGGCGTCCTCGATGTTCAGCGCCGACTGGAGCAGGTGGAATTCCTCGTTCTCGTAGATGACCTTCTTGGTCAGACCGTAGGTGTTGAGCGGCTTGCCCTTGAGCGCGAACACGGCCTGGGTCTGGACGTCGCGCGTGGACGTGAGCGAGCCGGCGGCGGAGTCGCCTTCCACGATGAAGAGCGTGCTTTCCTCGGCGCGCGGGTTGCGGTCGCCGAGGTGGAGGCGGCAGTCGCGCAGCTTCTTATTATGGAGCGACGCCTTCTTGGCGCGTTCGCGGGCGATGTTGCGGATGCCGGCGAGCTCCTTGCGCTCGTGCTCGTTCTCTTCGATCTTCTGCTTGATGATCTCGGCGGTCTCGCGGTTCTTGTGGAGATAGGTGTCGAGCGACTGCTGGACGAACTTGCCGACGAATTCCTTCAGCGTCGGACCCTTCGGGCCCATGTCGGTCGAGCCGAGCTTGGTCTTGGTCTGCGACTCGAAGACCGGCTCCTGCACGCGGACGACGATGGCGGCGTCGATCGACTGGCGCACGTCGGCGGCGTCGAAGTCCTTCTTGAAGTGGTTGCGCAGCGTCTCGACGAAGGCCTCGCGGAAGGCCGCGAGGTGCGTGCCGCCCATGGTGGTGTGCTGGCCGTTGACGAAGGACCAGTATTCCTCGCCGTAGTGCTTGCCGTGGGTGACGGCGATCTCGATGTCCTCGCCCTCGAGGTGGATGATCGGGTAGAGCGGCTCGCCGGAGATTTCCTTGGCGAGCAGGTCCTTCAGGCCGTTCTCGGACTTGAAGGGCTTGCCGTTGAGCGTGAGCGTGAGGCCGCGGTTGAGGAAGGCGTAGTTCCAGAGCATGTCCTCGACGAACTCGGTGCGGAACTTGAAGTCCTTGCCGAAGAGTTTCTCGTCGGGCGTGAACTCGATCAGCGTGCCGTTGCGCTCGTCGGTCTTGGTGACCTTGGACTGGTGCTTCAGCTTGCCCTGCTCGAACTCGACGGCCTTGGTCTCGCCCTCGCGGATGGCCTGGGCGCGGTAGTTGAGGGCGAGGGCGTTGACGGCCTTCTGGCCGACGCCGTTCAGGCCGACGGCCTTCTGGAAGGTTTCGCTGTCGTACTTCGCGCCGGTGTTGATGACCGACACGCACTCGACGAGCTTGCCGAGCGGGATGCCGCGGCCGTAGTCGCGCACCTTGACCGAGCGATCGGTCATCTCGACCTCGATCTTCTTGCCCGCGCCCATCATGAATTCGTCGATCGAATTATCGATCGTCTCCTTGAGCAGGACGTAGATGCCGTCCTCGGCATGGGCGCCGTTGCCGAGCCGGCCGATGTACATGCCGGGGCGGAGGCGGATGTGCTCGAGGGAGCTGAGGGTCTTGATGCTGGCTTCGGTGTAGTTGGAGGCGGCCATTAGGAAGAAACCTGAGACTTGAAACCTGAAACCTGAAAGGTCGAGCAGTGGCTGAAAGCTGAATGCTGACGGCTGATCGCTTAGGAGGGTCTAACTGCTTGGCCACTACAGAGAACGCGGCGACCCGGCTGACAAGGCTTTTCCTGCGCGGGGGGCGCAGGAGGAAACCTGAAACTTGCACCCTCGTCGGCCCGCTGGCCGCGGTTGTGTCCGTCCAGGATTCTCGTTTCACGAAATGCAGGCGGAAACCTGAAACCTGAAGGAATGTGGTCGAGGGCGTGGCCCGGTACTTTGGGGTGGTCGTCGATTTCCACATCGACGACAGGCGCCGGTATGGAAACCGGCGCCCACCTTTCCAGGCGGCAAATAAAACGCCCGGGGTACCAAAGTAACCCCGGGCGCTTTGTGGTTTCTACCCCCGTAGAAAATAGCATCCGACTGCACCCTTATTAACGGCGCGCCCGGGAAAACTTCCGGTCACGAATTGATCACAATGAATTGAGGGCCGGCGCCCTGATTGTCATTGCGAGGAGCCCGCCTCGGGCGACGCGGCAATCCATCTCGCTGGATCGCCACACCCGGCTACGCCGGGCTCGCGATGACAAGGCCTCCTACAGCGATTCAGCCGACGCCCCGGAATGACCGGGAGGTCGGCTGAAATTATTCAGAGCATCCTTGCTGATATGTTTACGAATCCGTGTGGTTGGCCTGGGTTGAGGTTGAGGCCGGCGGCAGAGGGAGTCGCCGACCGGTTGAATAGGCCCACTACAACGGGTCACCGGCGCCCGGGCTGCATCACAAGGCGGTCACAGTTCTGAGGACGGACGACGGAGGACAGGTCGGCACGGGAGGTCGGCCGGGAACCGGACACAAAGCCCTCAAGCCCGCCCCCGGGGGGCCGATTAATGGGGCGATACTTCATGTCCGCCCCCGTCAGTCCTCCCCCGGAATCCAAATTGCTGCTCATCGACGACGATGAGGCGATGCGGCTTTGCTGCGGGCAGATCCTGCGCGGCGCAGGTTACGAGCTGGCCGAGGCTTGCGATGGCGAGGAAGGCCTCGCCCAGGCCGAGCGCGTCAAACCGTCCCTGATCCTCCTGGACGTGGACATGCCGCGCCGCGACGGCTGGGGCACGCTCGAGGCGCTGCGCCGCCGCGGTTTCAACCAGCCGGTGCTGATGATGACCGGCGCCGCCGGCATCGAGGACAAGGTGCGCGGCCTGACCGGCGGGGCCGACGACTATCTTTGCAAACCCTGCGATCAGCGCGAACTGCTGGCGCGCGTGCATGCCGCGCTGCGGCGGGCGCGTCCGGCCGAGGCCGAGCTGCCCGTGCTGCATTTCGGCGCAACGACCGTGGACTTGGTGACCCGCACGGCGACCCGCGCCGGCGTGCCGGTGCCGCTGACCCGCACGGAATACGCGATGCTCGAGCTTTTCGTCCGTCACCCCGGGCGCCCCCTGGCGCGCGAATTTCTCCTCGAAAAAGTCTGGGGCTACACGGACAAGGCCAACACCCGCACGCTCGAGACGCACATCTGGCGCCTGCGCCAGAAGCTCGGCGACAAGGCCGGCGAGCCGCGCTGGCTCAAGACCGTGCCTTCGGCCGGCTACATCCTCGTCAGCGACCCGACCTCGATCGCGGGCGAGGGCAAGTAAGCGTTCCCGTCCACCGCGCCAGCGACGACTTGTCCGCCATAGGCTCGGCGACGGCGGAAGCAATCCGGCTGGATCGCCACGCCCGCCTGCGGCGGGCTCGCGATGACAACGCAAATTGGGCCGCCGCCGGGCAGCCGCTGCTTGCGCCGGGCAGGGAACATCGCACGCTGGCGGCCACTCCAACGCAGCATGAAGAAGGCATTCCTCATCATCGGCGGCATTGTCGTTGTTCTCGTCCTGGCCATCGGCATCGGCGCCGGGTTTTTCATGGGCAACATCGTCAAGGCCGGCGTCAACAACCTCGGCCCGCGCGCCACGCAGAGCAACGTCGAGCTGGCCTCGGCCAACCTGTCGCCGTTCTCCGGCACCGGCACGTTCAAGGGCCTGGTGGTCGGCAACCCGCAGGGCTGGAGCCCGAACCCGGCGTTCTCGCTCGGCGAGGTCCATGTCGACGTCGCGCCCGGCTCGCTCTTCCAGGACACGATCGTGATCAACGAGCTCGTGATCGACCGGCCGGAGTTCAACTACGAGACGAAGCTTTTCTCCAGCAACATCAAGGACCTGCTCGCCAACATCGAGAAATACACCGGCAAGGGCGGGGAGACCGCCGACAAGCAGGCGTCCGCGAAGAAATTCATCGTGAAGAAACTCCGCTTCACCAACGGCAAGGCGACGATCGCCGTGGGCGGCGTGGCGACGCCCGTGCCGCTGCCCGAGATCCAGCTCGACGACATCGGCACGGCGGAGGGCGGCGTTTCCGGCAGCCGCGTGGCGATGGTCGTCCTGCGCGACGTGCTGACCAACATCGCCACGGCCGCGACGAACGAGCTCAGCAAGGACGGCGGCAAGGCCGCCCTCGGCAAGGCGAAGGACACCGCGAAGGAACTCGGCAACGCGGTGAAGGATCTTTTCAAGAAGCCGTGAGGGCGGGGGTAGGGGCGCAGACTCGCTGCGCCCAATCCCGGCGGGCCGGGATTCCCTTCTAATACGAATGTTGTTGGATTCTGCGCATTGCGCAGAATGGGCGAAGCAAGTCTGCACCCCTACGCGGAGTCGCTCCTCAGCCCTTGAAGAAATTGTCGTCGGCCGGGCCAGCGGCGACCAGCTGGGATTGCGGGCTCGCAAGCTTGGCCGGCGCCGTGGGCCGGACGGTGGCGGCGAAGACCGGCGGAGTCGGCGCGGCACGATCGATGGACTGGCCGGCCTTGCTGCCGCCGACGAGGCGGCGCAGCTCGGCGACCGACTCGCGCAGGCTGGTGGACTGGGCGTTGAGCTCCTCGGCCGCCGCGGCGGTTTCCTCGGCGTTGCCGGCGTTGGATTGCGTGACCTGGTCCATGACGCCGACGGCGGTGTTGATCTGGCCCAGGCCCTGGCTCTGCTCGCCGGACGCGCCGGCGATCTGCCCGACGAGTTCGTCGACGGAACGGGCCTTCGCGACGATGACGTCGAGCGAGGCGGCAACCTTGGTCGAGATGACCGCGCCGTGTTCGCTGCGGGCGATCGAGTCCTCGATCTTGGCGGCGGTTTCCTTGGCGGCGGTGGCGGAACGCTGGGCGAGGGCGCGGACCTCCTCGGCGACGACGGCGAAGCCGGCGCCGGCCTCGCCCGCGCGGGCGAGGCC
>JBEHYX010000064.1:0-22672 GCA_048497945.1 Verrucomicrobiota bacterium | reverse complement strand
CAGGGCGCCGATCAGGCGGCGGTGTTCATCGGGGTAGCGTTGGGCGAAACCCGTGCGGACCATCAGGACCTTCTCCACGTGCCCGGGCGAGAGCGCGGCGCTCCAGGTCGGGCACCAGCCGCCGCGCTGCTGGACGGCCAGCGTGTTCCAGGGTTCGCCGGCGCAATAACCGTCGAGCGTCCCGGCGACCAGGTTGCGGAACATCTGGGCCGGCGGCACGACGGCGATGCGCACATCCTGGTCGGGATCGAGCCGCGCCGCGCGCAGCCACTGGCGGAGCAGGACGTGGTGCATCGAGTGCGGAAAAACGATGCCGAAGGTCAGCTTGTTTTCGCCGCGGCGGCGCAGCGCCTCCTCGCGCAGCGTGTTGCTGTCGCGGATGCCGTCGGCCCACAGGCGCGTGGAGAGCGTGATGGCGTTGCCGTGGAGGTTGAAGACGAAGCCGGTGCAGACGTCGGTCCGGCCGCAGCCGAGGCCGAGCTGCGCGGCCCACAGCATCGGCGCGGGCGCCTGGGTGGCGTCGAGCTCGCCGTAGAGGACCTTGTCGCGGATCGTGGCCCAGCCGACCTCGCGGCGCAGCTCGACCGCGAGCCCGCGGCGCGCGAACAGCCCGCGCTGCTGGGCGACAATCAGCGGGGCGGCATCGGTCAGCGCCAGGAAGCCCACGCGCAAGGGACGGGTGGCGGCGGTCGCGGGCGAGGCAGTGGTGTTGGTCATGATTGTCATACCCCTTAGCGCGCCACGTGCCACCCCGGCCAATTGGCCTGATTACTGCTTTTAAAGATTTCATGCATTCAATGAGTGGCATTCATGCGGCGCAGGACGGCCCGGCCGCATGAAGAACAACGTTTTCGACACCCGGCAGTTGCTGGCCTTCGCGACGCTCGCGCGCCTGGGCAGCTTCACGCGCGCGGCGCAGGAGCTTTACCTGACGCAGAGCGCGGTCAGCCACGCGATCAAGGCGCTCGAGGAGCAGGCGGGCTGCCGGCTGTTCGAGCGCTCGGGGCGGCGCGTGGCGCTGACGCAGTCGGGCGAGCAGTTTCTCCGCCACGTCGAGAAGATCCTCGGCGAGATGAAGTCCGCGCGGCGCGGGCTCGACGAGCTGTCGCGCTGGGGGCACGGCCGGCTGCGGCTCGGTGCGAGCACGACCGCGTGCCAGTACATCCTCCCGACGGTGCTGCGGGAGTTCAAACAGAGCTTCCCGAAGTGCGTGATCTCGATCGATCCCGGCGACCACGCGCGGCAGATGGACCTGCTGCTCAACAACCGCATCGACCTCGCGCTGATGCTCGAGCCTGACGGCGGGAAGGAGCTGGCGTTCGTGCCGCTGTTCGGGGACGAGATGCGCTTCCTCGTGGCGCCGTCCCACCCGTGGGCGCGCGCCGGCCGCGTGCAGCGCGACACGTTCGAGGAGCAGACGATGATCCTCTACAACCACACGAGCTACACGTTCCGGCTGGTGAAGGACTATTTCCGCGACGAGGGCCTGCCGCTGACCAACGTGCTCGAGCTTGGCAGCATGGAGGCGATCAAGGAACTCGTGAAAATCGGGCTCGGGGTCGGCGTGCTGGCGCCGTGGGTCGCCACGGCGGAGCTGGCGTCAGGCGCGCTCGTCTCGCTGCCGCTCGGCAAGCGCAAGCTGCGCCGCCAGTGGGGCGTCGGCCACCTGCGCGGACGCCGGCTGTCGCTCGGCGAGGAGACCTTTGTCGGGCTCTGCCAGACGGTGACGCAGGAATTCGCCGGCGCGGGCACGCCCGCGGTCGCATAAAAAAGCCCGCACCGGGAAGGTGCGGGCCGAGGGAAGGGGCGGGCCTTACGACTTGGCCACGATCTTGACGCTCTCGAGTGCGACGCGGTCGATCGGCGTGCTCTTCTCGCCGCCACCGCCGCTCTTGGTCGGGACGTTGGCAAGCTGCTCGAGGACGTCGAGGCCGTCGGTGACCTCGCCGAACGCCGTGTACTGGCGGTCGAGGAACTTGGCGTCGCCGTGGCAGATGAAGAACTGGGAGCCGGCGGAGTCGGGGTGCGCCGAGCGGGCCATGGAGATGACGCCCTTCACGTGGGACTTGGCGTTGAACTCGGCCTTGATCTTGTAGCCCGGGCCGCCGGTGCCCGGCAGACCGGACTCGCCTTCCTTGGTGTTGGGGCAGCCGCCCTGGATCATGAAGCCCTTGATGATGCGGTGGAACGCGGTGCCGTCATAGAAGCCGTCCCGGGCGAGCTTCTTGAAATTCTCGACGGTCTTGGGCGCGACGTCGGGCCAGAAGGCGATGGTGATGTTGCCGTAGCTGGTCTTCAGCACGGCGACTTCGGTGGAGGCGGGAGGATTGCTCATGGAATCAGCCAACAAGCCCCGCGCCTCCCGTTCCTGCAAGTCCAAATCCGCGTGGCGGAAGAACCCAATGGACAGGCTCGCGACGGCTTGCCTCACTGCGGCGTGCGTTTCTCGCAAGTCGCCCTCCAGCACTTCCGCAACCTCGGCCTCGTGGAGCTCAAGCTCGCGGGCCGGCGGACCTTCCTGCACGGCGCCAACGCGCAGGGGAAAACGAACTTCCTCGAGGCGCTCGGGTACGTGACCGCGCTGCGCTCCTTCCGGTCGGCGGAAACCCGCGCGCTCGTCGGCCTGGGCCAGCCCGAGGCAGGCCTGGGCTTCACGCTCGAGCACGAGGCGTTCGGCGAGAGCCGGGTCACGATCGTCCTGAAGCCCGACGGCCGCGAGGTGACGTGGGAGCAGGGCCGGGTGACGCGGCTAGCGGATTTCATCGGCAAGTTTCCCACCGTGGTTTTCTCGTCGCAGGACAACCAGCTCCTGCGCGGCTCGCCGTCGCTGCGCCGCCGCTGGCTCGACCTCACGCTCGCCGCGATGGACCCGGGCTACCTGCTTTCGCTGCAATCCTACACGCGGGCCGTGGCG
This sequence comes from Verrucomicrobiota bacterium, assembly GCA_048497945.1. Lineage (GTDB taxonomy): Bacteria > Verrucomicrobiota > Verrucomicrobiia > Opitutales > Opitutaceae > Lacunisphaera. The sequence goes on along the minus strand of JBEHYX010000064.1, from coordinate 19,758 downwards.
GAGCGAAACATCCTGCTCAAGCAGGGCGGCCGCGACCCCGCGGCGATCGAGGCCTTCGAGCACGAGCTGTCAATTCATGCCACGGCGGTGGTCGCGGCGCGCGCGGCCGGCCTGGCGGCGCTCAGCGACCTGTTCCGCGCGGCGCATGCGCGCCTCGTGCCGGAGGGCGAGACAGCCGGGCTGGTCTATGCGCCCGACACCGCCGCGGCGACGGCGGCGGACTTTGCGGCGCTCCAGGCGAAGAACCGGCCGCGCGACACGCTGCTGAAGTCCACCGAGCGCGGCCCGCATCGCGACGACCTCGAGTTGCTGCTGAACGGGCGTCCGGCCCGCCAGTTCGCGTCCGAGGGACAGCAGCGCTGCCTCGTCATCGCGCTGCGACTCGCGCAGGCGGCTTATTTCCAGGCGCGCAGCGGCGTCACGCCGGTGCTGCTGTGCGACGACGTGCTCGGCGAACTGGACCCGGAGCGCCGCGCGCGCTTCTGGCTCGCGCTCGACCACGATCCGCAGGTCATCGCGACCGGCACCTCATTGCCGCAGTCATCAGGCTGGCAGGTTCTGTGGTGTGACAGAGGCAACGTCAGTGAACAGACGCCCTGAAGCGAAATGCCAAAAGCCAAATGCCAGTAGCCAAAGAAATCCGAGTGAAGACCGAGCTTCCAATGTTTGAAAATCCGGAGCCTGCCCGGCAGGCTCTGTTCGGCACCTGGCGCCTGGGGTTTGGCGTTTTTCCTCCATGAGCCTGCACTTCGAACCCTGGCAGTGGGCGCTGCTGTACGTCGCGGCGGTGATCTCGGGATTTTCCAAGACCGGCATTCCCGGCGTCTCGATGCTTTCGGTGAGCATTTTCGCGGTGATCCTGCCGGCGCGGCAGGCGACCGGCGTGGTGCTGCCGATGCTGATCTTCGCGGACATGTTCGCCTACGTCGTGTACCGGAAAAACCTCGAGTGGCGGCGGGTCGGCCGGCTGCTGCCGTGGGCGGTGGCCGGGCTGCTGATCGGGTGGTTCGCGCTCAGCCGCATCAACAACGAGCAGACGTCGCGGCTCGTCGGCGCGATCATTGCGGTGATGCTCGGGTTGCATTTCCGGCGGCGCTGGAAAAATCCGGAGGCGGAACCGGCGGCACCGGCGTGGTTCGGCGCCTTGATGGGCGTGTTCGCGGGCATCACCACGATGGTGGCGAATGCCGCCGGGCCGGTGATGACGCTCTATCTGCTCGCGATGCGGCTGCCGAAGCTGGAGTTCCTCGGCACCAGCGCGGCGTTCTTCCTGCTGATCAACTGGCTGAAGGTCCCGTTCATCGCGCAACTCGGCTTGATCAACCAATCCAGCCTGACGCTGAACCTCTACCTGCTGCCCGCGGTGGCGACGGGCGCCTTGGCCGGCCCCTTCGTGGTCGCGCGGGTGAACCAGAAGGTCTTTGAGAATGTCGTCCTGCTATTGGCCGCTGCGGCGGTCGTAAAATTGCTCCTGGCGTAGTTCCCTCAGTCACTTAGGTATTTTATCGCGCTAAAACCGGGAGTTTTTTGGCCTATAAATTTATAAGTTACTCAACCACAACGAACATTAACTTTACCGGATATTTGAGTTGAAGTTGGGTAATATACCCTAGATATTTCCCGGCAAATCCCGATGCGCTCCTCCACCTCCATTTTTGCGATCCTGTGTTTCGCCTGCTTCGGCGCGGTCGCGATTGGTCGGGCGGGATCGGCGACCAGCGTGGCGGGCCTCTTCTATACCGGCGTGAACAACAGTGGCGGATTGCTCGCCGGCGGGGCCACGGATTCCCACTGGAGCGTCAATTACGCCAATGCCGCGGGTACGGATTCGAACTACGAAGGGGCCGCTTACGTGGTCAGTGGCAGTTACATTGACGCGGGCTGGGTGGACAACACCGCCTCCGCGCAATGGATCACGGCGCCGGGCGCCAAGACCGCGGCAACCGGCGGCACGACGAACGCGGGCGGCGACTATCTTCCCGGCAACGGCACCAGCGGCACCAACGCGGCCTCCTATGTCTACCGGCTGGCGTTCACCATCAGCGGCACCGGCTCTGGCGCCGTGACGAACCACATCCAGATTTCCCTGACGATTGCGGCGGACGACCAGTACAAGGTGTACGTCAATCCGACGATGTCGGGCGGCGAGATCAACACCACTTACAGCACGCTGGCGGCGTCGCGCACCAGCGCTTGGAACAACACCACCGCCGAATACCTGCAGAACTACAACGGCAACGGCGGCACCGACAACGCGAATTTCGTCATCGGCACCAACTACATCTACGTGGTGGTCGACAACACCAACAGCAAAACCGGCAGTTCTTCCGACACCGCGCTGAATCCCAGCGGTCTCATCGTTTACCAGGTGGGCTCGGCGATCCTCATCGATGGCAAGCCGGTCCCGGAGGTGGGAACGATCCTGCCGGTCCTGGGGGCACTGGGCCTGTTCGGCCTGCGCTTCATCCGCCGCCGCATCGGCGCGGGTGCCGCTATTTCGTCAGTTTCTGTTTGATCAGGTCGGTTTCCGCCGGCGTGAGCGAATCAGGGGGCAGCGTGTCGAGAACGGCACGCGCCTCGTTTTTCCGATCGGCGCCGGCCAGGGCCAGGCCGTAGACGAAGGCAACGGCCGGTGACTTGGCCGCCAGGCTCGCTTTCGGCTGCAGGCGGGTCAGGGCGTCGGCATAGCGTCCCTGCTGGACGAAAACGAAGGCGAAGGTGGCGAGGTAGCTCGCGTTGTCCGGCTGCTGCTCGGTGTTGGCCCGCGCGATCTGCTCGGCGATCCGCTGTTCGCGTCCGAGCAGCAGCGCATAGAAGGCGAAGTTGTTGCCGATGTCCGGATTCTGGGGCTGGAGCAGGTGCAGGCGGCGGAAGGCGCGGTACAGGCCGTCGGCGTCTCCCTTCACCTGATAAAGGCGGGCCAGCGAGCCCAGCGCCTCGATGGCATTGGCGCCATCCTGTTCGCCGGCGCGCCACCACAGGGCCTCCGCCTCGGTGGCCATGCCCCACGCGAAAAGCGTCGAGGCGGCGAAGAGGGCGTGGCCGGTGTTGAGTTGGGCATGATTGTACAGCGTGCGCCATTGTTCGTCCGCGCGCGCCGCATCGTTCAGCTTCTTGGCGGCGACGAAACCGTAGGCCCAGCGCAGGAAATTCGTGTCGGGTCCCCAATCGGCCGATTCCGTCCAGGCTTGCAGCTCGGTCCAGGCGCCGGTGGCGCGGTAGGCTTCGGCCGCGAGCGTGGCCAGGGGCGGACGGCGCATGGCGGGAGCGGGCAGGGTCTTGATCCAGGCGACGGCGTCCTCGCTGCGGCCGATCTGGTTGAGCCAGCCCAGCAGCTGGGCCGCGGCGCTGGGCGAGACGGCATGGTTCTTTTCGAGCTCGGCGAGCGCGGCGGCGTAGCGGGCCGGATCGCCCTCCGCCAGGCCCTGCAGCCAGAGCGGCATGTCGCCGACCGTGACCGCGGGGTGGGCGCGCAACGCTTCGGACCAGCGTACCAGGGCGGTGCGGTCGTGGTGCTCGCCGGCGTCGGCCAGCAGCGTGCGCAGGGCGGTGGGCCCCCAGGTGCGATCGGCGGTCCAGTGCCCGAGCAGTTCCAGGCCGCGCTGGCGTTCCGCCGGGAGTTTCGAACGCAGGAGGATCAGGCCCAGCGGGACTTCGTTGATGGGCTTGCTGCCGTCCAGTTTCAACGCCGCCTCGAACGCGTCGCGCGCATCCGTCAGGCGCAATTCGCGGCGGGCGAGTTCGCCCCGGATCCGCTGCGCCTCGGGCGAGGTGGCGAGCAGGTCGGCGGGCTGTTTGTCCAGGATCGCGGTGGCTTCCGCCGCCTTGCCGGCGTTGAGCGCGGCGCTGGCCACGGCGACGGCGATCGGGAAATCCCCGGGCGCGAGCTCGGCGGCCCGGCGGGCATATTGCAGGGCCTGGTCGTACTGGCGGCCGAGGCGGGCGAGTTCCGAGGCGATCTGCCACGGTTCGGGACGGTCGGGAGCGAGTATCGCGGCGCGTTGCGCGGCGTCGGCGGCATTGTGCAGCTGCCCGGCGTCGAGCCACTGCTGGGCGATGCGGATGGCGTTCCGGCGCTCCCACCAGGGGTAGGCCCAGAACCAGGCGGCGAAGCCCGCGACGACCAGGGCGGCACCCGCGTAGAGCGCGCCGCGCCGGGCCGGGCTGGCCTCGAAGAAATCCAGCAACCGCCACCAGTAGTCGCGAAGGTGGAAGCCGGAAAGGCGCGCCTGCACGCGCTTCAGCCTGCCCCCAAACGGCGGGACGGTCCGGTCGTCGGGTTCGGGGCGGCGGGGCGGCTTCATGCGCCATGATAGTGGATGGAGCGCGCGGGTTTAAACAAGCCCGGATGCCGGGGCGCGCCAACATTCCGCTTCTTCTTTGGCGGCATTCCTGTATGCGTCGTGCCGAACATGGCCCGCGTGTCCGTCAGGCAGCTCTGGAAGTCGCATCTCGCCGGTAAACTGGCCCCGCGCGAATGGCCGGCCGCGCCGGCGTTGCACCGGCCGGCGTTCAACGGCCGCGTGCTCGGCATCGACCCGAGCCTGCGCGGCACGGGCCTGGCGCTGCTGGAATTCGCGCCCGGGCGCGCGCCGGTGCTGCTGCGCTGCCACACCGTGAAGGTGCCGGCGAAGCACTCGATGGCGCAGTGCCTCGCCGAGATCCACCAGTCCGTCGCGCAGTATGTCGCGGACTTCGCCCCGCGCCACGTGGCGCTGGAGCAGACGATCTACGTGCAGAATTTCCAGACCGCGCAGATCATGGGCGCGGCGCGCGGCGCGGCGATCGCGGCGGCGGCGCTGCGCGGCCACGAGATTTTCGAATACGCGCCCCTGCGCGTGAAGCAGGCCGTGGTGGGCGCGGGCCGCGCGAGCAAGGAGCAGATGGCGCGCACCGTCATGGCGCTGCTCGGCCACGGCCGGGCGCTCGCCTTCGACGAGGCCGACGCCGCCGGCGTGGCGCTGTGCCACGCGTTCACGTGGAAGGAGTGAGTTTTCGGGGGCCAGCGATCGGCTTTCAGCCGGGATCCGGCAACCACGCGGTCCATGCGGGAGGATGGCTCGGGAAGCTGACTGCTTGCATTCAGAACGGCGCCCGGGTTGGTCCCGTGACGCGGCTCTGGTAAAGGCGGTACAGGCTGTAACCGAAACCCGTGGCGCCCGTGAGGATGGCGGGAAGAAGCAGGATGTAATATCCCCACGCAAGGTAGCCGAGACCGCCGAGAACGCTGCCGGCGACGAAGCTGCCGGCAAGCAGCAGGTAGAGGCCGGTGCGGCGGCGGTCGACCCGCTGGCGGCGCAGCGCGGCGCCAGCCGCCAGGCCGAGGTCGGTAATAATGCCGGTGATGTGGGTGGTGCGGATGACGGCGCCGCTATAGTTTGTCGCCAGCGCATTCTGCAGCCCGCAAGCCATGGCGGCGAGATAATCGCCCGCCCCCTGCCCGCGCACCAGCAGCCAGGTGGCCGCGACCAGGAGGAGGGATTCGATCACGAGGGCGAAGCCATAACGGCGACCGAGTTGCAGTGAACTCTCGCGCACCAACAGGCCGCTGAGCATGCAGCCGAGGAAGAAAAGGGTCAGCACGAGCAGCGCGTGCAGTGCGGCCCCGCCTTCGCCGCGGGCCAGGGCCGTGCCAAAAATCGCGGCGGTGCCCGACATGTGACTCAATGCCTGGTGGTGGAACCCCGTCAGGCCGGCGGCATTGATGCAGCCGGCGCAGATGGCGAGCAGGGTCCCGCCGAGGAGGATCCATGCGGGTATGGGCTTGGACAGCATCGTAAACACACGATGTCGCGACCGGCCCGGATCGGAAAGCGAAAATCACATCCAAGCTTTCAGCGATCCGCTTTCAGCACAAGGCAGCGTGGCTTTCACTGATGGCTGATCGCTGAACGCTGACGGCTTGTCACGTCCCCAGCACCTTCTTGATGATGCGGCCGAGGTCGCCGATGCGGTAGGGCTTGGTCAGGTAGCCGCAGAAGCCGACCTCGAGGAACTGGCGCGCCATGTCGTCGTTGTCGTAGCCGCTGGCGATGATGGCACGGACGTCCGGATGGAGTTCGCGCAGCAGCTTGAAGCACTGTTCGCCGCCCATGCCGCCGATGATCGTGAGGTCCATGATGACCGCGTCGTAGGGCCGGCCGATGTTGAGGTAGCGCTTGTAGAACTGGACGGCCTCCTCGCCGTTGCGGGCGATGTCGTACTTGTAGCCGAGGCCCTCGAGCATGCCGCCGGTCAGCGTGCAGATGTTCGGGTCGTCGTCCATGAACAGGATGCGGCCGGTGCGCTGGGCGTAGTTGAAGGACGGCGCGCGGCGCGCCTCGACCTCCTCGGGCTGTTCCGCGATGGGCAGGAAGACGGTGAAGGCGGTGCCGACGCCGACCTCGGAATCGACGCCCATCTGGCCGCCGTGGCGCTTGACGATCGAGAGCACGGTGGCGAGGCCGAGGCCCGTGCCGGTTTTCTTCGTGGTGAAGAACGGGTCGAAGATGCGCTCGAGGTTCTCGGGCTTGATGCCGCTGCCGTTGTCGCGGACCTCGATGGCGACGTAGGTGCCGGCGGCGAGCGGCGCGACCTGGCCCTCGGTGAGCTGGACGTTGTTGGCGTTGATCCAGATCTGGCCCTTGCCGGTCGTCATGGCCTGGATCGAGTTGATCACAAGGTTCTGGAACACCTGCAGGATTTGCGCGCGGTCGACGCAGACCGTGCCCGTGTCCGGCGCGACCTGCACCTCGACCTTCACGGTGGAACCGGCGGCGGCGAGACGGACGCTGTCGGAAAGGATGTCGGAGGTGCGCACCACGTGGCGGATGGCGGTGCCGCCCTTCGAGAAGCTGAGCAGCTGCTTGCTGAGCGCCTTCGCCGCCATGCATGCGCGCTCGCTGTTCTCGAGGCCGGAGTAGTCGCGGTTGTCCTTGGCCATCGACACGCCGCCGAGGATCGTGGTGAGGAGGTTGTTGAAATCGTGGGCGATGCCGCCGGCGAGCTGGCCGAGCGACTCGAAGCGGTTGGAGCGCACCAGCTCCTCCGGCGACAGGCTCATCTCGCCCGGGTGGCGGAACACCACGACGGCGCCGGCGGGGCGGCCCGAGGCATCGATCACGGGGCGGGCGCTGAAGACGACGGGCTGGGCCATCTCCGCGCCGGTATCGAGGGCGAACTCGGCGTTGAGGCTGGTCGGCTCGGCGGTGCCCAGCGCCTTGGCCACGGGATTTTCGCCCGGCCGGCCGTTCTGCAGGTGCACGAGCTTGAAGACTTCGCCGGCATCCTGGCCGAGCGTCTGGGCCAGCGTGCGCGCCAGCAGTTTCTCGGCCTTGGCGTTGAGGTGGATCACCTTGCCGTCGGCATCGGTGAGGAGCACGCCTTCCTGCAGCTCGGCAAGGAGGATCGAAAGGTGCGGGGTCGAGAAAGCGCCGTCGGCTTCCGGGGCCGCCGCTTCCGCCAGTGGCACGACAAACCCCAGCACGCGCTGCAGCTCCTTCTGGCGGGAAATCTGGCGGACGATGCACGCATGGACCGGCACGTCGCGGCCCTCGCGATGCTGCAACCGGATCGTGTCGAAAAACGACACCTGGTTCGGGTGATTCAGGAGAAAGTAGGCCTGCACGCCGCCCGCCGTCTCGTCCATGGGCAGGCTGCGGAGCACGGATTCGAGGGTGTTGGGCAGTTCGCCGTCGGCGTAGCCCAGGAGCGATTTGAAGCCGGGCGAGAGCCAGTACAGCCCGCCGGCGAAATCGAGATCGAACATGCCGGCGCGGCCGCGTTCGCCGAGCAGTTGCATGCGTTCGTCGGCCCGCAGCGCCGCCTCCTCGAAATCCTTGCGGTCGCCGATGTCGAGGTGCACACCCATCACGCGCTGCAGGGAGCCGTTCGGCCCGTAATGCTGGATGCCGGTGCACTGGATCCAAAGATAGTGCCCCTGCGCATGCTTCATCCGGAACTCGTGCGAGAACGTGCGCGCCCCGGTAGAACCCGAGCGGCCCTGGCGGTCCGGCGCGGCGGCGGAGTCGTCGGGATGGATCAGCTTGGCCCAGGTGTCGTACGTGTTCGGCAGGTCGGCGTCCACATACCCAAGCAGGCGCTTCCATGTCGGCGAGTAATAGATCTCGTTCTTCAGGAAATTAAGGTCGAAGAACCCGAGCGGGCTGCGTTCGTTGAGCTGCGTCAGGAAATGCTCCGCGGCCGGCGCGGTCGCGGGCGCGGCGGCCGGAGGGACAATCGCCACCGGGGCGGCGGCCGGGGCGGGCGGGTTGATGACGGCAAGATACTGGGCCGGTTCGCCGCCGGTCTTCTCCAGGCGCACCAGCACCTCGAAATCCGCGGCTTCCTTGGGTTGGAGTCGCAGCGTGATGGCGCGATCCTGGGCCGCCGCGACGAGGACGTCCCACTGTGACTGCACCCAGCCGGGCTCCTGCGAAACGACCTCGAAGCTGAAGAGATTCGGGAAGCAATCGCCCACCAGCTCGGCGGCCTTGGCCTGCCAGAGGGTGCACGCCGCGGCGCTGGCAATCTGCACGCGCCCGTCCGCGCCGAGCACGAGGATGGCGGCGCCGGTCGCGGGGGATCGCGTCAAGGGCTGGGAGGCGGGATTCACAGCGGGGGCGGGAGAATCGCACGCAGGCGCGGGTCCGGCGAGCCAAGACCCGGTCACAGGCGGCGTGGCGCGTCCTTTTTTAACCGATTTTCACGAGCCGGGGCGCCCAGCCGGGCCATGCCGTTGCAGGTGGAGCGACTTGTCCCCAAGGCGCTTCTTGCCGGCGGGGTTCCCTCAGCGCGGTGGGGTCACCGCGCTCCACCTTTCGGTTTGCCCTGTCAGCAAGCGAAAGTGGGGAGCACGGTATGATCCCCGCTCAGGCGGTGAGGGTGCCTGATTCCTGCCAGCGGCGCACGCGGCGCTCGAGGAAGTCGATCCACACGGCCTGGTCGTTGAGGCAGGGGATGTGCTCGAAAGTCTCGCCGCCCGCGGCCTTGAAATCCTCGGCGCCCCGCACGCGGATCTCCTCGAGGGTCTCGAGGCAGTCGGTGACGAACGCCGGGGTGATGACGAGCAGGCGCTTCTTGCCCGCGGCGGCGAGGCGCTTGTACTCGTAGTCGGTGTAGGGTTCCAGCCAGGGCTCGTTGGCGAGGCGGGATTGGAAGGCGATCGACCAGCGGGCGGGATCGAGGCCGGCGGCGCGGGCGAAGGCGTCGGTCGTGCGCGTGACCTGCGCCTTGTAGCAGGTCGCGTGGGCGGGGCTGCACGTGCGGCAACAATCGGCCACGACCTGGCAGTGGGCGTGCGACGAGTCCGCCTTGGTCAGGTGGCGCACCGGGATGCTGTGGTAGCTGAACAGCAGGTGGTCGTGCGGATGGGCGAGGTAGGGGCGGGCGCTCGCGACGAGGGCCGCGATGTAGTCGGCGTCCTCGAAATACGGCTGCACGCACTCGATCTTCATCGCCGGGGCGATCCGCGTGGCCTCGCGCCGGACCTTGGCGACGACCGTTTCCCAGCTCGACATCGCGTAGTGCGGGTACTGCGGGAAAAGCAGGAGGCGGTTGATCCCGCGCGCCGCCAGTTCGGCGAGCACCGCGGGGATCGACGGGTTGCCGTAGTTCATCGCCAGGGCGATGGGCAGGGAGGCGCGCACCTGCAGTTTCGTCTGCGTGGCCTGGCTCGTGACGATCAGCGGCGAACCGGCGTCGGTCCAGACGGTCGAATAGGCATGCGCGGAATTTTTCGCCCGGAGCGGGATGATGATGCCCTTGACGAGGAAGGAGCGCAGGAAGGCGTTGTCGGGCTTGTCAATCACCCGTTCGTCGCCGAGAAACTCGCGCAGGTAGCGTTTGACGTCGGGGACCGAGGGCGAGTCGGGCGAACCGAGATTGAGGAGCAGGACCGCAGAATTGGGCATTTCGGCGCAGATAAGAATTGGACCCCCGATTTTTGCAATCTTTGCTGGGCAGAAAGCATTACTCCGCTTAAGTTTGGGCCGTCGCCGGCCGATTAGTATCTGCCCCTCTTTTACCCGTATTGGCCGCACCTTCTCCGGCCGGCGTTCCTGATGAAAAGCCCTTTCGTTCGCTCCAGGCTCACATGGTGCGCCTTGCTGGCGCCGGCGCTGGCCCGTGCCTGCCCGCCGGGTGGCGGGCTGGCGGTGGCAACGGGGCATGTGACCGGGGTTTTCGACTACGTGCTCGTGTTCGTGGTGTCGCTGGTCGTCGCCTCCGTGGCGCTGGTGCTGGGCCGCCGGACGCGCCGCTCGGTCGAGCACCAATCGACCCAGCGCATCCGCCAGATGACGGCGCTGATCGAGCACGCCGACTGCGTGCTGTGGGAGGCGGAGGTCGAGGTGGGGCCCAAGAACTGGTGGGAATGGCGCATGACGATCCATCCCTCGGTGTTCGCGCGGAAACTTTTTCGCGGCGTGCTGCCGGTGCCGGGCGGCGACCTCTGGGTGCAGTTCCAGATCGCCCAGCGCGCCGAAATGGACACGCGCGCGCGGAAAGCGATGGACACGGGCGCGCCGGGCTACGTGCAGGAATTCGGCGCGACCCGGGACGGGCAGACCTTCTGGCTGCGCGAGGACGTTTCCATCACGGCGACCGGCGCGAACCGCTACTGGCTCGTCGGGTTGATCACGGACATCACGGCGCGGCGTGAGGCGGAGCTGGCGCAGCGGCAGAGCGAGCTGACCGTCGACAGCATCCTGGAGCACGCGCAGTGCCTGTTGTGGCGCGCCACCGTCGTGCTGGACGAGGGGGTACTGAAGTGGCCGCACTTCGACATTCCCCATTCGCAATTTTCCGAGATGCTCTTCGGCGACCGGGTCTATTCCCCGGACAAGGGCTTTTGGGAAACGCTCAATGTTCCCGAGCAAAAGGAAATGGATGCGCGCAGCACCGAGGCGATCCTCGGCGGCGCGCCGGGTTACACGCAGCAGTTTCGCGCGATCACGAAGCAGGACCGCATCTTCTGGCTGCATGAGCGGGTCTCGATCACCAAGGTCAGTCCCACGGCCTGGAGCCTGGTGGGCGTGGCCACGGATGTCACGGCCCAGCACGAGGCCGAGGAGGCGAGGCGCCGCAGCGACGTCCGGCTTTCCACCCTGCTGGAGCTGGCGGAGTGCCTCGTGTGGGAGGCGACGGTGGAACTGCGCGCCGACCACCTGCACTGGGACCTCCACACGCAGCGCTCGGTCCTGTATCGGCGCATTTTCGGCAATCGGGACGAAACGGTCCTGAACTGGCACACCCTGGTGGTGCCCGAGCTGGACGAAATGTCGGCCCGCGCCCTCGCGGCGGTCAGGAACAAGGCGTCCGGCTATTCCCAGGAATTCCACGTCGTCAACCCCGGCGAGACCATCTGGCTGCGCGAAGTCGTCACCATGATGGAGCTGCCCACCGGCGCTTTCCGCCTCGTCGGCGTCGTCACCGACATCACCGCCCAGCGCCGCGCCGAGGAGGCGCAGAGCAAGAGCGAGGTGCGGTTGCGGGCGCTGCTCGAGCGGGCGGACTGCATGATCTGGCACGGGGAGGTGCACCGGAAGGGGCCGGACGATTTCACCTGGCGGATCTTCACCCCCAACTCGCAGCTCTACCGCCGTATTTTCGGGCGCGAAGCCGAAGGCGACCATCATTTCCCGTGGGATCCCGCGGCGATCCCCGAGTGGCCGGAACTGGTGGCCCGGCCGCGCCACGCCATGATCTCGGGCCTGCCGGGTTACGAGCAGGTCTTTCACTGCAACCTGACGGACGGCCCGGTCTGGCTGCACGAAAAGGTGAGCATCAAGCCGCTGGCGCCGGACCGCTGGGAAATGATCGGCATCATCACCGACATCACCGCCCAGCGGGTCTCGGAAATCGCGCGGCAGACGAGCGAGGACCGGCTGCACGAGCTGCTCGCGCGCGCGGACTGCCTGCTGTGGGAGGCCACGGTCACATTCCAGCCGGACGGAAGCTGGCACTGGATTTTCCACGTGCAGCCGTCCGGTCTCTACCAGCGCCTCTATGGCCGGCCGACGCCGAGCGAGGAGGCCGGGCTCTGGCACATCTCGAACATTCCCGAGCGCGCCGAAATGGACGCGCGCTGCCTCGCGGCGCTCAAAGCCGGCCGGCCGGGCTACGAGCAGGTCTTTCATATCATTCGCGCCGACGGCACCGCGGTGTGGGTCAGCGAAAGCGTGAAGATCCGGACGCTGCCGGACGGGCGTTTCTCGCTGGTGGGCGTGGCGGTCGACATCACGCCGCAGCGCGGCGCCGAGGAGGCGCTGGCGGCGGAGAAGGAGCGGCTTTCCGTGACCCTGCGCGCGATGAACGAGTCGGTCATCACCACCGACGTCGGCGGCGTGGTCCAGTTCATGAACCCGGCGGCCGCGGCGCTGACGGGCTGGAGCGAGGTGGAGGCCTGCGGCCGGCCCGTGGCGGAAATCTGCCACCTCGAGAGCAAGCGCACGAACCGCGACCTCGCGCTGCCCGTGGCCGAGGTGGCGCGCGGCGACGTCGTGGCGGACGTGCCGCCGGACACCCGCCTCGTCACCCGCGACGCGCGGCACCGGCTCATCGACGGCTGCTGCGCGCCGATCCACGCGGTCGACAGCAAGGTCATCGGCACGGTGCTGGTGCTGCGCGACGTCACCGAGCAGGACCGCCTCGAGCAGGAACTCGTGCGGGCGACGCGCCTCGAGTCGGTCGGCGTGCTGGCCGGCGGCATCGCCCATGATTTCAACAACATCCTGACGGCGGTGATGGGCAACCTGACCCTCGCGCAGCTCGACGTGGCGCCCGACGGCCCGGCGGCGGCCAGCCTGAAATCCGCCGAGAAGGCGGCGCTGCGCGCGCGCGACCTCACGCAGCAGCTGCTGACCTTCGCGAAGGGCGGCGAGCCGGTGCGCGCGGCCGTGCAGCTCGAGGCGGTCGTGCGCGAGATGACGTCGTTCGCGCTCCACGGTTCCCAGGTGAAGGCGTCGTTCGACCTCGCGCCGGACCTCTGGCCGGCCGACGCCGACAAGGGCCAGATCGGCCGCGTCGTGCAGAACCTCGTGATCAACGCGGTGCAGGCCATGCCCCGCGGCGGCACGCTGCGCATCACGGCGCGCAACGACATCATCGACGGCCTGAGCATGCCGGGCCTCGCGCCCGGCAACTACATCCAGATCGCGATCACCGACTCCGGCGAAGGCATCCAGACCGAGCACCTGGCGCGCATCTTCGACCCGTATTTCACGACCAAGCAGACGGGCACGGGCCTCGGCCTGGCGGCGGTCTATTCGATCGTGAAGAAACACCACGGCCACATCGACGTCGAGTCGCAGGTGGGGCAGGGCACGACCTTCCGCATCTGGCTGCCGGCGCTGCGGGGCGAGGTGGTCGGCCAGGAATCGCGGGCGCCGTGGAGCCCGGGGCGCATGAACGGCCGGGTGCTTTTCATGGATGACGAGCAGATCATCCGCGACATGGCGTCGGCACTGCTGCGACGCTTCGGCCTGTCGGTCGATTGCGCCGCGGACGGCGCCGAGGCGATCGCGAAATTCCAGGCCGCGCGCGAGCGCGGCGAACCGTACGACCTCGTGATCATGGACCTGACGATCCCCGGGGGCATGGGCGGCCTGGCCGCGGTCCGCGAGCTGCTCAAGATCGACCCGAAGGTGAAGGCGATCGTGTCGAGCGGCTACTCGAGCGACCCGGTGCTGGCCAATTACCGCGAGCACGGCTTCGTCGCCATGGTGCCGAAGCCCTACGAGGTGAACGATCTCGCCCGCGTCCTGCGCGAGGTGCTGCCCGGCGCGTGAGGAATAGCTATTATTTATCAGCCAATCGGCAGTGGCTATGGCGGAGGCGGGGCGGCGCCCCTCCCGGTGCTTGGGCTCGAAATAGCCAATGCCCACTGCCCAAGGAGTGATGGTGAATGTCCGCCTTCTTCGGCCGGTTTTCACTGGATTAGTGCCGGGTGGGTGAGTTCACTGCCTCTTTCATCGTCACAATTTCCCATGAGCTCAACCCGTCCGCCCGTCCTCCTCGTCATCCGTGATGGCTGGGGCAAGAATCCGCATCCCGAGCAGCACGCCTACAACGCCGTGGAGCTGGCGAAAACGCCGACCGACGACATGCTGCACGCGAAGTACCCGGTGACGCTGGTGAAGGCCTCGGGCCTCGACGTCGGCCTGCCCGATGGCCAGATGGGCAACTCCGAGGTCGGCCACGAGAACATCGGCGCCGGCCGCATCGTCGACCAGGAACTGGTCCGCCTGAACAAACTTTTCTCCGAGAAGCAGCTCGCGAAGAACCCCGTCTGGCACGCGATCCTCGCGCGGCTCAAGGCCAATCCCCAGGCGAAGCTCCACGTGATGGGCATTGTTTCCGACGGCGGCGTGCACGGCATGCTCGACCACCTCTACGGCATCCTCGCGCAGGCCAAGGCCGACGGCCTGGCGAAGGCACAGGTGTTCATCCACGGTTTCACCGACGGCCGCGACACGCCGCCGCAGAGCGGCCTGGGCTACATCCGGCAGGTCGAGGCGAAGTGCAAGGAGATCGGCGTGGGCACGATCGCGACGGTGTGCGGCCGCTTCTGGGCGATGGACCGCGACAACCGCTGGGAGCGCGTGCAGAAGGCGTACGACATGCTGACGGGCAAGAGCGCTGTCGCCACCGCGCCGAACGCCGCCGCCGCGATCGAGAACTACTACAAGCATCCGCTTTCCGAGACGCAGAAGGGCGACGAGTTCGTGCCGGCGACGTGGATCGTCGGCGCCGACGGCAAGCCGCTCGCGACGTTCGCCAACGGCGACGCCGTGCTCTTCTACAACTACCGCGGCGACCGCCCGCGCGAGATCACGAAGGCCTTCGTGAACGACGACTTCAAGGGTTTCGACCGCGGGGCGAAGCTGGATCTCTACTACGCCACGATGACCGAGTACGAGGCCGGGCTGCCGGTCCATGTCATCTCGGGCAAGCCGGCGCCGCTGAAGAACATCCTCGGCGAGACGGTGAGCAAGGCCGGCATCGCGCAGTTCCGCTGCGCCGAAACCGAGAAGAACCCGCACGTGACTTTCTTCTTCAACAACTATCGCAACGAACCGTTCCCGGGCGAGGACCGCGCGTGCCCGGCCAGCCCGAAGGTTGCGACCTACGACCTGCAGCCGGAGATGTCGGCGGCGGAGGTCACCGCGAAGTCGAAGGAGGCGATCCTCTCCGGCAAGTACGGCCTGATCGTCGTCAATTACGCCAATCCCGACATGGTCGGCCACACCGGCTCGCTGCCCGCCGCCATCAAGGCGTGCGAGGCCACCGACCAGGGCCTCGGCGAGCTGCTCGCCGCGCTCGCGTCGAAGCACGGCAAGGCCGTGGTGCTCGCCGACCACGGCAACGCCGAGCAGATGTGGGACCCCGTTGCCAACGGCCCGCACACCGCGCACACGCTGAACCTCGTCGAGGTTTTCGCGGTGGGCGAGGGGCTCACGCCGCAGACGAAGATGCGCCCGGGCGGACGCCTGGCCGACATCGCGCCGACCGTCCTCGACCTGATGGGCCTGCCCAAGCCGGTGGAGATGACCGGCGCGAGCCTGATCGCGAAGTGAACGGTCGGCTAGGTTTGTGGGAGGGGCTTCAGGCCCCGACCTTGAACGCCCGTTTTTAGCCGGGGCCCAAAGCCCCTCCCACGCCATCGGTCTAAGCGGAACTGGCTGGCGGCGATGAATTGCCCTCTGGCGGCGGCTCGGTGCGGGGCAGCGTGCGCTGCAGCATGGCAATGGCTTCCTCGGAAATGCCGTGGCTGACGTTCAAGCCGAAGCGCTCGTCGAGGAACTGTTCGACGGAGACCCACTGGCCGTGCCATTGGACGCGTCCGGTCCAGGCGCAGAAGGTCACGAACTCCTTCAGGCGGCGGACGTGCTCCGTGCTTTCGCGCAGCTTCTCGATGAGCTTGGCCTGCTCGTCCTCGAACTTCCGCTGCTGGCTCATGGCGGCGGTGAGGAACACGGCCGTGCCGATGCAGACGCCCATGAAGACATTCAGGGTGAAGATGGCCTCGCCGCCGGCGTCGGCCCGGAACGGCCCGGCGCTGTTGAGCACGGCGTCGAAGGCGAAGAGGCCGATGACGCTGCCAACGGTGACGCCGACCGACGGCTCGAACCGCACGGCGGCCCAGACGAGCAGCGGCAGCACGAAGATGAGGGTGACGGGCAGGGGCAGGTCGTGCACGGCCCAGCGGCCCGCGGCAAACGCGCCCACGACGAGGGTGAAAAGCGCCAGCACCGCGAGTTCGCCGTAGCGCTGGCGCAGGGCCGGCCGCGACCAGCGCAACCAGACGAGCACGGCGGGCGCCATGAGGAATTTCGCGAAGGCGTTGGCGGCGTACCACGCGGCGGCGGTGGCGCCGAGCTTTCCGGCCGGGATGTGGCCGGCGAGGTGCAGTCCCAGCATGCCCATCGCCGTGCTGAGCGGTTCGAGCAGCAGCAGTTCGCCCAGCAGCAGCGCGACGACCTCGCGCACGCTGTCGAACTGGAGGCGCCGGCCCTTCCAGTCGTGGAACCACCAGCCGGCGAGCGCGGACTCGAGCGCGTTGCCGGTGGCCATCAGGAGGCTGGTAAGCAGCGGTTCGTGGCTGGTCAGGCAGAGGGCCAGTTCGCCCGCGAAAACGGCGGGCCAGACCCTCGAGCCCCACAGCAACGCGGCCGTCAGCGAGAGTCCGGCCGGAATGAAAAGCATCCACGAGACGTTCGCGACCATCGCCGACGCGGCGATGCAGAGCCGCCCCGTCAGCCAGTAGGCCGCGGCCAGCGCCACCCAGAAGAGCAGCCAGGTTTCAAACGGACGAGCGCGCGACATACCCCCTGATACAAGCTTCCGGCGGAAAGTGGCGAACAAGATTTTTTGAAGAAAACGTGATAAACCCGCCGGGGCAGGCGGTTTCCGTGTGACTTAGATTCTGATTGCCCCGGGGGCGGGGGAACGGCTTATCTCGACCCTCCGTGTCCATGAAACGCACCCATCACTGCGCCCAGCTCACCAAGTCCAACCTCGGAGCGACGATCTCGCTCGCCGGCTGGGTTGACTCCGTCCGCGACCACGGCGGCATCATCTTTGTCGACCTGCGCGACCGCGAGGGCATCACGCAGGTGAAGTTCGACTCCGTGCTGCGGGCCGAGGCCGCGCAGCTGAAGGCCGAGTCGGTCATCCGCATCACGGGCAAGGTCGAGCCGCGCCCGGCCGCGATGGTGAACAAGAACATTCCCACCGGCGAGATCGAGGTCGAGGCGACCGAGCTCATCGTCCACAACGTTTCCGAGACGCCGCCGTTCCCGCTGACCGACGCCGGCGGCGACAAGGTCAACGAGGACCTGCGCCTGACCTACCGCTACCTGGACCTGCGCCGCCCGAAGATGCGCAGGAACCTCGCCGTGCGCCACCGCGCGACGAAGTCGGTTCGCGACTATTTCGACTCCCAGGGCTTCTACGAGGTGGAGACGCCGGCGCTGTTCAAGAGCACGCCGGAGGGCGCACGCGAGTACCTCGTGCCGTCGCGCATCCACCCGGGCGAGTTTTATGCGCTCTCGCAGTCGCCCCAGCAGTTCAAACAGATCCTGATGGTCGCCGGCGTGGAGAAGTATTTCCAGATCGCCCGCTGCTTCCGCGACGAGGACCTGCGCGCCGACCGCCAGATGGAGTTCACGCAGATCGACGTCGAGGTGTCGTTCATCGACCGCGAGGGCATCTACACGCTGTTCGAGGGCCTGCTGAAGAAGGTCTGGAAGGACGTGCTCAACCACGACCTGCCCACGCCGTTCCCGCGCATGGCGTACAAGGACGCGATGAACCGCTACGGCGTCGACAAGCCCGACACGCGCTTCGCGATGGAGATCGCGGACTTCAGCGCCACGTTCAAGAACTCCGGCTTCAAGGTCTTCCAGTCCACGGTCGCCGCCGGCGGCTCGATCAAGGCCTTCAACGCGAAGGGCCTGGCCGACATCACGCAGGGCGAGATCGGCGCGCTCGAGGACATCGCGAAGTCGCTCGGCGCGAAAGGCCTCGCCTTCATCAAGGTCGAGAACGGCGAATGGAAGTCGCCGATCGTGAAGTTCTTCACCGACGCCGAGAAGGCCGACCTCACCGCCAAGCTCCAGATCGCCGACGGCGACATCATCTTCTTCGCCGCCGCCCCGTGGGAGCGCGCCTGTGCGATCCTCGGCCGCACCCGCCTCGAGGCGGCGCAGCTGCTCGTGAAGCGCGGCAAGCTCACCATCCGCGCCGACCAGTGGAATTTCCTCTGGGTCGTCGATTTTCCGCTCATGTCCTACGACGAGGAGCGCGGCGGCTACGCGGCCACGCACCATCCGTTCACCGCGCCGGTCGCGGAGGACGCGGCGCTGCTCGACACCGACCCGAAGGCCGTGCGCGGCCAGCACTACGACGTCGTCCTGAACGGCATGGAACTCGGCGGCGGTTCGATCCGCATCCACCAGCCCGCGCTGCAGGAGAAGGTGTTCAAGGACGTGCTCAAGATCCCGGCCGAGATGGTCGAGAGCCGCTTCGGCTACATGCTCAAGGCTTTCAAGTTCGGCGCGCCCCCGCACGGCGGCATCGCCTTCGGCCTCGACCGCATGTGCGCGCTGCTTTGCGGCACGACGAGCATCCGCGACGTCATCGCCTTCCCGAAGACGCAGAAGGCGCAGGACCTGATGGCCCAGAGCCCGACGCCGGTCACGGCGAAGCAGCTCAAGGACCTCCATATCCAGACGGTCATTCCCCAGCAGTAATTTCCTTGTAGGGCGGGATCACCGATCCCGCCGCGCAGGCGATGCCACGCGCTTGGCGGGGTCAGCGACCCCGCCCTACAAACAATAAACCTCCGAACTGTTCTTTCGCTAAAAGCGCAATTGGAGAAACTCCGCGCAACTTCACCATTTACCCCCATGAAACTCATCACCGCGATCATCAAGCCGTTCAAACTGGAAGCCGTTAAGGAGGCGCTGACGCAGGTTGGCGTCGAGGGCATGACGGTGTCCGAGGTCAAGGGCTTCGGCCGCCAGAAGGGCCACACCGAGGTCTACCGCGGCAGCGAGTACACCGTGGATTTCCTGCCGAAGATCAAGCTCGAGGTCGTGGTTTCCAATGACCTCAAGGACAAGGTCGTCGCCGCCATCGTGAATTCCGCCAAGACCGGCAAGATCGGCGATGGCAAGGTGTTCATCTCGCCGGTGGATGACGTCATCCGCATCCGCACGGATGAGCACGGCGACGCTGCGATCTGATCCGGCGGATTTGTTTCCAGCGAATTTTGGGGCGCCCCGCGGGGCGCCCAATTCGTTTATGACGCCCGCACGGCGCGCAATGGTTCAGTCGAAGGCGGCGCGTCATTAACCATTAATGACTAGGCACAAACTGCGGTTTGCCGCGGGGCCAAGGCGCGCGGATTTCCATCCATGATCGTCATTCATGCCGCTTCTGGTGGCGATACGGCGATTCATGGCATCGGACTTGCTCAAGTGGGTTCCGCGCATGAACCATCAAACTTACTCCAAACTATTCCGCACGCTGGCCTTGGCCGGTGTCGTCTTGGCGTCCCTGCTGGGCTCACGGGTCCTCGCCGAGGACAAGCCTGCCCCGAAAGAGCCGACCGTTGAACAGCGGCTGGCCGACCTGGAAGCCTACGTGAACAACGCGGCGCGCACGCCGGACGTGGCCTCGAAGATACCCGGGCCCGGCCCGGGCCACAATGCCTGGCAGATGACGTCGACGGCCTTGGTGCTGTTCATGACGCTGCCGGGCCTGGCGCTGTTCTAC
>JBEHYX010000063.1:0-23233 GCA_048497945.1 Verrucomicrobiota bacterium | reverse complement strand
CTACCTCCGATCGCCCGCCTTCGCCGCGATCCGCTCGACCAGCGCCACGCGTTCCGCCGGCGTGGTGTCGCGCAGGCAGGGCCGTGCGGCGAGTTCCAGCGTTTCGGCGCGCCGCACGAGCAGGCCCCAGCCTTCCGGCACCTCGGTCGGCGCGAACAGTCCCTCCTCGGCCACGAGGTACAGCAGGCTCGCGGCGCGCCAGCGGCCGAGCTTCGCAAATTTGGTGCCCTCGTGCAGCTTGCGTTCGGCAATGCGCAGTTCCGCCGTGAGCCGCTCGTGGGTCTTGTGCCGCAGCCCGCGCAGGTCGCAGGCGTCCCACTCGGAAAACAATTCCTCGCCCCGGCGCAGGTCCGGCCGATGTCCCGCGATCAGCCCCCGCAACGCCGCGAGCCGCGCCTGCAGGCCGGCGATCGCCTCGGCCGCCCCGGCCTCGGGTGCGCTGTCGCGCAGGAAATCGGCCCGCGACACCTTGCATTCGAACACCGCGGTGATGCCGTTGGCCGACAGCACGCGCGGCGTCGCCGCCGCCACGTCCGCGCGATAGCCCGACCGCGGCAAGCGCACCTCGGTTGCCGCCAGCAATAGCCGGCGTTCCCGCGCCCAGTCGATCGCGAGTCGTTTCAGTTCGCGGTGCGCCGCGCTCTCCGACGAAGAGACGGATGGGATATCCATGTTCGGCTCACGGCTGCCTCGCGCCAGGAAACCACTCGATGTGCTGGTCGCCTTGGCGGCCGAGGTACGTCACGCGCTGCCCGCGCAGGAAGGCATAATAAGCCTGCACTCCCGCCTGCATGGCCCGGCGGGAAAATTCCGAAAATTTCTGGCCGTTCCGCTGGCTGTCGAGGATTGCCGCCTTCAGCGGGTCAGCCTGGAAATTCGCCCCGATCGGCGGCAATCCCGCAAAGGTGATTGCAACCGAAACCCGCGCTCCCTCCGCGCCATAATAAGTCATGCGGCGCGTGGCGTAGTCGACGTGATAATACTCGACGCCGGCTTCCAGCAGGGAGCGAACGATCTCAGGGAACGTCTGCGCGCCATCCAGGCTGGCCTGGGCCGCGGTCGCGATGGTTTGTTCATTCATGGTGGGCTGAACAAAACGGCGGCCGCCGCGAATCTCCAAGCCCGCAATGCGCCCGAAAGCGCATCTGCTGACAGCACGTTGTCAGGATCCGCCCGGCGCCGCGCGCCGCTGGGCCGGCACGGCCACGATCTCGAGGTAGACTTCCTTCGCCCCCGTCTCCGCCACGACATCGATCTCGCCGGCGACGGCCTTGAGCGGCTTGTCCTGGGCGGCGGCGGCGCTGGGCCCCACCTTGCAGAGGAATTCCCAGGCGGCGAACCCCTCGGGCGGTTCCTTGCGCCGCGACCGCCGGAGATACTTGTTCACCTCGTGGCGGATCTTGTCGCGCACCCGGGCGTCGTCCTTGCCGGGGGCCTGCAGCGGGAAAGTTTTCTTCATGGGGGCATCGTTGGCCTGCGGGGACGCGCGGCAACGAGATTGTCAGCTCCGCCGCTTGAATCCGGGGCGATTTTTCGTAGGGTCACGAGGCCCCGCCTGTTATCCCTCAACCCCTGATCGTTTTCATGAAGTCCTTGCTCCGTGGCGCCGCCCTGCTGCTCGTCCTCAACCCGCTTTTCGCCGCCGACCCGGCCCCGTTGCCGCCGCTCCCCGCGCCGCTGAGCGTGCCGGCGCCCGGCCCGAAGACCGACGCTCCCTACGCGCCGCAGGCGATCCTGCCGGGCGGTGTCGTCATTCCGCTTTATCCGCCGAACTCGCCCTACCTGAACCAGGAGAAGATTCGCGAGCCCGAGGTGTACAACTGGTACGGACCGGGCCGCGAGACGATCGGCTACATCGTCAGCATCCACAACCCGTCGATCGAATTCCACGCCGGCAACGGCCAGCTCAACACCGGCGCGACCATCATCCTCGCGGCGGGCGGCGGCCACCGCACGCTCGGCGTCGGCGGCGAGAGCGCGGATGAAGTCAATTTCTTCAAGCATTTCGGCATCAATACCGTCATCCTGCGCAACCGCCTGCGCAGCGACGGCTACGAGCCCAAGACCGACGGTGTGAACGACGCGCTGCAGGCCATCAAGCTGGTCCGCGCCTATGCCAAGGACTGGCACCTCGACCCGAACAAGATCGGCATCATGGGTTTTTCCGCCGGCGCGGAGCTCGCGGCCGCGACCTCGCTGCAGTGGGCCGACTTCGACCGCAAGAACGACCTGCCGGAAAACCCGTTCGCCAAGATCTCGTCGCGCCCCGACTTCGTGGCGCTGGTTTACCCGGGCCCGTCGCTCTTCGCGCTGGGCGGAACGCCCGCGATCCCGCGCGACTGCCCGCCGGCCTTTATCACCTGCGCCGGCTGGGGCGACTGGATCCACGCCGTGTGGGCGACCGAATACTTCAACGCCCTCCTGCTCGACGGCGTGCCGAACGTCGAGATGCACATCTACGCCCGCGGCCACCATCCCGGCGACAAGGTTGGGCCCGACGAACCGCCCGCGACCGGCGGCCTGAGCAACATGGGCGGCATCGCCTTCGGCACGTGGTCGGCGCGTTATCTCGACTGGTTCCGCGACCTCGGCTTCCTCGGCAAGCCGGGTGTCGAGACGCAGGCCGCGAAGGACGTCCTCGCCAACCTCGCGCGCAAGAAGCGCGACCCGAACTGGCGCCCGCCGGCGCCGGCGAAAAAACCGTAGGGTGGGGCGCGCCGACCCCAGCGCGCTTGCCGAGGATGCGCCGCAAACCAGCGCCCTGGGGTCAGGTCGCCCCACCTTACAGCTTGAGCGAGGGCGCACGGCGCCGCACCTTTCCGCCATGCCGCGCCTTCTTCCTCTCCTTGCGCTCATTTCCGCCCTTTCGCTCCGCGCTGAAACCACCGCCACGCGTCCGCCCCACCAAGTCCTTGCCCGCGACATCTACCGCGAGCTGATCGAGCTCAACACCACCGGCGCGCACGGCTCGAACGCCGCCGCCCTCGCCCTGCAGGCCCGCTTCAAGGCGGCCGGATTCACCGACCAGGAGATGATCCTCGCCGGGCCGACGCCGGCGGCGCAGTGCCTCATCGTCCGCCTGAAGGGACGCGGCGAACAGAAGCCCATTCTCTTCATCGGCCACCTCGATGTCGTCGAGGCGCTGCCGGCGGACTGGACCACCGATCCGTTCAAGCTCGTGGAGAAGGACGGCTATTTCTACGGCCGCGGCACGATGGACATGAAGGACGGCGTGACCGCAATGGTCATGGGCCTGATCCGGATGAAACAGTCGGGCTACGTCCCGCGCGGCGACATCATCGTCGCCCTCACCGACCACGAGGAGGACGGCGGCGACAACGGCGCCATCTGGCTGGCGCAGCAGCACCGCGACTGGATCGACGCCGAGTATGGCATCAATCCCGACGGTGGCAGTGGCGCGATCAAGAACGGCCGCCCGGCCGTGCTGGAGTTCCAGACCGCGGAAAAGACCTACGTCGGCATCGACCTCGAAGTCACCAACCCCGGCGGCCACGGCTCCGTGCCGACGAAGGACAACGCCATCTACCGCCTCGCCGCCGGACTCGGGCGTCTCGCCGCGTACGACTTTCCGCTCAACCTGAACGAAACCACGCGCACGTACTTCGCCCGCAGCGCGGCGCAGGAAAGCGGCCGGACCAAGGCCGACATGCTCGCCGTCGGCGAGACCGGTGACCCCGCCGCCGCCGCGCGCCTCGCCGCCGCCAATCCCTTCTACAACGCCCTGATGCGGACCACGTGTGTCGCCACGCAACTGGCCGCCGGCCATGCCGAGAACGCCCTGCCGCAGACTGCCAAGGCCACGCTGAACGCCCGCGTGCTGCCGACCGAGAAGCCCGAAGACATCCGTGCCACGCTCGAGCGCGTGCTGGCCGACCCGCAGATCAAGATCACGCGTTTCACGGCCTATCCCGGCGGACCGCTCTCGCCGATCGAGCCGAAGCTTTTTGCCAAGGTCGAGCAACTCGCCGGCGCCCGCTGGCCGGGCGTCACCGTGGTGCCCTTCATGGCGACGGGCGCGACCGACTCGGTCCACTTCCGCAACATCGGCATTCCCGTCTACGGCCTCTCCGGCGCCTTCCTCAATTTCGACGAGCACCGCGCGCACGGCAAGGACGAGCGCCTCGGCGTGCAGGAGTTCTACGACTCGGTCGACTTCATGTACGACCTGATGCGCAAGCTGACGGAGTGAGGGCGGGGGCAACACACCCTGGCGCTTTGCGCCACCCCTCTTCATAGAGGGGATTCAAGCTCCGCACAGCCGAAGTCCCCTCTATGAAGAGGGGTGGCCGCAGGGCGGGGTGTGTTGGTCGACCACCGACCTCAGTGCCGCTTGAAATACTGCACAGCCCGCTCGTGCTTCACAGCGGCGGCACGCGTCTTGAAGGTGCCGAGGTTGCGCCGGCGTCCGGTCGCCGGGTTCTTTTTCCGCGAATAGAGCCGGTAGCCGCCGGCCGCGAGTTTTCGGATCATGTCCCAGGCTACGGCGTGGCCGGATGCAGCACCATCGGATGCCGTCCCATGCCGGGCATCAGATTTTCGGCACGCGAATGGTGCTGATCATCAGGCTCCCGCTGATGGCGTAGACGATCGCGAGCGGGTGCAGGCCCAACCCGAGGATGCTCCAGCGCCCGAGCGCGATATCGAGGCCGGTATGTCCCGTCGCGTACAGCACGGCGATGAGCAGCACGATCAACACGCTGGTCGGGATCGGCGTGCCCTCGAAATACTTCACCTTGCCGGTCTCGTCGGCGAGGTCGTCGGCCGTCGCGTTGAAGCGCGCCAGGCGGCTGATGCCGCACGCCACGAAATAAAGCAGGATCGCCACGTCGAGCGCGCCGCGCAGGCCGATGGCGAAGCCGAGCGCCGCCGGCGCCATGCCGAACGAGATGATGTCCGAGAGCGAATCCAGGTCCGCGCCCAGCAGCGACGACTTGCGGCGCCAGCGGGCGACCCGGCCGTCGGCAAAGTCGAACCCCAGCGCGATGGGCAACAGGATCATGGCGGTGACGAGCCAGCGGCCATCCGCCATCACGAGGTATTGCATGCTCGCGAGCACCGAGCCGGTGCCGCAGAAGGCGTTGCCCAGCGTCAGCACATCGGCGAGCACGAACGAACGGATCAGCGAAAAGGGACGCGGCTTGGCGGGGGAGTTTTCGAGGGGCGGCATGGCAGGAAGCAGGACGTGTTTAGCTTGGACCTTCCGGCGCGCAAGAAGTGTCCGGGAAGCTTCCGCTCAGGTCAGACGGTTCAGCAGGCGGATGCACAGGATCAGCCCCGCCAGCACACCCAGCACGAGCACGGGCACGCCGCGCAGCGAATATTCCGCCAGCCAGCCGGCCAGCGCGGGCAGCGCCGCGGCGCCGAGGCTGGCCGCGCCGGACTGGCGCCCGATCACGACCTGCACCGCTTCCGGGGCGAAACGCCGCGGCACCTCGTGCATCAAACACGGGTAGACCGGGGCGAATCCGAGTCCGGCGAGCATCAGGGCGGCGCCCGCCAGCAGCGGCCCCGTCCCGGCGAACGCGAACCACGCGATGCCCGCGAGCGCCAGCGTCGTCCCCCAACCGACCAGTCGCCGGTTGCCCCAGCGGTCCACGATGAAGCCGACCAGGAGGCGTCCGCCGGTGATGGCGCCATAGAAACAAGCCGTGCAAACCGCCGCCGTCTCGGGCGTGAACCCCCGGCTCGCCACCAGGACCGTGCCGGCCCACAGGCCCGTGGTCATCTCCACGGCGACATAGCACGCGAAAATCAGCGCCGACAGCCAGCCCGCGAACGAATTCGCGGGCGTCGACGGCGGGGCGACTTCCCTGCCCTCCGCATCCTTCTCCGCCGGTTTTTCCGGCACATCCTTCCACCAGCCCAGCGTGCCGAGGAACAACGCGACCAGGCCCAGTTGCAGGAGCCCGATGGCGAGGTAGCCGCTCCGCCAGCCATGGCCGTGACCGATCGCGTAGCCGACGAGAAGCGGCCCGGTGGTGGCGCCCAGGCCCCAGCACGCGTGCAGCCAGTTCATGTGCCGCCCGGAATAATGCCGGGCAACGAACCCGTTGAGCCCGGCGTCGACCGCACCCGCGCCGAACCCGAGCGGCACCGCCGCCGCGTAAAGCCACGCCGCGCCCTGCGCGCGCGAAATGAGCAACAACCCGGTGGAGGTCAGCAGGCAGCTGACCAGCACCACCGGGCCGGTGCGCCAGCGCGCGATGATCCACCCGCTCGAAAACCCGGAGATCGCCGTGAAGAGGGTGCCCATCGTCACGATCGTCCCCGCCAGCCCGAGCGGCAGGCGGAGGTCCGGGTAGATCTCCGGCCAAGCCACGCCGAAGGATCCGTCCGGGAGCCCGAGGCTGACGTATCCCAGGTAGATCACGGGCAGCAGGAATTTCGCGCGCGCTTTCACGGCACAAGAAACGCAACAACCCGCGCCCCGCGCGACCCAAATGTTCCTCTAACGTTCAGTCTGGATTCAACGATGCCGGCGCCCTAGAGACCTCGCCATGTCCTCCGCGTCGCCCGGCGTCTCCACGCGCCTCCGCCACTACATCACCCTGGCCACGCAGTCGGTGCCGCTGGCCGGCCTCGTGGCCATCACCTGGCGCGACCTGCACCCGGCGCAGATGTTCATCCTCGTGCCGCTCCTGATCACGGCGGCCGGCCCGGTGCTCGAACTGGCGGGACAGCCGTGGGGCCGCTTCGTGACCCTCGGCGGCTTCAGCCTGCAGATCGTGGGCATGCTGTTCATCGCGGTCGGCGTCCTCAGCATGGGCAGCTGGCAATACCTGCGCTGGAGCGACCTCGCGTTCCTCACGTTCTTCCTGCCGCCGCTGGTCCTGCTCGTCTGGAACTGGCGGGCGGGCCGCCCGCCCGCGCCGAAACAGGAAACGCCGCCGTCGTAACGCGACGGCTTATTTCTGCGCGGGCAGCAGGAACGCCACGCACACCGGCTTGGCGGCCTCGATCACCCCGCCCACCGGCTCGAGGCGGCCGGTGGCGGCATCGACCCGGCAAACCCGCAGCGTGTCGGAATCCTGGTTGGCCATGACGAGATTCTTGCCCGAGGGCAGGAACGCAAAATGCCGCGGCGTCCGGCCCTCGGTGTCATGCGTTCCGGCGAAAGCCGGAAGGCCGCTGGCCGGATCGAGCGAAAATTGCGCGAGGCTGTTGTGGCCGCGGTTCGACGCGTAGAGCCAGCGTCCGGTCGGATCGACCGCGACCTCGGCGCAGCTGTTGGTACCGGCGAAACCGCCGGGCAGCGTGGAGACCGTGCCCGCCTGGCCCAGCGCCGTGAGACGGCCGGTGTCCGCCTCGCAGGCAAACGCCACCACGTCGCACGACAGCTCGTTGACCACATAGGCGAACTTCCCGTCCGGGCGGAAGGCGATATGCCGCGGTCCCGAGCCGGGCTTGAGCGGCGTCTCCGCGGCCGGCGCCGGCACGAGGCGCCCGTCGGCGGACAGGCGGTACGCGAAAACCTTGTCCGCCCCGAGGTCGCAGACGAACACATGGCGGCCGGCGGGGTCGAACGTCACGCTGTGCGCGTGCGGACCCTCCTGCCGGTTGCGGTCCACGCTGTGGCCCTGGTGCTGGATCACCGAACTCGGCGCGCCCAGGCGGCCGTCGGCGGCCACCGGGAAAACGGCGACGCTCCCGCTGCTGTAGTTGGCCACGAGGAGAAACTTGCCGGTGGGATCGAGCACGACATGGCACGGCGCGGTGCCCATCGACGGCTGCTGGTTGATCAGCGTCAGCCTGCCCGTCGTGCGGTCGGCGGAGAAAGCGCTCACCGCACCGGTGGGCTGGCCGTGGAAGGTGCCGGTCTCGTTGACCGCGAAGACCAGCCCGCGCGCGGAATCGATCGCCAGGAACGACGGGTTTTCCGTCGCCGCGGCCAGGCCGAGCGGTGTGAACCTCGGGGCGCCCGGTGCCGTCTCGTCGAGCCGGAAGGCGTAGATTCCCTGGCTTTTTCCACCGGTGTAGGTGCCCACGTAGGCGATCGGACCGGAAGCGGAAACGAGGGAGGTGATGGAAACGCTCAAGAGGGCGGCAAGCAGGCGGGTTTGGAACATGGGGTAAACAGGCTCAAGGTTTGGCGGCGGCCGTCGCCTTGCGCACAACGGGCGCCACTTTGGTGCCGAGCAGCTCGATGGCACGCATAATCTGCGCATGGGTCAGCACGCGGTTGTCCAGCAGCAGCGTGAGGCGCGAGAAACCGCCGAGCAGCTCGTGCTCCTTGATGATCTTGGCCGCGACCGCATCGGGATCGCCCACGACGAGCGCGCCGTGCGGGCTCACCTGCGCGTCGAACTGCGGGCGCGTCGGCGCCGGCCAGCCGCGTTCCTTGCCGATCTTGCCGAAGGCGTCGCGGTAGGCGGGCCAGAAGATCTCGTGCGCCTGCTCCTTCGTGTCGGCGAGGAAACCGATGTTGTGGACGCCGACCACGAGCTTCTCCGGCGGATGCCCGGCCTCCTGCCCCGCGTGGCGATAGAGATCGACCAGCTGCCGGAACGGCCCGGGCTGCCCGCCGATGATGGCAATCATCAGCGGCAGTCCCAGCCGCCCGGCGCGGATGACGGATTGCGGCGTGCCGCCGACTCCGATCCAGACTGGCAGCGGATTCTGCAGCGCCCGCGGGTAGACGCCCTGCCCGGTCAACGGCGCCCGATGCCGGCCGGACCAGGTGACGTTCGTGCTTTCGCGGATCTTGAGCAGCAGCTCCAGTTTCTCGGAAAACAGCTCGTCGTAGTTGTCCAGGTCGAAACCGAAGAGCGGATATGACTCGATGAACGAACCGCGTCCGACGACGATCTCGGCACGGCCCTTGGAAATCAGGTCGACGGTCGCGAACTGCTGGTAGACGCGCACCGGGTCGTCGGAACTGAGGACGGTCACCGCGCTGACCAGGCGGATGTTCTTCGTCCGCGCCGCGGCGGCCGCCAGCAGCGTGGTCGGCGACGACGACACATAATCCGGCCGGTGGTGCTCGCCGATGCCGAAGACATCGAGTCCGACCTGGTCGGCCAGCTCGACCTCCTCGAGCAGTTCCTGGACGCGGCCGGCATCGCCGGTCGGCCCGCTCTTCGCCGTGGCCACAAAGCTGTCTACGCCGATTTGCATCCGGGGGATGTAGCCACGTTGGACTTTTCGGCAAGAACACGCGGACGGGATTCGCGTTTGGATGTCGCGTGGCCCCACCGGTGGAACCGGCACTCCGTGCCGGTTGGCTTCGCGTGCGCTGTCATCTCCAAGTGAAAAGAGCGCGCCAAAGGTGAAACCCGACCTCCGGGTGAGTTTGGTTCGTGCTGCGCTGGAGAAGGGTTTCCCGGACAGGAGCGCCCTCGCGGCAAACCGGCACGGAGTGCCGGTTCCACCTTTAAGAGGTCATGGCAAAACCGGTCATGGCGAGGAGGCCCGGAACGGGCTGACGACGCAATCCCGCAAGCTGGGTCGCCACGCCCGGCTGCGCCGGGCTCGCGATGACAAGGCAGATTTTGAAATGAGCTCCAAGTGCCTCACCCCGGGTGCGTCATGTCGCCGGGTTTCACCCAGGCGTCGAACTGCTCGGCCGTGACGTAGCCCAGCGCCAGCGCGGCGGCCTTGAGGGTGCTCCCTTCCTTGTGCGCCTTCTTGGCGATCTCAGCGGCCTTGGCGTAGCCGATGTGCGGGTTGAGCGCGGTCACGAGCATGAGGGAATTCTCGAGGTGGCGGCGGATGACGGGCTCGTTGGCCGTGATGCCGTCGGCGCACTTCACGGTGAACGACACACAGGCGTCGCCCAGCAGGCGCGCGCTTTGCAGGACGTTGGCCGCGATCAGCGGCTTGAAGACGTTCAATTCGAAATGCCCGCCCAGGCCGCCGACGGTGACGGCGGTGTCGTTGCCGATCACCTGCGCGCAGACCATCGTCAGCGCCTCGGGCTGCGTCGGGTTGACCTTGCCGGGCATGATCGACGAACCGGGCTCGTTGTCGGGGATGACGATCTCGCCGATGCCGCTGCGCGGGCCGGAGCTGAGCATGCGGATGTCGTTGGCGATCTTCATCAGCGAAACCGCGGCGCGCTTGAGGGCGCCGGACAGCTCCACCATCGCGTCATGCGCGGCCAGCGCCTCGAACTTGTTCGGCGCCGTCACGAACGGCAGGCCGGTCAGCGCGGCGATCTTCTTTGCCACCAGCACATCGTAGCCGGCCGGCGCATTGAGCCCCGTGCCGACCGCGGTGCCGCCAAGCGCCAGCTGGTGCACCATCTCGAGGGCGTGGCGGATCGCGCGCAGGCCGTTGTCGAGCTGTTGCACATAACCGCTGAATTCCTGGCCGAGCGTCAGGGGCGTGGCATCCATGAAATGCGTGCGCCCGGTCTTCACGATGGCGGCGAACGCCCTGGCGCGGGCGTCCAGGCTGTCGCGCAGCCGCTGGATGCCGGGCAGGGTCACGGTCGCGACCGCGATCGCCGCCGCGATGTGCATCGCCGTGGGGAACGTGTCGTTGGAGGACTGCGAGCGGTTGACGTCGTCGTTCGGGTGCAGGCCCTTCTTCGCGTCGGTGAGTTGGCCGCCGCCCAGCACGTGGGCGCGGTTGGCGATCACCTCGTTGACGTTCATGTTGCTCTGCGTGCCCGAGCCCGTCTGCCAGATCACGAGCGGGAACTGGTCGTCGAGCGCGCCGGCCAGGATCTCGTCGCAAACCCGCGCGATCTGGTCGCGCTTCTCCGCGGGGAGCACACCGAGCTCGGTGTTGGCCTGCGCCGCCGCCTTCTTCAGCACGGCGAAGGCCCGGATGATCTCGCGCGGCATGCTGGCCTCGGGCCCGATGCGGAAATTCTGCCGCGAGCGCTCGGTCTGCGCGCCCCAGTATTTGTCGGCGGGCACCTGTACGTCGCCCAGCGTGTCGGTCTCGATGCGAAAGCTCATGATCCACGCTAACCGCACCTTCGCACCCGCGCAACCGGGGACCGACAGGCCGGCTAATAAATTCGCCATGCGGCTTATTCGGTCGTTTTCTGCCTTACCCCCGCCGCCGGCCTTTCACTTGCGCCGGCGCCATTCCGGTTAAGCTGCTTTTCATGCCCATTTCCGCCGTCGCCTCCATCGAAGATCCCGCCGAACTCGCGGAGGTGCGCAAATACGCGCCGTGGCTGGTGGCCGTGGCGCTGTTCATGGAGAACCTGGACGCGACCATCGTGAACACGGCGGTGCCGACGATGGCGGCCAGCCTCGGGGTCGAGCCGCTGAGCCTCAAGGCGGTGCTCACCAGCTACACGCTGAGCCTTGCCATCTTCATTCCCATCAGCGGCTGGGTCGCCGACCGCTATGGCACCAAGCGTGTCTTCACCACGGCGATCTGGCTCTTCCTCCTCGGCTCGCTCGGCTGCGGCCTAGCGCCCAACGTGCCGCTGCTCGTCGCCGCGCGCATCCTGCAAGGCATCGGCGGCGCGATGATGACGCCCGTCGGGCGCCTCACGCTGGTGCGGACTTTCCCGCGCTCGGAAATGCTGCGCACGATGAACTACGTCATCATCCCCGCCCTGCTCGGCCCGCTGCTCGGGCCCTTCACGGGCGGCGTCATCGTCCACTTCACGACGTGGCGGATGATTTTCTTCGTCAACATCCCGCTCGCGCTGTTCGGGCTCTGGCTGACGCGCCGGTACATGCCGGACTACCGCGACGAGAAGGTCGCCCCGCTCGACCGCGTGGGCTTCGTGCTGTTCTGCACCGGCATCGCCGTGCTCTCGTACGTGCTGGAGGTGTTCGGCGAACACCAGCATGCGTCCGGCTCCGTCGTGATCCTGACCGCCCTTTCGCTCGTCCTGCTCGGGGCCTACGGCTGGCACGCGCGGCGGATGGCGGCCCCGCTGCTCGACCTGCTCCTGTTCAAGGTGCGGACGTTCCGCATCTCGGTGCTCGGCGGTTTTGTCACGCGCCTCGGTTTCGGCGGCATGCCGTTCCTGCTGCCCCTGCTCTACCAGATCGGCCTCGGCTACCCCGCGTGGCAGGCCGGCTTGCTCACGGTGCCGACCGCCCTCGCCGCCATGGGCATGAAAATCATCAGCCGGCCGGTGCTCAAGCGCCTGGGCCACCGCACGGTGCTGCTGAGCAACACCGTGCTGCTCGGGCTCACGATGATGGTCTTCACCCAGATCAAGCCCGGCGTGCCCATCGGCGCGATCCTGGCGCTCAGCTTCGCCCAGGGGTTCTTCGCGTCGCTGCAGTTCACGGCGATGAACTCCCTCGTCTACGCCGACATCGACGACCAGGAGGCCAGCAAGGCGAGCAGCATCTCCGCCACGGCGCAGCAGCTGTCGCTCAGCTTCGGCGTGGCCATCGGTTCGCTCGTCGCGGCGTGGTTTCTCGGCCACGTGGACCAGACCGACGCCGTGCAGACGATTCCCGCGCTGCACAAGGCGTTCTTCACGCTGGGGGCGATCACGATCGTCTCGTCCTTCACCTTCATCGGCCTCGACAGGCA
This sequence comes from Verrucomicrobiota bacterium, assembly GCA_048497945.1. GTDB lineage: Bacteria > Verrucomicrobiota > Verrucomicrobiia > Opitutales > Opitutaceae > Lacunisphaera. Next base: position 10,753 of record JBEHYX010000063.1, on the reverse strand, counting down.
CGACGGCAACAACATCAGCCACCGCCTGCCGCTGCCGCCGCGCCGCCATCAGCTGCGCGCGGAGAGCCGCGCCGCCATCGGGGCGCCGGACCGGATGGATGAGTAAGGCAAAGCTGACCCGGATCCCAGACTCAGGGTGTTTCTAGGCGCGCCCGCCCTTGAGCACGCGCTCCACGGCATGGGCGAAGTCGGCCACGTCGTACGGCTTGGAAATCATCCCGCGAAAGCCGTGCGCGTGGTAGCTGGCGAGCACCTGGTCGTTGGAATAGCCGCTGGAAACGATCGCCTTCACGTGCGGATCGAGCTTGAGCAGCTCCTCCATGGCCTGCCTGCCGCCCATGCCGCCGGGAATGGTCAGGTCGAGGATGACCAGCTGGTACGGCCGCCCGGCCTGCGCGGCGCGGGCGTACTCGGCGAGGGCCGCGGTGCCGTCCGCGACCGCGGTCGCGTCGTATCCGAAGCGCCGCAGGATCGAGCCGCCGAGGTTGCGGATGAACTCCTCGTCATCCATCAGCAGGACGCGTGTGCCCGCGGCGGCCGCCGGATCCGGCAGGGACACCGCCGGCGCCCGCGCCGCGGACTTCGCCGCCGCTTCCGCGGCCGGCAGCCACACGCGGAACGTGGTGCCGCGGCCCGGGGTGGACTCGACGGTGACGTGGCCGGCATGCTTCTTCACAATGGAGTGCACGGTGGCGAGCCCGAGGCCGCTGCCCTGCTTCTTGGTGGAGAAATACGGGTCGAAAATCCGGCCCAGGTCGGCCGCCGCGATGCCCGGGCCCTGGTCGGAGAAATCGAGGCGCACGTAGCGGCCGGGCGCGAGCACGCCGGGGAACTCCGGGCCGACCTCGCGGTTCGACAGCGCGATGCCCACCACCCCGCCCGCCGGCATGGCCTGCAGCGCGTTGATCACGATGTTCTGCACGACCTGGGCGATCTGCCCCTTGTCCACGCTGGCCGGCCAGAGGTCGGCCGGCAGGTCGAACTGGCAGCGCACCTGCGAGCCGTGCACGGCGAATTCCGCCACCTCCTTCACCACCTCGGGCAGCGAGACGGCGGTGCGGATCGGCGCACCGCCCTTCGCGAAGGTCAGCAGCTGTTGCGTGAGGTCGCGCGCCCGGCCGGCGGCCTTCTCGGCCTGCGCCAGCGAGCGGGACGATTCCTCCGTCAACGAACTGTCGAGCCGCGCCAGCGAGATGTTGCCCAGCAGCACGGTGAGCAGGTTGTTGAAATCATGGGCGATGCCGCCGGCCAGCAGGCCGAGCGACTCCAGCTTGCCGGCGCGCGCCAGCTCCGCCTGCATGCGCGCCTCGCGGGCGACCTGCTCGCGGATGAGGCCGGTCTGCCGGCTCACCTGGCGGCGCAGCAGGCTGATCCAGCCGACGAACAGGAGCGCGCCCAGCGCGAGCACGCCGGTGAAGGCGAGAATCCGCCCGCGCGTCCACCAGGAGGGCGTCTCCCGGACCACCATGTCCGCCGGCGAGCGCAGGCGCAGGGCAAACAGGTCGGCGAAGCCGCGCTCGTCGTAGCCGACGGAATAGACGCCGGTCAGCGCCAGGCGGCTGCCCGGCTCCGGCAGCCGGAAGTCGTCCTGCTTCAATTCGAACGAGGCCTCGAAAATCTTGTGCGGCGCCTGCACCGTCAGCTGCACGGACCGGCCGGCCACCGCGCCGCTCAGCAGCGTGCCGTCGATCGTCACCAGCTGCCCGTCGAGGGCCTGGTCCGGCGCATCCTGCGGTTCGACCAGCAGCGGCGCCGGCGTCGGCTCGCGGCCGGTCACGCGATAGACCGCCTCGCGCAGTGTCAGGCGGCCGCCTTCGCGCCCCAGGAACCCGACCGCTTCCACGCGGTCGCCGGGTTCGACCGCCAGCGTGCCGCGGGTCTGCACGAGCAGGCTGTGGTCCTTTTCCGCAATGCTGATCGAGTGGCCCGGCGATTGCCGCAACGCCACGCCGGAAACCCGCACGCGGCGGTTGAACGACTGCACGGTTTCGAACTGCCCGAGCGTCGCGAGCGAGCGCGCCGGCACGGAGAACGGATCCGCCGGCGCCGGTTCCTCGACCTGCACGTAGGAGACGCCCGGCACCCAGAGCCGGATGCCGGTGAGCTTCCGCCGCGCGTCGGCCTCGGCCGTGCACACGCCCTGGAGGCGGATGACCGAGCCCACCATCGCGGAAACGTCCTCCGTCAGGGGCAGGATGGCGGTGAAGTCGCTCGTGGCGGTCGCCAGCTCGAGGTAGTTCCATTTGTCGTCGCGCCGGATGTGCCGCAGGTAGCCGCGCATCTCGACCCACTGGGCCTCCTCGATGCCGCTGAGCGCGTGTTCCACCGAGATCGGCCGCGCCACCGGCAGGATGGCCTCGCTCACCCGCTCGAAGGACGACGCCACCACCACCGGCGCGAACTCGCCCATGCGGGTGACGCCGCGCAGCTCGACATTGCGGCCGGGCGAGCGCACCCCGGATTTGACCGCCCCGCGCAGGACGCAGATGCCGCCACTCGAGTCGTGGACAAAGAAAAAGGGCGATTTGGGATTGGACCAGGTGACGACGCCGGTGATCTGCACCGGACGGCCCTGCGCCGCCTCCTCGGCGGAAAGCTTCAGCACATCCGCGGCCAGCCCGATCGGGCGCGCCGCGTCGCTGGCGGTGGCGGCGGCATGGCGCAGGTGCTCGCGGAACAGCGCGTTTTCAAGGCGCCACTGCAGCCCGCTGGCGGAGGGATAACCGATCGCCTCGATCGTGTCGTTGATCGCCAGCGGCCGCATCTGGCCCGTCATCAGGTCGACCTGCCCGCCATTGTCGCGGATGCGCACCGAGCGCCCGGGCTCGCGGGAAACCACCGTGCCGACGATGTGCACCAGCTGGCTGGAAGGCGTGTGCGCGAGGCTGTTGATCGGGCTGACCGGCAGCGTGAACCCCGGATCCTCGTCGAGTTTGCCGAGCACCGTCACCCCGGCCGGCGAGGCCACCATGATCTCGAGCGAGGAAAGCAGGCCGTCGGGGCCGATCTTCGGGTTGTAGACGCCGTTCAACTTGACCTTGCGGTCGGCGAGGTCGGGCGTCGGCGCCGCGGGATCCATGAGGACCCAGCAAAAGACGTTCTCGCCATTCACCGAGAGGCTCAGCTGGAGGTGGGTTTCATCCATGCGCCGTTCCCGGTCGACGAAGCCGTCGACCGTCACGAAGCGGTTGATGAAGCGGGCATGGTCGCTGACCGTCTTCGTCGCCACCAGCGGCGCCGGCGCCGGGCCCGGCTGCGGGGTGATCGCGGCGTGCTCAAAGGAAACGTCGAGGTTGGGCGGCACGAAGACGCCGCGGGCCACGATCTGCTCGCCGAATTTGAAGGCATGCGGGTTGTCGCCGTAAGGCACGTACGCGGCGCTGCCTTCCCGGTCCTGGAAGAAAAGAATCCGCCAGGCGGGGTCGAAATACGTGATCGTGCCGGCGATCTCGAAATCCTGCGGCTGGGCCTTGAGGTCCGGCGGCAGGTCCCAGAATTGCTGGATCGACGTGATCCCGGGCCGCCGGGCGGTCGCATCCGGGGTCTGGGCGGCCAGCCCGCCAGCGAGCAGGGCGCACAGGGCCAGCCAGCGCGCGCCGTGACGGGCGAACGCCAAAAAACCGACGCGGAGATATTCGGGCCGGAACATTGAGAGGGAAAAGCCCGCCGGATCGCGGGCCATACGCCCTATATCGGGCCAAATCCGCGCGGCAAAAGGGGATAATTCCGCCGTTTCGCCCGGGCCGTTCAGAGCACTTCCAGGTCGGCGCGGGCCGCGGCGGCCAGTCGCTCGATGCCGGCTTTGACCGCGTCCGGGGTGGGCCCCTCGACGAGCAGGCGCAGTTTCGATTCCGTGCCCGAATAGCGGACCAGCACGCGACCCCGGGTGCCGAACTCGGTTTCCAGCGCGCGGATCACGCCCGGCAGGTGTGGCAGGGTCTCGAGCGGCTTTTTCCCGCGCACCTTCAGGGCGACGGACAGCTGCGGGAATTTGACGAGGTCCTTGCGGAGGTCCGACAGCGGGCGCCCGGTGGCGAGCATCACGGAAAGGATTTTGAGCGCCGCGACAAGGCCGTCGCCCGTCGGCGACACATCGGAGCAGATGACATGGCCGGACGATTCGCCGCCCAGCTGCGCGTCTTCCGCCAGCATGCACTCGCTCACATAGCGGTCGCCGACCGGCGTGCGCAACACGCGGCCACCGGCGGCATTGACCGCCGCATCGACGCCGAGGTTGCTCTGGACGGTCACCACGAGCGTCCGGTGGCGCAGCTTGTCCTGCTTCAGGGCGTGCAGCGCGAGGATCGTCAGCAGTTCGTCGCCATCGAGAACCTCACCGCGCTCGTCACACAGGACGCAGCGGTCGCCGTCACCGTCATGGGCGATGCCGAGGCGCGCGCTGTGCCGGCGCACGGTGGAGCCGAGTTTCTGCGGATGCTCGCTGCCGACATCCTGGTTGATGTTGAGGCCGTCCGGCTCGGCGCCGATCTGGATGACCTCCGCGCCGTGGTCGCGCAGCACGCGGCCGCTGGTGTGCACCGTCGCGCCGTTGGCGGTATCGAGGGCGATTTTCCAGCCGGCCAGCGAGCCGTGCAGCACGCCCTCCATCGCGCAGAGGTAATCCGAGACGGCATCCACGACCGGCAGCGGGGCGACGGTCGCGTCGGTGCGGCGCTCCGGGATCAATGCCTCGATCGCGGCTTCCTCCGCGTCGGTGAGCTTGATGCCGTTCGGCCCGAAAAACTTGATGCCATTGTCGGTCGCCGGATTGTGCGAGGCCGTGACGACGACGCCGAGGTCGGCCCGGCGCACGCGCACCGCGCGCGACACCGCCGGCGTCGGCACAATTTCCAGGGTGGCGGGCTCGCAACCGGCGAAAGCCAGGCCGTCGGCCAGCGCCTGCGTGAGCGAGACGCCGGAGGTCCGCGTGTCGCGGCCGATCAGGACCCTGCCGTGCTTCACACCCTTTCCTTCCAGCCAGCGCGCCGCGGCGACGCCGAGGCGCCACGCGAACACCTCGTTCATCGTGGCGCTGCCATAGAGCCCGCGCACGCCGTCGGTGCCGAAGTAGGAGCGCTTCATGATAAGGAAAAACCTGAAACCTGAGACCTGAAACCTGAATTCAAGCAGCGGTAATCCGACCGGTTCATAGGAGCAGCAGGGTTGTTTTCAGGCCTCAGGTTTCAGGTTTCAAGTTTCAGCTTTCTCACGCGGCCTTCAGGCCGCATAAAATTCCTTCGTGGCCGCGATCTTCGCCTTCACGGCACCGCCGAGCAGGAGTTCGCGCGCCGGGCCGATGCCGTCCTGGATCCGCTTCGTGCGTCCCGTGATGAAAAGGCCGAGCGCGGCGTTGAACACGATGGTGTCGGCCAGCCCCGCCGGCGCGCGGCCGGCCAGGAGGGCGTCGACCATGGCGAGGTTGGCGGCGACATCGCCGCCCTTGAGGTCGCCGAACGGCGAGGTCGGGAGGCCGAACGTTTCGACGCCCCACGTGCCGCGCATTTCGCGCAGGCGGCCGACGCCGCGCACCGCGTTGGGCGTGGCGGTCGTGATCTCATCGATGCCCTTGCCCTCCCCCAGCACGCCGTGCCCCACGAGGCCGGCCGGCTGGCCGAGTTCGTCGAGGGTCAGCGCCAGCTTCTCCACCAGCGGCAGCGAATAGACGCCGAGCAGGATGTGCGCGGGGCGGCCGGGATTGATCAGCGGCCCGAGGATGTTGAAGACCGAGCGCTGGCCCTGCGCCGCGAGCAGCTTGCGCACCGGGCCGACATGCCTGAACGCCGGGTGGTAGTTGGGCGCGAAGAAGAAAACGTAACCGAGCTGCTCGAGCGCGCGCTTCGCCTTTTCGGGCGAGGCGTTGATCTCCACGCCGAGGCCGGCCAGCAGGTCGGCGCTGCCGGAGGGCGACGTGATGCCGCGGTTGCCGTGCTTCATCACCGGGACGCCCGCGCTGGCCAGCAACAGCACGACCAGGCTGGAAATGTTGAAACCGCCGGCGTGGTCGCCGCCCGTGCCGACGACATCGATCGCCTGGGGCGCGATGGCTTCGACGCCGGGATTGATCGCGAGCGCCCGGAATGCCTGGGCGAAGCCCGCGATCTCGGCCGGCGTCTCACCCTTGGCCGCGAGCGCGATGAGGAAGGCCGCCTTGACCTCGTCGGCCTCGCCCGGGGAACTCAGCACGGCGGCGGCGGCTTGCACGTCCTCCGCGGAAAGATCCTGTTGCGCAGACAAGCGGGCGGTGAGCTCAGGCAGGGTGGCCATGGGTGTGGGAGAAGAAGCAAAAGCATCCCGCCCGGCAAAGCATAAAACTCGACACCTTCCGGCGATTCTGGGAGCACCCCACTCATGCGCTTGCGCCCGCTCCTCATCCTGCTGTTCAGCCTGTCGGCCCTCACCGTGGGCGCCTACGCCGTCGAACCGGAGGCCGCCAAGCCCGCCGCGGAACTCAGCACCGGCGACGCCGTCATCCTCGGCGTCGTGGAAGGTGTCACGGAGTTCCTGCCGGTCTCCTCCACCGGCCACCTCATCATCGCCAACCAGCTGCTCGGCTTGGAATCCGACAAGCCGCTCACCGACCGGGCCGGCAATCCGCTCTGGTACAAGAAGCCCTCCGAAAAGCATCCGGCCGGCGAGCCGCTCACGATCAAGCTGGCCGCGGACACCTTCACCGTCGTCATCCAGGTCGGGGCCATCGCCGCCGTCGTGTTTCTCTACTGGCAGCCGGTGCTGATGATGATCGCGGGCCTGCTCGGCCGCAGCAGCGCCGGGCTGCGCCTGTTCCGCAACGTCGTGTACGCCGTCCTGCCCGCCGGTGTCATCGGCCTGCTCCTGCACGACTACATCGACCGCTACCTGTTCAGCATCTGGGCCGTGATCGTGGCGCAGGTGCTCGGCGCGTTCGTGATTCTCTGGGCCGAGCGCTGGCGCGGTGCCCGCAGCGGCGTCGGCCGCGCCAAGGGCGACGCCGCCGACCTGCCCCCGCGCAAGGCCTTCGGCGTCGGCTTCGCCCAGTGCCTGGCACTCTGGCCGGGCACCAGCCGCTCCATGGTGACCATCGTCGGCGGCTACCTTTCCGGCCTGAGCCCGGCCAAGGCCGCCGAGTTCAGCTTCCTGATCGGCCTGCCGACCCTCGGCGGGGCCGCCCTGCTCAAAAGCATCAAGTCCGGCCCGGCCATGATCGAGGTCTTCGGCTGGTCCAACGTGTTGCTGGGCACCGCCGTCGCCGCCATTTCCGCCCTGATCGCGGTCAAGTTTCTCGTGCACATCATCTCGCGCTACGGCCTGGCCTTTTTCGCCTATTATCGACTGGCGCTGGCCCTGTTTCTGGCTGTGTTTTTCTACGTCCTTTGAGCCCGCCAGAGAGTTGCGACTATAACTCTTGACGGCCACTGGGGCCGACCCTACCAACCTCGTCTTTATACAGAAAAATGCAGCGGTTTTTACAGGCCGCCTGCACTACCAAACCCTCTTATGGCCAATCCGAAACGCAAACAATCCAAGCGCCGCAGCGCCAATCGCCGTGCGGGCAACGCCTACAAGGCTCCCCAGTTCGCCAAGGACACCGATGGTGGCGCTTTCCGCCCCCACCGCGTGAATCCGAAGACCGGCATGTATCGCGGCCGCCAGGTCCTCGACGTCGAGGTCTAATCTCGGAAGTTCCCGGATAGCATTTTCGCCATCCAACCCGAAACGGTCAGTCCGATGTCCGGCCCTGCTCGTATTGCGGTGGACGCGATGGGCGGAGACTTGGGCCCCGCGGAAGTCGTGGAGGCCGTCAAGCTGGCTTTGGCCGACGAGGCCATCGATCCGATCACTCTGGTCGGTGACGAGGCGGAACTGCGCCGGTTGCTCGCATCCGCGGGCCTGACCGGCCACCCGAAGGTCGCAGTCCTGCACGCCTCCGAGGTCATCACGATGGAGGACAAGCCCCTTCAGGCGCTCAAGCGCAAGAAGGACTCCTCGATGGTCAAGGCCATCGACCTCGTGAAGACCGGCGAGGCGCGCGTCACCATCAGCTGCGGCAACACCGGCGCCCTCATGGCCGGCAGCACCCTGCGCCTGCGGATGATGGACGGCGTCGACCGCCCGGCCCTGGCCGCGGTCATCCCGCGCGACGGCGGCCACTTCATCCTGATCGACGCCGGGGCCAATCCCGACGCCAAGCCGGAGCACCTCGTTCACAACGCCATCCTCGGCGCCAACTACGCCAAGGTCATCCTCGGCATCGCCCAGCCGCGCGTCGGCCTGATCACGATCGGCACCGAGGAAGGCAAGGGCAACGCGCTCATCACCGAGACGCACGAGCTGCTCAAGCGCACCGGCGCCGTCCTCAATTACGTCGGCCCGATCGAGGGCTTCCAGGTTTTCAAGGACACCGTCGACGTCGTCGTCTGCGACGGTTTCGTCGGCAACATCCTGCTCAAGACGTGGGAGTCGATGGCCAAGTTCATCACCACCCTGCTCAAGACCGAGCTGCAGGCCAACCCGGTCCGCATGGGCGGCGCGCTGCTGGCCAAGGGCGCGTTCAACGCCCTCAAGTCGCGCATGAATCCCGACCGCTATGGCGGCGCTCCGCTCCTCGGCGTGCGCGGCAACGTGCTCAAGGCCCACGGCTCGAGCAACCGCCACGCGCTGCACAGCGCGATCAAGGCCGCCGCCAAGATCATCCGCCAGGACCTTTACCAGCATACGATCCAGGACATCGCGCAGGCCAACCTCCTGCTCGCCGTCCCCGCGCCGGAAATCCCGGCTTCACCCACTCCCTGACCCTCTCATGGCATCCGTCATCATCGCCGGCGTCGGCTCCTACGCTCCCGCCAAGGTCCTCACCAACGACGAGCTTTCCAAGACCGTAGACACCTCGGACGAGTGGATCCGCACGCGCTCGGGCATCCGCGAGCGCCGCATCGCCGCCCCGGAGGAAGCCTGCTCCGACCTCGCCGTGAAGGCCGCGACCTCCGCGCTCGCCGACGCCAAGGTCAGCGCCGCCGACATCGACCTGCTGATCGTCGCCACCTGCACGCCCGACCTGCCGCTGCCGTCCACGGCGTGCATCGTGCAGAACAAGCTCGGCATCCCGGCCCACGCCACGTGCTTTGACATCGCCGCCGCCTGTTCCGGCTTCCTCTATGCCCTGGAGATCGCCTACGGCCAGCTGCAGACCAACCGCTACAAGCGCGCCCTGATCATCGGTTCCGAAAAGCTCTCCACCATCACCGACTGGACCGACCGCACCACCTGCGTGCTGTTCGGCGACGGCGCCGGCGCGGCGGTCCTGACCAAGGATTCCCGTCCGGATGTCGGCATCCTGGGCACCGATCTCGGCGCCGACGGCGAGTTCGTCGACAACCTTTACATCCCGGCGGGCGGCAGCCGCACCCCGGCCACGGCCGAGACGGTCGCCAAGCGCGACCATTGCATCCGGATGAACGGCCGCGAAGTCTTCAAAAGTGCCGTCCGGGTCATGGAGACGGTTGCCCGGGAAATGTTGGAACAACATCAGCTTAAGCCTGACCAACTCAGCCTTGTTATTCCCCACCAGGCCAACGTCCGCATCATCGAGGCCCTCGCGGGGAACTTGAAGATGCCGATGGACAAATTCTACGTGAACCTCGACCGCTACGGCAACACGTCGTCCGCCACGATCCCGCTGGCGCTGGACGAGGCCCGTCGCGCCGGCCGCATCAAGCCGGGCGACCTGACCCTGCTCGTCGCCTTTGGCGCTGGCTTGACCTACGGGGCCACTCTCATTCGATGGTAACCTCTTCCATGCGTCGCTTCACCCCCTCCCTCCTGCTCGCGGCCCTCTGCGTGCTTTCGCTCGCCCCCGCCCGGCTCGCCGCCGACCTCGTCTGGACGCCGGAAGGTGGCTGGAAGGTCCAGGGTGGCGCCCTCGCCGCCTTCAGTGGCGAAGAGGCCCGCAACGCCCTCGATGCGATGAACAAGGCCCGCGCGGCCGAGGAAAACCGTGACAGCGGCAAGGCGCTGAAGCTCTACGCCACGGTGACCAAGAAATACCCGAATTCCGTCTATGCCGCCGAGGCCATGTTCCGCACGGGCCTGATCTACCAGAAGCGACAGAAGTACTACAAGGCGTTCGAGACCTACCAGGCGATGAACGCGCGGTATCCGAACTCCGACAAGTTCAACCAGGTCATCGGCGAGGAATACCGCATCGCCTCCGACCTGGCCGAGGGCAAGCGCCCGCGCCTCTTCTGGGGCATCCCCGGCTTCCGCAACCGCGAGCGCTCCATCCAGTATTTCGAGACGATCGTCGCGACCGCGCCGTACAGCGACTACTCGCCGCTCGCGCTCATGAACGCCGCCCGCGGCTACAAGCAGATCAACGAGGTGGAGGCCGCGATCGACGCGCTCGACCGCATGATCAACACCTACCCGCGCAACGTCCTCACGCCCGACGCCTACCTCAAGATCGCGGAGACGCATGCCTCGCTCGTCGACGGCCCGCTCTATGACCAGGCCTCCACGAAGGACGCCATCACCTACTACGAGGATTACATGATCCTGTTCCCCGGTGTATAGTCGGCGTCGGCGCTGTTCCGGGTGGCGACGCGGTGGTGAATGTATCCACCGACGTCTTCCCGAGTCCCAACGAATGCAAGACCATCGTCCCGCTCGTCGGGAAGCGGGTCTGCGCCTTTGTCGCCTGCCGCGAGACCACGTGTTCGCGCCAGATGGTGAAAATCCCGGCCGCCACGACGATGACGGAGCCGATCACCGTATTGAGGCT
>JBEHYX010000062.1:0-23412 GCA_048497945.1 Verrucomicrobiota bacterium | reverse complement strand
CCGCCGCTACAGAAAAGAGCTAGGCGTCAGGCGACGGCGACCGGCTCGGCCTGCGGTGCGGCGGTGCGGTGCTGGCGGCCCGGGCCGGATTTGGCCTCGGCCTGGCCGCCGCCGACGAGCTGGCTGAGCTGCGTGACGCAACTCTTCAGGTTCGCGGACTGCGCGATGAGTTCCTCGGCGACACTGGCGCCTTCCTCGGCTTTGGCCGCGCTGGCCTGGATGACCTTGTCCATCTGGCTGACGGCCTGGTTGACCTGCGAGATGCCGGTGGTCTGCTCGGACGAGGCGCGGGCGATTTCACCGACGAGCTCGTCGACCTGGCGGGACTTGCTGGTGATTTCCTGCAGGCCGGCGGCGACCTTGGCGCAAACCTCGGCGCCGTGGCGGCTCTTGGTGACGGAGTCCTCGATCTTCTCGGCGGTCTCGCGCGCCGCGGTGGCGGAGCGCTGGGCGAGCGCGCGAACTTCCTCGGCGACGACGGCGAAGCCGGCGCCCGCTTCGCCCGCGCGGGCGGCCTCGACGGCGGCGTTGAGCGCGAGGATGTTCGTCTGGAACGCGATCTCGTCGATCGTCTTGATGATTTTCGCGATGCCGTCGGCGGAGGCCTTGATCGCGGCCATGGCGTGGTTCATCGCCTCGACGTCCTGCGTGCCGGCGTCGGCGGCCTTGCGGGCCTGCTGGGCGAGGTCCTTGGCGCGGCCGGCGCCCTCGGAGTTGTTCTTCGCCATGCTGGAGATCTCCTCGAGCGAGGCGCTGGTCTCCTCGAGCGAGGCGGCCTGCGAGGAGGCGCCGTTGGCGAGCGAGCTGCTGTTTTCGGAAATGAGGCGGGAGGACTCGGTGTTGCCCTCGGCGGCGTCGCCCAGCTGGCGGATGATGGCGGCGAAGGGGCGCGGAATGCTGCGGGCGATGACGAGCGAGAGCACGACGAGCGCAACGAGCGCGATGGCGGACATGATCGCGACATCGCGCAGGAAGCTGCCGAGGCTGGCGGCGCTGGCGGCGTTGGCCTCCTTGGCGACCGATTCGATCGTGTCGCTCAGGGCGGCGAGCGCGTCCTCCATCTCGTGGAAGGATTTCTGGAGCTTCGGGAAATTGGCCTCGGCGGAAGGGACGTCCTTGTGGGCGTAGGCGATGGTCTCGCCGACGATCGTGATGTAGCTTTCGAGCGGGGCGGTGATGTCGGCGAGCTTTTGCCCGACGAGCGGCCCGAGGTCGCGCCGCTTGTTTTCCTGCATGCGGCTGCGGATCTCGGCGGCGTGGTCCCTGTAGTCGTTGTCGACCTCCTTCATCTGGTCCTCGTCCTTGTGCTGGGCGGCCAGGATGGCGGCGGTGGCGTCGCCGCGGAGGGCGTCATGCATCATGTCGGCGTACTGCTGCGTCTGCAGCGCATTGGCGAGGAGCAGCACGCGGTCGTTGTTGGTGCGGATGACGCCGAACTGGCGGAACACGCCGGTGAGCACGAGCCCGAAGACGAGCGTCGCGGCGATGGTCAGGCTGAAAACCTTGTGGCTGACGGAGAGTTTCATGGCGGGAAAAATCAGAAGCGCACGGACACGCCGGCGAAAACGGTGACGTCGTCGGTGGCCTTGGTCAGGCCGAGGTTGACGCCGCAGTCGAGTTGGACGTCGCGGGTGACGCCGTAGGTGAGGCCGCAGTCGAAGCTGGCGAGGTCGCGGCCATGGGTGAGGGTGGTGGCCAGCTCGAGGTAGCCGCCGACCTTTTCGGTGATGTCGTGGCCGAGGGTGACGGTGTTGACCCATTCGCCGGTGTAGCCGTCGTCCGCGTCGTTCCGGACGATGTCGATCTCGGTCATGACACCCAGGTCCCAGCCCGCGGGCAGGGAGATGGCGAGCGGGACGATGAGCCCGCCCTCGACGGAATCGTTGCCCAGGCCGTGCTGGTTGGTGGGCCACTTGACGAAGGGCATGAGCGCGAAGGCGGTCTTGCCGCCGTCGTTGCCCCAGAAATTGATCTTCAGGCGCGACGTGATGTCGCCAAAGCCGCTGACCGAGCCATGGATGCTGTTGATCTTGTCGTCGACCTTCACGCGGGTCCACGGCTCGAGCACGGTCTGCAGGTCGATGTTGTTCGTGAGGCCGACCTTCAGGTTGATGGTGGCCAGGCCGAGCGCGGAAGCCTTCACATCGCTGCCGCCGGATTTGTCATGGTCCCGGGTATAGGTGACGATGTCCGACTCCACCTGCCACCAGCCGGCGTCCACCGTGATCGGGCTTTCGGTCAGGTCGGGGCGGTCCGTGGTGAGCTCGCGCAGTTCGCTGGCGGGCGTGCGGTTGAAAAAGGAATAGGCGGACTTGTCCGCGGCGGACGCAGACAGACAAAAAAGCGACAGGACAACTCCTGCCGCCATAAGCGTGGATTTAAGGGACATAAGGGGAGTCACCGTGCTCATCGGCTGCTCCGGTCCACCCTTGAGGATTTTAACAACCGGGCGCGGCGGGAAGCCGGCGGCGGTGCCAGCACCAATGCCACGGTTCGTAGCTGATGCCGTGCGGGTTATGTCGGGGATAGCTCAGGCGGAAGCCGAATTCGCCGGCGCGGCGCTGCAACCAGCGAAACTCCGGCGTGCGGGCGAAAGTCGTCTCCAGCTTCAGGTGCCCGGGCGCGCCGAGGTCGAGGGCCCGGCCGGTGTGGTGCTCGCTGCAACCGGGCAGCGCGCTGACGCGCAGGATGTCCGCGATCTGCTGGCCGCGGGCCAGCTTGCGGCGGATGATCGTGGCCTGGCGCGCGACGCTGCGAAACGCCGACAACGGCAGCAGCGTGACCCCGTCTTTCGCCGCGGCGGCCTCCATGCGCCGCCACGCGCGCGCTGCGGAGGGCGCGAGGCGCAGGATTTTTCCGTCGTCGCTTGCGCGGCCGATGAGGACCAGGCGGCGCGCTTCGCGTTGCAGCCGCCTGGCGCCGCGCGCGGCGACGTCCGCCGGCACGCCGAAACGCGTCCACCATTTCCGCAGTTCCCGCTTATTCATGCAGGAGCGGCTTTATGCCGCGACCAGCCGGTACGTCCAGCCTTCGCCGACGCCGGGGCTGGCGGGCCAGCCGTTCCCCGAGGATTGGCGCAGCCCGCAATCCAGCCGGTCCGGCGCTTCGCCGGCTGCAGGGAGACGCGCGCGGTGCGGGCGCGCCGGCATTACGCCGGCGAAAAATCCTTCGTATGCAGCGTCCGGGCCTGGGCGAGCTCGGCGGCGGAGTAGGGCGCCGCATCCGCGGCGGCGGCACAGTCGAGGATTTCCGCGAGCTGCTTCGAGCCGGAGAGCACGAGGGACACGTTCGGGTTGTCGAGCACCCAGCGCATCGCGGCGGCGGCGAGCGAGCGCACGTCCCGGCGCACGAGCAGCGCCTGGTAGCGGTCGGCGAGCGCGACGCGCTCCGCGACCTCCTCCCGGGAGTAACGCGAGTTCAGCGAGCCGGCGGGGAAGACGGTGTCCTTGGTGAACACGCCCGCGAGGAAGCCGTTGGCCAGCGATTCGCGCGCGACGATGCCCACGCCCAGCCGGCCGAGCTCGTTGAGGATTGGCTCCCACTCGCGGTAGGTGAGGCTGTAGGCGATCTGGGCGACGTCGATGCGGCCGTCCTTCGCCCAGGCCTTTGTCATTTCGCCCGTGTCCTTGATGAAACCCGTGGACGTGCCGACGAAGCGCACCTTGCCGCCGCGCTTCAGCGCGTCGAGCGCGCCCCACACGTCGTCGCGGATCTTGTCCGGATGCGTCGGGGAGTGGAAAAACAGGACGTCGAGGCGGTCGGTGCCGAGGCGCTTCAGGCTTTGTTCGACGGACCACGTGACGGTGGCGCCGTCGAACAGCTCGTTCGTGTGCACGCGCGAGTGGTAGCGGCCGAACTTGGTGGCGATGGCGACCCGGTCGCGGTCGGCGCCGAGCGCGCGGCCCAGCACCTCCTCGGCGATGCCGTCGGCTTCCTTCGTCCCGTAGAGCGGGGCGGTGTCGAAGAAGGTGATGCCGGCGTCGAGCGCGCCGCGGATGGCGCGGTTGGCGTCGCCGGCGCCGACGGCGCCGTAGATCGACGGCGAGCCGAAGGCCCAGGTGCCGAGACTGACCTCGCTGACCTTGAGGCCGGTGCGTCCGAGAGTGCGGTATTTCATGGGGGAAAGCGGGGAATGAATGTCACGTAATACGTGACATTGGCGAAAGGAGGAATCAGCGCAGCGCGGCGGCGATCTTCGCCTGGGCGGCTTCGACGAATGCCGCGGTGTACGCGCGGCCCTTTTCGGCGGACGCGGCGCGGGGATCGGGGCCCCACACGGCGTCGTCGGCGAGCGTGGGCTCGCGGTCCGGCGGCAGGCGCGAGAGGTCGATGCCATCGGGGTGGAGGTGCATCAGGAACGACACCTCGCCCAGCGCGGCGTGGTTCACGATGACGAGCTCCTTCGGGAGCAGGTCCGTTTCCGAGGTGCAGATCGCGCGGGTGGCGGCCTGGGCCGCGTTGAATTTTTGCGCCTCGTCCTTGAGGATGTCGTAGTGCGGCTGGCCCACGTGGCCGGCGAGGAGGAACACGACGCGGAATTTCTCGTCGGCCAGCTGCCGGAGGTGCTCGCGCGCGAGCAGGCGGAGGGTTTCCTCCTTGAAGTTCAGCGAGTGGCGGCGGTGCGCGAGGTCCTTGGCCTCCTTGATCGTGTTGGCGGCGATGTAGACCGCCGGGAAC
Organism: Verrucomicrobiota bacterium; assembly: GCA_048497945.1. Taxonomy (GTDB): domain Bacteria; phylum Verrucomicrobiota; class Verrucomicrobiia; order Opitutales; family Opitutaceae; genus Lacunisphaera. The sequence goes on along the minus strand of JBEHYX010000062.1, from coordinate 18,735 downwards.
ACGAGTCCGCCCGCGGCTTTCGCGAGTTCGACGCACAGGCCGTGCGCCTTCAGGCCGTCGAGGCCCACCGCGGCATGCCGGCCGTGGTACTCGAGGGCGCCCCACGGGAGGTAGGCGACCGGCGTGCGGGCGGCGATGCCCTCGATCTCGGCGGGCAGCAGCCGTTCGTAGAGGCCCCAGGTGGGCGTGTGGGCGGGGAAAGTCATCGGGATATTTTCGCCCGACGATGCCGCGCGCGCGGCATCGTCGCCAAGGTTATTGCGAGTGAAATTTCACCGGCCGGGCGCCGGTCCGGTGCGAGCCGCGGCTGCCTTACGCTTCCTTGCCGGCGAGCCAGCGCTCGGCCTCGATCGCGGCCTGGCAGCCCATGCCCGCGGCCGTGATGGCCTGGCGGTAGTGGTGGTCGGCGCAGTCGCCCGCGACGTACACGCCGGGGGTCTTGGTCTTCACCTGGCTGTGGCTGGCGGCGATGAAGTAGCCCTGGTCGTCGGTGTCGACGGCCTTGGCGAACGGCGCGGTGTTCGGGATGTGGCCGATGGCAACGAAGATGCCCTTCACCGGCAGCACGCTCTCGGCGTTGGTCTTCACGTTCTTGATGCGCAGGCCGCTGACGGCGCCCTGCGCGACGCCCTCGACGGCGACCGGCACGCTGTCCCACACCGGCACGATCTTCTCGTGCGAGGTGGCGCGGTCGGCCATGATCTTCGAGGCGCGCAGCGTGTCGCGGCGGTGGACGAGGTAAACCTTGCTGGCGAAGCGGGTGAGGAACAGCGCCTCCTCGGCCGCGCTGTCGCCGCCGCCGATGACCGCGACCTCCATCTTGCGGTAGAACGCGCCGTCGCACGTCGCGCAGGTGGTCACGCCCTTGCCGCCGTAGAGTTCCTTCTCGCCCGGGATGCCGGTGAGGCGCGGCGAGGCGCCGGTGGCGACGATGATGGTCTTCGCCTTGATCGCGCGGTCGGCGAGCTCGATCGTGTAGGGCCAGGCCGAGGTGTCGAGGCCGACGACCGTGCCGCTCTCGTAGCGCGTGCCGAACTTTTCCGCCTGCTTGCGCAGGTTCTGCATCAGCTGGAAGCCGTCGATGCCCTCGGGAAAGCCGGGGAAATTCTCCACCTCGGAAGTCGTCGTGAGCTGGCCGCCGGGCAGGGTGCCCTCGAGCACGAGGGGCTGCAGGTTGGCGCGGCCGGTATAGATGGCGGCGGTGAGGCCGGCGCAGCCGGTACCGACGATGACGACATTTTCGACTTTGGCGGACATGGGAATGAAGGGCTCCAAGGAGAGGCAACATGGCACGGAGCGCAACTCCCGATGCCGGTCCCACGTTGGATTATGCCCCGGGCCCGCCACGGAAACCGGCTTGCCGCACCGACGGGCCGGGCGCGCGACACGCCGGAGCTGCGCGGCTGCTTCAACATCGAGTTCTGCACGAACGGAAATGATGCGGACATCATGCATTCGGTCCGGCGACAACGTGCCGCCGCCGCGGCGCGTGGCACGATTACCTGCTTTCGCGGCTCGATGCCGTGATCGGCGGAACAGTCTCGCTCAAGAATTGACCCATTGTGCCGTGGAGGTATGTTCCGGGCCGGACAGGCACGGAAGCAAACCCCTCAAGCCCATGCTGTTCTTCAAGAAAATTCTTGGGACATCCAAGGAAGACGCGCCAACCGAGAGGCGGGCCGGCGGGGAGCGTTATGCCATCACGCCGCGTTTCCCGATGAAGACGACCTTCAACACGGTCGGCCGGGATGAGATCGGCAACCTGCTCAAGAACGGGGAAGGCCGGGATTGGGGCGGGGTGCTCATCAACCTTTCGATCAGCGGCGCGCGCATGCAGGTGCCCTCCACGGTGCACGCGCACAAGGGCGACGCCTGCAAGCTGAAGTTCGACCTCGAGGGCTACGTGCTCGTCGTGCCGGCCGAGATCGCGCACATCACGCACCGTTCCGACTCCTTCCTCTACGGCATGAAGGTCCATCTCGCGAACGACGAGAACAGCCAGGCTTACCGCCAGCTGATCGACCTCGTCGCGCTCGGGGCGCTGCTCAAGCCGACCAAGCCCACGCAGCCCGACGAGGTGTCGGGTTATCTCGTCGAGCAGTACGTCGGCGAGGAAACCTGCCGGCTCGACGTCTGGCGCGCCCACGCGGGCCGCTCGGTCGTGGCCTTCGACTTCCGGTTGCGCGGCTATCGCGTGCGCGGGCTCAGCGACCGCGCCAACCTGGAATACTTCTTCGAGTCCGACGAGGCCGGCACCGCCGTGCCGGCGCCCGCCGCGCAGGCCGCGGAAATCCAGCGCCTGTTCCACTGGGTGGTGCCGAACATCGGCTCCGCGGTGCCGGAGGACGTTCGCAACTTCCTGCAGAAGTTCGCGGGCTGAGCGGCGCGTTTCGGTCCTCGCGACGGGCGCGACTTGTCAGCCCTAGGCTCGGCGACGGCTGAAGCGTGCCGTGGCGATCCAGCTGGATTGCTTCGTCGCCCGCCAGAGCGGGCTTCTCGCAATGACGGGCCCCGGTCACTTCCGACTCGCCACGTCTGCGCACAATTGGCTGGCTGCGGCGCATGGATGCCCCGCCCGCCGCCATTCCCGCCCGCCGGCGGGAACTGCTGGCCTTCACCGCCGTCGGCGCCGCCTTCGCCCTCGCGCTCGCGCGGCTGGCGAGCCTCGTCGCCGCCACCGCGGTCAACCTGCCTTTCCAGGACCAGTGGGATTTGCTCAAGCCGATGTTCGCCGGCGCCGGCCCGTGGGCCTGCTTCGACCTGCAGCACGGGCCGCACCGCCAGGGTCTCGGCGGCCTCGTCAATTGGGTGCTCTACAATGCTACCGGCTGGGACGTGCGTGCGGAGGCGTGGGCGGGCTGCGTGATCCTCGCGCTGGCCGCGCTGTCGGCGGTCGCGCTCGCGTGGCGGCTGCGCGGCCGGCTGGCGTGGAGCGACGCCGCGTTCCCGCTGCTGCTCATGGCGACGGTGAATTGGGAAACGATGCTCCTCACGGCCAACATCGCGCACGGCATCCTGCCGGTGCTGCTGACGCTGGGACTGGCGCTGGCCTGGACGGTGCCGTCGGCGCCGCGCCGCGCGGGGCTGCTCGTGGCGGTCGGTTTCTTTGCGTTGTTCACGGGCTTTGCGGCCTGCGCATTTCTCGTCTGCGGCGGCCTGGCGGTGCTGCGCGCGGTGCGGCCGGCGGCCGGTGACACCCGTGGGGCGCGGTGGCTCGTGCTCGCGGGTTTCGCCGTCGCGGTCGTGCTGTTTGCGCTGGGCTACGTCTGGCAGCCGGCGGTCCCGAACTGGCGTTTTCCCGTGGACCGGATCTCGGACTACCCGCGCTTCCTCGCGCTGATGTATGCGAGCCTGGCGGGCTGGCGGGAAATCTCGGCGGGCTCGCTCGCGATCGGCGGCGGCGCGCTGGCGCTGGTGCTCGCGGCCTTCGCCTGGGCGCTGCACGGCGTGTGGCGGCGCACGTCCGCAGCCGCGGCGCCCGTGCTGCTGCTCACCGGCACCGCGCTCGTCTATGGCGCGTTCACCGCGGTCGGCCGCCTGCCGGCCGGCATCGAGGCGGCGTTCATGTGGCGCTACCTGCCGCTCCTGCTGCCGGGGATTGTCGGGGTGGCGCTGGCGGCGGAGGCCTGGGCGGCATCGCTGTCGCCGGCGCTGCGCCTGCTGCCGGGCATGGCCGTGCTGGGCGCGGCCCTGGTAGTGTGGGGCAATTTCAAGCCCGACCGCTACGCCGCGATCGTGGCCGACGGCAAGCGGCTCTGGATCAAAAGTTATCTCGAGACCCGCGACCTCGCCGCCGCCAACCGCCGCTCGGACTTTTTCGTCTATCGCGCCGACGAGGACGGCGCCTGGCTGGGCGCGCGCCTGCGCTGGCTCGAGGAGCGCAAGCTGACGTTCTTCAAGGACGCGCGCACCGCGCCGTGAGCGTCATTCGCGACGCAAGGCCTCGGTCGGGTTGATCCGGGCCGCCTTGCGGGCGGGAAGCCAGCAGGCGATGACGCCGATCAGGCCGAGCAGGGCGGTGATGCTGGCGAACACGACGGGATCGTGCGCCGACGTGCCGATGAGGAAACCGATCTTGTCCATGCCCTGCGTGGCGGCGAACGCCCCGGCGAGGCCGAGGACAAGGCCCGCGCCGAGCTGGAAGAGCCCGCGCGAAAGCACGAGGCGGGCGATGTTGCCGACCGTGGCGCCGAGCGCCATGCGGATGCCGATCTCGCGCGTGCGCCGCGCGGTGTGCTGCGCCACGACGGCATAGATGCCGACCGACGCCATCAACAGCCCGGTCAGGGCGAACACGGAGAACATGGTGCCAAAGACGCTGAGGAACCACCGCTGCTTCGCGAGGGCCGCCGACAGGGTCCGCACCTCGAAGAGCGGCAGGTCGCCGTCGATTTTCTGCACCGTGGCGCGCACGGGCCCGGCCAGTGCGGACGGGTCGCCGGCGGAACGGAGCAACAGCCCCATCCAGCCCCACGGCTCCTGCCGGTAGGGAACATGCACCAGCGGCAGCGCATTCTTTTCGTTGGGGTCCTGCACGAGATCCGCACAGACCCCGACCACGGTCAGCCAGGCGCGCGGTTTGTCATTGTCGAGAAAACGGAACCGTTTGCCGAGCGGGTCCGTGTCGGGCCAATATAGCGCCGCGAAGGAACGCGATACCACCACGACTTCCTTGCCGGGATCGCCGTCGGTTTCGGTGAAGCCGCGGCCTTGCAGCAGCGGCACGCCCAGGACCGCGAGGTAATTGGGGGTCTGCACGATCATCGACGCGCGCGGCGGCTGCTTCGGGTCGGAATTCGGGCGGCCTTCGATCTCGAGCCCGTTGCGGGAAGCGCCGAGGCCGGGGAAGCTCGCGGCGGCGGCCACCTGCGTGACGCCGGGGAGCGCCCGGAGTTCGGGCAGCAGCAGTTCGTAGAACTGCCGGCGCGACTCGGGTTGTTCATAACGCTCGCCCTTGCCCTCGGGCAGCTGGATGCGGGCGGTGAAGAGGCTTTCGGGGCGCACGAAGGCGTTGAGCGATTGCGCGGCGAAGAAGCTGCGCACCATCAGGCCGGCGCCGGCGAGCAGCACGACGGTGAGCGCGAACTGCAGGACCACGAGCGCGCCGGTCAGGCGGCCCCGGTGGCTGCCGCCGCCGGGCGTGCCGTCCTTCATCGCGGTGTTCAGGTCGACGCGCGATGCGCGCAATGCGGGCACCAGCCCGAAGATGATGCCGCTGAGCACGGAGAGCGCGGCGAAATACGCGCCCGCGCGCCAGTCCATGTCGAAGATGACCCAGTACGGCTTGCCGACGTCGCGCGAGGCGAGGTCGAAGGCGTGCACGCCAAAGCTGGCGAGGCCGAAGCCGAGCAGGCCGCCGAGCGAGCTCAGCAGCACGCTCTCGACCAGGAGCTGGCGGATAATCTGCCAGCGGGAGGCGCCCATGGCGACCCGGACGGCGATCTCGCGCCCGCGGGTGACAGCGCGGCTGAGCATCATGTTGGCGACGTTCGCGCACGCGATCAGCAGCACAAAGCCGACCGCGCCGAGCATCATGAGGAAGACCAGCTTGATCTGGTCGCCGTTGTAGGTCTCGTGGAACGTCCGCACGAGCGCGGCGGTGTCCTTGTTCGTATCCGGATGCGCCGCGGCGAGCCGGCTGGCGATGACGGAGAGGTCCGCGCTGGCGGCGGCGATGCCGGTGCCGGGCTTGAGCAGGGCGAAGAGCTGCAGCCACTGGCTGGAGCGCTTCTCCAGGTCCGCGTCGGGCACCAGCGGCATCCAGAGGTCCTCGTTGTTGGGAAATTTGAAGCCTTCGGGCATGACGCCGATGATCGTGGCCGGCTGGTTGTTGACGCGGACCGTGCGGCCGATGACCGCGGGATCGCCGGCGTAACGGTTTTTCCAAACGCCATGGCCGAGCAGGATCACCTTGGGCGCGCCGGGCTGGCCGTCGGCGGGCGTGAATCCCCGGCCAAGGATGGGGGGCACGGGAATCAGCGTGTAGAGCCCGGTCGTGATGCGGGCCAGGCGGAAGCGCTCCGGCGGGTTGCCGGCTTCGCTGATGATGGTCTCGTTGAAGGCGATCGCCTCGAGGCCCTCGAAGGAGCGGTTCTGCGCCTTGTATTCCAGGTAGTCGGGCCACGCGATATTCATGCGCTGCCGTGGCTGGGCGGGGTTGTAGTGGGCGACGGTGACGATGCGGTCGCCACCCGGGACCGGGACGGGCTTGAACAGGACGGCGTTCACCAGCGTGAAGACGGTGGTGTTGATGCCGATGCCGAGGGCGAGCGTGACCATGACCGCCAGCGAGAACCAGCGGTGCGAGGCGATCATGCGGAAGGCGAAACGCAGGTCTTGGAGCATGGGGAATGGGGTTGGGAAACCGGGCGCGCAGGGAGCCCCGCGCGAAAGCGGATCGAGCCTAAAACCCCGGAACGGCAAGGCAAGTTGCAGGAAATGCAGGCAGTGTCCTAATTTGTCATTGCGAGGAGCGGAAGCGACGAAGCAATCCAGCTGGATCGCCACGCCCGCCTACGGCGGACTCGCGATGACAATGCAAATTAGGACACTGCCGAAATGCAGCCTCGCGGGGACGGCAACGCAGGCGGCGCATGCCGCGCCGCGGGTGAACGCACGTCATCGGGCGAAGGCAACCCCGCGGCAGCCGGGGTCATCTCCCGGTGCTGCGGCGCGCCGCGCCGCGTGTCAGACGCCCGATTTGACGCGCACCACCTTGCGGTGCTCCTCGAACTGCTTTTCCGCGCAGGCGGGGCAGATGCCGTGGGAGGTTTCGCGGGCCAGTTGCGAGCCGAAGTATTCCTCCATCGTCAGCCAGTCGCCGTCATGGCCGACGCGGCGGCACCAGCTGCAGACGAGCAGGAATTCCTCGAGCTCGTGCAGGCGGCGCAGCAGGCGGCGCGTGGTCAGGTGCACGCCGAGCCAGATCGCGCCCACGAAGCACGTGCGCAGCAGCACGCGGGGCAGGTTGAAGTCGGCCGCCACGCCGTAGAGCAGGTGGGGGATGTGCAGGATTTCCACCAGCCAGATGGCGCCGATGAGGACGGAGAAGCCGATCGCCTGCAGGCGCAGGATGGAGCGGGCGGACTTGGGCTTCAGGACCATGGGGAGAAGTGTCTTTTGGGGCGCGGGCGGCGAGCGGCGGCCGCCGGGTGGATTTTTTGAGTCGCAAGAAAATTTGCACGTGGCGCGCGTTTGTCACCGGAAAAATCCCGCGCGTGGGAAAAACGGATTTCGGATTCGGCAGGAAAAGCGCCGGCGGGATTCGCGCGGAATTCGCGCGCGATTTGTTTGTCGCTTGCAACCAGCGCTTAACGCCGCGCGCGGAAAGTTGGCACGCGCATTGCAAAGGTGGCACGCAGGTCGCGGGAAATTTTTTCCGCGGCGCCCAACAAAAAACATAAACCCTGAAACTTCCCCGCACCTCGCGGGGTTATCGTCTCCATGAACCTCAAGAAAATCATTCTCTCCGCCGCCCTGCTGGGTGGTGTTTTCTCCGCCTCCGCCCTCGCCACCACTTCCGATGCGCACCAGCAGGTGACGAAGTCCGTCGCCTTCGAGGCGCCGGTCGTCGCCAGGATGGTCGCTCCGACCGGCCTCTCGCGCCGCCTCGAGGGCGCCACCGTCACGCTCAGCATGACGGTCGACGCCAACGGCCAGCCGAGCCACATCAAGGTCGTCTCGCGCGCCGACCGCGACCTCACCGGCAACCTCGTGGCCGCCGTCGCGCAGTGGCAGTTCACGCCGGCGAAGAAGAACGGCGTCGCCGTCCCGAGCAAGATCGTCCTCCCGGTCGAACTCGTGGAATCCAATTCCTGATCCGACGTCTGTGATTCAACCGGTGGATCGCGGCCCGCGCCGCGGTCCATCGTTTTATTTCGGGCGGTTCCTGTAGCGGCGGTCTATGACCGCCGGCTTGGGAAATCGGCGCTCATGGAGCGTCGCTACAATAATATTCAAACCTGCGACGCCCGCGCCAGCGGGCCGACGACCTCGAGGTGCCGCGCGATCGTGCGGCGGAGCTCGTCGAACGAGAACGGCTTCTCGATGCACGGCAGGCCCGTGGCCGCGAGGTGCGCCTTCACGCGGGCATGCATGAGGTAGCCGCTCATGAAGATGAACCGCTGCTTGTAGCGCCGGTGCCGGCGGCCCGCCGCCTCGTGGAACTCGAGCCCGTCCATGCCGGGCATGCGGACGTCGCTCAGCACCAGGTCGAACGCCTCGCGGTCGAGCAGCTCCAGCGCCGTGATGGCGTTGGGCGCCGTGCGCACCTCGTAGCGCTGCTGCGCGAGGAACGCCGACAGCGCCTCGGCGATGTGCGCCTCGTCGTCGACGATGAGCACGCGCGCGGCCGCTTCGGCCGGGGCGGCGCCCGGCTCGGGCCGGCGGAAGGGCGGGGCGCTCTCGGGCCGGCTCAGCGCCGCCGGGTCGGCGCGCGGCAGCTCGAGCGCGAAGGTCGTGCCGCCGGCCGAGGTGTCGGTCAGCTGGATCGTGCCCTCGTGCGCCGCCATGATCGTGTGGCAGATCGAGAGTCCGAGCCCGGTGCCTTCGCCCGGCGCCTTGGTGGTGAAGAACGGGTCGAAGACCTTTTCCCGCACTGCCTCGGGGATGCCCGCGCCGTTGTCGGCGACGAGGATCCGCACGGTGGCGGGGTTGCTTTCGAGCGTGATGCGGACCTGGCCGTTCGTCCGGCCCTTGGGCATCGCCTGCTCGGCGTTGGTGATGAGGTTGTGCAGCACCTGCGTGATCTGCTGCGAGCAGACGTAGACCGGGCAGGTTTCCTCGGGCCGGCTGACCTGCAGCTTCACGTTGCTCTGGCGGAGCTGGTAGCGCTTCAGGTTGGCGGCCTTTTGCACGAGCGTGTGGGCGTCGACGAGCTCGCGGGCGCCGGTTTCCTTGCGCGAGAAGTCGAGCAGGCCGCGGATCAGGCCGGCGGCGCGCTGCGCCTCGGCGGCGATGACGTTGGCCGCGCGCTGTTCGGACGGGGCCAGGCCGGGCGCCTGGCCGAGCAGCGCGCTGAAGCCGAGGATGGAGGTGAGCGGGTTGTTGATCTCGTGGGCGATGCCCGCGAGCGCCTCGCCGAGCGACGCGAGCTTCTCCGACTGGACGAGCTTGCGGTAGAGGCGGTCCTGGTCGGCGACCTCGAGCTGGAAGGTGATGGCCGACGACGCCAGCTCGGCGAACACCACGAGCAGCTCGAGCGTGCTGTCGTCGAACGCGTCCGGCACCGGGCCGTCGATGTTGATCACGCCCCACACGCGGTCCTTCACCATCACGGGCACGACCAGCTCGCTGCGCACGTAGCTGAAGAGCTCGAAGTAGTTCGGGTCGTTGTGCGTGTCGCGGCAAAGGATCGGCTCGCCCGTGGCGGCGGCCTTGCCGGTCAGGCCCTGGCCGATCTCGAGCTGGCACAGGCGCTTCTTGGTCGTCCAGTCGGAGCCGAACACGTTGGAGAGCGTGAGCCGCCGCGCCTCGTGGTCGACGAGCGCGAACGAGCCGTGCGCGGCCTGTGCGAGCTGGCAGGCCTTCCCGAGGATCAGGTGCAGGACGTCGTCGAGGCTCTGTTTCCGGCGGATGGCCTTGAGGATTTCGTCGATGGCGGGGAGCAGGCGCAGGGGAGGCATGAGGTCAGGCCGGCGCAAGCAGCCCCGGTGCCATGTCATAAACCGCCGCGCGGTTCGGGGGAAAATTCACGCCCGTATAGCGGGTTTGCATCCGCCGGCTGGGGTCTTCCTCCCGGCCGCGCCGGCGGGTGCCGTCCGGATTTGTCATTGCGAGGAGGCCCGCCCGGCGGGCCGGCGACTTGTCCGCCCTCGGCTCGGCGACGGCGGAAGCTATCCCGCTGGATCGCCACGCCCGCCTGCGGCGGGCTCGCGATGACCAGGCCAATCGGGATCCCCGAATGGGACCGCCTTGCTCTTTCCGCGCGGGCTTCCCAACGTGGCGGCCTCGCATGAGTTCCCCGAGTCCCGGCAAAGTGCCGATCCCGCGCCAGATTCCATTCATCATCGGCAACGAGGGCTGCGAGCGCTTCAGCTTCTACGGCATGCGGAACATCCTCACGGTGTTCCTCGTGACGTCGCTGCTCACGCACCTGCCGGAGGCGGACCGGTCCGGCGCGGCCAAGGACGTCTTCCACACCTTCGTCATCGGCGTGTATTTCTTCCCGCTGCTCGGCGGCTGGCTGGCCGACCGGTTCTTCGGCAAGTACAACACGATCTTCTGGCTGAGCCTTATCTACTGCGGGGGGCACCTCTGCCTCGCCCTGTTCGATGCGAACCGCGCGGGCTTCTACACCGGGCTCGGGCTGATCGCGCTCGGGGCGGGCGGCATCAAGCCCTGCGTGGCGTCGTTCGTCGGCGACCAGTTCGACCGGACCAACAAGCACCGGGCCAAGGCCGTGTTCGACGCCTTCTACTGGATCATCAACTTCGGCTCGTTCTTTGCGTCACTGCTGATGCCCGTCTTCCTCAAGCAGCTCGGGCCCGCCATCGCGTTCGGCATCCCCGGCGTGCTCATGCTTGTCTCCACCGTGGTGCTGTGGCTCGGCCGCCGGCGCTACGTGATGGTGCCGCCGACGCCGCCCGAGCCGGACTCGTTCCTCGAGATCGCGCATACCACGCTGGTGGCGTCGCCGCGCGGCCGGGTGTACACCGCGATGGCCGTGGGTGCCGCGGTGGTGTCGCTGCTGCTGATCCCGTCGCTGGGCGTGGTGATCGCGCTCTGCGCCGCGCTGGTGTCCATCCTCCTCTTCGGCGGCATCGGCATGTGGCGGCAGCTGGAGTCGGCGCGCGGCGAGCATCCGGACGAGGCGATCGAGGGCGTGCGCGCCGTGCTGCGCGTGCTGGTGCTGTTCGCGCTGGTGACGCCGTTCTGGTCGCTTTTCGACCAGAAGGCCTCGACCTGGGTGCTGCAGGCCGACGCGATGACCAAGCCGGCGTGGTTCGAGTCGTCGCAGATGCAGGCGCTGAACCCGCTGCTCGTGATGCTGCTGATCCCGCTCAACAACTTCGTGCTCTACCCGGCGCTCAAGCGGCGGGGCTACAAGATGACGGCGCTGCGGCGCATGACGGCCGGCATCGTCTTCAGCGCCCTGGCCTGGGTCGTGGTCGGCGGCATGCAGCTGGCGCTCGATGGCGGCCACGCCATCTCGATCGGCTGGCAGGTGCTGCCCTACGCGCTGCTGACCCTCGGCGAAGTGCTGGTGTCGGCCACCGGCCTGGAATTCGCCTACAGCCAGGCGCCGGCGGCCATGAAAGGCGTGCTGATGAGCTTCTGGAACCTCACCGTGACGATCGGCAACCTCTGGGTGCTGGTCGTCAATGCCGGCGTGCGCAACGGCGCCGTCACCAACGCCATCCAGGCCACGGGCTTCGGGGTCACGGCATTCCAGATGTTTTTCTTTGCGGTCTTCGCCTTTGCCGCCGCGCTGGCGTTCGGCTTCGCGGCCCGCCGCTACCGCGCCGTGGACCATTACCGGGCGGGCTGACGGCCAAATGCGCCGGCCGCCGCGCGCGGGGTTGACCTCGGGAAGGCGCGGGGTAGAACCCCGCTGCACCCCTCCCGGTGGCGCGACCCATGCCGGGTTGGGCCGGCGGGAATTATCCCACCTCGCGCCGATGCAGTTTTTCAAAGGTATCCTGCAGGAGACCGGCGACGACGCCGTGGCCGAGGAGCGGCGCAGCGGCCAGCGCATGGCGATCGGCGAGGGCTTTCCGCTCAAGAGCATGCTGAGCTTCATCGGGCGCGACGAGCACGGCGAACTGCTCGGCGGCAAGCGCGCCAACTGGAACTGGAAGGGCCGGCTCGTGAACTGCTCGGAGGTCGGCGCGCGCCTGCAGCTCGCGCCGTCGGTCCGCGCCACGAAGGGCGACGCCTGCGACCTGAAGCTCAAGCTCGAGGACATCGACCTCGTGATCCCGTCGCGCATCGTGAACCTGCGCGAAAACGCGGACGGCGTTTCCTGCGGCCTGAAGCACGAGATCGAGGACCTCGGCATCGAGAAGGGCTACGCCCAGTTCCTCGAGGTCGTCGCGCTCGGCGCGACGCTGCAGCCGAGCTTCCGGAAAACCGAACCGGACGATTCCGGCTTCCTGCCCGAGCAGTACGCCAGCAGCTGGCAGTCCTGCCTCAACGTCTGGCGCCTCCGGTCCGACCGGCGGATCACCGCCTTCGAGTTCGTGCTGAAGGACTGCCTGGTGCGCGCGGTGCGGGACCACGAGATGGAGTGTTTCACCGGCACGTCCGCCACCGAGGGGAAGCCGGCCACGGGTTTCCGCACGTGGGAGATCAAGCGGCTCTACAGCTGGGTCGTGCCCAATCTCCCGCGCAAGGTTCCCGCCGACGTGCAACAGTTCCTGCGCGGATACCTCGCGCCCTGAGGCCGGGCTTCGTTTCGGCGCCCGGCCCAAACCACATGTCATCTAATAGATGACATGTTCCGGCGGGTTCAGCGCCGGGCGGCGAACGCGGTGAGGGCGGCTTGCAGCTGCGCGCGCACGGCGGGGTTGGCGAGCAGTGCGGCGGCGTCGGGCGTGTTGCTGGCGAGGGGCAGCGTCACACTGGCGGCGTCGAGCAGGCGCGCGTTCATCACGGACAGCGTTTCCCGCAGCGCGGCGAGGGCGTGCTCCGCGCCGGGCCGCGCGTTGATGAGGGCGACCGGCTTGTTCAGGAAACCCTCGAAGCTCACGAGCCAGTCGAGGGCGTTCTTCAGCGCGCCCGGGACGCCGTGCGCATATTCCGGTGAGCAGATCACGAGCGCATCGGTCGACGCCACGGCCGCGCGCAGCGCCGCCACCGGCGCGGGCGGCGGGTCGACGTCGAGGTCGGGATTGAAATGGGGCAGGGTGCCGAGGCCGGCGTAGAGCGTGACCGTCACGCCGGCGGGCGCGAGCGACTGCAATGCGAGCAGCGCGGCCGTGTTGACCGACTTGGCGCGCAGGCTGCCGGAAACGGCGAGGAGGCGGAATGGCGCCGGGCTCATCGGCACGTCAGGGCGGCAGCGAACCCGGATGGATCTTCTGCGCCCGCACCGTCAGCTTCACCGTGCGCGTGGTGATGACCTCGAGGTTCAGCGGTTCGCCGGGCTCGCGGTTGAGAAACAGAGCGCCGAGCTGGCTCCCTTGGGAAAGCCGCGCCTCCATGCCCTTCACTTCCATGCCGTCGACCTTGATGATCTCGTCGTTCTCGCGCAGGCCGAGCCGCTCGGCGTCGGTGTCCGACTGCACCCTGCCCACGAACATGCGGGTTACCTTCTTGGTCTTGGGATCGGAGTAGATCCTGAGATCGAACGCGAAGGAGCTGATCGGGTCGGTGTTGATCCGGAAGGTCTCGAGGACGACCTTGGGGTCCTTTGGCCCGGGTTTTTCCTTGGCCCACACCGGGACGACGCAAAGCAGGGCGAGCAGGGCAGGCACAGCCTTCATGATCCCGCCAAAGTGAAGGGTGGCCGCCCGGCGGCAAATCTGTTTTGGTCCGGGTTGATGCGTCCGCTGAAATTTTCATCCGTCCTTTTCGGCCTGCTCGTGCTGGCCCGCGTTGCGGTCGCGGCCGAGCCGGTGAAGATCGGTTTCTACATGTCGATCACCGGACGCGATGCGTCGTTCGGCGAGGTGTCGCTCAACGGCGCGCGCCTGGCGATCGACGAGCTCAACGCGGCCGGCGGCGTGCTGGGCCGCCCGGTCGAACTGGTCGTCGAGGACAACCGCTCCGTCGCCGGCGAGTCGGCCACGGCGGCGAAGAAGCTCATCGCGCGCGACCACGTGGCGGTGCTGATCGGCGAGTGCTCGTCGGGCCGCACGCTCGAGGCCGCGCCGGTCGCGCAGGCGGCGGGCATCCCGCTGATCACGCCGGCGTCCACCAACCCCAAGGTCACGCAGGTCGGCGACTGCATCTTCCGCGTCTGCTTCATCGACCCGTTCCAGGGCGACGTCATCGCCGCCTTCGCCCGGCGCCGGCTGCACCTGAAGCGCGCCGCGCTGCTGGTCGACGCCTCCGCGCCGTACTCCACCGGGCTGGCGGAGTATTTCGCCCGGACCTTCACCGCGCAGGGCGGCGAGATCGTGGCGACCCAGAAGTACAACAGCGCCGACACGGACTTCCGCGCGCAGCTGACCGCGATCCGCGCGACGCAGCCCGACGCGATCTTCCTGCCCGGTTACTACGTCGCGGCGGGGCTCGTCGCGCAGCAGATGAAGCAGCTCGGGTTGGACGTCACGCTGCTCGGCGGCGACGGCTTCGAGGCGCCGCAGCTGCTGGAGATCGGCGGCGCCGCGCTGGAAGGCACGTATTACTCGACGCATTTCGCGACCGAGAACACCGGCCAGGCCTCGCGGGCGTTCGTGGCCGCGTACCGGGACCGCCACGGCGCCGTGCCCAACGGCCTGTCGGCGCTGACCTACGATGCGGTGAAGCTCGCGGCCGACGCGATGACGCGCGCCGGCACCACCGAGCCCGCGGCCCTGCGCGCGGCGCTGGCGGCGACGAAGGATTTTCCCGGCGTGACCGGCCGCACCACGATCAACGCCGCGCGCGATGCCGACAAGGAAGCGGCCATCATTGCGGTGAAGGATGGAAGGCTCGTCTTCGTGGAAACGATCCGGCCCTGAATCCGCGGCCGGCAGCGGGCGGCGGTCAGGATCCTCCCGCGTCCCAGTGGGCGGGGTTCACCGACTTGTCGGTCTTGCACTTCGGGCAGCGGATCCAGGCGAGTTCCTCGCCGAGGGCGTTCGTCGCGGTGCGTACGCGAAGTCCGCCCAGCGGATGTAGCCGCTGGCGCTGTCCGACCTTGCCCACAAGCTGGGCAAGCCGCTGTCCGCATTGCGGACATAGGATGTTGGTTTTCTCCATGGCCCATCTTCCGGGGGGAAGATATGGAGAGCTGACGGGATGAGTTGAGGTGACCGGGGAATTCCGGCGCGGGGAAGTTGCCGGGCGCGCCTGCGCGTGGCAATCGCGGAGTCTGTCCAGCCCGGGGAAATTTCTGCCCGCTTCCGAGCCACATGTCATCCAATAGATGACATGTGGCTCGGAGGCGGGGGGCTCCCATGAGCTGGTGTCATTTACCCGGTTTTGCATCTTCCGCGCTGGTCGGTGGCCCGGCCCGGCGCCTATCGTGGCGGCGTGATTGCCCTGCCGCCTGCCCGCCCCGTTCGCCGCGACCGCGCGTTCACGCTGGTCGAGATCATGATCGTCGTCGTGATCATCGGCCTGCTCGCGGCGATCGCGATCCCGGCGTTCCAGCGCGTACGCGAGAAGGCGAAGCTCTCGCGCATGGCGAACGACCTGCGGGTCTTCGCCCAGGCCTTCGACACCTACCTGCTTGAACAGGGCGCGTGGCCGGCCGACGTCGCCCCGGGCGTGATCCCGACGGAACTGGCCGGCCGCCTGCCCAACACCTTCACGCAGCCGACGCCGCTCGGCGGCCGGTACGAGTGGGACAACGAGGCCGGCCTGAAAAGCATCACGCTCTACAACCTGAACGCCACGGTGGCGCAGGTGACGAAGCTCGACGCCCTGATCGACGACGGCAACCCCTCGACCGGCAACTTCCAGTACAACGGCTCCGAGTGGCACTTTCTGCTCGAGCGCTGAGCGGTCGATTGGAGCACCCCGCGGCAAGGCAACCGGGGATCGGTTTGGCTCCTTCGCGGCCTGGGGCTTGGGACTTCAGTATGCCGCCAGCGCCTGCCGCAGCACGGCGAGCAGTTCCGTGCGCGTGAACGGCTTGTGGACGATGTGCCGGAGCTTGAGCTCGTTCATGCGGAGCTGCTGGCGCTCGTCGATGCGGCCGCTCATCACGACCAGCGGGATCTCCGGCGCAAGCTCCTTCAGCTGGCGGAGCATCTCGAGCCCGTCGATGCCGGCCATGCTGATGTCCGAGAGCACGAGCGCGATGTCCGCGCGGTGCACCTTGAAGGTGGCCAGGCCCGCGGCGCCGTCGGAGGCGGTGACGACCTTCCAGCCGGACTGCAGCAGCAGCGCCAGGAGGGTGCGGACGACCAGCGGCTCGTCCTCGACGACGAGCACGGTGCGGCCGCCCGCGGAGAAATCGGGCGCGACATCGTCGTGGTGCGCGCTCGGGCGGCCGGGGACGGCGGGCAGGGCGATGCGGAAGGCGGTGCCCTCGCCGGGCTGGCTCTCGACCACGATGCTGCCGCCGTGGCCGCGCACGATGCCGAGCGTGGTGGACAGACCGAGGCCCGTGCCCTTGTCCGCCGTCTTCGTGGTGAAGAACGGCTCGAAGATGCGGTCCACGACTTCCGGCGGGATGCCCGTGCCGGTGTCGCGCACCTCGAGGAGGACATGGTTGCCGGGCTGCGCTTCGGGCCAGCGGGCGAGGTTGTCGGGGGTGATTTGCAGCGGGCTGGCTAGGATGTGGAGCACGCCGCCGTCGGGCATGGCGTCGCGCGCGTTCACGCAGAGGTTGAGCAGCACCTGGTGGAGCTGGGTGGAGTCGCCGAGGACGTCGCCGATGTCGGGCGAGACCTGCAGTTCGAGGTGGATGGCCTTGGGGAAGGTGCTGTTGATGATGCGGCCGAGGTCGGCGCAGAGCTCGGCGATCGCGACGGGCTTGCGCTCGCCCTCGACGCCGCGCCCGAAGGTCAGCAGCTGGCGCAGCATCGAGGCGGCGCGCTTCACGCTGATGCGCACGCTGGCGATGAGGTCCATCGGCACGGGGTTGTGTGGGTCGCTGATCTCGTCGAGCAGCAGCGAGACGGGCGTCAGCATGTTGTTGAGGTCGTGCGCGACGCCGCCGGCGAGGGCGCCGAGGCTCTCGAGCCGCTGGGCGCGCAGGCGCTGCTTTTCCTGGCGGCGGCGCTCGGTGATGTCGCGGGCGACGACGACGTAGTGGGTGGACGGGCCTTCCGGGGTCAGCGTATGCCGGCGGCATTCGAGCTCGAGTTCCGTTCCCTCGCGGACGACACGGGCATACTGCAGCGGGTTGGCGGGGCCGGCCGGCGCGGCGTTTGCCGGATCGGTTTCCGGCCGGAGGAAATCCGCCAGCGGGGCCGCCAGCACCTGCTCGCGCGGGCGGCCGAGCAGGCGCAGGGCGCCGGCGTTGACGTAGGTGATGCCGTGGGTGGCGGCGTCGACGATGAAGACGGCGTCATCGATGGCATTGAAGGCTTCGAAGGCCTGGCGCAGCTCGCGCTCCTGGGCGAAGGACCGCTGGATCAGCCGGCCGAGATCGTCGAATTCGCGGCTGGTGAAGGCCAGCGCGGACAGCTGCCGCGCATCGTGCTGAGCGAGGCTGGTGGTGAGCAGGCGCAGCGGGCGGACCAGCCACCGGTAGGTGGTGAGGAGCAGCGTCACGAGGATCGCCGTGCCGCAGAAGATGAAGACGCCGAGGTCGGTGACGCGGTCCTCCTCGAGGTTCAGCAGCGCCGGCGGGGCGAAATCCGCGGCGAGCGCCTCGAGCGGGCGGCCGTTCCAGTCGGGCAGCGGCAGCGCGAGGTGCAGCACGTGCGGGTCGGAATCGGCCGCCGCCGCGTCGGGCGGGGCGAGCGAGATCTTCGCGTTCACGAGGCTGGCGAGCATCCCGAGGCGCTCGGCATCCCAGAGTTCCCCCGCGACGAGCCAGCCGGACCCGGCATCGAGGCGGTTGATGTTGGCGGCGGTGCGGATCGGCTCGACGCGGATCTCCAGCAGGCCGGCGGGCGTGCGGGCGAAGCAATGCAGCGTGCGGGGTTGGGCGATGAGGGACTGCACGGCCTCGGGTGGCAGGGGCAGCGGCTTCAGCGCCTCCAGGCCGCGGCCGTCGCCGCGCTGCGCGGCATAGACGAGGCTGCCGTCGGCGTGCAGCACCCACACGGCCTCGATCTTGAAATTCTCGAGCGGGTCGTGGACATTGGTGTTGCCCCAGTCCTTCTCGGGCGAGTTAACGAACCCGACCATGTCGTCCCACGGCGCGTAGTCGCTGACGAAGAACTGCAGCGGGTTGCCCATCAGGCGGACGATCTTGTCGAGCAGGATGGTGTGCTCCTGCGCCAGGGTGGACCGCGTCTGCTCGTTCTGTTCGCTGTCCCGGGTCTCCTGCAACCAGATGCCGGCCCCGAGGATCGCCAGCACGATGGCGAAGGTGCCGGCGAGGCGGGTCTGGAGGCTGAACCGGAGGGGTTTCATGCGTAGGGGAACGGCGAACCCATCTAATCGACACCGGCGAGCCTGACCTGACTCGCAAAATCGTCAACGCCTGCGATGCCAGCCCAAAGGGGTCGGACAGCCCGGAGTGGATCGGGCGATCAGCGGTCAGCTTTCAGCGCTCAGCCTGAAAACAACCGGCATGGGCTGACAGCTGAGCGCTGAAAGCTGACCGCCGGCGCCGTGCGCCGCGCACTACTTCAGGGCCGTGACCCAGACCGTGCCGTCGCGCAGCTCGAGCGTGACGACGGTCGGCTCGCCCTTGTGGTGCGAGACCTGCATCCTTCCCGCCACGCGGACGAAGTTCAGATGGTAGGTGGTGCGGCTCCAGAGCGGGCCGTCGTAGGACTTGGAGGTCATGAGGCCGAGGCGTCCGTCCGCCTGGCTGGCGGCGCCGACAAACTCGACGCGGTAGTCGCCGGTGAGCCCGTCCGGCCACGCCTTCGGCACGTGGGTGAAGGTGCGGGTGGTCTCGCCCGCGCGCCGCATCGCGGCGGCCTCGTCGCGCAGCTGGTAGGCAAGGCGCGTGGCGGAGTCGGAAACGAAAACCTCGAAGAACTTTTCGCAGCCGGCGAACAGGAACATGCCGGCGAG
>JBEHYX010000061.1:0-24020 GCA_048497945.1 Verrucomicrobiota bacterium | reverse complement strand
CACCGCCCTACCCGCGCTCGCCGACACCCAGGTCATCGCCGTCCCCGGCCATGACACCACCTGCGCCTACGACGCCATGCCCGCCGCGGCGGACGGCTCCGATATCTTCCTCAGCTCCGGCACGTGGTCGCTCGTCGGCTTCGAGAGCGACCGCCCCCTGCTCGGCGCCGAGGCGCTCACCGCCCGCATCGCCAACGACCGCACCGGCCGCGGCGAGTACCGCCCCTTGGTGAATGTCATCGGCCTCTGGATGCTCGAGCAGACGATGAAGGATTTCGCCCAGCGCCCGAAGAACGACGCCGAGTGGGCCAAGCTGATCAAGCAAGCCGCTGCTTTGTCTTGTGTAGGGCCGGCGCTCGCCGCCGGGCCGCGAACGTCGGCGCAATCCAGGCATGCCGACAAGCGGCAGCCCTACATTTTGGAAATGCGCTTCGCCGAATTCGGCAACCCGCCGTCGATGAAGGCCGCCATCGACGCCCAGCTGAAGCGCCGCAAGCTCCCGCTCCCGAAGAATCTCGCGGGCTACGTCCGCCTGATCTGCGACTCGCTCGGCGAAGGCCACGCGATGGCGATCCGCGACTTCGAAAAACTCTCCGGCCGCACGTTCAAGCGCATCCTCATGGTCGGCGGCGGCTCGAAGAACTCCCTCCTCTGCCAGGCCACCGCCAACGCCTCCGGCCTGCCCGTCGTCTCCTTCGCGCTCGAAGGCTCCGTCGTCGGCAACCTCGCGAATCAACTGATCGCGCTGAAGGCCGTCAAAAACCTCGCCGCCTTCCGTGAGGCGTTCTCCCCTTCGCTAAAGAAAACCATCTACCAGCCCAAAGCGCTTCACCACTAATCCACACTGAAAGCCACTAATCAAAAATCCTCATTAGTGTCCGGTTAGTGAACCTTAGTGGTTAAAAAACCTCGCCATGCCTTCTTCGAAAAACATCTCCGCCGCCTATAAACTCGCGCGGGCCCGCTACGCCGATCACGGCGTCGATACCGAGGCCGTCATCAAGCAGGCGCTCTCGATCCCAATCTCCCTGCACTGCTGGCAGGCCGACGACGTCCGCGGCCTCGAGATCCCGGCGGGCGGCGCCGTCGACTCCGGCGGCATCATGGCCACCGGCAGCCATCCGGGCCGCGCCCGGAACGGCGACGAGATGCGTTCCGACCTCTCGCAGGTCCTCGCGCTCCTCCCCGGCCGGCACCGCCTCAACCTCCACGCCTTCTACGCCGAGGGCGCGAAGCAGATGGACCGCGACAAGCTCGAGCCGAAACACTTCAGCCGCTGGCTCGACTGGGCCAAGCGGGAGAAGGTCGGCCTCGACTTCAACCCGACCTACTTCGCCCACCCGTACGCCAAGGACGGCTGGACGCTCTCGATCGGCGACGAGGAGATCCGCCAGTACTGGATCGAACACGGCCGCGCCTGCCGCCGCATCGCCCAGCACTTCGCCAAGGAGTTGAAGTCGCCCTGCGTCATCAACCACTGGATCCCCGACGGCGCCAAGGACGCGCCGGGCGACCGCTTCTTCAACCGCGAGAAGCTCGTCGACTCCCTCGACCGCATCCTCGCCGACAAGTCCGTCAGCCGGAAACACGTCGTCGACGCCGTCGAGGGCAAGCTCTTCGGCCTCGGCTCCGAGGAGTACGTCGTCGGCTCCCAGGAATTCTACAGCAACTACGCGCTCACCCGCGATGTCGTGCTCTGCCTCGACCTCGGCCATTTCCACCCGACCGAGTCGGTCGCGGACAAGGTCTCCGCCCACCTGCAGTTCCACAAGAAGCTGCTCCTCCACACCAGCCGCCCGATCCGCTGGGACAGCGACCACGTCGTCATCCTCGACGACGCCGTGCGCAACCTCTTCCTCGAGATCGCCCGCGGCGACGTCTGGGACCGGGTGTACGTCGCGCTCGATTTCTTCGACGCCTCGATCAACCGCCTCGGCGCCTACCTCACCGGCGCCCGCGCCACCCGCCAGGCGATCCTGTGCGGCCTGCTCGACCTGATCCGCGCCTTCGAGCGCCAGGGCGAGGTCCTGCGCGGCCACGAGCGCCTCGCCTACATGGAGCTCAACCGCTCGCTGCCCTGGGGCGCGGTCTGGGACGAGCTGTGCGCACGCGCCGACGTGCCGGCCGGCGCCGACTGGCTGGAAGACGTCGCCCGCTACGAACAGACCGTCCTCTCCAAGCGCGGTTAACTACAGAAGCCGAACCACGACCTCACAGAAGTTAACGAAGGAAACGAAGTCAGAATTCTAAAACCCTTAGTTACCTTCGTTACCTTCTGTGAAAACCAAATCCTCTTCTGTGACTTCTGTGGTTCATCCCATCTCTGTTCCCTCCGTTACCTCCTGTAAGGTCCCTTTCCGTGTATTCTGTGTATTCCGTGGTTAATCCCCTCCTTAAATTCATTTCCTCACGCCAAGGTCGCAAAGTACGCCAAGTCTTTCCTTTCCCTGAATCCACCCCTTTGCGCCCTTAGCGTCCTTCGCGCGAGACCCCTGATCGGGAAATCTGACTCTCAGCTCTAAGCTCTATGCTCTCCGCTTCTTCTTCCGACAATCCCGACGTCGTCCTCATCGGCAGCGGCATCATGTCCGCCAACCTCGGCGCGCTGCTCAAGCGCCTCGACCCGGCGCTCTCGATCCAGGTCTTCGAGGCCGCGGACGAACTCGCCTACGAGTCGTCCAACGGCTGGAACAACGCGGGCACGGGCCACGCGGGCATCTGCGAGCTTTCCTACACGCCGAAGCGCGAGCCGGACGGCACGGTCAACGTCAAGAAGCTCATCGATATCTTCCAGGAGTTCGAACAATCGCTCCAGTTCTGGGGCCACGCCGTCGCGAGCGGCATGATCGCAAACCCCAAGGAATTCATCAACCCGGTCCAGCACATCAGCTTTGTGAAGGGCGCGGACCAGGTGGAATTCCTCCGCGACCGCTTCAAGGGCATGTCCGCGCACCACTTCTTCGCGCCGATGGAATTCTCCACCGACCACGCGACGATCGGCCGCTGGGCGCCCCTGCTCACCGAGGGCCGCGATCCCAAGGAGCCCATCGCCGCCACCAAGATGGACCTCGGCACCGACGTGAACTTCGGCAACGTGTCGCGGAAATTGCTCGCGTGGCTGGCGAAGCAGGACGGCTGTTCGGTCACCGCCAGCATGCAGGTCGTGGACCTGCAGAAGTTGGGAGATGGGAGATGGGAGGTTGAGGTGAAGAATCGGAAGACGGGAGAGGTGACGAAACGTAAGGCTAAGTTTGTTTTTGTCGGCGCGGGCGGCGGCAGCATCCTGCTCCTCCAGAAAGCCGGCCTGCCCGAGGCGAAGGGCCTCGGCGGTTTCCCGATCGGCGGCCACTGGCTCGTGTGCGACGACCCCGCGATCGTCGCGAAGCACGAGGCCAAGGTGTACGGGCAGAACCTGCCCGAGGCCCCGACGATGGCCGTGCCGCACCTCGACACCCGCCTGCTCGACGGCAAGAAGACGCTCCTCTTCGGCCCGTTCGCCGCGTGGACCACGCGCTTCCTGCACCGCACCGGCAGCTGGACGGATCTCCCGCGCTCGGTGAAACCGCACAACCTCGGCACGCTGCTCAAGATCGGCGCCACCAACATCCCGCTCGTACGCTACCTCCTCCAGCAAGGCACGCAGAGCATGGCCGACCGCATGAAGGTCATGCACATCTTCTACCCCAACGCCCAGGCGAAGGACTGGAAGCTCGTCGACGGCGGCATCCGCGTCCAGGCGATCAAGAAGACCGACGGCGAAGCCGGCATCGTCCACTTCGGCACCGAAGTCCTCACGTCCGCCGACAAATCCATGTCCGCCCTCCTCGGCGCGTCCCCCGGCGCCTCCGTCTCCGTAGATATCGTCCTCAAGGTCATCAAGGAATGCTTCCCGCACCTGACATCGGGTATTCCAGCCGTTGTCCCGACTTATGGTACTGACTACCGCAAGCCGGAGCTCGCAGCCCGCTTCAACGAACTAGCGACTCAAGCGCGCAGACAACTGAATCTGATCTAGATGGTGGAACCTGCACTCCGTGCAGGTTGCTTGGGCATTACCACAGACCACATGCGCCGACCCCTTCGGATCGGCCCTTCGGATCGGCCTCAATGAATTGGCTAACGAAGCCCGGCGACGCCTGAAGCTAGTTTGAGGGAAACTCGCGTCTCTGCGGGCTCAGATCGCTTACTGCAGGATGCATCGTCGGTCTTCCAGCAACGTCGTCACGAAACCTGACGGACAATACTGACGACCCCCTTTTCATCATCGCGCGGCGGTGTCGGCCCATCGACCATAAAGTTGACCAGCTCTTCAGCTAGTTCTTTGCTTGAGAACTGTAGGTCAAGGGAGACTAAAATCATTCGTGCGAGCTGGTAGCGGAAAGTGAGCGCGCGGATGGTGCGGGGGGCCCAGACAAATCCCACCTGACGCAGGCCAGCATTGCGCATGGCTTTCCAGAGCGAACGTTGTTCGGCTCGTGATAGTGTTATCCGGCCATTTTCTAGCAGATTGGTGGACTGGCTATCCTTGGACTCAGTTACGCCTGACGAATGTACTATCGAATCTGAAGATGATTTTGCTTTCCCTGAATTTCCCGAAGCGCGTCCAGATCGATCAATTTGCCGGCCAAATTCACGGGCATCACGCGCTTCGACTGTACTGTTCGCGCCAATGCTGAAAAAGACATCGCGGATCTCCGCATGAGTTAAAGCCTCGAGACGCAGGTGCGCGTTAAAGAGTTTTTCGCATTTTTCTCGAACGATTCTTTCTGCAGACATCGAGAGGGCTGTTTTAGGGGCCTCGAGCAGCTTCTGGTATTTGACTTTGATCGCCGCCTGCAGAACTCCCTCTTCCAACAACATTACAACCTGCAAGCGTTCATGGATTTTCTGATCCTCCAATAACAACTTAATGGATTCGATGATTAGCAGCAGATGCTCAAGTGAGCAGCGATCTAAGTCGTCAACGACCAGGACAACACGCATCGGTGCAAACCGGATAAAGGAGACCGCCAACGCCAAGGCTACTCCTACAATTCCCGTCACAACGGAAATGAACGCGCTGAACCCCTGGACAGGAGAGTCGGCTGTTAAAAAATTGAGCCAATGATAAGTCGACCAAGCAACTCCGGCCACAAGCGGAAGATAAGCGACCCAGAATAGCCAGCCCAGCGGTGTCTTTTTCGGCATCCAGCCCACCAGTAACGCGGTCAAGTCTTTGCCAATGGTGGCCTGTAGACCCAATTTCTCTCCATGCCTCGTGACTGTTAAGAATTCACGCCACAAACGGTTGATCGTGCCATGAATACCCTCTGCCAGTACAAAGAGCCAGATCAGCCCGCCGATACCGAGGACTGGAAATATAAGATGCCAAAGACGCTCACTGAAATAGAACTTGGGCAACATCGTGATCGTGAAAAGTAACGCTGCAAGTAACAGCCGGCCGCTCCCATGTCGCGCGATGCCGGTCCGGATGTTTCGAAGGGTTGCGAGAAACCAATTGGTGTCTTCTGCGGCCTCGGCAATTTTTTCGTAAAGGTGCACCCAGACTTCTGGCGTGGTAGGATATTTCCAAGCGCTGAAGACCACCTGTTTTTGAGCCGGTTTTTTCGTCTTCAAGCTCTCTGCTAGCAAATCCATCAGATAAGTTTTGCCTCGACCCCAATTGCCAAACAGCGCGAAGCAAAACTCACCGCGATCCGCTCCCGTCAGAAAAGCGGCCAAGATCTCCGCATATTTATGAGTATTGAGGCAGCCCTCGGGCGCTTCCACCGTACGGTTAAGCCGCAGCTGGGTCCCCATAAAATTATCCTCTGTAGAAGAAGACTCGGGCTCTTCATCCTCACATTGCCAGAGATCATTGGCATCGCTTCCGCTATAGACCGTAACCTCATTCATACCCGCAGTCAGGTCAGGATCGGAGTGAAAATGCGAATGGAGGCGCCCGTTCGTGTCGCTAAATCGCAGTCGGATAGGAACGCCTCTAAGCCAAAGATTGCCTCCTGAATTGTCATCCAGTTCTACCCGCCAGTTGTCGTTAGCATCGCCCTCGCCCATCTCTCCATAAGCAGTGACTTCCTGCTGGCCGGTCAGCGGCGAGCGGCTCGTATGGCTGTGAAGGTTTCGATGGGTGGTGACATGCTCTAATCGAATTACGCTTCCACGACTAACCTCATCGCCCAGTCCTGGACTTGCCAGAATGCCATGAGCCGGTTTCACGATCCACCAAGTGTGTCGATCATCTGTCGGTGCTGTGCCTACAATTTGCTGCTCAGAACCACGTGGATGCCGGTAATTCTTAGCCACCGATCGCAAGAACCCACGGTTGCCGATATGCCGGAGACGAATTTTCATACCGTATCTAACGGCATCACTTGGTTCCATGGTGGTCTTTATGATGATTTGGGCGGCGAAAGGATGGTGTCACTGATGCTGCCATTAACATTAACCGAACCGACGTTGGTTATTTCTTGGCTGGCTCAGAAAGAAGGCGAATCGCGTTCTCGTAGCCATCGGGAATGAAATCAAAAGCATAGGTGGACGTGGTGTCGCGCACCTCTGTAATTCTAAATTTCATAATACCGCCCTTTAGAAAGGCCCTGTAGAGTGCTTCGGCCGTGTTTTTATCTAGTTCGAGAGAAAGACGGTCCGAATAATTTGTGGCCTTGAAGTAATATTTCTCACCCTGCCCGTCCTGTACGGCTACTCTGTATTCCTCCGATCCGATCGCCTTCACCGGATTGTCCCCAGCATATTTGTAGAGCTGGATCGCTACTTCAGATTTCGAGTTGATGAGGAAAAGCACGTTAAGCGCCGAATCTTGCGTGGCTGAGTTACTAAATGCCCCCTGAATCAGAGAACTATTCCGAACGTACCGCTTGTTGGTTTTATTGCCGAAATCGTCCACATATTGTCCAACGCGCCACATTCCGGTGTTATTCAGGTTGGCTAAGCGCTTTCGTTCTTTTTCTTCAGCGATTCGTTTCGCTTCGGCTTCCTTTTCTGCAGCAAATTTTCTCGCCTGCTCTTCTTGTTCGGCTTTCTCGATGACTTGAAGGTATGCCACAAACTGAGCGTTTTTAGGGGATTCAGGATGCTGGGTCGCTAAGGAGTGAATTGCCTGCTTCGTCGCCCCATAATTTTTAGCCTGATACTCCCGCTCGACTTGAGCGACCAAACGCTCCGCACCATTCCTCAATTCGTCGACCTCGGTACGAAGCCTCAAAACTTCTTTTTTGAGACTGTCGTTTTCTTGCGCCAACCGATCATGTTCAGCTCTCGGCTCGCCGCATCCAGCGATCGCCATCAAGACACAAGCTAAGACGCAGCAGCGCAGATGTGTGGGGCTTAACATACAAGGGCAGGAATAGCGACGGTTGGGCAAGCGTCGCTGCCCGGCCCAAGGCAGCGTTGAAAATTGTGTGTCAGGCCCGCTTCCCCGCGTCAACCCACGGGAAGACCGACCGGACGGCCGAGCCGAAGGTGTCGGGTTGTGGGGTGTGGGATTGGCTAACCCACTCGCATCGTCCCGCCGTTTGACGTTTTCTGTCATCTCGCCATACCAGCGCGCATGCCATTGCTGACCATTGTCCCGCCGATGCCGGGGGCCGAGCGCCGCTTCCAGCCGTTTGTCGACTTCATCCACGCGAGCGGCTGGGAAACGGAATTTGTCCGCCTGGAGTGGGCCGGCCGGCAGCCGAACTTCGGCTCGACCGCCCTGTTCCCCCAGGTCGACGCCCAGACCGCCGGCAAGGTCGTGATGGGCTTCTCCCTCGGCGCGCTCTACTCGCATCTCGGCGCGCTGCGCGCCCGGCACCTGATCCTCGGCTCGATCTCGCCTTTCTTCCTCGAGGACGACGACGAGCCCGTCCGCTGGATGGTCTCGTACCGCACCGGCAACGCCGCCACCCCGGCCGACATCCTGGTCGGCGCCACCGAGGACGCCCAAATGCACCGCCGCGCCACCGCCATCCGCGATTTCTACGCGCGACACACCTACACCGTCGTCCCCGAAGCCGAGCACGAGCTCTGGCACCCCAATTACCTGCAGGCGATCAAGGCGGCGATGGATCGAATCGCCTGAGCGATCAGCGTTCAGCCATCAGCTATCAGTCAGATCACGCAGGCAAGGCAGTCTCACGCAGAGCCGCGGAGCCGCAGAGAAATCCAAGACCGGACTGATTGGCCGCAAGAAAGCGCAAGAAGCGTAAAAATAGAACCCAGATCCGGGATGAATTCCTTCTGCGCCTTTTGCGCTTTTTTGCGGCCAACCCAAGTCAGCGGTCTTCCCGGTGTCTCCATGCCTTGGTAGTTAACCCTCCGAGGCATTGGTTCACGCAAAGGCGCCAAGCCGCAAAGGTCCGAACAGAATTCTTCGCGGCTTCGCGGCTTTGCGTGAGACGGATTGGCGGTTGGGAAGGTTCCAAATGGTCATGAGCGTGGCTTGGTTTGAAGTTGGGATTTTCCGAAGCGGCATCATAGTCGGTCCATGCTCCCGAACTTGCGGCTGGCGGTGCGCTCGCTCACGCGGTCGTGGGCGTTTTCGCTGGTGGCGGTCCTCACCCTCGCGGCGGGCATCGGGTCGACGACGGCGATGTTCAGCGTGCTGCGGGCGCTGGTGCTCGCGCCGCTCTCCTACCCGCGCGCGGAACAGCTGGTGGACGTCTGGTCCGGCGAGGGGCTGCCGCTCGCGCCGGGCGATTTCCTCGACCTGCAGAAGGAGTCGGCGAGCTTCGCGGAGTTCGGGCTCTACCGGAATGACCCGGTCAACGTCGGCCTGGACCACAGCGAGTCGGTCATGGGCGTGGCCGGCACGCACGAGGTGCTGCGGGCGTTCGGCGTGGCGCCGCTGCTCGGGCGGCTGTTCGAGGCGGACGACGACGAGCCCAACGCGCCGCCGGTGGTGATTCTGAGCCACGGGCTCTGGCGCCAGCGGTTCGGCGGGGCGCCGGACGCGATCGGGCGCAAGCTGCGGCTCAACGGCCAGGATGCCACCGTGGTGGGCGTGATGCCGCCGGGCTTCGAATTCGCCGGCCCGTGGCTCATCGCCACCGACTGCCAGCTGTGGACGCCGCGGGCGTTCACGGCCGCGGAGCGCACGATCCGCGACGGCTACTACGTCTTCGGGCTGGGCCGGTTGAAGCCGGGCGTGACCGTCGCCCAGGCGGACGCCGAGATCAAGGCGATCGGCGGGCGCCTCGCGCAACGGTATCCGAATTCGAACGTCGCGAAGCCCTTCCTCGTCCGCTCCCTGGCCGAGGAGATGACGCAGGGCCTCGGCAAACAGGTCTGGCTGCTGTTCGGCGCCGTCGGGCTGGTGCTGCTGGTGGCCTGCGGCAACGTCGCCAGCATGCTGCTCGCGCGCAGCGCGCGGCGCCAGGGCGAGTTCGGCGTCCGCGTGGCACTCGGGGCGTCGGGCGGCGAACTGATGTCCCTCGCGCTGGCCGAAAGCCTCGTGCTGGCCGTCGTGGGCGCGGCGGTGGGCATCGCGCTCGCCGGCGCGGGCGTCGAGGTGCTCCGCGACCTTTCCCCGGTGAACGCGGTGCGCAAGGCGGCGATCGCGCTCGATCCGCTCGCCCTGGGCTTCGGCGTGGCGGCGACGGCGCTGACCGCCTTCCTCGCGGGCCTGCCGCCGGCGCTGGCGGCGCGCCGCACCTCCGTCGCCGCCGCGATCCGCGCCGGCGGGCGCGGGGCCACCGGGCCGAACCACCGCGCGCTGCGCAACCTGATCGTCGCGCAGGTCGCGCTGGCGTTCATCCTCGCCAACTGCGCGATGCTGTTTTCCCGCGCCTACTTCCGGCTGCTCGACGAAAACCGGCTGCTCGCGACCGACCGGGTGGTCGAGGGCGCCGTCGCCCTCAACGGCCCGCGCTACGCGAGCGTTGCCGCGCAGCTCCGGTTCTGGACGGAATTGATCGACCGCGCGAAGGCCCTGCCGGGCGTCACGAGCGCGGGCGTGACCTCCCAGCTGCCGCTGGAGAGCCGCAGCGTCATCCACGCGCTGGTCAACGACGAGCAGTACGATCCCGCGCAGCCGCGCCTGCAGCTCGACCGCTCGTCGGTGAGCGAGGATTATTTCCAGGCCATGGGCATCCGGCTGCTGCAGGGCCGCAACCTGCGCGCCGGGGACGGCGTCGGCGAGGTCCGCGGCGTGCTCGTCAACCAGCGGATGGTCGACAAGGCCTGGCCGCACAAGAGCCCGCTCGGCGAAATCATCCGCGACAACCGCCCGGGCCAGCCGGCGTCGGTCGCGCGCGTGGTCGGGGTGGTCGAGAACGTGAAGCAGTGGGGCGCGACGGAGGAGCTGCAGGCGGAGATGTTCACGACGCTCGACGGCCTGTGGGGCCGGCGCCAGTTCCTCGTGCTCCGCACCGCCCTGCCGCTGGCGCAGATCGGGCCCATGCTGGCCCGCGAGGTCGCCGCGATCGATCCCGAGCTCGCCGTGCGCGACCTGCGCACGATGCGGCAGGTGGTGGACAAATCCACGCGCAGCCAGCGCGCGGTGGCCGGGCTGGTCGACCTGTTCATGGTCGCGGCGCTCGGCCTCGTCGCCGTCGGGTTGTATGGGACGCTTTCGTACCATGTCGCGCAGCGCACCCGCGAGATCGGCGTGCGCGTGGCGGTGGGCGCGTTGCAACGCGACATCATCGGGCTCGTGCTCCTGCAGGGCGGCCGGTGGGTGGCGGCCGGGCTCGCCTTCGGCCTCGCCGGCAGCCTGGCGCTGTCGTTTGCGCTGGAGGCGGTGGTGTACGGCGCCGAGGGCCTGGCGCCCGGGCCGCTGGCGCTGGCGTGCGCCGTGGTCGGCGTGGCCGCCTTGCTCGCCTGCTGGCTGCCGGCCTGGCGCGCGGCGAAACTCGACCCGCTCGAGGCGCTCCGCGCGGATTGATGCGGCGGGCCGGGGTTGGGGAAGACGGGTCTCACGCGAAGGCGCGAAGGCCGCCGAAGTTTGACCACGGATTTCATGGATTAAACCGATGGAAGCTTGAACCACGGAGTCTGGATCGGCCATCCGTGCAATCCGTGGTTAAAGTCCGGTTTTGGAATTTCTCTGCGACTCTGCGTCTCTGCGTGAGACTAGATTCAAGTTTGCCGGGCGTCCGTCATGGGCGCACCCTCGCCGCATGCCCAAGACCCTTCCCACCGTCGCTGAATTCCTCGCCGCCCTGCCCGATGACAAACGCGCCGCGATGACGGCCGTGCACCAGGCCATCGTGAAGGCGGTGCCGAAGCAAAAGCCGTTCGTGACGGCGGCCATGGGCCTCCCGATGATCGGCTACGGCAAATACCGCTACCGCTCGGCCAGCGGGCGCGAGGGCGAGTGGTTCCTCATCGGCCTCGGCGCGGGCAAGGCCGCCTACAGCCTTCACATCTGCGCCGGTGGCGGCGAAACGTATTCGGTCGAACGCCACGCGAAGCAGCTGGGCAAGGTGAAGTGCGGGAGGAGCTGCATCAACTTCAAGCAACTCGAAGACCTCAACCTCGCCGAAGCCATGAAGCTCGTGAAACAGGCGGAGAAGTCCGGTGGAATTAACGCGGTGGAGTGAATTAACACGAAGCAGCTAAGCAGCGAAGACAGTCTCACGCAGAGACGCTAAGGCGCCGAGAAACCCATGGCAGGATGATTGGCCGCAAGAAGGCGCAAGAAGCGCAAAATAGAACCCTATCTCCGGGTTGAATTGTTTCTGCGCCTTATGCGCCTTCTTGCGACCAGCCAAAGCCCGAGCCTTTGCTGCTTCGCTCCTTCGTGTTTAAACTCAGCTCGCGGATTCCGGGAAGCGCGCGAGGTGGTCGTGGAGGCACTCGTTCCAGAGCCGGCAGAATTCGCCGTAGGATTCGGTGTCCCTGAACCGCGGCACCGCGCCCGACAGCCGGACCAGGAAGCGCTGCTCGGCCAGGCTTTCCTTGCGGGCCTGAGAGTCTTCGGTGTGGACGCTGACCGGACGGATCGGCTCCGCCTGGCCGGCGCAGCCACCCGCCCCGCCGGCCAGAAGGACCAGCAGGAGCAGCGCGATGAAAGGAGAACCACGGGACATACTCCGAAATCCTACCCGCGGCGCCCCGTCCCACGGCCAGAAAAACCTCCGCCCGTCCCGGGGTTTTACCGCCTGCTAACGACCTCCAGCGAAGCCCATCCGGGAAAGCCCCTAATCCCAGACAAGGCTTTTTAACCACGGATTCCGCCGATGCCTTGGATGACGATCCAACCTGCCCAAGCCTTGGGTTCGAGGGCCCCTCCGTGTAATCCGTGGTCAAAAGAGTTCGGTCGTTTTCTCTGTGCCTCCGTGCCTCGGTGGTTAAACCTAAATCCATGCGCAACACGTCCCGCGCCGTCCTCGTCCTGCTCATCGCCAACATCGCGGTCTTCGCCGCGGGGTTCCTGCTGCGCCACGGACGCGAGCAAATCATCGCCGCCGCCGCGCTGTGGTTCCCGGACAACGAGCACTTCAAGGGGTGGCAGGTCGTGACCTACATGTTCCTACACGCGGATTTCGGCCACATCTTCTTCAACATGTTCGCGCTGCTTTCCTTCGGCACGGTCCTCGAGCGGGAATGGGGCGCGGGGCGCTTCCTCGTCTTCTATTTCCTCTGCGGCATCGGCGCCGGGCTGATCCAGCTCGGCATCAACTGGTATGAATTCTCCGAGCTCCACGGCCGCCTCGTCGCCGCGGGCCTGAAGCCCGAGGCCATCACCGCGATGCTGGCCTCGGGCGAGGCCGACCTGCCGCCGGGCCCGGAGGTGCCTACGGCGGCCGTCGACCTTTACCGCCTCTACATCGCGCCGACGCTCGGCGCGTCCGGCGCGATCTACGGGCTGCTGGTGGCGTTCGGCTTCCTCCATCCCAACGCGAAGCTCGCGATGCTCTTCATCCCCGTGCCCATCGCCGCGAAGTTTTTCATCCCGATCCTGATCGGCCTCGACCTGCTGTCGGGCGTCACCGGCATCTCCCTCTTCGGCGGCGGCGTCGCCCACTTTGCCCACGTTGGCGGCGCGGCGATCGGGTTCTTACTGATGCTCCTCTGGCGCCGGCGCCAGGTCGTCATCGTGGAACCGCCGGGGTTCACCCGCAGCGGCTGAGCCGCGTCCGCGCTCGTTTGCCGCGCGGCAGCGTTAGGCTCGCGTCGCCGGGGGCGCGCGGGTAGACCGCCGGGCGATGAAATGGATTATCCGGCTCGTCCTGGTCCTGCTCGGGAGCAGCCCCGCGCTCGCCCAAAAGGAAACGTTCGACGTCACCTCCTACACCGTGCCCCCGGGCTGGCAGAAGCAGGCCACCGACCGCGGCGTCCAGCTCGCGGTGACCGACGGCCGCACCGGCGGCTACGCGCTGGCCATCATCAGCCCGGCGCTGCCCGCCCGCGGCACCGCCGCGGAAAATTTCTCCCGGCAGTGGGCCAGCCTGGTGCAGGGCACCGTCGCCGGGGCCGGCGAACCCACGCTGGCCCCGCCGGCGCAAAGCAACGGCTGGGAAATCGTCAGCGGCACCGGCAGCTACACCGACCGCGGCGGGCGCGGCGGCGCCATCCTCCTTTGCGCCACCGGCTACGGGCGGACCACGGCCGTGATCCTGATGACCAACACGTCGCAGTTTCAAAACGACATCGCCGCGCTCATCCAATCGCTGGACCTGGCCCGGCCCGCCGCGAACGGACCGCCGGCCGCGCCCGCCGCCGCCCCGTCCGCCGGGCCCGCCACTCTTGCGGGGCTGTGGACTTACAACCTGCTCGAGAGCAACGGACGCTTTGCCAACGGCACGCCCATGTACACCGCCGGATATTTCCGGCGGGAATACCAGCTCAACGCCGACGGCACCTACCGCTTCCGCCTCAAGAACTGGAGCGTGTTCCAGAAGGAAATCCTGTTCGTCGTGGAGACCGGCACCTGGAAGGCCCGCGGCAACCAGCTGGCCCTGACCCCCGCCGCAAGCCAGGCCGGCTGGTGGGCGAAGGCGGCCAGCGGCCGGACGACCGAATGGGGGCCGCGCCTCCGGGCCGGCGAGTGGAAGGCCGAGGCCGTGACCTACACCTTCGAGCTGCATTACTACTCCGGCATGAACGAGACGGATCTCCTCCTCACCCCCGCCCAGCCCACCGAGCGCGATGGCCGCGATACCGCCAAGCCGGCGGCCTACAGCCCGCGCGCCCCGGACAAATCCCTGATCGACGACCCGCCCGACCTCGCGTCGACCCCGGCCGGCGCGCCCTGACGGGGGAGCCCGGCCCGCGGCGCCGCGACCGGAAGCCCCGGCGCCGCACGAACCCTGTCCGCCGGGAGCCGGTTCGTTCGTTGAAGCATTGAAGGTCGTGGGTCAGTTTCAATCTCTGCATTGGAGGTGGAGCCCGACCTCCGGGCGGGCTGCGTGCGAACGCGGCGTCAGTCAACCTGCCCGGAGGGCAGGTTCCACCAAATTGACCCATTACCGCATTGAACCGCTCCCTCCTCCCCCATGAAAAAACAGGTATTCCTCAACATTCCCGTCGCCGACCTGCCGAAGGCGACGGCCTTCTACCAGGCGCTCGGCTTCGCCCCCAACCCGCAGTTTGGCGACGCCACCGGCGCGTGCATCGTCATCAGCGACACGATCTACCTCATGCTGGCGACGCACGCCAAGTTCCGGCAATTCACGCCCAAGGCCGTCTGCGACACGAGCCAGGCCGTGGAGGTTCTCTTCAATCTCCACTGCGCGAGCCGCCAGGAGGTCGACGATCTCGTCGCCAAGGCCCTCGCGGCGGGCGGCACGACCTATGACCAGCCGGAGGACCTCGGCTTCATGTACTCGCACAGCTTCGTCGATCCCGACGGCCACGGCTGGGGGCTCTTCCACATGAGCGGGATGCCGCCCAAGGCGTGAGACGGGCGGCATCATTCGTTATCAATTATTGAGGTAATTGACATTGGTTATTTCGGGCCGGCGGATTCCTTGATCATCGGAGCGATGGCTCGAATCGCACGATGTGTGGTTCGATATAGCCAATGCCCATTATTTAATAATTGATAGCGAATCTCTCTTCCCCCTCCCGCCATGCCCGCCAAGCACCGCATCTACACCACGCCGTTCGCCAACGTTTACCCGTACTACGTCGCGAAGGCCGAGAAGAAGAAACGCACGCAGGCCGAGGTGGATGAGATCATCTGCTGGCAGACCGGCTATACCGCGAAGCAGTTGCCGAAGAAAATGGCACAGGATTTCGAAACCTTCTTCGCCCAGGCGCCCAAGCCGAACCCCCGGCGCAAGGCGGTCACCGGCACGATCTGCGGCGTGCGCGTGGAGGAGATCAAGGACCCCATCATGCGCGAAATCCGCATCCTGGACAAACTCATCGACGAGCTCGCGAAGGGGAAGGCGCTGGAGCAGATCTTGCGTCGGTAAGATCCGCTCCAGCGCCAATCGCCATCAGTCATTCGCCCATCGATATTGGCTATTTCGAACCCCCGGGTTTTGACCACGGATTACACCGCTAGTCACGGATGGTTGATCCGGCAATCGGTGTGATCCGTGGAATCCGTGGTTAAAACGGATTGATACAGCCAACGGCTGATGACCCATGAGTGATAACTATTCCGCCGTCGCCCCCAGCGGCGACGGGCCCCCCTTGTCGTTCGCGTGCACGGTCCGGGCGGCGAGGATGCTCACCAGGCCCGCGCCGACCGCGATCCAGCCGAGCCAGTTGAAATGCAGGAGGCGGCCGTCGGGCTGCTTCACCACGATCCAGCCGCCGAGCGTCGAGGCGATGCCCGACGCCAGGTCGCGCGCGCAGCTGCTCAGGCTCAGGAACGCCCCGCGGCGCGACGACGGCACGGCGAGCGTCACGATCGCCTGCCCGGGCACGAAGCGCCCGCTCGCGAACGTGAAGAACAGCCCCGCCAGCACCAGCGTCGCCCACACCGGCAGCGGCCCGGAGTTGGCGAACGTCAGCACGATCACCGACGCCACCAGCACCATGATGGTGAAGACGCGGTGCCGGCCGTAGCGGTCCGCCAGCCGGCCGACGCGCGGCGCCGTGAGCACGCTCATCACGCCGCCGATGAAATAAAACAGGAACAGGTACTTTTCCGGCAGGCCCAGGTCGCCCACGAGGTGCGGCGACAGCAGCGGGATGATGCTGAAATGCCCGAGCACCATCACCGCCATGAAGAGGATGCCGCGCCCGGCGTTGGCGTCGCGCAGCAGCTCCCGGAACGCCGCGCCCTTGTTCTCCCCCTGCTGCAGGTGCCCGCGCACCGGCGGCACGACGCGGAACACGAGCGCCCACACGACCACGCCGACGCCCGCGACGATGAGGAACGGCATGCGCCAGCCCCACAGGTGCGCCAGCTGCAGGCCGACCGGCACGCCGATCGCCGCCGCGACGGCGAACGCCGTCATCACGATGCCGATGCCCGCCGCGCGTCGCGCGGGCGGGACGAGGTCGCTGACGATCGCCAGGCAGAGCGAACCCGAGATGCCGCCGAACGCGCCGCCGATGGCGCGGGCGATGAGCAGCAGGTGGGCGTTGGAGGCGAGACCGCAGAGCAGCGTGGCGACCGTGAAGCCGGCATACGCGCCCAGCAGCAGCGTGCGCCGGTCGAAACGGTCGACGAACGGCGCGCCCAGCAGGCCGACGATGCCCGCGGCGATCGAGTAGGCCGCAACGAGCGCGCTGAACTGCCCCGCCCCGAGGTCCAACTCGCGCATCAGCTGCGGCGCGAGCGGCATCATGACCATGAAGTCCATGATATGGGTGAACTGGATGGCCGCCAGGACCAGCAGGACCAGGCGCTCGGAAGGCTGACGCAAAGACATCCGGGGGAGAAAAATCGTCCCCAGCCAATGGTCAATGGCCGTTGGTCATTTCGACGAAACAAGCCCGGGTTCGCGCCGAGACGCGGAGACGCAAGGCAATCCCCGGATCAGAACTCTGCGACCTAGCGCCTCTGCGTGAGACCGGTTCGATATGGCCAATGACGACTGGCCAATGAGTGATGACGAATACTCACGGCGTCTTGGCCGGGGCATCGGTCTTCGGCGGGGCCGGCTTTTTCTTCACCTCGGCCTTGGCGTCCTGCTGCTTCTTCGCCTCCACCTGCGCGCGGGCCTGGTCTTCCTTCTCCTTCTGTTTCTTCATGGCCTCCGCCTGCTCCGGGCGGACGGGCTGCGAGTTCTTTTCGGCAATGTACTGGTTTTCCATCTCGAGGACCGTCACCTCGGTCTGCACGTCCTGCATCGGCATGGCCGCCGAGGGATGGTCGGAGGACGTGAGCGGCGCCGCCCGTCCCGCCGGCGGCGCCCCGCAGCCGGTCAGCGCCAGCACGGACGCCAGGATGGCGAAAAAGCCCGGACGGGAGTTTTGGTCAGGCGTGCGCATCCCCCTACCGACAGCCAATGCGGCTTGAGGTAACGAAGTACCGCGCCAGGCGGCGCATTCGTCATGAGAATTCATTTCAAAACCTGTCTTGTCATCGCGAGCCCGGCGCAGCCGGGCGTGGCGATCCAGCCTGCGGGATTGCTGCGTCAGCCCGTTCCGGTCCTCCTCGCCATGACAGTTTTTGCAATGACTTCTTAATCATTGGCTGCTCGTTATCGGTTATTTCGAGCCAGGCAGGGCGCGGACTCCGTTCCACGCCGCGGCGGCGAAGAGCCGTGCCGCCCTCCCTTGAATCCCCCGGCCAAAACCTGGTCGATACCGCCAATGACGATTAACCGATGAGTAATAGCTATTCCCCCAGATCGACCCGCTTCACGATCTGTTTCCGGGATTGCTCACAGCGCTTCCTGGACAACTCCACGCCAAGGGCATCGAGGCCGAGCGCGTTGGCCACGGCGGGGATCGTGCCGACGCCGCAGAACGGATCGAAGATGACCTTCGCGCCGACCTGGTCCTTCGCGAAGCGCACCGCGTGCGCCGCCGCGCGCACGCCCATCGCCCGCACCCACAGGCTGCGGCCGGCGTCGACGATGACGTCCGGGATCGGCAGCGCGTCCGGACACTGCAGCGCCCGCGACACGGCGACGAGGTGCGTGAAACCCGGCCGGCCTTGGGTGAGCATGCCGGGCGGACGCCGGCAAACGACCTTGTGGAAAAGCACGCGTGCGCCGGCGTCCTCCGCCGCGCGGATCACCATCGCGCCCTTGTCGATCCACGCGCCGTCGCGCTTGATGTCGGACTGGAAGAACAGCGCCGCGCTGCCGTCGGGCACGGCGTCCACCACGAGCCGCACCGCGTCGAGAAACCACGCGCGCCACACCGGCAGCGCCCGGCCGATCTCGGACACATCCGGCAGCGACGTCACCGCGCACGCGCCGTCGATCCGCCCGCGCGCCCGCATCCACGCGATGGCATCGGCGCAGACGATTTCCCTCCGGGGAGCGGGCGATGGGGCGGACATGCGAGCCGAGCCTTTCGCAAGCGGGGGAATCTTGAAAACTGAAAATTTTGAAATCGGTAATCTTGAAAATAACTGGGCATTCCGCTGCCTGCGATTTCAC
The DNA here is from genome assembly GCA_048497945.1 of Verrucomicrobiota bacterium. Lineage (GTDB taxonomy): Bacteria > Verrucomicrobiota > Verrucomicrobiia > Opitutales > Opitutaceae > Lacunisphaera. The sequence goes on along the minus strand of JBEHYX010000061.1, from coordinate 5,562 downwards.
GATTTAGGATTTCACGATTCTCAGTTTTCAAGATTCCCGCCGCCCCCGTAACTATTGTGAGAGCAATCCCACCCGTGCGGGGGCTTGAAGCGGAAGGGGCCGGGGCTATTCTCTGCCCGAAGCTCGGGACACCCCGCCACGAGCCCGGAAACCCCTTCTGCTCCCAATGAAGACTTCCTTCCTGCCTGCTTCGCTCCGCGCCAGCCCGGGCCGCCATCTCCCGCCCGCTGTTGTCCGTCTTCTGTCCCCTGTTCTCCTCCTCGCGTCCGTCCTCCCGGCGCCCGCCGCGAATGAAGCCGGCAAACCGTACACGCTTTTCCTGAGCACGGAATTTTCCGTGCCGCAGGACAAGGAATACCACCGCGTGCTCGATGTCGTCGGCGGCATGTTTGTCATCCGGGTGAAGGAGCAGGAGGTCCGCATCCCGATGCGCACGGGCTCGGGCAACCTCAAGGTCGACCAGGGCCTGCGCCTCACCGCGCTGCACGCGCAGGTCGACCACCTCGTCACCGAGCGGGCGTACACCGAGGCCAACGACCCCACGCTGCAGTTCAACTCCCGCGCCGGCGCGGTGCTGGGTTCGGATGCCTACAGCCAGAACGCCAACATCACCGCGTCCGTCACCGCCTCGAACGAGGTGGCGGCGGGCGAGGCCCTCGCGAGCGCCCAAGCCTACGGGGATCCCACCCGGACCGAGCAGGCGGCCAATTTCTTCGCGCTGGCCCGCGCGAAGTCGCTGACGGCCGCGGCCGACGCCGAGAACAGCTCCTACAACCTGAAGTTCTCCGGCTTCAACAATCCCGGCTTCGCTGCGTTCGAGCTGCAGCAGGAACTGGCCAAGGAGAACTTCGACGCCATGCGCTATTCGTTCCAGGTGTCGTCGGCCACGCCGCTCAACAGCCCGTACCTCGTGTTCATCGTGCGATACCATGAAAAGGACGCCAAGCCCGGCACGAAGGAGGGCACCGTGATCTACGCCAAGTCGATCGCGCCCATCGGGGACAAACCGTCCAAGATCAACATCCTCCAGTCCGGGATGCCCGTCGGCTTCGTCGTCGATGACTGCCAGGTGCGCCTCTACAACGGCGGCCAGGAAGTCGCCACCAACGTCGCGCCCCGCCGCGTGCCGATGTCGCGCGACGAGGCGTTCCTTTACCTGAAGATCGACCGCCTCGGCCGCGCCAAGGGCGCCACGCTGCCGGCGGCGCCCGCGCTCGGCCGGCTCGACGAGGAGACGAAGGCCCGCCTCACGCTCGATCAGCTCAAGCAGATCTACTACGTGAAGGTCACGAAGGAGGGCCGGGCCGAGCAGGCGTTCCTCGACGCCGCCTGCACCCAGCCGGCCGACCCCACCGTCGCCGCGGTCGTCGCCGACATCCGCTTCTACCCCGCCCTTGAAAAGAACCAGGAGCAGGCGGGCACCGCCAAGCTCCAGTTCTCGCAGATCCCGATCTGAATTTTCACCACGGCAAACGAAGGGAACGGAGATTCCCGCCCCGGCCCTTTGCTTGCCTCGTTATCTCCCGTGCGCCGGACCGGGAGAGGAATCTGAAATTTCAGACCTCAAATTTGAGATTTCAGATTTCGCGACCTGCGGGCAGATTGCCGTCACCCCCACCCCGCCCATGCGCCGCCTGATCCTTGTCCTGGCCTTCCTGCCCCCTGTCGTTTGTCCACTGTCCACTGGGGCCGCAGACGCGGCGCCCGCGCAGACATATGCGGCCAACTGGGCCTCCCTCGACGCGCGGCCGATGCCGCAATGGTACCTCGACGCCAAGTTCGGCGTGTTCATCCACTGGGGCGTCTACTCCGTGCCGGCCTGGGGCAAGGTCGGCGAATACGCCGAGTGGTACTGGCGCCACGTGCAAAGCACCGACCCGAAGGACGCGGTGTGGCGCGACTTCCATGCGAAGCACTACGGCGCCGATTTTCAGTACCAGGACTTCGCGCCGAAGTTCACCGCCGAGCTCTTCAACGCCGACCAGTGGGCGTCGCTCTTCGCGCGCGCCGGCGTGAAGTACGTCGTGCCGACCTCCAAGCACCACGAGGGCTTCGCCCTCTGGCCGAGCGCCGAGGCCTCCCGCACCTGGGGCCGGCCGTGGAACGCGGCCGAGATCGGCCCGAAGCGCGACCTCATGCAGGAGCTCGCCGACGCCACGCGCAAGCAGGGCCTGAAGTTCGGCTTCTACTACTCGCTCTACGAGTGGTTCAACCCGCTCTGGCTCACCGACCGGCCGCGCTACGTCGCCGAGCACATGACGCCGCAGTTCAAGGACGTCGTCACGCGCTACGCGCCGTCGATCATCTTCAGCGACGGCGAATGGGAGATGACCTCCGCCGAGTGGCGGAGCGAAGCGCTGCTGGCGTGGCTGTTCAACGAGTCGCCGTCGCGCGCCGAGGTCGTGGTCAACGACCGCTGGGGCAAGGACACCCGGCACAAGCACGGCGGCTACTACACCACCGAGTACACCGCCGGCATGCAGGACGGCGCGCACGCGTGGGAGGAGAGCCGCGGCATGGCGTATTCCTACGGCCTCAACCGCGCCGAGCGCGCCGACGACTACAAGACCTCCCGCGAGCTGGTCCTCGCGCTGATCGACCTCGTCAGCCGCGGCGGCAACCTGCTCCTCGACATCGGGCCCGCCGCCGACGGCACGATCCCGCCGCTGATGGAGGAGCGCCTCCTCGACATCGGCGCCTGGCTGAAGGTGAACGGCGAGGCCATCTACGGCACGCGCACCGCGGGCCGCCCCTGCCAGTGGACCGAGGGCAAGCGCCCCGACCAGGAATACGGCGAGTACATGATCAAGTACGCTCTGCTCGACCAGGTCGGCCAGGCGCCGCACGACGGCATGGCCGTGAAACAGGTTTTCTTCACCCGGAAGCCGGACGCGCTCTATGCGATCACCGCCGGCTGGCCCGGCGGGAAACTCACGCTGCGCGACGTGCACCTGCCCGCCGGCGCGCAAGTCACGATGCTCGGCGTCAGCGGGCCGCTCGCCTGGCGCGCCGTGGGCGCCGACGTCGCGGTCACCCTCCCCGCGCTGGATCCCGACAGCGCGCCCTGCAAATACGCCTACACGCTCAAGCTGCCGGGCGGGGAAGTGGCGAAATAGACTCCAGGTTTCAGGTGCCGGGTGTCAGGTTTCAGGGCCGGACATGTTCGATCCTTTAAACGCGGAGTGCGCGAAGGCCGCGGAGCGATGCCTTTGGGGCCAAACCAACAAGTCATCTAATGGATGACTTATCTCCGCGGACTCTGCGTCCTCCGCGTTAACCGGTCGAAAGATCTTCAACCCTTCGCCGTCGCGTCGGCGTGGACCTTCAGGATGCGCTCGATGAGCTTCGCCGGCGGCGTGTTGTGCTTCTGCATGATCTCCGACGCCCCGGCCAGCGCGGCCTTCTCCATCAGCTCCAGGTTGCCGCCGGAAGTGAACACGAGGATCGGGATGTGCTTGGTGTAGTCCGCCTCGCGCACCGCGGCGATCAGGTCCACGCCGTTGAAGCCCGGCATCATCAGGTCCGTGACGATCACATCGACCCGCTTCTCCTCCAGGATTTTCCCGGCCTCGACGATGGAGCTCACGATGTGCGTGGGCAGGCCGGCCATCGCCAAACCGACGGTGTAGACCTTCCGCATCGTGGGATCGTCATCGATGAACAAAACGGTGGGCTTGGCGTTCATGCGTGGTGAAGCTACTCCGACAGCGTCGGATTTTTCCGGTTCGGGTCAATCCTGCGGAGTGACACAAGCCAAACCAAATTCTTACCGGCGGAAAGCGAGAGAACCGAGAGTCTGCCCGGACCAATCGATCCTCTTGCACCGAAGCCAACAAAGAGAACGAAGGGGAAACCGCTTTTGTTACCTTCGTTACCTTCTGTGCAAAGCTTGGCTGGTTTGGTCCAAGTCTCTGTTTTCTCCGTTAACTCCTGTGAAAGGATGAGGGTCTCACGCGACCTCGATCATCGCCTTCAACACCGCGGGGTTGCCGGCGATGTCCCTCGGGAAAACCACGGGCACATCGGCCAGCTTCAACCGGTGCGTGATCCACGGACGGGTGTCGATCCTGCCCTCCTCGACGAGGCGGATCACCTCGCGGAAGGTCGCGGGCAGGGCGTTGCGGCTGGCGAGGAGCGTCAGTTCGCGGCGGTGGAAATTCGGATCGTTGAACGTGACGTCGCCCTGGAACAAGCCGACGAACACGATGCGCGCGCCGTTCGCCGGCAGGTCAAAGCAACCCATCATCGACCGCGGGTTGCCCGTCGCGTCGATCACGCACGTCGGCAGGTCGCCGCCGCCGATGCGCCGCAATTCCCCAGCCAGCCCAATGTTCGTATTACGAACATTGGGGTCGAGGGCGTTCCCCGCCGGATTGTTCGTATTACGAACATTTGCGGCCGCGGGATTCACCGTGTGCACCACGCCGAGCTGCTGGCGGCAGAATTCGAGGCGGGCGTCGCTGACATCCATCACCGCCACCGTCGCGCCCGAGACCTTGGCGAACTGGATCACGCTGAGCCCGATCGGGCCGGCGCCGATCACCAGCACGAAGTCGTCCGGCGCGAGCTGCGCGCGCTCGACCGCGTGCGCGCCGATGCCGAGCGTCTCGACGAGCGCGAGCTGGTCGTGGTCCAGCTTTGCCGACTTGTGCAGCTTGCGCGCCGGCACCCGCAGCAGCGGCTGCATGCCGCCGTCGGTGTGCACGCCGAGCACCTGCAGGGTCGCACAGCAATTCGGCTTGCCGCGCCGGCACGGGGTGCATTTCCCGCAATTCAGGTAGGGTTCGACGGAACAGCGGTCGCCGGGCTGCAGGCCGTGGGGCTCGGTGCCCGGGTCGATCACCTCGACGCCGAGCTCGTGGCCGAGCACGCGCGGGTAGCTGAAAAACGGCTGGTTGCCCGCGAAGGCGTGCAGGTCGGTGCCGCAGACGCCGATGCGGTGCACGCGCACGAGTGCGGTGCCGGGCGCGGCGGCGGGTTCGGGGAGGTCGGTCGCGATGAAGCGGCCGGGCTTTTCGAGGACGATCTGGAGCATGGCGGGTGGGAAATCGTGAAAACTGAAAATCGTGAAAGCGAGAATCGTGAAATCCCTTCGATCAGCCCGAACCAATTTCAAGGTTTAGGATTTCACGATTTTCAGTTTTCACGATGAGTACGGGAATCGGCTGAATCACAGATGCTTCAAGGACCGCTGGAATTCCTTCGGCGCGACGCGGTGGACCTTCTTGAAGCAACGCGAGAAATGGTAGGGGTCGGAAAACCCGACGTGGCCGGCCGCCTCCTTCACGAGCGCGGCGGGATCCATCAGCCGCTCGGCGGCGATGGCCATCTTGCGGTGCAGGAGAAACTGGTACGGGCTCAGCCCCTGGTAGCGGCGGAACAGCCGGCTCAGGTGCGAGGCCTCGACCCCGACCGCGCGGGTGATGTCGCCCAGCGTCGCGAGCTTCACCGCCTGCGCCTCGATCACACCCTTGCAGCGGAGGAAGTTCTCCTCGGCGCCGGCGCCGCGTGGGCCCAGGAAGCCGGTTTCAGACCTCGCTCGATGCCTCCATTGGCGAAGAC
>JBEHYX010000060.1:0-24264 GCA_048497945.1 Verrucomicrobiota bacterium | reverse complement strand
TGGAACGCTCGGGTGGTGGAATTGGTAGACACACACGTTTGAGGTGCGTGTGCCGTAAGGCGTGCAGGTTCGAGTCCTGTCCCGAGCACCAGCCTTCGCCGGGCCTACGGCTGGCAAGCCAGATGTAGGCGGCGAATACTGAAAGATTACACTGGGCGGTTGGACGGGCGAAGGCTGCCGTCCGTAGGCTTGGCGGAGGACGGCTCTGATGGTCGCTCCGCCCCATGGTTTACGTTTACCTAATCGAGAGCGCCCGTCACTCGAGCCTGCGGTATGTTGGTTCCACCCGTGACCTGAAACGTCGGATGATCGAGCATAACGAGGGAAAGTCTCCGCATACCGCCAAGTTCAAGCCTTGGTATTTGGTCATGTATGCCGGTTTCGCCGACGAACCAACCGGATATGCCTTCGAACAATACCTCAAAAGCGGGTCCGGTAAGACATTTCTCAAGCGACACTTCCTCCGAACAGGAAAAGCCGTCCCTCCCCTATGACGCCCCTCCCGCTGCCAACGCGTTTGACCAAAGTTACTTTTTGGCGAAGCTCTCCGGCCATTCGCGCCCCATGATCCCCAAAGCCATCAAGCAGGCCCTGCTCGAATCCTACAACCAGGGCGGCGGCATCAACCACCTCGACGGGGCCAACCTGCCCTCCCAGGACAAGGTCAACGAACTCGCGCGCGACCTGATGCACCTGCTCTTCCCCGGCTTTTTCGAGGACAGCGGGCTCAAGCAGGCCGACGCCTCCGCCTGGCTCGACAAGCTGCTCAACAAGATCGAATCGCGCCTCGTCACCGAGATGGAGAAGTGCCTGCGCTTCGCCAAGGACGCCGACCCGAAGGCGTCCGCGGAAAACCTCACCAACCAGTTTCTCGGCACGCTGCCGGAAGTCCGCCGCATGGTGCAGACCGATGTCGCCGCCGCCTACGAGGGCGATCCCGCCGCGCGCAGCCTCGATGAAATCATCCTCGCCTACCCCTGCGTGCTGGCGATCTCGCTCCAGCGTCTGGCGCACATGCTCTACGCCCTGCAGGTGCCGTTGCTGCCGCGCATGCTGACCGAATACGGCCACGAGCGCACCGGCATCGACATCCACCCGGGCGCGCACATCGGCTCCCATTTCTTCATCGACCACGGCACCGGTGTCGTCATCGGCGAAACCGCGACGATCGGCTCGCACGTGAAGATCTACCAGGGCGTCACCCTCGGGGCGAAATCCTTCGAGACCGACGGCAAGCTCGCACCCGTAAAGGGCAAGAAGCGCCACCCCGACATCGAGGACCGCGTGACAATCTACGCCCACGCCACGATCCTCGGCGGCGACACGCGCATCGGCGCGCACTCCGTCATCGGCGCCAACGTGTGGGTGCGCGACTCCATCCCGCCGCACAGCGTCGCATACTATAAGGAAACGAGCCTCGTCGTCCGCCCGCGCAAGTCGCACGAGATCCTCGTCGACGGCGCGGATTGGGCGATTTGAGGGGATTGATGGAGGGCTCGCGTCCCTGCGAGCCGCGGTCCGCAGAGACGCGGACCCTCCAATCACCGCCGCTGCCGCTCCGCCAGTGCCCGCGCCACTTCGGCGGCGAAGAACGGGCCGCGATAGATCAGGCCGGTGTAGAGCTGCACCAGCGAGGCCCCGGCGTCGAGCTTCTCGGCCGCGGCCGACTCGTCCATGATGCCGCCCACGCCGATGATCGGCAGGCGCCCGTTCGTGGTCCGCGCAATATAATTGATGATCTCGGTCGAGCGCCGGCGCACCGGCGCGCCGCTCAGGCCGCCCGCCTCGTTCACCGTGGCCAGCGCGCCCGGCCGGGCCAGCGTGGTGTTGGTTGCGATGATGCCGTCGAGCCCGAGTTCGGCGATGACCTCGAGGACCGCGTCGACCTGCAGGAAGGAAAGGTCCGGGGCGATCTTCAGCAGGATCGGACGGCGCGCCTTGCCGGTGGCGGCGCGGGCCTTGTTCTCGTTCACCAGCGCCGCGAGCAGCGGCTTGAGCCAGTTCGCATCCTGGAGTTCGCGCAGGCCGGGCGTGTTCGGGCTGCTCACGTTCACGACGATATAGTCCGCGTGGTCCGCCAGCAGGCGGAAGCTGCCCAGGTAGTCCTCGGCCGCCTGGTCGAGCGGCGTGACCTTGCTCTTGCCGAGATTCACCCCCAGCGGGATCGCGCGCCGGCCCGGGCCCGGCAGCTTCGCGAGCCGCGCCGCCAGCGCCGCGGCGCCGGCGTTGTTGAAGCCCATGCGGTTGATCACCGCTTCCTGCGCCGGGTAACGGAAGGCGCGCGGCCTCGGGTTTCCCGGCTGCGCGTGGCAGGTAACGGTCCCGATTTCGACATGGCCGAAACCGAATGCCGCGGCCGCCGGCCAGGCCCGGCCGTTCTTGTCGAAGCCCGCGGCGAGCCCGACCGCATTCGGGAATTTCAAGCCGAGGCATTCCACCGGGCGGTAGAGTGCGGGTGGCAGGCGGTGGATCCGCTCCAGTAGCGCGCACAGCGGCCCCACGCGGCCCAGCAGCGCCATGGCATCCACCGCCAGTTCGTGCGCGTGCTCGGCATCGAGGCGAAAAAGCGCCGGTTTGATCGCGTTTTTATAGAGCCAGGCCATGTGGCGCGGACTGTGGCGACCGGCGCCCAACTTTCAAGCACGGCGGGGTCGGTTTTGGCCTTGTTATTTGGTTCCCCCGGAGCACCCTCCGGCGACCGTTTTCCCGGCGTTTCCCGGGTCACGAAGAATTTTCCAACATTCTGCGTTTCAGGATTTGACAAGGGTCCAAGCGGGCCCATTTCGTCCAGCAGAAATCAGCAAACCACCCATGGCGAAAGGCTCTCCTCAACTCGAATGGTGCATTGTCCGTCTCGGCGAAGACCACAACTGGTGGGTCGACGAAGTCAGCGATCCGGTGCACTGGGATGTCGACGGCCTCAGCATCATCGACCCCCGCCAGGTGGACCACATCATCGAGCTCATCGACCCGCTGCGCGAGTATGGCTTCGACCAGGATGTGTTCGAGCGCGCCTTCATCCCCTTCCGCATCACGAAGGACCTCGGCAAGGGCAAGGTCCGCCTCGCCCGCATCAAGCAGCCGCTGCTCGAGTCCGAGGAAAAGCTTTTCGCCCTGCCCGATGTGATCGACGAGGAGAACGGGCCCTACGCCGACTTCCTCGACCACATCACCCGCCTGCGCGTGAAGATGCTCAACGAGCTCCTCGACCTCGAGGAAAAGCTCACGATCGACGAGGTCGAGGACCAGATCCGCGAGGCCCAGAACAACGACTTCATCGAGGGCAAGGCTGTCCATCTTTTTTCCGAAATCACCGCCATCCTGGACTTCACCCCCGAAGGCCATGGCGATGACGACGACGAATCCGAGAAGGGCGGCGCCGAGGACGATGAGACGGGCGATCTGCCGGACGTCGACGAAGAGGAAGATGAAAAGCTGAAGAACGACTCCTCCCTGAAATGGGATGAGGACGACGAGGACGGCGACGAAGACGGCGAAGGCAAGAAGAAGGGTGACGGCGACGAGGATGACGACGACGAGGACTCGGATGACGAGGACTCCGACGACGCCGAGGAAGAGGACGAGAAGCCGCGCCGTTCCCGCAAGGGCCGGTAATTTTCCTCGCGGCATGCTTCCGGCGGGAACTGTTTCCCGTTCGGCGTGGTCCGTGTAAAAGCCGTATTGCCACGGTTCCGCCAATCCGTCACTGGATAGGCCAACGCATGTCCCTTCTCCGTCTGACTGCTGCCCTACTCTCCCTGCTCGCCGGAATTTTCCTGACCGGTTGCGGCAGCGACGACGCCGCCCCCACTGCCGCCAACCCGCATCTCGCCGCCCCGGTCATGAGCGCGCAGCTCCGCCCCGGCGACACGATGGTGGTCTCGCTCCTCGGCATCCCCGAGCCGGTCAATGCCAACGTCCAGATCGACGAGCAGGGCCTGATCCGCCTGCAGTACATCGGCGCCATCACCGCCGGCGGCCTGACGACCGGCGAACTCGCGCAGAGCATTCGCGACACCTACATTGCCAAGAAATACTACACCGCGATCGATGTCTCGGTGAACGTCACCGAGCGCTACATCTACATCGGTGGCGAGGTGCAGCATCCGGGCCGCATCGTCTGGTCGCCCGACCTCACGCTCTCCAAGGCCGTGCAGTCCGCGGGCGGTTTCACCCTTTATGCGAAGGAATCGCGCGTCACGATCACCCGTGACCGCCAGGCCCACGAGTTCGACGTGAAGCTCGCCCAGCGCCGGCCCGAGCAGGATCCCCTGCTCTTCCCCGGCGACTCGATCCAGGTGCCGCGTTCCGCTTTCTGATTTACCCCCCGGCGGGCCCGCCTCCTGCTTTTCCGGCCCGCTGATCCTGCATGAGTCTATTCCGCACCAAACCCGTCGCGACGCTGATTGCCGAATCCACCGGCACCGGCGAACACGCGATGAAGCGCGAACTCGGCCCGCTCAACCTCATCAGCCTCGGCATCGGCTCGGTGGTGGGTGCGGGCATCTTCGTCCTCGCCGGCACCTCGGCCGCGAACTACGCCGGTCCGGCGATCGTGCTCTCGTACATCCTGTGCGGCATCTCGTGCCTGTTCGCCGGCCTGTGCTACGCCGAGTTCGCCACGCAGATCCCCGTCGCGGGCAGCGCGTACACCTACACCTACGCGACGCTCGGGGAATTCCTGGCCTGGATCATCGGCTGGGACCTCGTGCTCGAATACCTTTTCTCCGCCGCCGCGGTCGCGGTCAGCTGGTCCGGCGCGGTGCAGGGCCTGCTCGCCGAACCGTGGATCGGCATTCACCTGCCGGCGTGGCTGGCCTCGGCGCCGTTCGAGATCGACCGCGCGCAGATGGTCACCACGAACCTCTTCCTCTTCTCCTTCGAACATCACCCGCTTGTCGCCACCGGCACGCTGATCAACCTGCCCGCGGTCATCATTTCGCTCGTGCTGACGGTTGTCCTCGTCATCGGCATCAAGGAGTCCGCCAATTTCAACAACGTGATGGTTTTCATCAAGGTCGGCGTCCTGCTCGTGCTGATCGCCTACGGCGCGTGGTGGATGTTCGGCCATCGCGAGATCGTCGCCGCCAACTGGACGCCGTTCATCCCGCCCAACACCGGCACCTTCGGCGAGTTCGGCTGGACCGGCGTGCTGAAAGGGTCCGCCGTGATCTTCTTCGCCTACGTCGGTTTCGACAACGTCTCCGCCGCCGCCCAGGAATCGCGCAACCCGCAACGCGACATGCCCATCGGCCTGCTCGGCTGCCTCGCGGTCTGCTCGCTGCTCTTCATCGGCGTCTCGGCGGTGCTTACCGGCATGGTGAAGTACACCAACCTGAACCAGGACGCGCCCTTCATCTTCGCCCTCCAGCAGGTCGGCGCCCCGGCCCTGCTCCGCTTCAGCATCGAAATCGCCACGATCGCCGGCCTGACATCCGTGTGCCTGGTCTCGCTGCTCGGCCAGCCGCGCATTTTTTTCTCGATGGCGAAGGACGGCCTGCTCCCGGCGTCGTTCAGCAAGCTGCACCCGCGCTTCAAGACGCCGCACGTTTCCACGATCCTGACCGGTATCGTGTGCGCCATCGTCGCCGGCCTCCTGCCGCTCGACCTGCTCGGCGAGCTCATCTCGATCGGCACGCTGATGGCGTTCGCCATGGTCTGCATCGGCGTCTGGGTCCTGCGCGTGAAGCGCCCCGACCTGCCCCGTCCCTTCCGCACGCCGTTCCTGCCGCTGGTCTCGATCCTCGGCGTCATCACCTGCGGTATCCAGATGTACATGCTGCCGGGCGACACCTGGCTGCGGCTCGCCATCTGGATGGCCATCGGCTTCGCGATTTACTTCAGCTACAGCCGCCGGCACAGCGGCCAGGCGAAGTAGCGCCGTGCCCTTCACGCCCGCCAGTCCCGCTTCGGTCGCCGCTTTCCTGGCGATCGTCGGGACGGTAATCAGCGCGCTGCTGTGGGCGGTGTATGGCGCCTATCGCACGCCCAAGGCGGTGATCCTCGCCGCCCTCGCGCTCGCGGTGTGGTTGGGTGCACAAGCCGCGCTGATCGCCAGCGACCGCATGTCCGGGCTGCCGCTCAATGGCCTGCCGTTCTTTTTCGGTTCGATCGTGCTGATCTGCGTCGGCACCGGACTTTCCCCGGTCGGCGGCAGGATCGCGGCCAACGTGCCTTTGGCGGCGCTCGTCGCCTTCCAGGCGTTCCGCCTGCCACTCGAGCTCGTGCTGCACTCCTGGGCCGCGCAAGGCACGATTCCCGGCACGATGACCTGGACCGGCTTCAACTGGGATATCGTCAGCGGCATCACGGCCCTGGTATGCGCGCCACTGGCCATGCGCCATCGGGCCGCGGCCCGTGCCGCAAACATCATCGGATTCGCGCTGCTGCTGAATGTCATGCGCGTCGCCGTGCTCTCGTCGCCAGTGCCGTTCGGCTGGGGCCAGCAACCGCCGCTGTTGCTGGCCTTCCACCTGCCCTATGCGTTCATCGGCCCGGTGTGCGTCGGCGGCGCATTGTTCGGTCACGTCGTGCTGACGCGGGCGCTCTTGGCTGCAGGGCGGGATCGCTGATCCCGCCTCGTTCATGGCGGGGTCAGCGACCCCGCCCTACATTCAAGCTCTCAGCGCCTTCGCCACTTCCTTGGCGAAGTAGGTCAGGATCATGTCGGCGCCGGCGCGCTTGATCGCCAGCAGCGATTCGTCGCGGCAGCGCACGAGGTCGAGCCAGCCGAGCTTGGCCGCGGCGTGGATCTGGGCGTATTCGCCGGAGATCTGATACGCCGCGACCGGCACGCGGGTGTTGTTGCGCACCTCGCGGATGATGTCGAGGTAGAGGCCGGCGGGCTTCACCATCACGATATCGGCGCCCTGCGCGACGTCGTGCTGCATCTCGCGGATCGCTTCGCGACGGTTCGCGGGGTCCATCTGGTAGGTGGCCTTGCTTAGCAGGCGCGTGCCGGCGGCCTGCGCGCTGCCCACGGCCTCGCGGAACGGGCCGTAGTAACCGGAATTGTATTTCACCGAATAGGCCAGGATGCCCGTGTCGGTGTAGCCAGCGGCATCGAGCGCCTTGCGGATGTAGCCGACGCGGCCGTCCATCATGTCCGACGGCGCCACGAAATCCACGCCGGCCTCGGCCTGCAACACGGCCATTTTGCCGAGGATGACAACAGTCTGGTCGTTCTCGACGTCATCCTTCGCCTCGTTGAGCACGCCGTCATGGCCGTGGCTGGTGTAGGGATCGAGCGCGACGTCGGTAATCACGGTCAGCTCCGGCACGGCCGCCTTCACGGCGCGGACCGCGCGCAGGATCAGCGTGTCGGGATTGAGCGCCTCGGTGCCATCGGCGTCCTTGAGCTTCGCCGCGAGCTTCGGAAAAAGGGCAACCGCGCGCACCCCGAGCCTGGCCAGCTCGCGGCATTCCTTGACCAGGTCGACGATGCACAGGCGGAACACACCCGGCATGGAGGCAATCGGTTCCGGCCGGCCCTTGCCCTCGACGACGAACAGCGGCGCGATGAGGTCCTCCGCACGCAGCACCGTCTCGGCCACGAGGGCGCGGCGGCCCGGCTGACGACGCAGGCGCCGCGGACGGTGGGTGATCTCAAGTTTCGCGTTCTTGGCCATAGAGAGGCAGCACTAAACCAGCTTTCCGTCCATTTTCACGCCAAACTTTCGAACCGAAGGGCACCACTAATCCACACTAACAGGTCACTAATGGTTAGTGTCGCTTCAGTGTGGATTAGTGGTGCCAACTCCGGGGTTGATAATTCCGAGCTTTTTGCGCCTTTTTGGAGCCAAGCGCCCCATGCCCATCCAACTTTACGATTCGCTCGAGCGAAAGCTGAAACCCCTCGCCCCGGCCCAGAAGGATGGTGTCTACCGCTTCTACAACTGCGGCCCCACGGTCTATGCCCCGGCGCACATCGGCAATTTCCGCACGTTCGTCGTCAACGACGTCATCCGCCGCCTGCTCGAGCTGGAATTCGGCCAGGACAAGGTGAAGCACGTCCGCAACCTGACCGACGTCGACGACAAGACCATCAAGCGCGCGCGCGACGAGGGCCGCCCGCTCGCCGAGGTCACGAAACAGTGGACCGACAAGTTTCACGCCGACTGCGACGCCTTGAACTGCCTGCGCCCGCACGTCGAGCCCACCGCCACCGGCCACATCAAGGAGCAGGTCGACATGATCGACGTGCTGATGAAGAAGGGCAACGCCTACCGCGCCGCCGACGGTTCCGTTTATTTCAAGGTCTCATCCTTCGACAACTACGGCAAACTCTCCCGCGTGAAGGAGCGCGAGCTGCAGGTCGGCTCCGCCCTCGCCGGCAAGTCTCAGGCCGTCGACGCCGACGAAAAGGAGGACGCCACCGACTTCGCGCTGTGGAAGGCGCACAAGACCGAGGACGGCGCCAATTCGTGGGACAGCCCGTGGGGCCCCGGCCGCCCCGGCTGGCACATCGAGTGCAGCGCGATGAGCAAGAAGCACCTCGGCGACACGATCGACCTCCACACCGGCGGCGTGGACCTGCTCTTCCCGCACCACGAAAACGAGATCGCCCAGAGCGAATGCTGTAACGGCCGGCAGTTCTCGCACCATTGGTACCACAGCGAGCACCTGCTGGTGGACGGCAAGAAGATGTCCAAGTCGCTCGGCAACCTCTACACGCTCGACGACCTCAAGGCGAAGGGCTTCAGCCCCGCCGCACTGCGCTATGCCCTCCTGATGGGCCATCCGCGCAAGCAGCTGAACTTCACGCTGGAGTCGCTCCACGCCGCCGAGAGCGCGCTCAACACGCTCCGCGCCTACCGCGCTTCCCTGCCCGCCGCGACCACCGGCGCGCACGACACCTTCGGCCACGTGATCACCGCGCTCCACGACGACCTCAACACGCCCGGTGCATTCGGGGCGCTGTTCACCGTCGTCAACCGCAAGGGTGGCGAAGCCGACCAGGCTTCGTTCGACCGCGCCATGTTCGCGCTCGGTCTCGACCTCAAGGCCATCGACCTGCCCAAGGCCGAAGTCCCCGCCGCCATCACCGCCCTCGCCGAAAAGCGCTGGGCCGCGAAGGCCGCCAAGGATTTCGCCGGCGCCGACGCCCTGCGCAAGGAGCTCACCGCGGCCGGCTGGTCGATGCTCGACCGCAAGGACGGCTACTCGCTGGAGCCGCTCAAAAAATAGGCGGCACCACCCCACCTGCCGGAAGAAGGACCCATCCATGAAAACCCTCCTGGCCGGCCTGTTGTTTCTCCTTCCGCTGGCCGTCACGGCCCAGAACGCCAGCGCCGGCCTCGAGACCGCGCTGAAACAGATGGAGAAAATGAAGGCGGGCATGACGCCCGAGCAGCGGAAACAATTCGAGAGCACCGGCGCCGAAAAACAACTGCGCGAATCCCTGGCGAAGATGCAGGAAATGCAGAAGCAGCAGGAGCAAAGCGCCCGGGCGGCCGGCCTCCAGGCGTTGAGCAAGGCCGCGGAGAAAATCCCGGAAAAACCGGCCGGCGGCGCCCTCGCGGAAACACCGGCGAGCCGGGAGCAACTGGTCGCCTACCTGAAACCCCTGCAGGCTGAAACCGCCAAGTCCCTCGATCCCGCGACTGCCGCCGCCGTGCAGCCCTTGCGAAACCGCGGCAAGACCACCGGCCAGCTGGCCATGATTTTCTGGGCCAACAACGAACTGGCCAAGGCGCTCTACCTGCTGGAGGACGCCTGCCTTTCCGTTCCGGACGACTATCTTTCCCTCAACAATCTCGGCGCGCTGCTCACTCTGTCGGGCTGCGCGAACAAATCCCTGCCCCTGCTGCGGTACGCGCAGAAAAACGGTCCCGAAAACAGCACGCTGCTGAACAACCTGGGCCAGGCCTGGCTCAGTCTCGGCTACCTCGACCAGGCGCAGCAGGCCCTGCAGGCGGCAATCGAGAAGGACCCGGACAACGCCGAGGCGCAGCGTTCGCTCGCCCTCCTGGCGGCGAAGCAAGGCGATGCCAAGGCCTGCATCGCCCACCTGCAGAAAGCGGTCGAGGGCGGCGGCGTCACCGCCGAGAACATCACCCTGCTGCAGCAAGCCGCCCCCGAGGTAAACCTCGCGGACCTCATCCGCCCGCGATTCCGGCAATTCTACAAGGATCGCACCATCACCAAGCGGTTTCCCCCGCCGTCCGTGCCAGCCAGCTATGCCGAGGTGGTGAGCCGGCGCGACGAGATCGAAGCCTACCTGCACAACCTGGCCGCCACCGTGGAGCAATCCCGCAGGACCGCGACCACGATGCGGGCGGAGTTTCAGAAAGCCATGATGCGGTCCTTCGGCACCCTGCAGCAGGTGCCTGGCATGGCGCCGGACCAGGCCGCCAGTCTCCTCCGGGGTTACCAGAACCCCTTGCGCCCGCAGGCCGCGGTGATGGTGGCCAACCTGGACAATCCCCTCTACGCCACTTCCTACCAGAAGCGCCTGCAACGGGCCGCCGAGGACCGGAAGACGGCCGAGGCCGACGTGCAGAAATCGCTGGCCAAATATGGCAATGAAATCGCCGCCCTCCGCCGGGAAAGCGGCAAGATCGAAGGCGGCGAAGGCGACATCGAGGGCGAGAAGCGCCTCGAGGAAATCAGGCTGAAGATTTGCGCCCTGGTCCAGGAGCGACAGGCGGACCGGCTCGCCGCCATGGCCCAGGTCAACACGCAGTACCTCCGGAACGTGGAGGACCTGCTCCAGCAGAGACTGCAGGAACAAACCTTCTGGACCCCGATCATGTACTCGCCGCTCGATACCACCGGCGAGAACTACCAGTACTACGTCGCCTACCTGAAGGATCTCTACGAGTACGCCCGCGCCGCCTACCCGGACGCCAGCCAGCTGAGCGCGCCGTGCAAGGATCCCTCCCCGAAGTGGGCCAACATCTCCGGCCAGCCGCAATCCTGGGAGATGAACCACTGCGATTTGAACATCGGCGTCGATATCCTCGTGGTCGGCGGGAAGATGACCTGCGACGGGTGGAAAATTTACGCCGACCTGAAGGCCGGGGAATTCGAATACCACCGCAGCGTCGATCCCGTGACCTGGGAAACCACCGGCCACAGCATCTCC
Source organism: Verrucomicrobiota bacterium (assembly GCA_048497945.1). Lineage (GTDB taxonomy): Bacteria > Verrucomicrobiota > Verrucomicrobiia > Opitutales > Opitutaceae > Lacunisphaera. The sequence goes on along the minus strand of JBEHYX010000060.1, from coordinate 13,178 downwards.
GCCAAAGCCGGCCGGGAAAAGGAATTCGAACTCGGCAAGAACCTTGGCGGAAAGATCGAAGCCGACGTCAAGACCACCATCAGCTTCGACGCCAAGATGAATCCCGTCGACCTCTCCGTGAAAGCCTCGGCCGGAGCGCAAATCAACGGCCCCTTGGGCGGTGGCGCCGGGGTCGAGCTGGGCTCGATGGAAATCAGCGTGAACGGCGGCTTCAACAGCTCCGGCCCCTCCCTCCCCGGATTCGGCAGCGACTTTTTGCGCAACTGAGCGGGCGGCGGCAGTGCGGCAACCGGTCAGGAGGCCTTCCGGATCGTGCGCAGCGAGACGATCTGGTCCGGGTTGATCACGAGGGAGAATGGGCCGTCATCGGGATAGAGCACCAAATCCCGGGTGTTGGGATGCATGTGCGCGTGGTCTGGATGGGGCAGCAGGTACTTCTCGCCGCTCGAAAGTGTGATCTCTGCAGGGAAGTCCACCGGGCGACCCAGCAATCTATCCAAAGATGCTCGCATGCCTAGACCCTAGCCACACCGCATGCCTGTTCAAGGCCGCTTACTGTAATCAATCCGTAACCAAAGCCGCATTGACACCCGCCAAATCTCCCCGGCAATCTGCGCGTTCGGCCCTCCAATCGTAAGGAGGACCACAACCAACTCCCGCCATGTCGATGTCCCCGCTAGAAGAACTGCGCCACAGTGCCTCGCACGTGCTGGCCACCGCGATCCTCCGTCTGTTCCCGGACGCCAAACTCGACATCGGTCCGCCGACGGACACGGGCTTTTATTACGACATCGACCTCGACCACAAGCTGACCACCGAGGATCTCGCGCGCATCGAGGCCGAGATGAAGAAGGTCATCGACGAGAACCAGTCCTTCACGCGCAAGGAAGTCCCGCGCGCCGAGGCCATCGAGATCATCAAGTCCCGCGGCCAGGAACGCTACAAGCTGGGCCGTCTCGCCGACATTCCCGAGGGCGAGGCCATCTCCTTCTACTCGAACGGCGAGTTCACCGACCTTTGCGCCGGCACGCACGTCCGCTATTCGAAACAGATCAAGGCGTTCAAGCTGCTCTCCATCGCCGGCGCGTATCACCGCGGCGACGAGACCAACAAGCAGCTCCAGCGCATCTACGGCACCGCCTTCGCCTCGAAGGAGGAACTGGCCGCGTACCTGACGCAGCTCGAACAGGCCAAGCTCCGCGACCACCGCAAGCTGGGCAAGGATCTCAAGCTGTTCCACATCGACGAGGACGTCGGCCAGGGCCTGATCCTCTGGACGCCCGCCGGCTCGATCCTGCGCCAGGAACTGCAGACGTTCATCGCCACGGAGCTCCGCAAGCAGGGTTACCATCAGGTCTTCACGCCGCACATCGGCCGCCTGTCGCTCTACAAGACCTCGGGCCACTTCCCCTACTACAAGGACTCGCAGTTCCCGCCGATCGTCGAGAAGGACTACCTCGAGCAGTTGATCTCGTCCGGCTGCTCCTGCGCCGAGATGGCCAACCGCATCGAGGCCGTGTCGCAGAAATTCGCCGACGACGTGAACGCGCGCACCGGCAAGGAGACGATCACCAAGGAGCGCATCCTCCCCGATGACCAGCTAATCGACGGCTTCCTCATGAAGCCGATGAACTGCCCGCACCACATCAAGATCTTCGCCTCGCAGCCGCACTCGTATCGCGACCTGCCGGTGCGCCTCGCGGAATTCGGCACCGTTTACCGCTGGGAACAGTCCGGCGAGCTCAACGGCATGACGCGCGTCCGCGGCTTCACCCAGGACGACGCCCACCTCTTCTGCACGCCCGAACAGGTCGCGCAGGAGGTGCTCGGCTGCCTCTCGCTGGTGAAGACCGTGCTCACTACGCTCGGCATGTCCGACTACCGCGTACGCGTCGGCCTGCGCGACCCGGACGGCAAGAAGTTCGCCGGCGACCCCGAGAAGTGGGATCTCGCCGAGGCCGCGTGCCGCGAGGCCGCCAAGACGCTCGGCGTGCCGTTCACCGAGGAGCCCGGCGAGGCCGCATTCTACGGCCCGAAGATCGACTTCGTGATCAAAGACGTCATCGGCCGCGAATGGCAGCTCGGCACCGTGCAGGTCGACTACGTCCTGCCCGTGCGCTTCGACCTGAGCTACATCGGCGCCGACAACGCCGCGCACCGCCCGGTGATGATCCACCGCGCGCCCTTCGGCTCAATGGAACGCTTCTGCGGCGTGCTCATCGAGCACTTCGGCGGCGACTTCCCGCTCTGGCTGGCGCCCGAGCAGATCCGCCTCGTGCCGATCTCCGACAAGGTCATGGACTACGCCAAGACCGTGCTCGAGCAAATGCTGGCCGCCGACCTGCGCGTCACGCTCGACACCCATTCCGACAAGCTCGGCGCCAAGATCCGCCGCGGCGAAATCGACAAGGTGCCGTACGTCCTCGTGCTCGGCCAGAAGGAGGCGGAGGCCCAGAGCGTCTCCGTCCGTTCGCGCGCCAAGGGCGACGAAGGCGTCCACAAGGTCGCCGACGTCATCGCCCGCTTCAAGCACGAGGTCGCCACCAAGGCGCTCCCGGAGAAGAAGGTCGCGACACCGGCTGCTCCCGCGGCCAAGCCGAACTGACGTTCACACCAAGAAGCAAAGCAGCCAAGCGAACCACTTCGCTGCTTGGCTGCTTTGTGTTAATTACTGTCCGGCGCTCGCACCCGGGCCGCCGGGCTGCGTGAACGCGAACGGCGGCGCGGTGCGCTCCTCGTCGGGCAGGACCATGCTCGGCGCCGAGCGGTTCGGATCGTCCATCGCGAGGATGGCCTCGGGCGTGTATTTGTACACGGCCACGGGCTCGGCGATGTTCTTGAGCGCGATCTGCTCCACCTCGCCCGGCGGCAGCTGCAGCTTGCCCTTCACGAGGAAGTGCACGAGCGAGCTGATGCAAATGCCGCCGTTCGGGGCCTTGGACTCGAGGCGCGAGGCGATGTTGACGCCGTCGCCCGCGATGCCGCCGTCCTGCAGGAGGGCGACGTCGGCGATGTGCACGCCGAAGCGGTGGCGCAGGCTCTCGGCGTCGCTGCCGACGGTAAGCGCGCGCTGCATGGCCAGGGAGAACCGGACCGCCTGGATGGCGCTGGGAAAAATCATGAGCATGCCGTCGCCCATCGTGTTGATGAGCATGCCGCCCTGCTCCTTGCCGGCGGTGTGCATGCGCGCGAGGTCGGTGCGGACCTTCTGGATGGTCTTGCCCTCGTCGGCCTGCATCAGCGCCGAGTAGCTGACCACATCGGTGAACACGATCGCCTGGAGGCGTCGGGCCTGCATCAGGGTCGCCTTCTCGTGCTCGGCGGAAACCCAGGCTTCGCGTTTCTGCAGGTCCTGCTCGCGGGCGGACAGCTGCTCGTTGAAGCGCTTTTCCATCTGGCCGAAAATCGACTCCTTCTTCTGCAGGGCGTCCTCCCGCTGGTCCAGTTCGGCGCGCAGCGCGATCAGGTCGTCCTGCTCCATCAGCCGGGCAATCTGCTTCTGGTGAAGCGCCCGCTGGTTCTTGAGCAGCATCTCGCCCTCGATCAAAGCCCGGGTCTTCGTTTCCAGCTCGTTGCCCTGCCCTTCCAGCCGTTCCTTCTCCTCCTGCAAGCGCTTGCCGAGTTCCGCCAGCTCCTCCGCCTGCTGCTTCAGCGCCGCTTCCCGCTCTTCCAAAAGCGTGATCAGCCCTGACTTGCTGGTCAGGGCCAATTGCGGGCGCTTGTCGGTTGGCTTCGGGAAATCCATGGAAGCGAAGTGTCATATCAGCCGTCGCCCCTGAAGCAAGTGGGGAGAAAGCCCCGGTTTATCCCCCATTAGCGCCTATCCGGACCAGCTTTGCGGCTCCGGCGCCGGGAAATCGCCCTCCAGTGCCAGAGCCCGGCCCTCGCGGGCGGACCGGTGCACAGCCTCCATGATCTCCACGACATGGGCGGCATGGGCGCCGGTCGTCGGATGCGGCCGGCCCGTCCGCAGTCCGCGCCAGAGTCCCATCACGCCCGCCGACCAGTCGACGAACCACATGCCCGTGCCGGCGCATTGCTTCACCGGCGGGATGCGCCGGTAACTGCCGCCGTTGGCGCACAACCGGACGCGCGCCGTGGCCGCGTACCACTCCGTGTTGATCGAGCCCGCGTCGCCGTGGAAATCCAGCGTTGCCTGGCTCTGCGTGGCATTGAGCACGTAGAAATTCGCCGTGAGCCGCGCCCGCAGGCCGCATTTGAAATCCAGCACCGCGGCCGTCCAGTCCTCGGTCGTGACATGGAAAGGCTTGCCGCCCTTCGTCGTGCGGTCGGGCATCAGCACGCCACCGCCCGCAATGACCCGCCGCACCGGGCCGAACCACGCCGTGAGCAGCGAAAGGGGATACACCGCCACATCGAACACCGGGCCGGCCGCGTAGAACGGCGCGGGATTGGGATGCCATTGCTCGATGCGTCCCCAGTCCACCGTCACGTACGCCACGCGCGGCGTGCCAATCCGGCCGTCGCGAATCAGCTTCCACGCCGTCTGCTGCGCCTCGCCGAGCCACGTGACGGGCGCACAGCTCAGGCGCAGGTTTTTCGCGGCGGCGAGATCGACGAGCTTTTTTGCCTCGGCGAAAGTCGGGGCCAGCGGTTTTTCGGAATGAACGTGTTTGCCCGCTTCGAGGCAGCGCGTGACCACCTCCACGTGCGCCTGCTGGATGGTGAGGTTGACCACCGCCTCGACCTCCGGATCCCGCAGCACGTCGTCGAGCGTCGGATAAACCCTGCCGCCGTTCTTTTCGACCCAGTCCTTGGCCCGCGCCGGATCGAGGTCGCTCGCGCCGAGGATCCTGATTTCCGGATGTCGCCGCAGCGCCTCGCCGTACTGGCCGGCGATATTCCCGCAGCCCACGATGACCACCCGCAACGGCGGGGCGGATTGCACGACGGGCGCGCCGTCCCACCAGCGCTCCACCCGCTCGCGGCTTTCGCGGACTTCCGCACTCGGGTCGTAAGTCTCCGGCTCGTGCTCGATGCCGATCGAGCCGCTGAAATTGATCGCACGCAGGTGCTCCACGACGGCCCGCATCGGCACGATGCCATCGCCGGCCCGGCAGGTCTCGTGGCCGCGGTCGATGAACTCGCAGCCGGTCTTCTCCGCCCGCGGCGCCTTCACGTCCTTGAGGTGGATCGCGAACAAGCGGTGCTGCAGGTCCTTCACCGCCGCGAGCGCATCCCACTTCTGCGTGGCACACCAGCCGGTGTCCAGGCCGACGCCGACGACATCCTCATCGCCGGCACCGATGATCGCCAGCACCTCAGCCGCCGATTTCTCCGGGTGATTCTCGTAGGCGCAGCCGACACCGTGCTCGCGCAGGATGGCGACCGCCAGGGCGCGGTCCTTGGTGAGCAATTCGCAATTACCGACGAAATACGGGATGTCCAGCGCCGCGCACAAGCGGCAGGCGGCGTGCAGGTTTTCGGGCCCGCCCATGACCCAGGAGGCGTAGCTGCGCACAACCAGGCCGTGCTTTCCGAGCAGCTTCTTCGCCGTCTCCACATGGTGGAGCGTCGCCCACTGCCAGTTCAGGTGCGCGCCCCACAGGTCGATCGCCGGGAAGCCGAGGGCCTTCGCTTCGCCGAGCATCCCGTCAAAGCGCGCCTCGAACGTGGCGATGGGCGCAAACCACTCGTTGGCCGCCTGGTCCCCCTGTCCCCATCCTCCGGTCATCTTGTAGCCGATCTGGCGCGCGACAAAACAGGCCGTGACGAAGGAAGGTTGAGGCAACATAGGTAAAGCTTGCAGCTGTCAGCGGTCAGCTTTCAGCCGGATATGACCGCGCACCCAGCAGAAGCGATTTTCGCCTGCGTGATAAGCCCGGAGGGTTGAGAATGCGTGTCCGAAACTTATGCGCCATTGCACCAAGGCGGATCGCTGGCTGCCAATGGCGGTCAGCCCACCGGGTTCGTCGTTACCTCGCCGTTCACCAGCCGGTGCAGGCCCAGCGGGTTGGCGTTCTGCAACGAAGGCGGCAGCGCCGCGTCGGCGAAGCCCTGGTAGCACACGGCGCGCGTGAAACGATAAAGCGCCCGCGTGCCGACCGACGTGCTCCGTCCGTCCGCCGTGGCCGGGAACGGACCGCCATGCACCATCGCATGGCTGACCTCCACGCCCGTCGGATAACCGTTCATGATCACGCGCCCGGCGCGGCCTGCCAGCAGGGACACCAGGTCGCCGACCGCTTCGCCGGGCTCCGAATGGATCGTCGCCGTCAGCTGCCCCTCGCCCGCCGCGGCCACGGCGAGCACCTCGGCGCGGTCGCGACACAGGATGACCAGCGTGCTCGGGCCGAAGATTTCCTCGGCGAGCCCGGGCGACTTGAGAAAGTTCTCCGCCGTGGTCGAGAACAGCACGGCCGAGGCCGTGCCCTCGGCACCGGCGGCGGCGCGCGAGAGGATCTTCACCCCGGCGGCTTTCGTGCGTTCGTCGACCCCGTGGCCGTACGCCTTGCAGATGCCCTTCGTCAGCATGTAGGCCGGCGCCGTCGCCGCGAGCTTGGCACCGAGCGCCATGAGGAAGGCGTCGGTTTCGGCACCCACCTGCACCACGAGCAGGCCGGGGTTGGTGCAAAACTGGCCGACGCCGAGCGTGATGGAGGCCGCGAGGCCGTCGACGATCGCGGCGGCGCGGGCCTGGATCGCCGCGGGCGTGACAAAGAGCGGGTTCACGCTGCTCATCTCCGCATAAACCGGAATCGGCTGCGGCCGCGAGGACGCGACCTGCACGAGGATGACGCCTGCCTTGCGCGATCCGGTGAAACCCACCGCCTGGATCGCCGGGTGCTTCACCAGCGCCTGGCCGGTCTCGGCGCCCGAGCCGAAAATCAGCGAGAAGGTGCCCTCGGGCAGGCCGGATTCGCGCACCGCCTCGACGAGCAGGCGGCCCACCATTTCGGAGGTGCCGAGATGCCCGGAGTGCGCCTTCACGATCACGGGACAGCCGATGGCCAGCGCCGACGCGGTGTCGCCACCGGCGACGGAAAACGCATAGGGGAAATTGCTGGCGCCAAACACCACGACCGGCCCGAGCGGCTGGTAGAGCGAACGATGGTCGGGCTTCGGCAGCGGCTTGCGATCCGGTTGGGCGGTCTCGATGCGCGCGTCCACCCAATCGCCCTTCTCCGCCACGGCGGCGAACAGGCGCAGCTGGCCGATGGTGCGGCCGATCTCCGACTGGCAGCGCGCGAGGGGCAGCGCGGTCTCGAGGTTGCCGCGGGCGGCGAGCTCGGCGGTGGCGGCCTCGAGTTTCGCGGCGATCTTGCGCAGGAATTCGGCCCGCACCTTGCCGGACGTGGCGGCGAGCACGGGCGCAGCGGCCGCGGCGAGCTGGGCGGCGCGATCCGCCTCGGCGGCGCTCACGGAATGAAACACCGGCTCGAGCTTCCCGCCCGTGGTGGCATTGCTCGCGGTGAGCGGCGCACCGCCCTTCGCACCTTCGCTAAAACCGATCAGGGACAGACCTTTCAATTCCATCGGCGGAACCTACGGGGCACCCCGCCCAAAGCAAAATCCGAATTTGGTCTAACAGCGGCGCGCCCGCTCACGCCTTTGCCGGCACCGCGTCCGTCGTCAGCACACCGTCCACGAGGCGCAGGATCCCGAGCGGATTGGCGTCCTGCAGCTCCGGCGGCAGCAGCTCGGCGGAAAAATTCTGGTAGCACACCGGCCGCGCCCAGCGGTTCAGCGCCCGGGTGCCGACCGACGTGCTGCGCCCGCCATCGCTCGTCGCCGGATAGGGCCCGGCGTGCACGATCGCGTGGCTCACCTCGACGCCGGTCGGATAGCCGTTGAGAATGAGGCGGCCCGCATGATCCGAAAGCAAGTCGACCAGGTCACCCTGCGTCGCGGCCTCGCCTGCGCCCGCATGCAGGGTCGCGGTCAGCGAGCCTTCAAGATGGCCGGCGACCCGCAGCATTTCCGCGCGGTCGCAACACCAGACAATGAGCGAACTCGGCCCGAAGATTTCCTCCGACAGGCCGGGATTGGCGAGGAAACTGACGGCCTCCGTTTCGAACCAGATCGGCGCCGCGGCGACGGCCCCGTGCGCAGGCGCCTGGGCCACGATCTTTACGCCGGGTTGCTTAGCGCGCTGGGCGGTCAGCGTGGCGAAAGCCCGGGCCATGCCGGGGGTGAGCATCACTCCTTCCGGTGTCTGGAGCAGCCGCCCGGCGAGAGCGCGCACCCACTCCACGGCCGCCGGCGATCGCTCCAGCACGATCAGGCCCGGGTTGGTGCAGAGCTGCCCCACTTCGAGCGTACTTGACGCATGCAGTCCCGTGATGATCGCCTCGCCGCGCTCCGCGAGCGCCCCCGGCAGGATGAAAACCGGATTGATGCTGCCCATTTCGGCATACACCGGGATCGGCTCGGGGCGCGCGGCGCCAAGATCGGCCAGCGCCCGGCCGCCTTTCACCGAACCCGTGAAGCCCGCGGCGCGAACCAGCGGATGGCGCACCAGCGCCTGTCCCACCTCGAACCCGCCATCGAACAGCAGCGAAAACACGCCCTCCGGCAGGCCGCAGTCGCGCACGGCGTGCAGGATCAGCCGCCCGACCAGCTCGCTCGTGCCGGGATGCGCGGGGTGCGCCTTGACGATCACCGGACAACCCGCGGCAAAGGCCGACGCCGTGTCGCCACCCGCCACGGAATAGGCGAAGGGGAAGTTGCTCGAACCGAACACCACGACCGGCCCCAGCGCGCGCAACAGCGAGCGGTGATCGGGCTTGGGCGCCGGCTGGCGTCCGGGCTGCGCCGTCTCGATGCGCGCGTCCAGCCAGGCCCCCTGCTCCGCGGCGGCGCCGTAAAGACGCAGCTGGTTCGCGGTGCGGGCGAGTTCGCCCTCGAGCCGGGCGCGAGGCAAGGCCGTCTCCGCCATCGCCCGCTCCACCAGGTCGGCCGCCTTGGCTTCCAAGTTGGCGGCGATGGCCTGCATGAACCGCGCCCGTTCGGCACCTGGCAGCCGCGCGAACCGCGGCGCCGCCGTGGCCGCGAGCTCGGCCGCGCGGTTCACGTCATCGCCAGTAGCGGACGTGAACGAGGGCTCGAGCGGCATGTTTTTCGCCGGGTCGAACGCCTTGAAGGTGGCGCCGCCAACGCCGCTGGAACCGAAGCCAATCAGGGAACCGCCATCTGGTTTCATAGGGGTTTGAGTACACCCAAGGAGATTCAAGTTTCCGGAGCTGGCAACGCCCGGATCGGAATTTCCCGTTTCGTCACAAGGCCGGCGGATGCTTCAGCGCTTCCGTCAGGATGGCGCGGGCCGAATCCAAGTCCGCTCCTGCCAAGGCGAGACGAGGCGGACGCACGTAGGGAGTGCCGTGCCCGGTCTCCGCCTGGACCCATTTGATGAGCTGCACGAACTTCGGGACGGTATCGAGACGCAGCAAAGGCAGGAACCATTCGTAGAGCGCCGCGGCGCGGGCTTTGTCGCCACGCGCCGCAAGATCGAACAAGGTCACCGACTCCACGGGAAAGGCGTTCACCAACCCGGCGATCCAGCCCCCGGCGCCGGCATAGATGCCTTCGACGATCGCATCATCCATGCCGACCAGGATCGACAAACGCCGGCCGACGGCGGCGCGGATCGCCGTGACGCGCCGGATATCGCCGCTCGATTCCTTGACCGCCTGGAGATTGGGATGCTCCGCTGCCAGCTCCGCAATCTGGTGCGGGAGAAAGTCGGTTTTGTACGCCGGCGGATTGTTATAGAGCATGCACGACAACTTTGTGGCCGCGATCACGGCGCCGACGTATGCCTTCATTTCGCGCCAGTCGCTGGTGTAAACGTACGGCGGCAGCACCATCAGTCCTTGGGCGCCCGCTTGCTCGGCGGCTTTCGCCATGGCGACCGCCTCCGCCGTGCTCAAGGACGCGATGCCCAGCACAATCGGCGCCCGCGCGCCCACCGCTGCGACCGCCGTGCGCAGTACGGCGATCTTTTCATCGAAACTGAGCGTCTGCGCTTCGCCGAGCGATCCACCGCACACAATGCCCGTGCAGCCGCTGTCGATCATCCACCGGCAGTGCTCTCCGAACGCGGCATGGTCGACCGACAGGTCGGCCTTCAGGTTGGTCGTGACCGCCGGGATGACGCCCTGCCATTTCATGCCCGGAGCATGGAGGCGGGACCATCAGTCCCGCAATGCTCGATATCCTCCGGCGGGCTCGCGCAGGACGGGAAATCCGATCCCGCACCCTGGCTCACGCATACCGGTCCGGCTGCAGGAGCGTGAGGTCAATCGAAGGTTTGCGACCCGCCACGATTTCCGAAACGAGCCGGCCCGTGCTGGGCGCGAGCGTCACGCCGAGCATCGCATGGCCGCATGCCGCGGTCAGGTTCGGCACGCGCCGGAAGCGGCCGATGTACGGCAGGCCGTCGGGCGTGACCGGACGATAACCAAACCACGGCCTCGCCCCCTTGAAATCAGCCGGCGTGAGTTCCGGCAGGAAGGCCAGCGCGCCGGCCTGGATCTGCTCGAGGCGCTCGGGCCGCATGCGGTCGTTATGGCCGGCGATTTCCATCGTGCCGCCGAAGCGCAGCGTGTCGCCCATCGGCGTCAGGGCCACGCGGCGCTCGACCAGGATCATCGGTTTCGTAAGGCGCAGCCGCGACTGCGGCACCGTCAGGCTGTAGCCCTTGCCCGCCTGCATCGGCAGCCGGAGGCCAAGCCCCGCCAGCATGCCCGGCGACCACGAGCCACCGGTGAGCACGAATTCATCCGCCAGCAAGTCGCCGGACGTGGTGTGCGCGGCCATGATGCGGCCGCCTTCCCTGCGCCAGCCGAAGATCGTCGTGCTCCACTGGAACTGCACGCCCATCTCCTTGAGCAGGTCGGTCAGCGCCGCGCAGAACTTCGCGGGCGTCAGGTGCGCGTCGATCGGGAAATAGACCGAGCCCTTGACGTTCAGCTTCACGCCGGGATTCAGCGCGGCGGTCTGCTGCGCGTCCAAGACCCGCGCCTCGACGCCAAGCTCGTTGGCCAGCCGCGCCAGGCCATGCACCTCGTGGTCAAGGCCCGCCTCGGTCTGGCAGAGATTGAGCAGGCCGTCCTTGCGGAATTCCGAACGATCGCCCGTCAGGTCGTCCAGCTCCTCATAGAGCTGCCGCGCCAGGAGGCAGAGATCGCGCAGCACGGGCGCGGAGCGCGCCACGCGGCGGCGGTTGCTCGCCCGCCAGAAATGCCAGCCCCAGCGCATCAGGTCCGTGTCGAGCCGCGGCTGGATGTAGAACGGACTGCGCGAATTCAGCATCCACTTGAAGCCCTTCCAGACCATGCCCGGCGCGGCCAGCGGGATGACGTGGCTCGGCGAGACGTAGCCCGCGGAGCCCAGGGCGCAATGGTCGTGGGCGCGCTCCGGGTGACGCTCGACGACGGTCACGGCACAGCCTTCGCGCGCGAGATAGTAGGCCGTGCACAGGCCCACGATGCCGCCGCCGCAGACGATGACCGTTTTCGAATTTCTCATTGCTCACTTTTATGTAGGGCGGGATCGCCGATCCCGCCAGTATGCGATGACCATGTTGTGTTCGCGGCGGGATCAGCGATCCCGCCCTACAAAATTCAACGGATGCCCCACATGTAGGGATCGCCCGGGGCGAGCAGCAGGCTGGCCTCGCTCGTCACATGCGCCGTGCCGGTGATCGTCGGGACGACCTTGTCGCCCTGCTTGCGGTACTTCGCCCTGAACGTGCTGCCGACGATGCTCTCCTGCACCCACTCGGCGCCGGGCGCCAGCTTGTTGTCGGCCGCGAGGCACGCGAGCTTGGCGCTCGTGCCGGTGCCGCACGGCGAACGGTCGTAGGCTTTGCCCGGACAGAGCACGAAGCTGCGGCTGCTCGCACCAGCCACGGTCGGCGGACCGAACAGCTCGACGTGGTCGATGTCCGGAAATCCGGAATCCCACACCGCCTGCCGGACGCGCACGCAATAGTCGGTCAGCTGCGCGATATTATCCAACGCGAGCCGCTGGTCATGCTGCTCGATCAGGCAAAACCAGTTGCCGCCCCACGCGAGGTCGACGGGCACGTCGCCCACACCCGGCAGGTAGACCGGCAGGTCCTTCTCGCGCCGGTAGCTCGGCACGTTGTCGAAGGTCACCTCCCCCGCCGGGCTCAGCACCGCGGCGATGTAGCCCGCCGGCGTGTCGATCTTCACCAGCCCGGGCTTCACCAGGCCGGCATGGGCCAGCGTGATCACCATGCCGATGATGCCGTGCCCGCACATGCCAAGGTAGCCGACGTTGTTGAAGAAGATGACGCCAAACTGGCAGGTCTTGTCATGCGGCGGTACCAGCAGCGCGCCCACGAAGACGTCCGACGCGCGAGGCTCGCCCACGATCGCCGTGCGGAAATGGTCGTGTTTCTCGCGGAAAAGCTTCACGCGGTCGGCCAGCGGGCCGCTGCCGAGGTCGGGGCCGCCCTCCAGCACCAGCCGCGTCGGCTCACCCCCGGTGTGGGAATCGATTACCTTGATGGTTTGAAAAGTGGGCATGGGCGAAAATCGGAAACGACATCAGCGCGTCTGTTGTCGTCTGCAAAGCAAAAAGGCCCGGAATGACTTGTGTAGGGCCGGCGCTCGTCGCCGCGCCGCGCCGCATTCGAGGTCCGCCGCAAGCGGCGACCCTACACAAACACAAAGAAAAAAGCCGGTCGCCCGTAGGCGACCGGCTTGGGATGGCTAAGGGAAAACCTCAGACGGCGGAGTCGCCGTGCTCATCGGTGCGGATGCGCAGGACATCCTCCAGCGGGAGCACGAAGATCTTGCCGTCGCCGATCTTGCCGGTCTTGGCGCCCGAGGAGATCGCGCCGATGGCCGGCTTCACGAGGTCGTCGGTGACGGCGATCTCGAGCTTCACCTTGGGGAGGAAGTCGACGGTGTATTCGCTGCCACGATAGATCTCGGTGTGGCCCTTCTGGCGGCCAAAACCCTTGACCTCGGTGACCGTCATGCCGTCGACGCCGACTTTGCTGAGGGCTTCCTTCACTTCGTCGAGCTTGAACGGCTTGATGATGGCGATGATGAGTTTCATGTGGTGTAAGGAGTAGAGGGTTAGCTGATGTAGCCTTCCTCACCGTGCTCGGAGATGTCCAGGCCGGCGGATTCGACTTCGGAGGTCGGCTTGAGGCCGACGGTGAACTTGACGATGAAGGCGAT
>JBEHYX010000059.1:0-24526 GCA_048497945.1 Verrucomicrobiota bacterium | reverse complement strand
GTTGTCGATCGAACTTTGACCACGGATTGCACGGATGATTACGGATTACACTGAATTTCCCCACTCCGGTCATCCTAAGCCGTGCGAAGGACCCAAGGTGGTCGCCGTCGTCCCGGCGGCGACAGGCGCCGGTGCGGAGACCGACGCCCACCTTTCCTGCGCACGGCTCAGGATGACGGTGACAAGGCTTCATCCGTGTGCTCCGTCTTCATCCGTGCAATCCGTGGTGAACCAAACGTCCCCTCGCGGCATGCGCCCCACTCGCGCATGAACTGGGAATCGCTGGACTGGGAAGCACTCGACCGGCTGCGCGAAACCTTTCTTTCGGGGGACAAGACGCGGGGCCCGTACTGGCACACGATCACCGACCTCGAGTGCTACGACTTCACCTACGGCGAGCGCATCGGCTGGAAGTGGGACGCCGTGCTCGCCGAGCTGAAACTGCGCGGCTGGAAACCTCCGGGGTGGAGCGCGCTGACCCCAGCGCGCCCGGAGCGGACTGAGGTCAGTCCGCCCCACCTTCCTTCGATCCTCGACTGGGGCTGCGGCAGCGGCATCGCCGGGCGACGCGTCGTGGATTTCTTCGGAGCGGCGAATTTCTCGCGTCTCGTGCTGCACGATCATTCGAACCTGGCCGTGGATTTCGCGGAATTCCGCGCGAAACAGGATTTCCCCGGCCTGGCGGTCGAGCGCGCGAGCGTCCGCTTCCTGCGCGAGGATTCGCCGATCGGCCTGCTGGTCGTCAGCCACGTGGTGAACGAGCTGACCGACGAAGCCCGCGCCGAGCTCACGGAACTCTGCGCCCGCGCGCAGGCCATCCTCTGGGTCGAGCCCGGCACGCACGAGGTCAGCCGGGCGCTCGGCGGCTGGCGCGAGCAGCTGCGCGAGCGCTTCTCGCTCGTCGCCCCGTGCCCGCACCAGGCCGCCTGCGGCGTGCTCGCGCCGGGCAACGAACGCCATTGGTGCCACTTCTTCGCCGCGCCGCCCGCTGGCGTCTACGCCGACTCCGGCTGGGTGCGCTTCGGCCAGCGCGCCGGCATCGACCTCCGCTCCCTGCCCTACGCCTTCCTGGCGATGGAGAGAAAATTCCGTGCAGGGCCGGCGCTCGACGCCGTGCCTCGGTCCGCCGACGAGCGGCGACCCGACAAGGACACCGCCGGGCTCTCCCGCATCATCGGCGAGCCGCGCCTCTACAAGGGCTACGCCAAGATCTTCAACTGCGACGCCGGCGGCGTGGCCGAGCTGACCCTGCAGAAGCGCGACGCCCCCGAGCTGCTCAAGTCCTTCAAGCACGGCGTCGGGCCGGAGCTTCACCGCTGGACCCATGAAAATGGCCGCATAACCCGGATCGAACCGACCTGAACAAAACCAACCGCTAATTTCCGCTAATTCCCGCTAATCATTCGAACCCGTTTCCCCGGACTCCTGAAATCAGCGCCGATCAGCGAAAATTAGCGGTTAACCTCCGATCAATTTCCTCTGTAACTTCCCTTAGCCATCCGTGTTTCATCCGTGAACATCCGTGGTTAAAAAATCCTCCAATTTCCCATGATTACCCTCCGTTCCGTCGAAAAAGTCTACCCGCTCAAGGGCGGCGTGTTCTACGCGCTCCGCAACATCAACCTCACGATCAACGAGGGCGAGTTCGTCTCCATCATGGGCAACTCGGGCTCCGGCAAATCCACGCTGCTCCACATCCTCGGCCTCCACGACAGCGCGTGGCACGGCGAATACACGCTGCAGGGCGAGGCCGTCCACAAGCTCGACAAGAAGAAGCGCTTCGAGCTGCAGAAAAAGCACATCGGCTTCGTCTTCCAGAGCTACCACCTGCTCGACGACCTGACGGTGTACGAGAACCTGGAGATTCCGCTTTCCTACCGCGACATGCCCAAGAAGGAGCGCGAGAGCGTGGTGTGCGACGTCCTCGACAAGTTCGGCATCGTCGGGAAAAAGGACCTCTACCCCAACCAGCTTTCCGGCGGCCAGCAGCAGCTGGTCGGCGTCGCACGCGCGCTGATCGCGAAGCCGTCGCTGATCCTCGCCGACGAACCGACCGGCAACCTCCACTCCGACCAGGGCCGCGAGATCATGAAGCTCTTCAAGAAGCTCAACGAGGAAGGCACGACCATCGTGCAGGTCACGCACTCCGCCGAGAACGCCACCTACGGCTCGCGCGTCATCCGTCTCGCGGACGGCCTGATGGTAAACTGAGCGCGGCACAGCGGCCCTCACCCTGCGTCCCATGAAATTCCGCCTGTTCCTCCTGTTGGTCGCGCTGCTGGCGCCGGCCTTTTCGCCTTCCCTCCACGCCGAGGAAACTGCCCCGGCACCGAAAAAAGCCACCTTCGTCTATGTGCTCCGGCTCGTCCCGCGCTTATATGATGATAAAGCTTGGACCAAGGAAGACCAGCAGGCCGTCGGCCTGCATTTCCAACGGCTCAAGGACGCCACGGCCCAAGGCGCGGTCGTCATGGCCGGACGCACGATGGAAAGCGGCGAGAAGACCTTCGGCCTGGTGATCTTTGAGGCGGCGAACGAAGCCGCGGCCAAGACCTTTGCGGAAAGCGATCCGGCGGTCGCGGCCGGCGTGATGACGGTGGATGTGCACCCGTTCGCCTTGGTGCTGCAGCGTCCCCAATCCTGACGCGCTTCCCATTATCGGGATTGGGTAATCCCGAGGGCGAAGCCCGGGATAAATCCGCTGTTGGTCGGAATAGCTGGTTGGTGCTGTTCTTCAACAACTTGTAATTAAGTTCGACGCTGGCACACGGGTTGCAAAACGAGGCGGCAACCCAACGCTTCATGGCTTCCTTCCGGCGCATTTTCGCACCCCTCCTGACCACGCTTCCGCTGCTCTTCGTCGCGGCTTCGGCCCAGCCCGAGACCCCGGCCGAGGTCGTGCCCGTGTCCGTCGCACCGGCCGGCGAAGCGCTGACGCTCGACCAGGCGATCCAGATGGCACTGGCAAAAAATTTCTCGATCAAGGTCAGCGGCTTCAACGCGTCCATCGCCGCCGCCGGCGTGACCGAGGCGCTCGGCAAGTTCGACCCCGTGCTGAGCGGGTCGTACACGCACGCCGAGAACCGCAACCCGCTCCTCACCTTCAGCGCGCCGAACCTGCGCGACGAGACGCGCGACCAGACCGACGCCTACGAGGCGGGCGTCAGCGGCCTCGTGCCCTGGGGCCTTACCTACAAGCTCGGCGGCACGACCACGAACTACCGCGGCACGTTCAACGGCTACGCGGACAACTGGGACTCCTTCGCCGGCGTCTCCGCCACGCAGCCGCTGCTTCGCGACTTCGGGTTCGGCGCCACGCTCGCCTCGATCCGCATCGCGCGCACGAACCGCTCGATCAGCGACTGGCAGTTCCGCCAGTCGGTCATCGACACCGTCACGCAGGTCATCCGCACCTACCACGACCTCAACTATGCCAACGCCTTTCTGCGGAGCGCGCTCCGCTCGCGCGAACTCGCGTCCGGCCTGCTTACCGAGAACGAAAAGCGCTACAAGATCGGCAGCATGTCGGAGTACGACGTCACCTTCGCCCGCTCCAACCTCGCCGAGACCGAGGAGACCATCCTCTTCGCCCAGCGCCAGGTGCTCGACACCGAGAACTTCCTCAAGCAGCTGATCACCGACGACCGCACCACCGCGCTGCTCAGCAAGCGCCTCGTGATCGAGACGCCCGCGCCCGCGCCGATCGTGGTGGTCGACCCGGCCGCCGACTTCCGCATCGCGCTCGACCACCGCCCGGACTACCAGCAGGCGAAACTCATCAGCAAGCGCAGCGGCATCAATTCCCGCCAGCAGCTCAACCAGCTCCTGCCGCGCGTCGACCTCGTCGGCAGCTACGGCTACAACGGCCTCGACACCGACCGCGGCGCCAGCCGCCGCATGGTGCAGGACAAGGATTATCGCAGCTACAGCTGGGGCGTCGTCGCCTCCGTGCCGCTCACCTTCACGACCGAGCGCGGTCGCTACCGCGCCGCCAAGCTGCAGGAGCGCCAGGCCGAGACCCAGCTCCAGCAGGTCGAGCAGAACATCGTGGTGCAGGTCGGCAACGCCGCCGGCCAGATCGAGACGGCGCAAAAGCGCATCCAGGCCGACCGGCGGGCGCGCGAGCTCGCCCAGGCCACGCTCACGGCGGAGGAAAAGCGCCTGCGCTTCGGCCAGACCAGCACCTACCAGGTTTCCCAATACCAGCGTTTCCTCTCGCAAGCCGAGGTCGCCGAGGCCTCCGCGCATGCCGACTATGCGAAGTCGCTCGCCGAGTACGACCGCCAGCTCGGCGTCACGCTCGAGAAGCTGCACATTTCGATCGACCCGCCGCGCTGAGCGAGGCCGCGGATCGTTGTAGGGGCGGTGCTTGCGCCGCCCTCGTCCGTTAGGGCGGACCAAGGTCCGCCCCTACATGAAAATCGCGCCCATCTCCGGTAGGGACCGAGCAAGCTCGGCCCGTACCCGAAGGCGAAAAATCTCATCCCTGTGGTCCGACGCCCGGGGCCTCCGCGCTCCACTTGAACACCAGCAGCGACAGGCCGGGCACCGTCAGGCTGAGCGATTGCTCGAAGCCGTCCGCCGGCATTGTCGCCGACTGGCGCCCGCCGTGGTTGCCGAAGCCCGCGCCGCCGTAATACGTGGAATTGGTGTTCAGCACCTCGCGCCAGTAGCCGCGCTGCGGCACGCCGACGACGTAGCGCGTGCGGGTCATGGGCGTGAAGTTGCCGATCGCGAGGTAGAACGTCTTCCCCGCCGGGTCCACGCGCAGGAAACTGATCACGCTGTGGTCGCCGTCGTTGGCGTTCACCCAGCGGAAGGAGGCCGGCTGGAAATCGTTCGCGCTCAGCACCGGGTCGCCGGTGTAGAGCCGGTTGAGGTCGCGCACGAGCAGGCGCAGGCCCTCGTGCTCCGGCTGGCGGAGCAGGTCCCACTCGAGGCCGGAGTCGTAGTTCCACTCGCCGCGCTGGCCGAACTCGCTGCCCATGAAGAGCAGTTTCTTGCCCGGGTACATCCAGATGAAGCCGTAGAGCGAACGCAGCGTCGCGGCCTTGTCCGCGATCGTGCCCGCGCCCATCTTGCCGAGCATCGAGGCCTTCAGGTGCACAACCTCGTCGTGCGAGTACACCGAGATGAAGTTCTCCGAGTACTGGTACACCATGCCGAAGGTCAGCTTGTCGTGCGACCACTTGCGGTGGATGGGGTCCTTCTGGAAGTAGAGCAGCGTGTCGTGCATCATGCCCATGTTCCACTTGTAGTCGAAGCCGAGGCCGCCGTCCTGCGTCGGCCGGCTCACCATCGGGAACGCGGTCGACTCCTCGGCGACCATCAGCGCGCCGGGATAGTAATGGTGCACGAGGTCGTTCACCTGGCGCAGGAAGCCGATCGCCTCGATGTTCTCGCGGCCGCCGTAGCGGTTGGGGATCCACTCGCCCTCCTTGCGGGAGTAGTCGAGGTAGAGCATCGACGCCACCGCGTCCACGCGCAGGCCGTCGATGTGGTAGCGGTCGAACCACGACAGCGCGCTCGCGATCAGGAAGCAGCGGACCTCGTGCCGGCCGTAGTTGAAGATCAGCGTGCCCCAGTCCTGGTGCGCGCCGAGCCGCGGGTCGGCGTGCTCGTAGAGGTGCGTGCCGTCGAACTGCGCCAGCGCGAAGGCGTCGCGCGGGAAATGCGCCGGCACCCAGTCGACGATGATGCCGATGCCGCGCTGGTGCAGGTGGTCGACCAGGAACTGGAAATCCTCCGGCGTGCCCCAGCGGTGCGTCGGCGCGAAGTAGCCCGTCACCTGGTAGCCCCATGAGCCGGGGAACGGGAACTCCGCCACCGGCATGACCTCGACGTGCGTGAAACCCATGCCCGACACGTAGTCGGCCAGCATCGGCGCCAGCTCGCGGTAGTTGTAGCAGCGGCCGGCCTCGGCGAGGTTGCGCTTCCACGAGCCGAGATGGACCTCGTAGACGGACATCGGCCGGTCGGGATTGCCCGCGTGCGTGGCGCGCTGCTTCATCCAGGCGGCGTCGCCCCAGGCGTGATGCGACGGGCTGTGCACCATCGCGGCGTTGTTCGGCGGACCCTCGAAGCGCGTGCCGTACGGGTCGGTCTTCAGCCGCATGTGGCCGTGCTGGTCCCAGATGGCGAACTTGTAGAGCTCGCCCTCGCGGATGTCGGGCACGAACAGCTCCCACACGCCCGAGCCGCCCAGCGGGCGCATCGGGTGGTAGCGCGCGTCCCACTCGTTGAAGTTGCCGACGAGCGACACGCGGGACGCCGCCGGCGCCCACACGGCGAAGGCCACGCCCGGCACGCCGCCGAGCACGCGCGGGTGCGCGCCGAGCTTGTCGTAGATGCGGTGCTCGTTGCCCTCGTTGAAGAGGTAAAGGTCCTGCTCCGACAGCGTGGGCAGGAACGAGTAGGCGTTGTAGATCTGGTGGATGTCGCCCCACGAGGTCTCGTAGCGCAGCTGGTGCTTGAAGATATCCTTGCCGGGGATGAAGACCTCGAAAAAGCCCTCGGGCGCGAGCAGCTCCATCGGGTGGATTTTCTTGCTCCGGCCCTTGGCCTCAAGGTCGATGACCGCACACGAGACGGCGTTGCGCCGGAAGGCGCGCACCACGACGCCGTTGCGGCGCTTGACCTTCGCCGGGTGCATTCCCAGCCAGCCGTGCGGGTTGGCCTGGTGGTTGTGGAGGAACGCCTTGAGTTCTGCTTCGGGGATGATCACGGCGATGTGCCAGCACTGTGGCGCACGGGCCGGAAGCGTCTAGCAGAAAGGAGCCGGCCAGGGAGCGCGCAATCTGTAGCGGCGGTCTATGACCGCCGGCTCGGCCAGAACGGCGCTCATAAGAGCGCCGCTACAGCAATGAAACTCTCCTTCCCGGTAAGTGTCCATTTTGTGTGCTTCGTGTTTTTCGTGGTTAACCGAGTCATATCTCGCCCCCCGGGAAATCTCGTTGCACCGGCCTGCCGCGCCCTCCACTTCCCTTCCATGCCTTTTGCCCGTGCTTTCCGCCACCTTCTCGTCCTCGGGTTCGCCCTTGGCCTGACGGCGGCCGCCGCGCTCGCGCAGCCCCTCCCCGCCGGCGCGACCCCGGACCTGACCGGCAGGAATTTCAGCTACGATGACGGTACCAAGGAAGCCGTGGTCACGGGCGACGCCCGCCTCGTATATGGCGACGCCGTGCTGACCGCCGACGAGATCCGCTTCAATTCCGCCAAGCAGACCGCGTCCGCCAAGGGCCACATCATCATCACGCGCGGCGACCGCCGCCTGGTGGCCGACGAGGGCACCTACAACACCGCGACGGGCATCCTCACCGCGCGCAATCTCCGCATCGGCCAGTTCCCGGTGTATGTCACCGGCGAAACCGTCGAGGGCACGTTCGACGAACTGGTGTTCACCAATGCCACGGTGTTCTTCCGCGAGAACGCCAAGTACACGCCTTCGATCCACGCGGACCGCCTCACGTACGCCAAGGGCAAGATCGTCCGCGCCGAGGGCCTCGGCATCGGCCTCCTCGGCAACCATTTCATCCACCTGCCGAAATTCGAGCAGGCGCTCGACAGCGATTTCGTCTCCTACATCAGCGCCCACGTGGGCTACCGCGGCCGCCTCGGCGTCTTCGGCGAGTTCGGCCTCCACCTGCCCGTGGCCCAGGGCGTGAACGCCGGCGCCGACGTCGGCCTCTATTCGGCGCGCGGCGTCATGATCGGGCCGGCCGGCCGCTACCATCGTTCCGACGACGCCAGCAGCGTCGACGGCATCCTGCGCTCGGGCTACATCCACGACAGCGGCGACCGCGGTATCGACATCCTCGGCGACCCGGTCCCGCGCGACCGCTCCTACCTGGCGTGGGAGCACCGCCAGACCTACGGCGAGCACTTCACCCTGGACGGCGAGTTCAACTACTGGAGCGACTCCGAGATCCTGCGCGATTTCCGCCACCACGATTTCGACAACGTCCAGCAGCCCGATTCCTTTCTCGAGGCGACGTACATGGGCAACAACTATGCCCTGAGCGCGTTCACCCGGTACAACCCGAATCCCTTTTATCGCGTCCAGGAACGCCTGCCCGAGGTGCGCTTCGACCTGATGCCGACGCCGCTCGCCGTCGGCGTCTACCAGCGCCTGAACGCCAGCGCCGCCGTCCTCCAAGCCGACGCCTACGGCGCGAACCCCGATCTCCGCACCAACCGCTACGACGCCTACTATGGCCTCGAGCGCCCGGTCGCCGTCACCCCGTGGCTCACCTTCAACCCCGTCGCGGGCGGCCGGGTGACCCACTACACCGACGCGCTCGGGGGCAAGGACACCTACACGCGCACCATCGGCGAAGTCGGCTTCGACGCCAAGCTCCTCGCCAGCGGCACCTTCAATTACAAGAACGAGATCTGGGAGATCGACGGCCTGCGCCACCTGGTCGAGCCCACGATCTCCTACCGCTACGCGCCGGAGGCCGACCGCGGCAAGGCCTACATCCCGCCGATCGACGCCCGCGTCTTCTCGACCTACCTGCAGCCGCTCTCGATCGCCGACTCGCGCAACCTCGACGACCTCTCCGCGCTGAACACGGCGCGCATCTCGCTCAACAACACGCTGCAGACGCGCGACGCTCACTACGGCTCGCGCAACCTGGCCGCGCTGAACTTCGCTGCCGACTACAACTTCGACGCTCCCGCCGGCACGCACGGCCTCTCCGACCTCTACACCGAGTTGGCCCTGACGCCCGCCCCGTGGCTGAAGTGGGAGGTCTTCCACCGCTTCGACACCCACGGCGCGCGCCAGCAGGAGCTCAACACCGGCCTGACGATCACCGACCAGGAATGGTGGTCGCTCCGCCTCGCCACGCACTTCCTCAAGAACGACTACGAGGAATACCTCCTCGAGTACCGCCAGCGCCTCAACGAGGTCTACGACCTGACCGGCCTCTGGCGCTACGACGCGAAGAACAACCGCTTCAACGAGCAGAGCTACGGCATCTGGCAGCGCCTCGGGCAGACCTGGGCGATCAAGTACGAGGTGTCGTTCTTCGACGGCCCGCGCCGCGAAAGCTCCTTCTCGCTCAACGTCGAGGTCCAGCTCCTCAAATTCTGAAACCTGAAGCTTGAAACCTGAGACCTGAAAATCAGGTCTGTCGCGCCCCCGGCGCAGTTTCTTCTTCAGGTTTCAGGTTTCAGCTCTCAGGTTTCGTCTTTGATGAATCCCGGCATTGCCGCCAACCAGGAGCGCCTCTTTCTCGCCTTCGTCGCCGAGGTCCGTCCGCACGTGCGCCGCGACAGCGCCCTGCCCCGGCGCATCAAGGAGCTCTTCGCGCGCCACCGCGCCATCGGCTCGCGCGACCGCAAGCTCTACCGCGAGCTGATCTACACCTACCTGCGCTTCCTGCCGTGGATCGACCCGCTGCTCGACACCGACCCGGCTCTCGCCTCGAAGATCACCGCGTGGCTCGCGCCCGAACTGAAGCCGACCACGCACTACCGCGCCGCGTTCTGCGGCGACTGGCCCGCCGTGCCGGCCACCGTGGCGGAGAAGTCCGCGCTCCTGACCCGGCTGACCGGCCCGGGCGACCCGGTGGAAATTCCCGACGGCTCCGCCTGCGCGCTGCGCCCGGCGCCGGAATTTCCACCCACTGCCCTGTTGCCCCTGTGGTTCCACGAGCACTGCCCGGCGGTGTTCGAGTCGCCGCACCTCGACGCCGTGAACAGCCGCGCCAACGTGTGGGTCCGCCTCCAGGCGCTCGACCGCAACCTCGTGCTCGACGAATTCCGCGCCAAGCAGTGGACCTTCGAGCAGCCCGCCGATTTCCCCGATGCGCTCTGCCTGCCGCCCAACGCCGAGGTCGCCAACACCGACGCCTACCGCCGCGGCTTCGTCGAGATCCAGGACCTCGGCTCGCAGCTCGTGCTCGCCACGACGCCCGTGCCGGCCGGCGGCCGCTGGCTCGACGCCTGCGCCGGCGCCGGCGGCAAGACGCTCCAGCTGGCCCGCCTGGTCGGCGACCGCGGCCACGTCGACGCCACCGACATCCGCCTCGACATCCTCGAGGAGCTCCGCGACCGCGCCAAGCGCGCCCGCCTCGACAACATCGCCATCGTCGCGCAACCCGGCGATACCTACGACGGCGTGCTCGTGGACGCCCCCTGCTCCGGCTCCGGCACGTGGCGGCGCCAGCCGCACCTGAAGTGGTATGTGAAGCCCGAGAGCATCGCGTCGTTCGCGAAGACGCAGGCGGAGATCCTCGCCGCCAACGCCCCGTGGGTGAAGCCCGGCGGCCTCCTCCTCTACGCGACGTGCTCCCTTAGCCACCATGAAAACCAGGACGTGGTGCGTGCTTTCCTCGACGTGCACCCCGAATTCAGGGCCGAGCCCCCCGCCGACAAACACGGCGGCACGTACGACGGCGCCGGCACGACGCTCCTCCCCGGTACGCGCAACACCGACGGATTTTATCTGGCGATCCTCCGTCGGTCGTCCTGACCAAGCAGGGCACCACTAATACTCACTGATCCTTCCCTAATCCGGATTAGTGTGCCGTAAGTGTGCATTAGTGGTGAGTGGGTCTGGGTATTTGCATTTGTGCCTTCCGTGTCTTTCGTGCCTCAAAGGTTCTTCTCATGAAACATTACGACTTCGCCGACAAGTTCCGCGCCGTATACGACAAGGCCGCCAAGCTGTATGCCTCCGGTCATCGCGACAAACAGGGCTACTTTACCACGGAGGAGCTGGCGTTCCTCGCGAACAACGGCATCGGCGTCCAGGCGATGTTCGACTACGCCGAGGACCAGAACAACTACGGCGAGCCGGGCTACGACCGCGCGCTCGAGATCGAGACCGTCCGTCGCGACTACTTTCTCAACGCCCAGCAGGGCAAGGCGTCCCCGGTCGTGCTCGACTCGGCGAAGATGCCCGGCAAGACCGACGCCGTGAAGGGCATCGAGTGGCTGCCGCGCCTGATCCCGAAGGCGAAGGCCAAGCTCCGCGGCGAACTGCCCGACAGCCTGATGTATTCCTGCGGCGGCGACCGCGCCTTCTTCAAGCAGCACGACATCCTCCCCGCGGAATTCCTCAGCCTCGTCTGGCGCAACGGCGACAACGACGGCGCGACCGTCGACTGGGTCGCGGCCCGCAGCGCGGGCAAATAAGGCGGGGCGAGTTCCTGGGCCGCCGCCGGGGCCATGGCCCACCGGCCGGACGGGCCTCGACTGGAAGGGCCAGGCTCCCGCGGGTTGCCTTGATTCATGGCATACGACCTGCAACGCCGCAGCCCATGCCTGTCACCATCGCTCCCGAACATCCCGACACGCCCGACGCCGCCGCGTTGATCACGGAGTTGGAAGCGCACCTCGCCGCGGGCTATCCGGCCGAGAGCCGCCACGGCTACAGCATCGAGCAGCTGATCCAGCAGGGCGTGGCGTTCTTCGTGACGCGCGTCGACGGCCAGCCCGCCGGCTGCGGCGGCATCCAGTTTTTCGGCACCGAATTCGGCGAGCTCAAGCGCATGTACGTGCGCCCCGGCTTCCGTTGCCAGGGCCTGGCGCGCCGGATGGTCAACCACCTCGTGGCCCACGCCCGCGCGAACGGGGTGAAGCTCGTGCGGCTCGAGACCGGCATCAACCAGCATGCCGCGATCGCCCTCTACAAACGCGCGGGCTTCCGCAAGATCCCGCCGTTTCCGCCCTACTTGCCCGACCCGCTCAGCCAGTGCTACGAAAAGTCGATCGCGTAGGATCGGAGCGATCAGCGGTCAGCTTTCAGTCAGACCAACCAAGCGATCATCTCGAATTGGTTGAAAGCTGACCGCCATAACAGCGTTTGACCACGGCGCGCGATTGCGTCTTTCTGAAGGAGCTTTCCCATGCCCTCCTATACTTTGAAAGTCAACGGGCAGGCCCGCACGCTGGACGTGCCGGCGGACACCCCGCTCCTCTGGGCCCTGCGCGATCATCTCGACCTCGTCGGCACGAAATACGGCTGCGGCATGGGCCTGTGCGGCGCGTGCACCGTCCACCTCAACGGCACGGCCGTCCGCTCCTGCCAGCTGCCCGTCTCCGCCGTCGGCAACATGCCCGTCACGACCATCGAGGGCCTCGACCCCGCCGGCCAGCACCCGCTGCAGAAGGCGTGGTGCGACCATGACGTCCCGCAATGCGGCTACTGCCAGGCCGGCCAGATCATGACCGCCGCCGCGTTCCTCAAGAGCACGCCGCACCCGTCCGACGCCGAGATCGACACCGCCATGGCCGGCAACCTCTGCCGCTGCGGCACCTACCTGCGCATCCGCGCCGCCATCAAGGACGCTTCCGGCAACAAGGAGGCTCACGCATGAAAGCGCGCGATCTTTCCCGGCGCCAGTTCATCCATGTCTCCACCCTCGCGGGCGGCGGCTTCGCCCTGAGCCTGGCCTTGCCGGGCGACCTGCTCGCGCAGGCCGGCTCGGCCGTCCTCGACGGCACCGCCAAACAGTTCACGCCGAATCCGTTCATCCGCATCACGCCCGAGAACATCATCACCATCCTCGCCAAGAACCCCGAGACCGGCCAGGGCGTGAAGACCTCCCTGCCGATGATCGTGGCCGAGGAGCTCGATGTCGATTTCTCGACCGTGGTCGTGGAACAGGCCCCGCTGCGCACCGACATGGGGCCGCAGTTCGCCGGCGGCAGCCGGTCGACGCCCGACAATTACCTGCGCCTGCGCCAGGCCGGCGCCACCGCGCGCGCCATGCTCGTCGAGGCCGCGGCCCAGACCTGGGGCGTGCCCGCCGCCGAGCTCACGACACAGAACGGCAAGGTCGTGCACGCGCCTTCCGGCCGCAGCCTGACCTACGGCCAGCTTGCCACCAAGGCCGCGACCCTGCCCATTCCCGACGAGAAAACCGTCCGCCTGAAGAAAGAAGGCGAGTTCCGCGTGCTCGGTTCCCGCGTCGGCGGCGTCGACAATCCCGCGATCGTCACGGGCCGGCGGCTGTTCGGCATCGACCAGAAATTCCCCGGCATGGTCTACGCCGCGCTCGAGAAGTGCCCCGTCTACGGCGGCAAGTTCGTCAGCGCGAACCTCGACCGCATCAGGAAGCTGCCCGGCGTGCTCGACTGCTTCGTGATCGAGGGCACCGACAACATCACCGGCCTGCGCCCGGGCGTGGCCATCGTCGCCACCTCCACGTGGGCCGCGTTCTCCGCCAAGAAGCAGCTGCAGGTCGAATGGGACGAAACCGTCGGCAAGGGCCACTCGACCGAAGCCTACGCCGCCAAGGCCGTCGAACTCAACCAGGCCGGCGGGACGAACGTCCGCAACGACGGCGATGTGAACGCCGCCTTCGGCTCCGCCGCCAAGGTCATCGAGGCCGCCTACTCCTATCCCTTCCTCAACCACGCCACGCTCGAGCCGCAGGGCTGCACCGCGTGGGCGCGCAACGAGGGCATCGAGGTGTGGACGACGTCCCAGACCCCCGGCTCCGGCCAGGACCTCGTCGCCAAGACGCTCAACCTCCCGAAGGAAAAGGTCCGCATCAACTTCGTCCGCGGCGGCGGCGGCTTCGGCCGGCGCCTCGCCAACGACTACATGGTCGAATCCGCCGCGATCGCGATGAAGACCAACGGCGCACCGGTGAAACTCACGTGGACGCGCGAGGATGACATGCACCAGGACTGCTACGCCCGTCCCGGCGGCTTCCACTTCTTCAAGGGCGCGGTGGACGCGTCGGGCAGGATCAGCGCGTGGCAGGACCACTTCGTCACCTTCGGCTACCTGAGCACGGAGAGGGTCGCGTCCTCCGCCGACCTCAGCCCCGACGAGCTGCCCGCGCGTTTCCTGCCGAACTTCCGGCTCAACCAGTCGATCATGGCCACCAACGTGCCGACCGGCCCGATGCGCGCCCCCCGCAGCAACGCGCTCGCGTTCGTCTTCCAGAGTTTCATCGACGAGCTCGCCCATGCCGGCGGCGTCGACCCGGTGCAGGCGCGCCTCGACCTGCTGGGCGAGGACCGCATCGTGCAGCCTTCCTCCGGCCAGCGCAGCCCGCCGTACGACACCGGCCGCATGAAGGGCGTGGTGAAGCTCGCCGCCGAGAAGTCCGGCTGGGGTTCCCCGCTGCCCAGGGGCGAAGGCCGCGGCATCGCGTTTCACTTCAGCCACGCGGGCTACGTCGCGATGGTCGCGCACGTCGCCGTCGCGAAGGACGGCACCATGCAGGTGAAGCAGGTCACGGCCGTGAGCGACGTCGGCCCGATCATCAACCTCAGCGGCGCGGAGAACCAGGTGCAGGGCGCGATCGTTGACGGCCTCGGCGCCATCTGGCTGCAGGAGCTGACCCATGACGAGGGTCGCGCCGTGCAAAGCAACTTCCATGACTTCCCGCTGCTGCGGATCAACGCCGCGCCGCCAAAGGTCATCGTCGAGTTCATCCAGAGCAACAACCCGCCGACCGGCCTCGGCGAACCGCCCTACCCCGTCGTGCCACCCGCCATCTGCAACGCGATCTTCGCCGCCACCGGCAAGCGCATCCGCCAGTGGCCGATCACGAAGGCCGACCTGAGCTGGGCGTGAGCAGAGCCGTTTTTGCCGGACTGCAGGAGGGGCTTCACGCCCCGGCCTGTTTGCAACGAACGTTCACCGTCGGGGCGTAAAACCCCTCCTGCATAATGGCGCCGCTGGCGCCGCGTCAGTGGAAGTTCTTCAGCTTCCGCATGTCGATCAGCAGGTCGTACGTGCCGGCCTGCGGCTCGGTCGTGCTGGCGACGACGATGGCCTTGCCGCCCTTCGGCAGCTTCTCGGGGAAGCGCGTGCGCACCGCCGCATGGAACATGTCCTTGGCGATCGTCTCGTTGTTGCTCGAAACGGAGCCGAACTCGTCGCCGTAGAGGCGCTCGGTCAGGCGGTCGTCCACGGACGGCATGACAATGTGCACCCGGACCGGCTTGGAGAAATCCGCGCGCAGGACCGCGCCGCGCATCATCTCCCACTCGGCCGCCTGCGGCTCAGCGAGGAAAAGGAAGGTGTTGCGGTGGGCCACGAAGCCGATGACGACGGCCGCCACCACCAGCCCGGCATAGTGCGCCAGGGTCATCTTCCGGGCCACGACCAGCGCGCGGAGCGCATAAACCACCAGCACGAGCACGATGCCCGCCAGGCTGAACAGCACGCGGTAGGTCATGATGCGGTCGGCGGCCACCACGCAGACGGCGGCCGTGCCAATGACCAGCGCCGCGATCGCATACGGGCCGCGGCGGCGCACCATCTCGTCCGCGTGGGCGGCAATCTTCCGGTAGCCGAGCACCAGCGTGACGACCACGCCGAGCAGCAGGCCCCAGTAGAAGATCGCCCCGACATTGTGGTCGTCGTTCAGGGCGTAGAGCGAAAGCGCATTGGGCAGCGGGTAGCGCAGGAAGCTCACGGCGCCGGCGTTGAGCGCCTCGTTGGCGGGCTGGAACAGGCCGTTGCTGTACAGCAGGCCGATGATCAGGTGGCTCAGGCCGAGGCCCACGGCCACGGCGGCGAGGTGGAAGGCGGTCCACCAGCGGTCGGTCAGCGGCTCGCGGCCGGTGCGCACCAGCAGCACGGCGGCGACGACCACGAGCGCGAAAAGGACGTTGGCCTGGTAGATCAGGCCGGCGGCGGTGTAGATCATGCAGCCGCCGAGCAGGGCCACGATGCGCTTCATGCCGCCGCGCTCGATCTCGGTCTCGATCGCGGAAAACCCCGCCAGCGCCAGCAGCAGCGTCAGGGCCTGCGGCCACGCCGAAGCCGCGCCCACCACCACCTGGGCCGAGGGCAGCAGCATCACGCCCAGCCCGATCCCGGCGGCCTCGATTTCATTCCAGCCGGACTGGAACAACTGGCGCCAGAGCACGAGGCCCATCAGCGTGAGCAACAGGACCGAGGTCAGGCGCAGCCACTGGAGATTATCCACCTCGTTGGTCACGGCGAAGGAGGTTTCCAGCATGGCGCCGTAAAGCGGGCGGCCGCGGGACGCGCTGGTGCGCACCAGCTTGCTGGGTTCCTCGCGGGATTCGCGCAACGCGGTGTAGTCGTTGCGGAAGCCGTAGTCCTGAAACACCGTTTGCCAATAGACCGCCAGCGGCGCCAGGAGCAGGATATAAAGGCAAATGCGGGTGCGCATGATCAGAGAAACATCTCTTGTTGGTCGGTTTGTGGCTTAATCCCGAGGAAACGTCCATATCGTTCCGCCCAGTCGTCGATTTTTTCCAGATAATATACCGGATCGTACGGCGCGCCGGCGGGATCGTAACTCGCGAGCGGGCGCGCCCGCTGCCAGTCGCTCGTCTGTCCCTTCACCTTCGGGATGATGTAATACGTCACCCGCTCGCCCATGCGCGGGCGCGGGTTCATCTGCAGCGCCACCTCGGCGGCCGCGCGGCGGGGCTTGCCGCCGCCGGCGACGAACTGCGCGTAGGCCTCGGGATTCTGGCTGAGCGTCTCGGACTTCGCGAGGTCGGCGACCGGCTGCTCGCGCGCGGTGATCGCCTTGCGCAGGCGTTCCACCTCGGCGACCGGCGAGGCCGGCGCAACCCCGAGGATGAACGAAATGAGCTGGTCGCTCAGCCGCTTCAGGTACGGCTCGATGCCGCGCGAGCGCAACGCCGAGCCGCGCAGCGTGACCTCGCCGTTCGCCGCGAGCGCGTAGTTCTTCGCCTTGTAGCAGAACATCGCGTCGTAGCTGCCGTCGAACTCCAGCTCGATGCCCGGCGGCATGATCTTCACCACCTGGGCCAGCAGGTCCTCCGGCTTGGCGTGGTACCGCTCGGTGGAAAGGTAGATGCCGTCGGTGTCGGCCTCGAGGATGATGCATCCCAGGCGCTCGAACTCCGCGATCAGCGCCTGCAGGAGCTCGCGCCCGCGGCGGGTCACCTCCGCCGCCAGTTCGCCGTCGCCGAAGCGCGCGGCGGAAAAGCCGAGGTAGCCGTAGAAGGAGTTGATCAGGATCTTGAAGGTCGCCTGCCGCGCCTGCGCCTCGTCGCGCTCGGCCGCGGTCGGGGCGCCCTTCGCGAGCTGCTTGTACTTCAGGCGGTATTCCCGCAGCCGGCGGAGCATCGGGATGAAGACGCCAAGCGTGTCGTTCTTCGGGTTGCGCCCGATCTGCAGGAGCAGGCTCGGGTACAGCGACGCCACGTCGAAGTGCAGCACGTGCCGGAAGATGCCCTCCTGGAAGCTGCGGGTGAAACCGCCCTCGAAGGTCTCGATCTCGCCCAGCGGCGCCGGGCAGGTGGCGCGCGCATGGTAGTATTCCTCGAGGAACAGCAGGTCGATCTTGCCGGCGGTGCCGCGCAGCGCGGCCTCCTGGAGCAGCAGCGGGAAGGCGCGCGCCTGCTCGAAATAAGTCGGCAGCAGCACGTCGGCGAGGCCGCGCGTCTCGCGCAGGTCGTCCGCGAGGTACGCCAGGAACTGCTCCCGGTTGTCGCGGAACACGTGCTGGATCTGCCCGCCGTCGATGTACGTGCGGCCCTCGCCGGACTCCGGCGTGATGCCGAAGTAGACGGCGGAGTCCTTCAGGCCGTAGCTGGTCATCTCGCGCGCGGTGATGTCGTAGACCTGCACCAGCAGGTAGGTGTCGATCACCGCGCGCCCGGGAAGGTCGCAGCGCGGGAAGTCGATCCAGCGCTCCGCGACCTTCATGCGGCTGTTGCGGAACTCCGCGTTCAGGCCGAAGCGGCCCCAGGCGCACGGCACCTTGTGGCGCTTGGAGCGCTGGCGCAGGTAGTCGAGATCGAACTTGAAGAGGTTGTGGCCCTCGATGACGTCGGGGTCCAGCGCGCGCAGCGTCTCGTTGAATGCCTGCAGCAGGCGCTTCTCGCCGGCGTCGGTCTCCTCGTCCAGCACCAGCAATTCCTGGCGGTCGCCGCACTTCAGGCCGATGGCCAGCACGCGGTCGCCGGGGTTGCGCGCATCGCTGAAGGCCCCGGCTTCCGCGGCGGCGGTCTCGATGTCGAGCTGGCAGCGCCGGAGCCGGGAAAACGGCAGGTCGGCGTACAGCCGCGCGCGGCGCTGGAGCAGCCACTGGCTTTCATCGGGCTTCACCACATCGACCGCGGCGCCGTCGCGCACCGCCTTGAGAAATTCCCCGAACCGGCCCAGCGATTCCGCGTGCGCCAGCCACGGGAAGGCGCCCTCGCCCTTCAGCGCCTCATAGCCGACGCCGGGATGCTCGATCCCGGCGCCCAGCCAGGCGAACGGGCGGAATTCCTCCTGCTGCTCGCGCCGCCCGCCGTCCGGCGTGGCATGGCAGGTGTGGGTCGTGCCGTGATCGTCGATCCAGAGGCCGCAAAGCGTGTCTGTGTTTGGTGCCGTCATGCTTCCCTTTCAGCCAATGGTGGCCCAATTTGACCGCGGAGCACACGGATAAAAACCGGCTATTCCGATCCATCCGCGGCAATCGGTGCAACCCGCGGTTAAAGGCCTTCCGGATGCGCGCGGAGGCACCGAAGCGTCAGCCGGCCTCAAAACGGCTTCAGATACACCATGAAGAGCGCGACCGTGACCAGCGCCAGGGCGACAATGCCGAGCGCGCCGCGCAGGTGCGCCTTGCGGTAGGCGATGCCGGCCAGCCCCGAGAGGAAAAGCCAGCACACCATCTTCACGATCAGCCAGCCGGAGCTGAGCGGGATGTGGAGCAGGTGGATCATGCCAAAACCACTGACCAGCATCAGCAGCGACGCGATGCCGGTGATGATCATGGTCATCTTCTTGTTTTCCGGCGCCGGGTTGGCGAAGGCCATGAAGGTCTGCGCCGTCAACACGATCAGCGCGAGGACGTGCAGGATATGGTAGTATGACAGGCGGTCCATGGGGTAGAAAAAATAAGTGACACCCCGTCTGTGCCGTGCGCCCAAAGGCTCATGTCCTTTTTAAGTTAAAGGTGGGCGCCGCCCGCCGCGCTTCAGCCTTCCGGTTTACGGCCTGGCATCCACACGGCTGTTGGCAGCTCCCAAATTATTACAAAGGCAAAGAGCGTATAAAAGGGCACCTCGAACACTACAGGGTGTCGGCTGCAGACCGTAGCCCGGCCTCCTTGCCCGTCAAATGTGAATCCTGAATTTTGTGCGGCGGTGGAGTCCCGGCATCGGCCAATCGTCATTCATTATTCGCTCATGGCTGGTTCGGCAGGGCGCGCATCGCGTGGTTCGAAATAGCGAATGACTGTTGGCCAATGATGATTGGCAATTGGTCAGATCCCCGGGTCGCTCTCTTCCTCGGTTTCCTCAACGACCCCCGCCGGGTCGAGGTGCTCGATGATGATCTTCTGCACCTGGTCGAGAAACGTGTAGGCCGCGAACGGCAGGCGGACTTCCAGCGGGATCAGCGAGAGCGGCGCGTCCTCGTCCTCGATCACCTCGGCCGGCAGCCCGCCGAGCCAGCGGTTGCAGATGCGGATGCGCAGCGCGGCGCACCCGCGCAGCAGCGAATCGCAGTTGTTCGAATCGATCGCGATCGCCCCGTCGGTGAAGAACTCCGAGTCGAACAGCCCGAGCAGCTCGCGCACGTCGTCGTTCTGCGCGGCCATCAGCTCCTGCGTCCAGCTCTCGATGAACTCGGTGTCGTTCTCCGGGAAATTGGCGCGGATCGCGAGGGTCGTGCGCAGGTCGTCGGCCGCGAGCTTAATGACGTCGAGCAGCGGCGCGACCGCGGTGATGTTCAGCCGGATCTCAATCTGCTTCATGGATTCCCCCCCGCACTTGTCATTGCGAGGAGGCCCGCCCTGGCGGGCGGACGAAGCAATCCAGTCAGCCGTTTCGACAAGCTCAAGGTCCCGAGCCGGTCGAGGGACTGGATCGCCACGCCCGGCGATGCCGGGCTCGCGATGGCAGGAAAAAGTT
Source organism: Verrucomicrobiota bacterium (assembly GCA_048497945.1). Classification (GTDB taxonomy): domain Bacteria; phylum Verrucomicrobiota; class Verrucomicrobiia; order Opitutales; family Opitutaceae; genus Lacunisphaera. The sequence continues at coordinate 4,699 of JBEHYX010000059.1, read as the reverse complement.
CAGCCTTCATCGGCCTGGATGATCGCCGTCAGGTGCCACTGCTGCAGCGCGAACATGTACGCCTCGGCCTGCTCGCGCGTGCCGCTCCAGACGATCGACCGGCCGGTCTCGTGGATCTCGAGCATGTGCTTGCGCGCGCGGTCCTCGTCGAATCCGAGGACGCGCCGCAGCACCATCACCACATAGGACATGCGGTTCGGGTCATCGAGCACCAGCAGCCGCCAGATCTCCGCCAGCTTCGGCTGCGGTTGGGGAACCGGGGCCGGTTGCGGGCGGGTGGCTTCGGAGTGAATCATGCTTGGGCGGAAATCATTTGCGTCGCTGGTCCTGCAACTTGCCGCTGATCGCGTTCACGCGATCCATCATCTCCGTCTGACTCAAGTTAGGATGGAAGGCCTCGACCACGCGCCAAATAAGTATGGTTTCTGCGTAGAAGTCAGCGATTTTCAGTTTCGCCACTTCCTTCGATTTGCGCGCTTTTAGCTCTACGATGCCTTCCTTCATACCTCTACCGCCAACTGTAACGCGGAGCGGGATGCCAATGAGGTCGGCGTCCTTGAACTTGACGCCCGGGCGCTCGGCGCGGTCGTCGACGAGCACGTCGGCCCCGGCCGCCTCGGCGGCGGTGGCGAGCTGCCGGACCAGGTCGGAAGCGGCGGCGTCTTGCGGATCGAGGTTGACCACGATGACCTGCCACGGGGCGACGTTCCAGGGCCAGATGATGCCGTCGGCGTCGTTGCTCTGCTCGACCACGGCCTGCAGGGTGCGGCTGATGCCGATGCCGTAGCAGCCCATGACCATGAAGTGCGACTGCTTCTGGTCGTCCATGTAGGTGGCGCCGAACTTCTCGGAATACTTGGTGCCAAGCTTGAAGACGTGGCCGACCTCGATGGCACGCTCGATCTTGAGCGGCTGGCCGGACTTCACGTCGGGCTCGCCCGCGCGGACGGCGCGGAAATCGCCGAACTTCGTGATCGCGAGGTCGCGGGTCACGTTGACGTTGCGCAGGTGGAAACCGTCCTTGTTCGCGCCGGTCGTGCCGTTGCCGACAAGGCGGATCGCGTGGTCGGCGAAGATGCCGGCCAGCGCGGCCTGGTTCTTGATCGTGCCCTTGACGGTGCCGAGGCTGCCGGGCTTCGCGCCCATGACGGGCTCGATCTCCTCGGCCGTGGCCGGACGCCAGAGCTGGAAGCCGAGGGAGCCGAGCTTGGCCTCCTCGAGGTCGTCGCAGCCGCGCAGGATGACGAGGAAGGGCTTGCCGTCGCCCATGTAGACGAGGGTCTTGAACTGTTTGTCCGCGGCGACGCTGTACGGCGCGGCGGCGAGCGCGGCGATCGTGACGATGCCCGGCGTGGCGAACTCCTCGAGCGCGCCGGCGGGGGCGGCGTCGGCGAGGTCTTTCGGCACGAGGCCGCTGGTCGCCTTCTCGCGGTTGGCGCTGTAGCCGCTGGCCTCGCAGTACACGACGTCATCGTCGCCGACCGGGGCCGGGACCATGAACTCGTGCGAGAAGCTGCCGCCCATGACGCCGGTGTCGGCCTCGACCGCGATGGTCTTGAGGCCGCAGCGGGTGAAGAACGCCGTGTAGGCGGCCTTCATCTTGTTGTAGCTGACGATGGCCGCCTCGTCGTTCACGTCGAAGCTGTAGGCGTCCTTCATCACGAACTCGCGCGCGCGCATCAGGCCGTAGCGCGGGCGGATCTCGTTCCGGAACTTGGTGCCGATCTGGTAGAAATTCTTGGGCAGGTCGCGGTAGCTCGTGATTTCGGACTTCACCAGCGGGGTGATGACTTCCTCGTGGGTCGGGCCGAGGACGTACTCGGGTTCCTTGGAGCGGCCCTTGCCGGCGCCGGCGTGGTCGACGCGGTACATGATCTCGCGCGCGGCGTTCCAGCGCGGGCCATCCTGCCAGGTCTCGACGGGATGGATGAAGGGCATCGACAGTTCGATGGCGCCCGCGCGGTCCATTTCCTCGCGGCAGAGCTGGGCGACCTTGCGCATGACGATCACGCCCGCCGGCAGGAACGAGTACAACCCGCCCGCCAGCTTGCGGATCAAGCCGGCGCGGAGCAGGAGCTTGTGCGACGCGATCTCGGCGTCGGAGGGGCTTTCCTTGAGCGTGGGAATGAATGTCTGCGACCAATACTTCATGTGAGCCCGACACCAGAACAGCCCCGGAGGGGGCGCGCAACGGAATTTCCCTGCTTCAATTCACTGGAGGCGGGACTATCAGTCCCGCGGCGCACGGGCTCCATCGCGGGACTGATAGTCCCGCCTCCATCCGCGAAACCCGCTTGAGCTTCCGCCCTCCCCCGCCGATAACACCCGCCCTGCATGAGCACGTCCCGCAAGCCGCCGCCGAAACCCTGGTCCATGAAATGGATCGTGCTCTCGATCGTGGTGTTCGTGGTCATCTACACGGTGATCAACATTTACTACCGCAAGAAGGGCCCGGGCTACCGGCCCTACCAGGACGCCCAGGACCGCGCCACCACCGTGCGCCTGCTCGCCGCCGGCTGGCACAAGGTCCCGCTCGAAACGCGGCGGCCGATCGAGAAGCCCGGCCTCGACGGCGCGGGCGCTACGATCAAGCACGAGATCGCCGGCCTCGGGCCTGACCTCGAGTCCAAGTTCGCCGAGAAGCCCAAGCTCGTCTCCACCATCGACCGCGCCGCCGCCCCGGCCAGCGTCACGCGCGGCGGCGACTACACGATCTACTTCACCGTCGGCATCCCCAGCCAGAAGGCGCAGGTCGGCGACCTCACCCTCTACCAGCGCGACCACGAACTCGTGCTGATCCCCAGCGCGGAAAGCCTGCCGGGCAAGGAGCTGATGTCCCGCTGGGACGACGCCAACTACTGCGCGACCTTCTCCACCGCCAGCTTCACCCCCGGCCGCTACACCGTGCGCATCGTGTCGCTCGCCCCGGCGGCGGCGTGGACGTTCGAGGTGCGGTGATGCGCCCCGCGCGGGAGCGCGGCTCATTGGCGATTCGCGACGGTTCTTTTAACCACGGATTCCACCGATTTGGACGGATTGGTTTTATCCGCACCCATCGGTGCAATCCGTGGTCGAAAACTTCTCCCGTGGCCGGCATCACTTGCGTCCGCCTCGCGCGGCTCGAATCCCCATTGACGACCGGGCCGCGATGCCCGATTAAAGCGCTCCACCGATGAGCAACAGCTCGAACGTCAAACCCACCGATCTTCGGGGCATCCTGAAGTACGTGCCGCGTTTCCAAGGCCAGACCTTCGTCATCGCCCTCGACGGCAGCATCGTGGCGGACGACAATTTCCCGAACATCGTCACCGATGTCGCCGTGCTCCGCTCGCTCGGCATCAAGGTCGTGATCGTGCACGGCATCGGCCAGCAGATCGTGGAGCTCGCCAAGCTCCGTAACATCGCGATCACCGACTCCATCGGCACCGGCGTGACCGACGCCCCCACGCTCGACCTCGCCATCCGCGCCTCCGCCCGCGTCACGCACCTCGTCATCGAGGGCCTCACCGCCAACGGCCTCAAGGCCGCCATGACCAACGCCGTCCGCGCCATGCCGCTCGGCATCCTGCGGGGCGTCGACCACCAGTTCACCGGCCGCGTCGACCGCATCGACCGCGACTTCATCCAGCAGCTCATCGCCTCCGGCGTCGTGCCCGTGGTCAACCCCATCGGCTTCGACCGCGAGGGCAAGCCGCTGCGCGTCAACTCCGACCTCCTCGCCGCCGAGCTGGCCGAGGCGCTGCAGGCCACCAAGATCGTCTACTTCTCCCCCGTCCGCGGCATGGAAGTGGGCGGCAAGCTCAAGCACGACATCTCGGTCGACGCCCTCCGCAAGGTCCTCGACACGAAGCCGGAGTCGATCAACGAGGCGATGCGCAGCAAGGCCGCGCACGCCGTGAAGGCCATCGACACCGGCACGCCGCGCATCCATTTGCTCGACGGCCGCGAGATCGACGGCCTCCTCGCCGAGATCTTCTCCAACGAAGGCGTCGGCACGCTGATCTTCGGCAACGACTACCAGCAGATCCGCCGCGCCACGAAGCGGGACGTCCGCGCCATCTACAACCTCACGCACTCCGGCATGAAGCGCGAGGAGCTGCTCTCGCGCTCGCAGCAGGCGATCGAGAAGAAAATCGACGAGTTCTACGTGTTCGAGATCGACGAGAACATCGTCGCCTGTATCTCGCTCCGCTCCTACGACGACGACGCCACCAAGGCGGAGATCGGCTCGCTCTACGTGATGCCGTTCTACCACAACCGCGGCATCGGCCTGAAGATGGTGGAGTTTGCCTGCCTGCAGGCCGCCAAGCAGGGCGCCAGGACCGTCCTCGCGCTCTCGACGCAGGCCTACAGCTTCTTCACGTCCGTGTGCGGCTTCGACGACGCCGACAAGGACGCCCTCCCGCCCTCCCGCCTCAAGTCCTACGAGGAAAGCGGCCGGAATTCGAAGATCATGATCAAGAAGCTTTGAGCCGGACTCATGCCGTTGCAGGTGGAGCGACTTGTCCCCAAGGCGCTTTTTGCCGGCGGAGCTCCCGCAGCGCGGTGAGGTCACCGCGCTCCACCTTTTAATGGGTCCTGCCATCGAGCGAAGGCGAAGAGCAACTGCATGATTCCGGCTGAGCGGCTGCTCAGTTGTAGGGCGGGGTGGGCGAGCCCTTCTTCCTGCTAAAGCGCGAAAACTTTCTCGGTGGGGTCT
>JBEHYX010000058.1:0-25601 GCA_048497945.1 Verrucomicrobiota bacterium | reverse complement strand
CCGGCGCCGACCCGCACACCCGAATCCGCTGCACCTATCAGCCATAGGCTTGGCGACGGCTGACGCGGTGAGCGGCCCAAAAACGCCGCCGGACGGCTCAGTCGTAGCGCACCCCGGCCGCCGCCAGCCACGCATCCGCGAGGCGGGCGTTGCCCAGCGTGTCGGCCCACGTCGCCAGCGGCACCTCCCGGGCGCCGCGCGCGAGCGCGGCGGCCACGGCGTCGGCCTCGTAGGCGTACAGGCCCACGCCCGGACTCGGGATCGCGATCTCCTCCGGCGCCGCGTCGCGCCGGTGCAGCACGATCTTCTCCGGCGCGCCAAGCAGGCCGGGCGTGAAGGGATTCGGCACGTCGATCCAGCCGATGCTGCCGTGCACCTGCACGGAATTGTCGTTCAGCACCGTTGTGCCGCACGACAGCTCGCCGATGATGCCGCCGGGGAACTCCGCCAGCGCCGTCGCGAACTCATCCGTGCCCGCCTGCGGGTGCAACCGGCCGGTCGCCTGGAATTTGACCGGTTCGGCGAAATCCCGGCCGAGCGCGGCGCCCGCGAGGTGCCGCGAGTACGACAGCGGGTAGCAGCCCAGGTCGAGGATGCCGCCGCCCCCGAGCGACTTCTTGAACATGCGGCTCTCGGGGTTGAACGGACAAAGGACGTTGAACGACGCGCGGACCAGCCGCAGCTCGCCGATCGCGCCGTCGCGCACCAGCGCCGCGACCTTCCGGGTTTGCGGGTGAAAACGGTACATGAACGCCTCCATGAGCAGGACGTTGTGCTGCTTGGCCGCCGCGATCACGCGCTCGGTGTCGGCGAGGCTCATCGTGAGCGGCTTCTCGCAAAGCACGTGCTTGCCCGCTTGCGCCGCCTTGATCGCCCACTCCGCGTGCCACGGGTGCGGGGTGCCGATGTAGACCACGTCGACCGCCGGGTCGGCGAGCAGCGCCTCGTAGCTGCCGTGGGCCTTCGCCGCACCGAACTCCGCCGCGAACTTCTGCGCGTCACCCAACTGCCGCGCGCCGACCGCGACGAGCTGCCCCGTCCGCGACTGCGGCAGGTCGGTCGCGAATTTCCGCGCAATTCCACCCGTCGTGAGAATGCCCCAGCCGAGTCTTTTACCCATGAGGCCGCCACTGAAACCGCCGCGCCCCACTCCGTCAACGCCCCCCGATGCCGAACCTCAAGTAGTCTATTAAACTACTTGAAGGGCGCGCGCGGCACGAAGGTCCGCCCGACCCCAAGTAGTTTAATGGACTACTTGGGGTCGGTGGATCCATCGGCGGCCAAACGTCCCGCAAGGCAGGACCATTTCCGCGATTTCCAAGTTGCACGCCGCGCGGCGCGCGTTGCACTCGGCGGTTTTCCAAAATGGATTTGCCGAACCCCGAACACGTCCTGCTCCTCGCCACGGAGCTCAAGCTCAAGGTCCATCAGGTCGCCGCCACCGCCCAGCTGCTGCAGGAAGGCGCGACCGTCCCGTTCATCTCGCGCTACCGCAAGGAGATCACCGGCGAGCTCGACGAGGTGCAGGTCACCGCGATCCGCGACCGCCTCGAGCAGATGGCGCAGGTCGACGAGCGCCGCGCCGCCATCCTCGCCTCGCTCAAGGAGCGCAACCTCCTCACGCCCGCCCTCGAGGCGGCGATCGCCAGGGCCGACACGCTCACGAAGCTCGAGGACATCTACCTGCCGTACCGCCCGAAGAAGCGCACGCGCTCCACCATCGCCAAGGAAAAGGGCCTCGAGCCGCTCGCCGACCTCCTCTGGGCGCAGGACCCGGCCACCGACACCCTCGCCGCCGCGCAGGCCCACGTCGGCCGCGAGTACAAGCTCGACGACGGCAAGAACACCGTTGGCAAGATCGAGAACGCCGAGGAAGCCTTCGCCGGCGCACGCGACATCCTCGCCGAGCGCATCAGCGACCACGCCCCGGCCCGCGAGAAGCTCCGCGTCGTCTATCGCGCCCAGGCCAAGGTCAGCTCGAAGGTCCTCTTCGGCAAGGACACCGATCCCGAGGCCGCCAAGTTCAAGGACTACTTCGACTGGGCCGAGCCGCTCGCCAAGGCGCCCTCGCACCGCGTGCTCGCCATGCGCCGCGGCGAGAACGAGGGCTTCCTCATCATGCGCATCACGCTCGCCGACGACCTCACCGCGCTGGCCGAGGTCGAGCCACTGTTCGTGAAGAACAAGTCCTCCAGCGGCGAACAGGTGCGCCTCGCGACCGCCGACGCCTGCAAGCGCCTGCTCTGCCCCGCCATCGAGACCGAGATGCGCCTCGAGTCCAAGAAGCGCGCCGACGAGGCCGCGATCAAGGTCTTCACCGACAACCTGCGCGAACTCCTGCTTTCCGCCCCGCTCGGCCAGAAGGCCGTGATGGCGATCGACCCGGGCTTCCGCACCGGCTGCAAGACCGTGATGCTCGACCGCCAGGGCAAGCTGCTGCACAACGACGTCGTCTACCCCGACCGCCACGCCGAGGAGGCGAAGGAGAAACTCCTGGGCTTCGTGAAGTTCTTCAAGGTCGAGGCCGTCGCCATCGGCAACGGCACCGCGGGACGCGAAACCGAATCGTTCGTCCGCGCACTCGGCCTGCCGCCGTCGATCCCGGTCGTGATGGTCAACGAGTCCGGCGCGTCGATTTACTCCGCGAGCGACGTCGCCCGCGAGGAATTCCCCGACCATGACCTCACCGTGCGCGGCGCCGTCTCCATCGGCCGCCGCCTGATGGATCCGCTCGCCGAGCTCGTGAAGCTCGACCCGAAGTCGATCGGCGTCGGCCAGTACCAGCACGACGTCGACCAGTCCGCGCTCAAGCGTTCGCTCGACGACAGCGTCGTCAGTTCCGTGAACGGCGTCGGCGTCGAGCTTAACACCGCCTCGAAACAGCTGCTCAGCTACGTTTCCGGCCTCAACGCCACGACCGCCGCCGCCATCGTCGCCCGGCGCAACGAAAAGGGCCCGTTCAAGACCCGCGCCGAGCTGCTCGACGTGCCGCGCCTTGGGCCCAAGGCCTACGAACAGGCCGCCGGCTTCCTCCGCATCCGCGACGCCGCCCACCCGCTCGACGGCTCCGCCGTGCATCCCGAGCGCTACCCGCTGGTCGAGAAGATGGCCGCCGATCTCGGCGCGACCGTCGTCGACCTGACGCGTGATGAAAAACTCCGCAAGCGGCTCAAGCTCGAGAGCTACGTCACGGCCGACGTCGGCCTGCCGACGCTCAAGGACATCCTGGCCGAGCTCGCCAAGCCCGGCCGCGACCCGCGCGAGAAGTTCGAGGCGTTCAGTTTCCAGGAGGGCGTGAACAAGCCCGAGGACCTCAAGCCCGGCATGAAGCTGCCCGGCATCGTGACGAATGTCACGGCCTTCGGTGCGTTCGTCGACATCGGCGTCCACCAGGACGGCCTCGTGCACGTCTCGCAGCTCGCCGACAGTTTCGTGAAGGACCCCGCCGAGGTCGTGAAGCCGCAGCAGAAGGTCACGGTGACCGTCACCGAGATCGACCTGCCCCGCAAACGCATCGCCCTCTCGCTGCGCAGCAACCCGGTCATCGGGCCAAAGACCCAAGGTGGGACGGGCGCTCCGCGCACGTCTCCAGGCGGCCCCGGCGGCGGCAACCGTTCCGCCGCCCCCGCCCCGCGTCCGTCCGCCCCCCAGTCGCTCAACGGCGACTGGTTCACGCAGGCGCTGAACAAGAAGAAGTGAGCGGCGCAACTCGGCGCCTCTACACACCCCGCCCTGACGGGCACCCCTCTTCATAGAGGGGATTCAATCTGCGCAACCGAAGTCCCCTCTGTGAAGAGGGGTGCCCGCAGGGCGGGGTGTGTTGAACGGGAGTCACGCCATCCACTTCCGCTCGACTCGTTGCACGGCGCTGGCATTCCTGCGGGCATGTCCGCCGCGAAATCTTCCTGGATGCGTCCGTCCCTCGACTGGCTGCTGGTCTTCGTGCCGGTGGCCATCGCCCTGCGCTACGTGCCGGCGTGGTCCAACGGCACCGCGCTCTTCCTCGTGTCCGCGCTCGCGATCATCCCGATCGCGGGCTGGATGGGCCATGCCACCGAGCAACTCGCCCACCGCATGGGCGAGGGCATCGGCGGCCTGCTCAACGCCTCCTTCGGCAACGCGGCCGAGCTCATCATCGCGCTCATGGCGCTGCGCGCCGGCCACATCGAGGTCGTGAAGGCCTCCATCACCGGCTCGATCATCGGCAACCTGCTGCTCGTCCTCGGCGCGTCGATCTTCGCCGGCGGCGTCCGCTTCAAGCAGCAGAAGTTCAACAAGACCGCCGCCCGCTCCTCCTGCACCGCGCTGATCCTCGCCGCCGCGGCGCTCGTCATCCCGACCATCTTCCACCACGCCGCGGCCCAGACGCCCGGCGGCTGGACGCCGCTCGCCGAACAGCGGCTCTCGCTCGCCATCGCCGTGGTGCTCATCGCGACCTACGGCGCGATCCTCGTCTTCTCCCTCGTCACGCACAAGCAGCTGTTCGTCGGCGCCGAGGCCGACATCGCGGACGACGACCCGAAGACCCCGGACGACCCGCACGCCGAGAAGCCCTGGTCCGTCGGCAAGGCGGTCGCCGTCCTGCTCGTCGCGACGTGCGCCGTCGCCTGGGTATCCGAATTCCTCGTCGGCGCCGTCGAGGCCGCCCAGCACTCGCTCGGCGTCTCCGAGATCTTCGTCGGCGTCATCATCGTCGCCATCGTCGGCAACGCCGCCGAGCATTCCACCGCCATCACGATGGCGCTGAAGAACAAGATGGACCTCTCGCTCGGCATCGCGGTCGGCTCCTCGCTGCAGATCGCGCTCTTCGTCGCGCCGGTGCTCGTGTTCGCCAGCTATTTCTTCCCGCACCAGCTCAACCTCGAGTTCACGCTGCCCGAGATCGCGGCCGTGGTCATCGCGGCGTTCGTCACCGACCAGATCGCCGGCGACGGCGAGAGCAACTGGCTCGAGGGCGTCCAGCTTCTTGCGCTCTATGTGATCATCGGCGTGCTGTTCTACTTCCTGCCCGGCGGCACGCACTAAAGGTTTTGTTGTCTGACTGTAGGGGCGGACCTTGGTCCGCCCTTGCGCACGAGGGCGGCGCAAGCGCCGCCCCTACATCAGGGCGCCAATCCCACGAACGCCAGGCCGAGCTTGATCCACAGCGGGATCGTGAACAGGCCGACCACGGTCGTGCCGAGCACGATCTGCATGGCGACCAGCGGCTGGCCGCCGTAGACGCGGGCCACGATCACCGACACCACCGCCGAGGGCATCGCCGCCTGGATCACCAGCACGCGCTTGAGTTCGAGCGACAGTGGCAGGTAGCGCGCGGCGAACAGGAGCAGCCAGGGAAGAATCGCGAGCCGCAGCAACCAGGCGATGGTCACGACGCGCGGATTGATCAGCGCCTTCGGATCCTCGAGGTGCGGGGAGAAACTCACCCCTGTCATCAGCAGGCCGAGCGGGATGGCACAGATTGCGAGGCTGTGGATGAGCGTGCGCATGAAGTCCGGCACGTGCGCTCCGGCGCCCGTGAGGTTGGCCAGCAACGCGATCACGAGCGCAATGGCCGGCGCGTTGAGCAGCTTCTTCCAGCCCTGCGCCGGCGAAAGACCCGTCACCACAAGCACGCCGCCGGTCCAGATCGCCGCCTCGACGCCGGCGTTGTGCAGCAGCAGCACGGCGCGGCTCTCGGGGCCGAACAACGCGTCCATCAACGGCAACGGCAGGTAGCCGTAATTCGTCAGGCCGACCGTCAGCGCAAACGTGCGCAGGCCGTGGCCGAGCGTCAGGCCGAGCGCGCGCGCCACATACCAGGCAATCGCCATCGAGAGCAGCGTCAGCCCGAAGCCCATGACCGGCGGCAGCACGACGTTGCCCGCCTGCTTCAGCGCGGGATTGAGCGACACCGACTCGAAGATCAGGCACGGCATCGCCACCTTTACGATGACGTTGAACAGCGCGTCCTCGCCCTGCTGGTTGATCAGCTCCTTGCGGCGCAGGAAAACGCCGAGCGCGATCATGCCGAACACCGGCAGGAGGGTCAGGAACAGCTGGCCGTAGGACATCATTTCAGGAGACAGGTGACAGGAGCCAGCCGACTGCCGCAATCCCTCTGTTCATTGTCCGCCGATCTCCATCATCTGTCCCCTGTCTACCGTCACCCGTCCACTGACGTCGCCGCCATGGCGAGTCCGGCCAGCCGGCCGGTGGTCCACGCCGCTTGGAAATTGAAGCCGCCGGTGACGCCGTCGATGTCGAGCATCTCGCCCGCGAAGTGCAGCCCGGGCGCCAGCCGGCTTTCCATCGTCTTGAAGTCCACCTCCGCCAGGCGCACGCCGCCGCAGGTGACGAACTCCTCCTTGAACAGGCTCTTCCCGTCGACGGCGAACTCCGCCTCGCAGATCTGCCCGGCCAGCGCGCGCAGCAGCGGATTGCCCACGCCCGACCACAGCGCGTCCGGCGCGATGCCGGCGGCCGGAACGAGTTTCTCCCACAGGCGCGCGGGCAGCGCGACGGGGCAGCCGTTCATGACCTTGCGCTTCGGGTTGGCCGCGCGCGCGGCCTCGAGCGCGGTGCGGGCGGTCTCGACGTTGAGCTGCGGCACCCAGTTGACGCGCAGCGCGAACTTGTAGTCGCGTTCCGCCAGCTCGCGCGCGCCCCACGCCGACAGCTTCAGGACGGCCGGGCCGCTGAGACCCCAATGCGTGATGAGCAGCGGGCCGCGTTCCTTCAACGGCGTGCCGGGCACGGCGGTGGTCGCCTCCTCGACGGACACGCCCGCCAGTTCCCGCAGGCGCGGGTCGGTGATGTGGAAGGTGAACAGCGACGGCACGAGCGGTTCGATGGTGTGGCCCGCCGACTCCGCCATCGCGAAGCCCGCGCTCGCACGGTTGCCGCCGGTCGCGAGCAGCAGGCGGTCGCAGGCAAACGTCTCGCCGGAGACGAGGTGCAGCCGAAAGGTGGGGCGCGCCGACCCCAGCGCGCTTTTCGCATCGCCAGGCGCGTTGGGGTCAACGCGCTCCACCGATTTGACGCCGCAGCCCGTGCGGATCGTGACGCCGGCCTTCTGCGCCGCGCCCATCAGGCAGTCGACGATCGTCTGGGAATTGTCGGTGACGGGAAACATGCGACCGTCTTCCTCGGTCTTCAGCTCCACCCCGCGCGCCGCGAACCACCCGACCGTGTCGCGCGGCTGCCAGCGGGAGAACGCACCGAGCAGCTCGCGGCCGCCGCGCGGGTAGCGCTTCACGAGTTCGCGCGGCTCGAAGCAGGCGTGCGTGACGTTGCAGCGCCCGCCGCCCGACACCTTGACCTTGGCCAGCAGGTGCGCGGTCGCCTCGAAGATCGTCACGGCAACGTCCGGCGACGCCTCGGCCGCGGTGATGGCGGAGAAAAATCCCGCCGCGCCGCCGCCGATGATCGCGATTTGCCGTTTGGCCATGGCGGGAGCGTGCCGGTCCGCGTGAAGCTGGAAAGCCCAAAGCCGAAAGGTGGTCGCCGCCGTCCCGGCGGCGACAGGCGCCGGTGCGGAGACCGACGCCCACCCCAAACAAAACGAAAACGCCGCAACCTACCCCTAGGCTGCGGCGCTATTTTTCGCACACGCCACGGCCCAACACCGTGGCAAATTGTCCTTACTTCGGGTCGGCCGGCTTGTCGCCGTCCTTGTCCCGGCGGTGCGCCATGCGCTTCTCCATCCGTTCGCGGAATTTGTCGGCCTTGTCCTTCTGTTCGGGCGTGAGGAGGGCATCGCGCTGCGCCTTGTACTTCTGGCGGATCTCGCCGACCTTGGCGCGGCGGTCTTCCCGGGCGACGGAGGTGTCGCTGCGCAGGGCATCGAGCTCGGATTTCTCCTGGGCGCCGATGGCCTTCCACTTCGTCTTCTGGTCGTCGGTCAGCCCGAGCTCCTCGGCCATGCGGTCGGCGGCCTTTTCCATGCGCTCGCGGCGCGCCTCGGGCGACGGCGGCGGAGTGGCCGATTCGTCGGCGGCGTAGGTCGCGGGCAGCGCGGCGAGCATCAGGCCGATGGCCAGGGTGAGGCTGGGGCGGTAACTTTTCGTCGGAGTGTTCATTCTGCTGTCTGTGACGCACCGCCGTGCCGCCGGTTTCACGCGGGCGCGATTTTCCGCCCGGCCGCTTTTTTCGCCCATCCGCCCGGCGTAAGCCTGCGCCAACGGCGGCTTTACAGCATGCGGTCCTCCGCCAAGCTGCGCGCATGATCGAAGTCAGCGGCCTCACCAAGCGTTACGGCGACTTCACCGCCGTGAACCATCTTTCCTTCGCGGTGCAACCGGGCGAGGTCATGGGCCTCGTCGGCCCCAACGGCGCGGGCAAGACCACCACGCTGCGCTGCGCCACCGGCATCATCCCGCCGAGCGCGGGCACGCTGAAGGTCGCCGGCATCGATCTCGCCGCCGACCCGGTCGCGGCCAAGCGCCAGCTCGCGTTCTTTCCCGACGAACCGCGCCTGTTCGACCACCTCACCGTGCGCCAGCACCTCGCGTTCGCCGCCAAGATCTACCAGGTGGCCAGCCACGAGGAGCGCGCGGCCGCGCTGCTCGCGGAACTGGAGATTGCGGACAAGGCCGACCAGCTGCCGGCCGAACTCTCCCGCGGCATGAAGCAGAAGCTCGTGATCGCGTGCGGCCTGCTGCACGGCCCGAAGGTGATGTATTTCGACGAACCGCTCACCGGCCTCGACCCGCTCGGCATCCGGCGCATGAAGGACACCATCCGGCGCCTCGCACGCGAGGGCGCGGCGATCATCCTCAGCTCGCACCTTCTCAGCCTGCTCGAGGAGGTCTGCACGCACGTGCTCATCATGAAGAAGGGCGAGCTCGTCGCCGTCGGCACGCTGCCCGAGGTCGTCGCCCGGTTCAGCAACGGCGAGGCGGACGTCAGCCTCGAGGAGGTTTTCATCCGCGCGACGGGCAACTCGGAAAACTGAGCCATGCACCTGCTGCGCGCGCTGCTCTACCTGCGCCTCCAGTCCATCCGCAACCTGCTCGGCGTGCGCCTGCGCCGCCTGAAGCAGCCGAAGTACGCCTTCGGCCTGCTGGCCGGCCTCGCCTACTTCTGGTTCTTTTTTCTCCGGCATGCCGTGCGTTCCGGCCCCGGCGGCGTGGGCCCGGCGCTGGGCGCGGTCTTCGGCGGGCACGTCGAGATCATCGCCGCCGTCGTCCTCTCGCTCTTCGTGATCCTGATCTGGGTGCTGCCCGACGACCATCCCGGCCTGGCGTTCACCGAGGCGGAGGTGGCGTTCCTCTTTCCCGCCCCGCTGACGCGGCGGCAGCTGATCCAGTACAAGCTGCTCGACGGCCTCGCCATGTCGCTGTTCGGCGCGATGTTCTTCACCCTGCTCTCGAGCGGCCTGCGCCTCGGCCTGGGCGGGGCGCTGCTCCGGCTCGGGGCGTGGTGGTCGCTCAACGCCAACCTCTCGCTGCACCAGACCGCCGCCGCGCTGACAATTTCGCGGCTGACCCGCGCGGGCTTCGACACCGTCATGCGCCGCGTCGTGTTCATCGCCGCCGCCGTCATCACGCTGGTCGTGATGATCGTCATCGCCGTGAACACCGGGATCGACGGCCTGAAGTGGCTGCTCCTGCCGGCGCGGCTCGCGGTCGCGCCGTTCCTCGCGACGACACCCGCCGCCTACCTCCTCGCGCTGCTCCCGGCCTTCGGCCTGGTGGCGGTGCACTATTTCTGGATCCTGCAGCTGGAAGGCCCGTTCGAGGACGCCACCATCGTGCGGGCCCGCAAGCGCGGCGAGACGGTTGCGCGCCTGCGCGAGGGCCGCGGCCTGCGCCTTGGCACGGGGCCGACCAAGGCCCGGCGCGAACCCTTCCGCCTCGCCGACCGCCTGCCGCCGGAGTTCGCGCTGCTCTGGAAGAACCTGATGGCGGCGCCGCCGTACCTGAACCGCCACCTGTTCGCCGGCGCGGGCGTCGTGCTCGCGTTCGGCGTGTTGTGGTTGGAGCGCTCCAAGCCGCCCGCCGCCAACGCCGCGGGCTTCATCGCGCTGGCCTTCCTCGCCTACGTGCTGGCCTTCGGCCCGCAGCTCGCGCGCAACGACCTCCGCGGCGACCTGCTCAACATCGACATGTTCAAGGCGTACCCGCTGCCCGGCTGGCGCATCCTGCTCGGCAGCCTGCTGGCGCCGGCGGTGGCGCTCACGGGCATCTGCTACCTGCTCCTGCTGGTCGCGGCGCTGGGCCTGCGTCCGTCCGCGGAGGCCGCGGCATGGTTCACCCCGCAGTTCCGCCTCACCGCCGCCCTGTCCGTCGCCGCCGTGCTGCCCGCGCTCACCGCGGTGCAGCTGCTCGTGCCCAACGCCGCCACGCTCATCTTCCCCGCCTGGGCGCAAACCACCCGCCACGCCAGCGGCGGCGGGGTCGACGTGCTCGGCCAGCGGCTGATTTTCTTCGCCGGCCAGATGCTGTGCCTGCTCGGCGCGGTGCTGCCCGCCGCGCTGGTGGCGGGATTCATCGTCTTCGTGGGCACCGCGCTCTTCGACCTGTCCCTCGCCACCACGGTGGCGCTTTCCGTCGTGCCGGTCCTGGGCATTTTCATCTTTGAAGTGTGCCTGGGCGTGTACCTCCTGGGCCCGCGCTTCGAACAACTCGACATTTCCGCGGAACTCCGGCCGTAGCCGGAGAAATTTCAAGTATCAGGTCTCAAGTGCCAGGAAACCGCCGTCGTGGATCTGGACTTGGCACTTGTTACTTGTCCCTTGTTACTTGGCGCCCGATGGACGCCCTCCGCCTCTCCGCCCTCGCCCAGCAGGTCGTGGCCGCCGCCCAGCGCCGGCTGCCTCCCGCCGTGCGCATCGCGGCCGCCGCGGTCCCGGTCTGCTACGAGTCCGTGCCCAACGAGGACATCCTCGCCGAGGGCTGGGAACCGGACATCCTCGGCCTGTTCGTGGGCCATGAGCATGGCGCCGAGCTGCGGTCGGACGAGCTGCCGCTGCCGCCCCAGATCCTGCTCTTTCTCGACAACCTCTGGGACTACGCGGAGGGAGACGAGGAGATCTACCGCGACGAGGTCCGGCTCACCTACCTCCACGAACTCGGCCACTACCTCGGCTGGGATGAGGAGGAGGTCGCCCGCCGGGGCCTGGAATAGGCTGCAAACCCGGATCGCGGATCCCGCCTGAAACCATGCATTAACCCGGGGCGGGATCGGCGATCCCGCCCTACCGCCCACCGAACTAGGGCTTTCATTCGCCGGGCGAATGTGTTTATTCCCGGGCAGCAATTGGACCCCTTGGACCAAATTGCTGTCATTCAAACCACATGAAGAAGTTTCTCACCGCCCTTGTCACTTTCTCCCTGCTCGTCGTCGCCGCGCGCGCCGAGAGCTTTGACCGCGCCGCCGTCCTCGACGAACTCGATTCCTGCGAGGCCATCATCCGCGAGATCCAGGGCAACGTGAAGACCGCCATCCCGGCCGACATCCTCCGCCGCGCCCGCGGCATCATCATCGTCAACCAGTTCCAGGGCAGCTTCATCCTCGGCATCAAGGACGGCTACGGCGTCGCCCTCGTCCGCCGCCCGAACGGCAAGTGGTCCGTCCCCGCCTTCCTCAAGGCCGGCGAACTCAGCCTCGGCCTGCAGGCCGGCGCCAAGTCGATCAACGCCGTCTACATCCTGATGGATGACAACGCCGCGCGCCTCCTCTTCAAGAACCGCATGAACCTCGGCGCCGAGGCCAAGGTCGCCGCCGGCATCCGCGCCGCCGAGCGCGAGGCCGTCACCAAGAACCTGCCGGGCGACGCCAATGTGCTCGTCTACTCCACCGTCGAGGGCCTGTACCTCGGCGCCGCCGTCAAGACCGGCTACCTCTCGCCGCACCAGAAGGCCAACGAGCTCTTCTACAACGCCACGCACCGCATGCCGGAGCTGCTCTACAGCGACTGGGTCACGCCCCCGCCGGAAGCCGGCTACCTCATGAGCTACGTGACCGCGATCACGCAATAAGCGCAAAAATCCCTTCGCCCGCAACCCGCCGTCACCCGGCGGGTTTTTTGTTGGGCGGAAGCAAATCCTTGCGGCCCCCGCCGCCCGAAATCATCCGCACCTTCCCGCTGCCGTCATCCTGAGTGCAGCGAAGGATCCACGGATAAGGACAGAGTTTCGCCGCCCGCGTGGATCCTTCGCTGCGCTCAGGATGACGGAAAAGAAAACCGAGGTCCTATTTTTCCCGCCAGCCGTCGAGATAGGCCACGAGCATCCCGACCACGTCGGCGGCGATGCGCGCCTGCGCCTCGGTGCGGCTCGCACCCGGCACCTCGACCGTGCCCGAGTGCAGCGCCAGCCTGCCGCCCTTCAGCCGGTGGCAGATCGCCCACCACGCCATCGGCGCCTTGATTCCGGCGGCGGCCGCGGGCTCGGCATAGCCGGTGGTCGCGACGCCCAGGTCGGAACCGAAGAGTTTCGTCACCCCGAACGCCATCTCCGCCGCGACCCGCTGCGAGACGCACGCCACCTTGCGGGCGTGGGCGCGGTTCACGCCGAGCAGCTTCACCTTCTGGTCAAGCGAGTAGGCCGTGACGCCGCCAAGGAAGAAATCCGACGCGCCCGACACCGCCGTGACCTGCGCCTGCACGTGGCCGGCCGTCAGGCTCTCCGCCACCGCCAGCGTCAGCGCGGGGCGGGCGAGGATGAGCTGCTTCAGTTCGGCGGCGCGCTCCATGCGAATTTCAAAATATCTTCCGCCGGTCATTGCGAGGAGCAAAGCGACGAAGCAATCCAGCTGGATCGCCATGGTCCGCCGAGGCGGACCTCGCGATGACAATCCACGGAGACCACGAAGTGCGACTCATTTCGAATGCGACAGCAGCCAGTCGTAGAAATCCTTGCTCGCGTAGACGCGGATCCACGTGTCGTGGCCCATGTCGGCCTCGATGGTGAAGCGCACGTCCTTGTGGCCGAGCTTCTCGAGCTCGTTCAGCAGCGGATAGAAATAACGCGCCTTCACGGCGTTGTCGCGGCCGCCGGCCCAGACCCACACGGGGAGCTTCGCGTCGGCGATCGGCTTCGCCATGTCCGGCGTGCCATAACCGACGATCGGCGCGATGGCGGCGAACTTCTCCGGGTGCTTGGAAGCGAGGTACCACGTGCCGAAGCCGCCGTAGCTCAGGCCGGTGAGGTAGACGCGCTGCGGGTCGCCCTTGTACTTCGCGAGCACGGTGTCGACCATGCCCATGACCTCGTCGGCGATCGTGTTCCAGCCGCGCGGGTCGGTGTCGAATTCGCGGGTCGGCATTTCCGAGAGCTGTCCCTCCATCGCGTCCTTGCCGGTGTAGTGCGGCGGGTACGGGTGCGTCGGCGGGCCGGGGATCCGCTCGGGAATGTCCTCCGGCTTGCGGTTCTTGATGTAGTCGACGTCGCCCTGGTCGTACATCGGCAGCTGCGGCGAGATGATCACGAACGGCAGGTCGCGCTTCTGGCACCACGCCTCGAAGAGCGGGCCGTGCTTGAGCACGTAGTCGAGCTCGCCCTTGCCGTCGCCGCGTTCGCCGTTGCCGTGGAGGAAGAGCATCACCGGCCACTTGTCCTGCTGCTTGAAGCCGCGCGGCAGGTACACGAAGTAGTCGCGGTCGGCGTTCATCTTCGCGCTGTGGTAGGTGACGCGGATGAGCTGCGGCGGGGATTTGGCGGAAGCGGTCACGGCGACGGTGGCGGCCAGCAGGAGGACAAGGAGGAGTTTGAGCATGGGGTAATGGGGTGGGAAAACGACGTAACCACGGGACGCGTTACTTCAACTCGAGGCCGACGGGGCAGTGGTCGCTGCCCATGACCTCGGGCGAGATCCACGCGCGCTTCAGGGCGGGCTTCAGTTTCTCGGCGGCCACGAAGTAATCGACGCGCCACCCGATGTTCCGGGCGCGGCAGTTCATCATCTGGCTCCACCACGTGTAGTGGCCGGGCCCCTTCTCGAACTCGCGGAAGGTGTCGACGAAGCCGGCGTCGAGCACCGCGCTGAAGTTCGTGCGCTCCTCGTCGGTGAAGCCGGCGTTGCGGCGGTTGGTCTTCGGGTTCGTCAGGTCGAGCTCGGTGTGCGCGACGTTGAGGTCGCCGCAGAAGATCACCGGCTTCTTCTTGTTGAGCTTTTTCAGGTAGCCGAGGAACGCCGGGTCCCACTCCTTCGTGCGGTAGTCGAGGCGCGTCAGCCCGCGCTGCGAGTTGGGCTGGTAGACGTTCACGAGGTTGAAATCGGCGAACTCCGCGGTGATGACGCGGCCCTCGTCGTCATGGCCGGGCAGCCCGATGCCGAACGTCACCTTTTTCGGCGCGACGCGGGTGAAGATCACCGTGCCGGAGTAGCCCTTCTTGATGGCGGAATACCAGTGCGGCGTGTAGCCCGCGACCCACGCCACGTGCTGGACGTCGCCGGGGTGCGCCTTGGTCTCCTGCAGGCAGATGACATCGGCATCCACCTTCGCCATGTAATCGAGAAAGCCCTTCTTCAGCACGGCGCGGATGCCGTTCACGTTCCAGGAAACCAGTTTCATGCCGTCAGTCCGCGCCAGAAAGGGACAAGCCGCAAGCCGTAGTTTGCCCGCGCCCCCCACCGCCCGCCGGAACTTCGCCGCCGTTCCTTCGCACTCCTTCCCCAGCCGATTGTTCGTAATACGAACATTTGTCCCTACGCGTCCGATCCCATTGTTCGTATTACGAACATTTGCGAGGGAGTGGCGTTCCCTTGGTTCTCCGGTGGGGACGTCAGGGGTGCGACGGAAGCGATGTCGCGCCGGCATCGGGCGGCACGCCCGGCCGCAGCCGGGGATCGAGGACGCCTGTCATGTGACAAAACCGGTGGTTGTCATTCCCCGGCCCAGGGTCGAAGCTGCGCGTCCCGTGAGTTCCTCCCTCTTTCCTCCGCTGCCCCTCGGGCAACCCATCCCGGCCAGCCCGCACGCCGTGTCGTGCAGCCTGCCCACGATGCGTTCGGTCCGCGGCTACGAGGAGAAGGACCCGGACATCGTCCGCCAGCTCACCAACGGATACCCGCGCTTCGTGGTCCATCCGTTCGCGAAAAAACTCGCCGCCCATTTCGTCGCGACGACGCCCGCGCTCAAGGGCCGCACGCTGTGGCTCTGCAGCTCCGCCGCGATGGCGCGCCACCTCGCCCACCACCTCGGCGAGGCCCGCGGCGCCCAGTTGTTCCCGCCCGGCGCGGTCGCGGGGGTGTCGCATCCCGAGAACGCGGAGACCTTCGCCCTGGCCAAGACCTTTCTCCAAAACCTCGGTGGCTTCATTTCGTCGCGCGAGGCCGAGGACCAGCTCGTCGCGCTGCAACTCGTCGCCGCGCCGCATCCCGAGGACGTCTTCAAGGGCGACGCCCTCGGCGAAATCCGCCGCGTGCTCCACACCGTGCTGCCCGGCACGACGCCCGCCGACCTCATCCTCGCCAACTGCGGCATGAGCGCGGTGCACGCGGCCTTCCGTGCCGTCAACGCCGTGCAGGCGCCGCGCGGCCGCACCGTCTGGCTCCAGCTCGGCTGGCTCTACCTCGACACCATCGCGATCCTGAAAAAGTTCACCGCGAAGCCCGAGGACTACGTCTACGTGCGCGACGTTTCCGACCTCGCCGGCCTCGCCCGCATCTTCGCGGCGCACGGTGCGCGCATCGCCGGTGTCGTCGCCGAGGTGCCGACCAACCCGCTCATCCAGACGCCCGACCTGCCCGCCATCCACCGCCTCTGCCGCCAGCACGGCGCGATGCTGCTCGTCGACCCGTCGATGAGCTCGGTCTTCAGCCTCAACGTCCTGCCCCACTCCGACCTCGTCGTCAGCAGCCTGACGAAATACACCGCGAGCGAGGGCGACCTCACCGCCGGCCTCGTCGCGGTGAATCCGGCCGGCCCCGAGGACGCCGCCCTGCGCGCCGGCGTCACCGCCGCGGTCGAGCCGCTCTACGCGCGCGATGCGGCGCGTCTCGCGTGGCAGATCGGCCAGACGCCCGCCGTGCTCGACCAGATCCAGGCCAGCACGCCGCAGGTCGTCGCCTTCCTCGAAAAACATCCGGCGGTGCAGGATGTTTTCTGGGCGCTGCATCCCGCCGGCCGCGCCAATTACCTGAAACTCGCCCGCACGCCCGAGGCCACCGGCGGCATGATCACCTTCACGCTGCGCGAGCCCGGCGCGCTCGAGGACTTCTACGACAAGCTGCGCCTGCCCAAGGGCCCGAGCTTCGGCATGAAGACGACGCTCATCTGCCCGTTCATGTACCTCGCGCACTACGACCTCGTGACGACGCCCGCGGGCCTGGCCGAGCTCGCCGCGAGCAAGCTCGATCCCGACCTGCTCCGCCTCTGCGTCGGCGTCGAGCCCGTCGGGGAAATCATCCGCGCCCTGGGCGAGGCCCTCGGCTGAGCGCGCACCGGGAATGTGTAATATAATACGTTACACATTTCCGGAGGATACCGGGTTTTTGCATGGCTGGCTGCACGCTTGAGTTGAAGGTTATTCCCAATGCCCCGCGCAATGAGATCGCGGGGTGGCTGGGCGATACGCTCAAGGTGAAGATCCACGCCCCCGCACTCGAGGGTCGCGCCAACGGTGAGCTGCTGGATTTCCTCGCAGAGAGACTCGGCGTGTCCCGACGCGACATCGCTCTGCTCCGCGGCAACAAATCGCGGCAGAAGGTTGTCCGGATCGCCTGCCTCGATGCCGCCGGCGTGAAACAGCGGCTCGGGATCTGAACCCGGCTCAGGCGCCAAGCGCCGGGTAGTCGATGTAACCCTTCGGCCCGTCGCTGTAGAGCGTGGCGCGGTCGACCGGGTTCAGCGGCGCGTTCTCGAGGAAACGCCGCGGCAGGTCGGGATTCGGGATGAAGAGCATGCCGTAGGCGATGGCGTCGGCGAGGCCGGTGCGCACCGCCTCCTCGCCCGACTCGCGGGTGAAACCGCCATTGAGCACGAGCGCGCCGCGGTAGTGCCGGCGCGCGACGCGCGCGAGCTCGACCTCCGCCGGCCGGTCGTGCCGGTCGTGTCGCAGGTGCAGGTACGCGGCGTGGCGCCGCTGCAGCTCCGCCGCGACGTAAGCGACGAGTTCGGGCGGATTGCCGTCCTGCATGTCATTGAACGGCACGAGCGGCGAAATGCGCACGCCGACGCGGCCCGCGCCGAAGACGCCGATGGCCGCGTCCGTCGCCGCGAGCAGCAGCTTGGCGCGGTTGGCAATGGGCCCGCCGTACCCGTCGGTGCGGTCGTTGGCGCCGTCACGCAGGAACTGGTCGAGGATGTAGCCGTGTGCGCCGTGGATCTCGACGGCGTCGAACCCGGCCTCCCGCGCGTTTTCGGCGCCCTGCCGGAAAAGCTCCACGATGCCCGGCACCTCGTCGGTGCGCAGCGCGCGCGGCGCGGGATACGGCAGCTCGCCCTCCGGTGTCTCGATCGTGCCGTTGCGGATGGCGCGGCTGGTCGATGACACCGGCTGCAGGCCGCCATTCAGCGCCGGATGCGTCGCGCGGCCCGGATGCCAGAGCTGCAGCGCAATGCGCCCGCCGGCGGCGTGCACGGCCGACGTCACCTTGCGCCAGCCCGCGACATGCGCCGGGCTGTAAATGCCCGGTTCCCAGCCGAACGCGCGGGCGTTGCCCGCCACCATCGTCGCCTCGGCGATCAGCAGCCCCGCCGACGCCCGCTGGCGGTAGTGCTCGGCGATCAGGTCGGTCGCAACATGCGAGTGGTCGGCGCGCACGCGGGTGAGCGGGGCCATCCAGACGCGGTTCGGAACCGACAGGGAGCCGGCGGTGAACGGGGTGAGCAGATTCATCGCCGGGAACCATGTGCACACCGCATCCAAAGCCAACCGGCGACGCGGTCTTATTAATGATTAATGAGGGACGATTGGGGGCCGCCCAATCATGAATCATTAATTTCCAGTCAGCCGGTAAAAGCGTCGCGCCAGCAGCACGGCCGCCACGCTCAGGCCCGCGGCCAGGCCCGACCACACGCCGATCGGGCCGAGCGGGGTGTGGAACGCCAGCCAATAGCCGGTCGGCAGCGAGATGACCCAATAGGCAATGAAGGTGATCACGGTCGGCACCTTCACGTCGGTGAGCCCGCGCAGCATGCCGGCCGACACCACCTGGCCGCCGTCGAACAGCTGGAAGATCGCCGCGACCACCAGGAGCCTCGTCGCGAGGGCGATCACCGCGGGATCCGGCGTGAAACCGGACGCCAGCGCATGGCCCGCCGCGGCAAAGACGGTCGCAAACGTCAGCATGAGAACGACGGTCAGGCCCAGCGACCCGAAGCCGATCGGGCGCAGCGCCGCGCGCCGGCCCTCGCCGAGCGCCTTGCTGATGCGGATGCCCGTGGCCATGGACAGGCCGAGCGGGAACATGAAGGTGAAGGCCGCGCAGCTGAGCGCGATCTGGTGCGCCGCGAGCGGCGTGGCGCCGAGCCAGCCCATCATCAGCATCGCCGCGGCGAACGCACCCGACTCGAACAGCAGGCTGATGGCCGCGGGCACGCCCATCTGCAGCAGTTCGCGGAAACGCCGCCGCTCGATCCCGCCCGGCAGGTGCGCGTCGCGCCGCAGCCACAGCGCGATGATCGACACCGCGAGGGTGCGCGCGATGAGCGTCGCCACGCCGGAGCCGGTGAGCCCGAGCGCAGGCACGCCGAGGTGGCCCCAGATGAAAACCCAGTTGAGGAACGCGTTCAGCGCCACGTCGGCGAGCATGATGCTCGTGCCCACCCACGGGCGGCCGAGCGCGTCGAGGTACTGGCGCTGCACCTGGAAATAGAACACCGGGATGAGCGACAGCGAGTTGAGGAGGAAGAACGGCTTCACCACCGCCACGACTTCCGCCGGCTGGCCGAAGCGGTGCAGCTGCGTCGACACCGCCACGAGGAAGAGGAACGCCGCGGTGCCCGCGACGAGGGCGAGCACCTTGCCGTGCCGCAGCCACGCGGCGCAGCCCGCGGCGTCGCCTGCGCCGTGGTCGCGCGCGGTGTACACGCCGACCGGGATGAGCAGGCCGATGCCGATGATGTAGAGCAGGCCGAAGATGCCGTGCGTGAACGCCGACGCCGCAAGCTCCACCGTGCCGACGCGCCCGATGAAGGCGGCGTCGGTGATGCCGATCAGCATCTGGCTCACCTGCGCCACGATCATGGGCAGGGCCAGCGCCAGGGTGCGGCGGAGTTCGGTCAGGACGGCGGACATGGGACCGCCAGAACATCAGCAACCCCGCCGAAGACACGGCAATTTTCCGGCCCGCCCCGGCGCAGCGGCGGTACAGAGCGCACCAAACAGTTTCGCCCGGTGTCGTGACATCCGGCTCGATTCGCCGCGCTTCTTCCTTCTGCCTTCTGCCTTCGCCCTCTTCCCATGTCCCCCGCCGCCCTGCTCCTCGTCGTCATCGCCGCGTTCACCCACGCGACGTGGAACTACGCGGCGAAGCGCTCCGCCGGCGGGCTGCCGTTCGTGTGGCTGACGGGCATGACGACGTTCTGCTTCTACATCCCGGCGGTGCTCCTCTACTGGTTCTGGAAGCAGCCGGTGCTGCCCGGCCTGCCGCTGCTGCTCTTCGTCGTCAGCGGCCTCATCAAGACCGCGTACGCGCTGCTGCTCCAGCGCGGCTACCAGCTCGGCGAGTTTTCGCTCATCTACCCGCTCGCCCGCGGCACCGGCCCGCTGCTGTCCACGCTCGCGGCGATCCTCCTCTTCGGCGAACGCCCCACGCCGCTGGCCCTGGGCGGCGCGGCCATGATCATCGCCTCGGTGTTTTATCTCAGCGGCGGCCCGAAGCTCTGGCACGCCGACCGCGCGCACCTGCGGCACGGCATGCTCTTCGGCGTCATCTGCGGCTGCTGCATCGCCACGTACACGGTGTGGGACCAGCGCGCGGTGTCGCACCTGCACGTGCCGCCGGTGATCTACGACTGCGGCACGCAGGTCGTGCTGATGACGGTGCTCACGCCCTTCGCGTGGCCGCGCCGCGCGGAGGCGTGGCGGACATGGCGCGAGCACCGCGGGAAGGTCCTGGTCGTCGGCCTGCTCGGGCCGCTCGGGTACGTGCTGATCCTGACCGCCATGACCTTCACGCCGGTCAGCTACATCGCGCCGGCGCGCGAGATCAGCATCCTCATCGGCACGTTCTTCGGCGCAAAGCTGCTCAAGGAAACCGACGGCCCGCGCCGCCTGCTCGCGGCGACGGGCATGGTGGCGGGAATTGTCGCGCTCACGCTCGGCTGAGGAGGTGAACACCTACCCTCCGGACCGGGAAATCCGCGAGGGTCCGCACCGGGGAAATGCCCGCTCGGCCGGGGTGGGTTTTGGAAAATCGGAACTGCCGCAAACCGGCGTCAGTCTGAGGTGGGGAACGTAAACCCACATCCCCATGAAAAAACTCCTCCACACATCCTTGTTTGTCTCGTCCTTCGCCGCGATCGCCACGATCGCGTCCGCCCAGGTCAACGCCGCGACCAGCGCCGCCACCAATGCGGCCACGACGGCGGCTTCCCAAGCCACCACCCATGTCCAGGCCCCCGTCGTGACGCCGCCGCCGGCTCCCGCGGTCAACGCGGCCACCGCCGCCTCCGGCGCGACCTCGGCCGCCACGCAGGCCGGCACCTCCGTGAGCGCCGCGCTCCCGAAGACGCCGGTCACGCCGCCCGCCAACCCGCAGGCCGGCGCCGGTGCCGGCGCCAGTTCCTCGGCCGGTGGCAGCCTGAGCGGCTCGCTCAACGGCGCGTCGTCCAACGTCGGCTCCGGCGTCAGCGGCGCGGCCAACACCACGGCGTCGGGCAGCCTCAACGGCAACTCGGCCTCGATGAGCGCCGGCACGTCGCAGGGCATCTCGGCCGGCCTCAACACCGACGCGACGATCCAGTCGATCCGTGACACCTCCTTCGCCGCCCGCAACACGGTGACGACGGAAGTGAATTCCCGCATCGAGGCTTCCTCCCGCGCCATCGCGGTCCTCGAAGCCCGCGCCAGCAACGCCGGCGACCGCGCCCGCTCGGGCCTGAACCGCGCCATCGCCGAGGTGCGTGCCCGCGAGAAGGCCCTGCGTTCGAGCCTGCGCGAGGCCGCCCAGGCCACCCGCGAGTCGGCCTGGAACTCCGCCCAGTCCACGCTCGCCAGCGACTACAGCGCCTATGCGTCGGCCGTCGCCAACGCCGAGGCCGCCGCCCAGGCGGAAGGTTCCGCGGGCAGCAACTAAGTCAGGCCGATCGTTTCCCGTGCGCCCCGCGGTTTCATCCCGCGGGGCGCTTTTCTTCCACCGAACCAACCTGCAACCCCCTTTCCCATGAACGGCCGCCTCCTGCTTTCCTCCCTCGCCGGATTTTTCCTGCTCTCCTCCCTTTCCGCCCAAACCACGCCCGCTGTCACCGTCCCGCCGCCGGTGGTCACGATCGGCACCGGCTTCGACTACAGCAGCGGCGACTACGGCCTCGCCGACGACACCGAGGTGATGTCCGTGCCGCTCGTCCTCGGCTACACCAGCGGCAACTGGAACTTCGAGGCCCGCGCCCCGTGGGTTCGCATCAAGGGCCCGGCCACGGTGGTCGGCGCCGGCGGCGGCGCGGTGCGCCCCACGGCCGCGGCCGAATCCGGCCTCGGCGACATCTACCTCTCGTCCACCTACCGCTTCGGCGCCATCGCCGGCGACGTGAACTCCAGCTTCACGCTGCGGGTCAAGCTGCCGACCGCCGACGAGGACAAGGGCCTCGGCACCGGCGAAGCCGACTATTACGGCCAGCTCGATTTCTTCGAGACGTTCGGCTCGGTGACCCCCTATGTTTCGCTCGGCTACGCCGTGCTCGGGGACAGCAATGTCTACCAGCTCGAGGACGGCCCCTTCGCCTCCGCCGGCGCGCATTTCCGCACCAGCGACAGCACCGTGTTCACGCTCGGCTACAACTGGCGCCATCGCTTCGTCGCCGGCGGCGACAGCGGCTCCGACGCCCTGGCGGCCGTCACCCACGACATCAACGCCAGCTGGCGGGTCATGCTTTACGGCCTGGTCGGCTTCTCCGACGCCAGCCCCGACGCCGGCGGCGGCCTGCAGCTGAGCTACCGCTTCTGATCCCGGATATCCCCCGAAACATGTCACGTATTGCGTGACATGCACGGGAGCCGCCCGAGGGGAATGTCACGTAATACGTGACATTCCGGCCTTCCCCGTACGGGGCCTGGTTCCGGGCTTTATCCGGTAAAAGTTCCGCGCGGCGGCGCCGGGCCGGAACCAATCCCGGCCGGCGGGCGTCGAAGGAAACAAACCCCCGATTCCCATGAAAAAGCCATTCCCTGCCTTGGTCCTGACCGGCGCGCTGTTCCTGGCCGGCGCCGTCGCCGCGCTCCGCGCCGACACGCCCGCGACGAACGCGGCCGCCCGCGAAGTCGCCACCATCGTGAACACGTCGGCCACCGTGCAGGCGATCAACGACGCGCCGTTCTCCGCCCGCGGCACGATCACGAAGGACGTCATCGCCCGGGTCGACACCGCGAAGGAGCTGCTCGACAAGCTCGACACCCGCGCGGCCGATGCCGACCCGACCGTCCGCACCGCCTTTGCCAACGCGCGCTCCGAGGTGCTCGCCCGCGAGAGCGCCGTGCGCGACAGCGCGCAGAAGGCCAAGGGCACCGACGCCGAGCCGGCCTGGGAGGCCGCGCGCGACGCCCTCGCCCACGACTACGAGGCCTACGGCATCGCCGCCACGAACGCCGAGGCCACCCTGCTGCCCCCGGCGGAGACCACCGCCAGCAAGTAAGCCGCCGGGTTTGCGCTGGCCCCGCGGCGCGGGGTCCGCTTGGATCGGCCCATGCGCCGGTCCAAGGAAATCGTGTTCCTGTTCGCCCTGCTGGTCGCGGCCATGGCCTTCGTGCTGTGGTACGTGATCGATCGGCGCGCGAAGAACCGCACCGCCCCGCCGGCCGCCGCCCGCACGCTCGCGCCGGAACCGCCCGCGGCCAACCCGCCGGTCGACCTGACGAAGCACGACGGCCAGACGATCGATTTTTCCTCCGGCAAACCGGTCGTGAAGACCGCGCCCGAGGACAAGGCCGTCATCGACGCGGCCGTGAAGGAAATGGCCGACGCCGCCAAGGACGTGACCTTCGAGGCCACGCCGCCGCCCAAGCCGGCGGAGCCGCCGAAGAAGTAAACCCGGTGTGGCTGGAGGCGGGGTGCCCTCACCCCGCTTCGATCGCCCTGTTCAGCGGGGTGAGGGCACCCCGCCTCCAGGAAATCCTCACTTCGCCATCGGCGCCGGATGCGGGTCGCCCATCAGCGTCGGCGTGCGCCGCTTGTGCGACAGCCAGTGCATGAAGCGGTCCATGTAGATGTAGATCACCGGCGTGATGTAGAGCGTCAGCAGCTGCGACACCACCAGGCCGCCGACGACCGCGAGGCCGAGCGGGCGGCGCGAGTCGGCACCGGCGCCGAGGCCGAGCGCGATGGGCAGCGCGCCCGCGAGCGCGGCGAACGTCGTCATCATGATCGGCCGGAAGCGCACGAGGCACGCCTCGATGATCGCCTTCTCCGGGTCGAACGCGTCGCCCTGCTCGCGTTCCTTCGCGATCGCGAAGTCGATCATCATGATCGCGTTCTTCTTCACGATGCCGATGAGCAGGATCACGCCGACGTAGCCCATGATGTTGAGCTCCTCGCGGAACGCCCAGAGGGTGAACAACGCGCCGAAGCTGGCCGCGGGCAGGCCGGACAGGATGGTCAGCGGGTGGATGAAATCCTCATAGAGGATGCCGAGCACGATGTAGATCACGAGCACCGCGGTGATGATCAGCAGGCCCATGCCCTGCAGCGACGAGGTGAACGCCTGCGCCGCGCCGACGAAGTTGTAGCTGATGGTCGACGGCAGCTCGCTGCGCGCGGCCTGCTCGATTTTCTGCGTGGCCTGGCCGAGGGAAACGCCGGCCTTGAGGTTGAACGACAGCGTGACCGCCGGCAGCTGGCCGAGGTGCGTCACGGTGAGCGGGCCGACGGTGCGGCGCACGCTGGCGACGGTGTCGAGCGACACGAGCTTGCCGCTCTGGCTGCGCAGGTAGATGAGCGACAGCGCGGAGGCTTCGCGCGAGAATTCCGGCGCGACCTCCATGATGACGTAATACTGGTTGGTCGGCGTGTAGATGGTGGAGACCTGGCGCGTGCCGAAGGCGCTGTAGAGCGCATCCTCGATCTGGGCCGGCGTGATGCCGAGGGTCGCCGCGCGGTCGCGCTGGATGTCGACCTGCAGCTGCGGGCTGGTGATCTGGAGGTCGCTGTTGACGTCGGCGAGCTCCGGGATGGAGCGGAACCTCTGCTCGAGCTTGTTGCCGGCGGCGTAGAGCTCGTTGAGGTCGCTGCCGGTGAGGGTCAGCTGGTAGAGCGCCTTGGTCAGCTGGCCGCCGATGCGGATCGCCGGCGGCACCTGCGGGTAGGCGCGCAGGCCGGGGATGCCGGCCAGCTTCTTGCGCAGGTCGGTCATGATCACGTCGATCTTCGGCCGCGCGCCGCGCGGCTTCAGCGTCATGAAGATGCGGCCCTGGTTCAGGACGCCGCTGCTGCTGCCGCCGCCGCCGATGGCGGACATGAAGGCGTTGACGTAGGGCTGCTGCGCCACGATCGCCGCGGCCATCTGCTGGTGGCGCACCATTTCCTCGAAGGAGATGTCCTGCGCGCCCTCGGTGAAGACCATGACCATGCCCGTGTCGTCCGTCGGGATGAAGCCCTGCGGCAGCGCCTTGACCAGCGCGCCGGTCAGCGCCGCCATCAGGAGCGCCACCGCCAGCACGAAGCCGCGGTGCCGCATGCTCATGTGCAGCGTGCGCTCATACAGGCCGTGCAGGCCGTCGAACATCCGTTCGCTCCATTGGAAGAGCCTGTTCGCCGGCGGCGCGCCGTGGCCCTCGCCGCCGGCGTGGGCCTTGAGAAAGCGGCTGCAGAGCATCGGGGTCAGCGTCAGCGACACGATGCCCGACACCAGGATCGACGCCGTGATCGTCACGGCGAACTCGTGGAGCAGGCGCCCGAGGATGCCGCCCATGAACATCAGCGGGATGAAGACCGCGACGAGCGAGAGCGTCATCGAGAGGATGGTGAAGCCGATCTCGCGCGAGCCCTTGAAGGCCGCCTCGCGCACGGTCATGCCGCCCTCGATGTGGCGGACGATGTTCTCGAGCATGACGATGGCGTCGTCGACGACGAAGCCGACCGAGAGCGTGAGCGCGAGCAGCGAGAGGTTGTCGAGCGAGTAGCCGCAGAAATACATCACGACGAACGTGCCGAGCAGCGCCATCGGGATGGCGACGCTCGGGATGATCGTGGCCCAGGCCGAGCGCAGAAAGATGAAGATCACCAGGACGACGAGCGCGATCGAGAGCGTGAGGGTGAACTGGACGTCGTGCACCGACTCCTTCACCGCGAGGGAATTGTCGCGGAGGATGCTGAGCTTGATCGACTCGGGCAGCTGCCTGGCGAAGACCGGGAGCAGGCTGCGCACGCGCTGGGCGACCTCGACGGTGTTCACGCCCGGCTGCTTCTGGATCGCGAGCACGATCGAGCGGGCGGGGTCCAGCCGGTCGGCCGCGTTGCGCTCCCCGTACCAGTTGGCGTTGCGGGCGTCCTGCACGCTGTCGATGACCTCGGCGAGC
>JBEHYX010000057.1:0-25710 GCA_048497945.1 Verrucomicrobiota bacterium | reverse complement strand
TAACGTCATCGACATCAATTATTATCCGACCGAGGCCGCCAAGCGCTCCAACCTCCGCCACCGCCCGATCGGCATGGGCGTGATGGGCCTGGCCAACGCGCTCTACCTCAAGGGCGTCGCCTTCGCCTCGCCGGAGGCCGTCGAGTTCAACGACGAGTTCATGGAGGCCATCGCCTTCTACGCCTACGAGGCGTCGTCCGACCTCGCCGCCGAGCGCGGCACCTACTCGACCTTCAAGGGCTCGAAGTGGGACCGCGGCCTGCTGCCGCCGGACACCGTCGACCTGCTCGAGCAGGAACGCGGCCTTCCCATCCAGGTGCCGCGCGGCGGCCGCATGGACTGGACCCCGCTCCGCAAGAAGATCGCCAAGCAGGGCATGCGCAACAGCAACGTCCTCGCCATCGCCCCGACCGCGACGATCTCCAACATCACCAACACGTCGCCCTGCATCGAGCCCACGTACAAGAACCTCTACGTGAAGAGCAACCTGTCCGGCGAATTCGTGGTCCTGAATCCCTTCCTCGTGAAGGACCTCAAGTCCCGCGGCCTCTGGAACCAGGAGATGATCGACGCCCTGAAGTACTTCGACGGCGAGCTGAAGGACATCGAGGCCATCCCGGCCGACCTGAAGGCCCGTTACCTCACGGCCTTCGACGTCGAGTTCAAGTGGGTCATCGACGCCGCCGCCCGCCGCCAGAAGTGGATCGACCAGGCGCAGTCGGTGAACCTGTGGCTCAAGACGCCCGACCTGAAGACGCTGTCCCACATGTACCGCTCCGCGTGGCACGGCGGCCTCAAGACGACCTATTACCTCCGCACCCTCGGCGCCTCGAACATCGAGAAGGCCACGGTGAGCGTGAAGAAAGAGGTCCGCGGCGTTGCGGGCGGAACGCCCGCCCTGAGCGAAGTCGAACGGACCGAAACCACCGCCCCGATGCCCGTCGCCTCGGCCCCGACCACCGTCGCCGCCCCTGAAATCTCAAATCCCAAATCTGAGATCTCCGCCGCCGCCCCGGCCAAGAAAGTCTACACCGCCGAGGAAAAACGCGTCTGCTCCATCGAAGCCATGAAGAACGGCGAGGAATGCGAAGCCTGTCAGTGAACTAAAACTTAAATCCCAGAAGAAGGGCGACCTTTGCAGGTCGCCTTTCTTGTTTTCGATGAGGAAATCGCCGTTAAAAATACTCCTAACTCATTAGAGTCCATTGGTTTGAATGGTTGGTATGCAATAGCGTCAAAGACGACTTGACGCTATTGCTAATATGACGTCATATCACCGTGTATGAGTGATCAACCCTCTCCTGACAACGCCATCGCAGAACTTGAAGCGATGCGCGCGATTTACGAGGCCATCAAGCCTCTCGACGATGCTAGCCGGCGTCGTGTTTTTGCGTGGGTCTCTTCTCGCGCGGTTGGCGGCATTCAAGCGACCACGCCTTCCAGTCCGATCATCGCATCGCCTGGCGCATCACTTAACCCGATTGCTCCGGAAGGTGACGATGCCGCAGTAGACCTACCCACTTTTTTCGCTCAAACGAACCCAGAAACATTGGCCGACAAAGCCTTGGTGGCCGCGTATTGGTTTCAGACCTACAAGCACCAAGAGGATCTGGACTCCCAACAGATCAATACAGAACTGAAGCACCTCGGACATGGCCTCGGTAATGTAACCCGTACGATGGATGCACTGGTAAACTCTCGCCCTCAGTTGATCATTCAAACCCGCAAGGAAGGCACCGCCAAACAGGCCCGGAAAAAATATCGCGTTACCCAAGAAGGTATCAAGCGAGTAAAGGCCCTGATGGCCAATCAACGCGGGGAGGTAATCCCATAAAAATTTTGGCCACCACTCGTTGACGCGTGTGGTGGCCAGGAACTCCAAGGCTAAGGAACTTTGCCGAGGAGACAGCGCCGAAGCGCCGCCAGAGAGTTCACTGGTAAGCGTAGACCTTCGAGGCTGGTTGTCGAACAAGTTCTCCCTTCAACCAAAGTCTACTCGCCGTGAACAACGACGACCAAAACTTCCTCCCCTTCGAGGGCGCCAAGCCGCGCGGTCACTACATCTACCGTCCTTGGATCACTGATCCCAAGACTGGTCAGCGCAAGTACCCGCGGCACGCCAAGGTCTTCAAGATCTGGGTGCCCACCAACGAAGCGGCCTAAGCGCACGTCACGCGCTACCTCAGCACTTCTGCTTCAGCAGGAGAAGGCTTCGCTATGTCCTAGCCCGTCAGGCCCACAGTTTGGCGGGCTTCCAACAATAACCTCAATTCCCCGAGGAGGTGATTTTCATGAGTAAGAAACCCGAATCGTTCAAAATCGGTCGCGATGCGAAGAATGGCCAGTTCATCACTGTCCAAGAAGCGCGCAGCCGGCCAAACACGACGGTGGTCCAGCACATTCCACGCAAAAAGTAAGCAATCGAGGCCGCGGAGAAATCCGCGGCCTCTCTCTTGGCGAACGGGACAAGCTAAGCCTGACGTCTTCGCGATCTCCGTCATTTCCTCAGCAGGCGCACAACTTCAGCCGCGATATCTTCCTTTAGAGTCAATGGGTTCATTTCGATACTAAGCACGGCTTGGCATCTTTGGCAGGAATAACTGAATCCTCTCCATTTGGGCCCAACCATAAAGACGTCCAGTGACACGTCTTCGACTGTAACTGAATTTATCGAGCTTTCGCATTTAGGACATTTGCCACGATTCAACATACTTTCTCCTAGTTTGGGTTTGATGGCCCGTGCACATCGATAATCAGCACGGTTGCACTACCCCACAATCCCCAAACCATTCTCTATCGAACCGAGCGAGCGAAGAGGTCGGCACATAACGCCAAAACAAAGTGAGCGGGGTTTGCGGCTTGAAGCTCCGGCAACTCAGTGGGTCGGCCGGAAGGGGTCAGGTCACGGATGACGAGGTTCTCCGTTCGACAATCCAGAATTCGTTATCCGTGATCTGCCCCCTTTGCGTAAGCCCTGATCGCCAAATCTAGACGGCAGTTACAATCTTAAGGTCCGTCGGAGATTGAGCCGGCGGCAAGTATCGCGCATTCGGGAGCGGGCCACCACTACGATCATAGCGTAGTGCGTGGCCTTTTCGTTAACCCTCAATCGCACGCACCATGCCTCAATGCACAGCACCAGTTCTGGGTCACATCCGCGGCGGCGCAGACAGTTGCCCCGCGTGCCGTGGCCGCGGCGGCTACCGCAGCTATGGCTACGGCGGCTATAGCAGCCCCAGCAGCTACGTTCCCTCATACTCACCTCCGTCGTATCCGTCGTCGTCGGGGGGAGGAGGCGGCGGGACCGGTGGCAGCTCAAGGCCACGCTGGTCGCGTCCGGGCTCCATTGTGGTTTATACGCCTGCGGAAGTACGAGCACTCACACCGTACCGTGAAACCGTCGAGAAACGCGCGTCCCTGCCGGACCTCCGGCAAATCTTTCTCTGTCACGCATGGGACGACCGGCAAGGGATCGCCAAGGAGCTGTGCGAGCTGCTCATTGCGCGAGAAGTATCGGTCTGGTTCAGCGAGAATGACATTACCCTCGGCGAACCATTTATGCGGGCTATCGACAAGGGCTTAGCAAAGTCTCGGATGGGAATCGTGCTTGTCACCCCCTCGCTCCTAAAGCGCCTTCCAGCAGCTGGCGTCGCAGACAAGGAACTTTCGGTGCTCCTCGCGCGCGATCAACTCATTCCCATCGTACATAACACGACATACGATGCGCTCCGCGACGTCAGCCCCATGCTCGCCTCGCGAAACGGTCTTAGCACTACTGAAGACACAATGGCCGTTGTCGCGGATAAGCTCGCCGAGTTGGTTAAACTTTAATCCGACGACTAGACCTCGATTACCATGCCACTGATTACATGTCCTGACTGCGGAAAAAGCGTCTCCGACTCAGCTACCTCCTGCCCTCAATGCGGCTGCGTGCGTGCAGCAGGAAACACCCCCACCGTGCCTTCCTCCTCTCCAGCGGGCGCTGGAACTCTATTTTGCAGCAAATGCCGCACGACACCCCTGCCGGAGAGCATGATTTGTCCGAAATGCGGGAGCATAAATATTTCCAGAACCGAGATCTACCAGTGGAGTCGGCATTACGACATCATACAATGGACTGTGATGACCGTCTTGACGGCCAGTGCGGTGGCCCTGGCTACCAACGATAAAAATGAGAAGAATCTCCCACTGAATATTGGCGGTTTGCTACTCGTGGCACTTTCAGCGTCTACAATGTTTAGTTTCCGGGGCTTCCGTAGGAACCTAAATTCGCTCCTGCCAAAGATAGATAAATCACTCACTCGAAATGCAACTTGGCTGCCGCAGATCGTGGTAAACACCTTTGTGCATGCACTCTTTGCTAGTTATTGGCTGTGGAGAATTCAGGATATAACAAAGCTCTGCTGCCTCTGGTCGGTGGGGTCCGGCATGATCTTTATCACCTTCGCAGTTTGGGCGGTGGAGACGATTTCCAAACATAGTAAGACAAAGCATAGGCCGGATCCTACTGAACAAATCTAACGGGGCCGCGCCGAAGGGGTCAGGGTTTGGGGCTTGGGGTTGCAGCAAGCCAGTGGCGCAAAGAGACCGGCCTTGCGGTGACCGGCTGATTCGGGCTTTCTCCTCTCACGGGCCGCCGGCGACATCACGTCGCCGCGGCCTTTTTATTAACCTCAACCGCACACACCCCATGGCCCAATACGATCCTGCAATTATCCAAAAATTCGCCGACAAACTTTATACCCAAGCGAATACCATCGTTGTCATCTACACGCTCATTGGAGCAATCCTTGGCGGAGGCCTCGGTTTCGCGGCGAACGCCAATATGCGACTGTCTAACGTAGGCATCATTGCAGCAATCATCTGCGGCCTGATCGGCTTCGCTCTCGGACTCCAGCGTTCATTTATGCTTAGGGTGCAGGCTCAAACTGCACTTTGCCAAATGAAGATCGAGGAAAACACCAGGAAGTAAACTGCCCTATGCGCCGATCACTCGTTATCTCTATCCTCGTTCTGTTGGCTCTAGCCTCAAGCGAGGCCGAGCCGAAGGGGCCGGGTTGTGGGGTGTGGGGATTACTCGTCTAGGTGCCGAGTGCCATAATCCGAACGATGCGTTGTTGAATCAGCTTGGGTTAATTGAGCCCACACCCCACAACTCGACACCTTAGGGCAGCCGGGGTCGGGGATAGGGTGGTGTGTGATACCAGCAACTCAGTGGCGTAAAGAGACCGGCCTTGCGGCGAGCGCTTGATTCGGGCTTTCTTCCCTCACGGGCCGTCGGCGACAACAAGTCGCCGCGGCTCTTTTTTTGCCCACCGTCCGAAAATCCCAACCACCAGTATCCTCCTACCAAAATATCCAATGAGCGCGCCCAATCCTTACAAAATTAGCCGTCTGAAGCTTTATGAAAAACTGGAGACCGAAGGATCCACCAGCGTTCACATAGCATGCTATACCGTGATCACCATGGAGGGTGAAAAACGAATTAATGCAGAACGTCTAGTGAAGTTTATATTTTCAGGGGATGTGTCGCTTCGAGGATCGCCACTGTTTCCTCACAAAACCGAGTGGACTTACACCGGCAATGGTAGCGACCTTTGGGATAACAAACTTCAAGCACTGATGGCCGCCATTGATCCTGCGCAGAGGAGCAAGGGCGCCTTCGATCCCGGAACGGAACTATCAGCCTCGATTGATGATAAGCTGACGTTTGGACTTTTACGCAACCAAGCCGGAGACACGTTCGAATACTTGGAGATCAAAGACGTCGAAATGGGCATTTCTAGAAACGCGAAATTCGAGTTTCTTGATAACATCCGACACATCCACGGTCTACTTCGACAGACGGCTCAGTATTAATTAAGGCCCGCCAAAGGGGCCGGCGCATGTGGGCGTGTTGCCCAAAGCACTCAGCGCGGATTTGCCCGGCGCCGTTTCTGTCAGCCGAGCCGAAGGGGCGCCGAGCCGAAGGGGCCGGCCGAGCCGAAGGGGCCGGGTTGTGGGGTGTGGGGTTCGCTCCGCTGCCAACG
This sequence comes from Verrucomicrobiota bacterium, assembly GCA_048497945.1. Lineage (GTDB taxonomy): Bacteria > Verrucomicrobiota > Verrucomicrobiia > Opitutales > Opitutaceae > Lacunisphaera. Next base: position 19,681 of record JBEHYX010000057.1, on the reverse strand, counting down.
GCAAGACCGAGCCGAAGGGGCCGGCCGAGCCGATTGGGTCAGGCAATGCAGTATGCAGTTCGAACTAATTTCGTAAGCCGAGCCGAAGGGGTCAGGCTGGGCTTCCCCTAATATTTCGGACAGTGGCCGAGGGGTGATTTAGTTCAGTTGGCCGATCCGAGGTGGTCAGGTTGCCCATTTCCTCACTCTACTGTCCGTCAAATCAGGGCAACCCCAACCTGACCCTTTTGCCGATACGACCCTTTTGCCGATACTCGCCCCTGGTGCGGACCCTCACCTCAAAACGGCACGTCTTCGTCGGCGACCGTTTCGCCGGGCTCTTCGGGCGGCGGTGCGCCGTCGTCACCGCCCGGGGCGGCCGGGCCTTCCGGGGTGATCTTCCAAGCGTTGAGATTCACGTAGTAATTCTCCTTCCACTCCCGTCCCCGCAGGTCGAAGGAGACCTTCACCTTGTCCCCGGGCTTCAGGGTGGCGACGAGCACGACCTTGTCCTTCACGCACTCGAACTTGATGTCCTGCGGGAAGCGTCCCGCGGGAATCGTGAGCACGAACTCGCGCTTGTTGAACCCTTTCCCGAAGGTTTGCTCCTCGAAGACCTTTTTGATGGTGCCAGCGACTTCAAACATGGCGCCCAGCGTGCGCATCGTTCGTCTGCACGCCAGCCCGGAACGCAACGATCACAGGCCGGCTAGAAGAGGTCGAGCTGCCCCCTTTCTCAGCCCTCCTTCCGGTTTTAAGTTTGCCCGTCTTCCACGCGCATGCCCCAATCATGGTCTCGTTTTCGGGCCGGACGGGAAACACTCCATGAATACCCGAATGCTTGCCCTGTTCCTGGGCTTGGTTCTCTCCTGCGGCACGGCCGCAACCACCGGGCCGGTCGTAAAGGCCCGCACCTTGAAAGGCGATGCGCGACTGCCCGCCGCCGAACTCGAAGCGATCGTGCCGGCCGAGCAATGGAAAGCACTCGGCGACCTGCCCTACCGGGCGGTCGTCATCCTCCGCGGGAAGGTCGATTCCCTCGACCGGGTGACCGCCGGCGCCGTCAGCCTCAGCGAACCGGACGCCACCTGGGTCGAGCCCGCGCGAACCCTCGCGAAAACCGTCCGCCTGAAAGCGACGACGGTCGGCACGAACATCCTGCCAGACGCCGAGGTCTTCGTGATTTTCTACGGTGCAGGCCAAGGCCGGCGCGCCCTCGTCTACGCCCGCCAGAGCGACGAAGCCGTCGGCGGCTGGAAGTCCGGCGACAACAGCGCTCTCAGCCGCAGCCGGCAAAAATATTTCGGAATCGAGAAGTACTGAGCCCGGACAAGGTGGTCGACCGAGCCGAAGGCCGAAAGCCGAGCCGAAGGGGTGAGGCTAGGCTTTGGGGCTTGGGGTCGTCTTTGCTGACTGCGTGGCCGCGCCACCGCAACGCGTTGATGTTGCCGTCGCTCTCCGATTCACGACAGTCGCCGCCATGCCCAAGAAGACTTCCCTATCGATCCGGACGCACGCCGATGGCTCGATCTGCCCGGAGGGAACCCGGCGCGTGCCGCGCGGGAAAAAACCCTGCTGCGCCGCCTTCGCCGACCGCACCACGGCCTGCTATTTCGACATCCGCTACGAGTGGTGGCCCGGCTACCGCGGCTGGTTCACCGTCATCCAGCCGGATGCCGGCGGCGGTGGCATCGCAATGAACTATTGCCCGCATTGCGGCAAGCGCCTGCCCGGCCGCCGCCGCGTCGGCCGTTACCTCGAGACCTGAGGCCATTTCGCAATCTGCCCCGCAACCTCGACGCGCCGCCCTTCGATCGGGACCAACGGGCGAGCCGCCGGTCCCAGGCCGAGCCAAAGGGGCCGTGGTTTGGGGTCGTCCTCTGACTGCAACTGCACCCACCACGCATAGCAAAAGCCCAAGCTCCAAACCACTGCCCCCTTGTCGCCCTTTGCCATCCGCGCGGGATGGCGACCAGGGGTATCGTTGAAAAACCGACGGCGCTGAGCCCGAGCAGGGCGATCAAGAGTAAGACAGAATCATGGCGTGACCCGCCACCGTGGCGGCCGCCAGTTCGACCGGAGAAATCCGTACCAGGATGACGTGGGGGAGAAGTTCACCCAGGGCCAGGCCGTATTGGCTGGCGAGCGGGTCGCCCGCCGCGAGCACGAGGTGGCTGACGTCGGTTCCGGCCAAGGTGGCAATCTCGGCCCCGATCAACGCGCCACTCAGAAAGGCGCGGCGGTGCTGGCCGGGCAGAAGGCCGAGCACGGCGCGGGCGCGGGTTTGAAACAGCGCGGCGCTCAGGCCCTGGGTTTTGCTGGCCTGCACCCCGGCGACAAAGGCCGTGGGGTCAAAGACGGAATCGGCCGGTATTTCCAGCGTGCTGTCCCGGCAAAGCAGGCCGTAAAGCTCACCCGTCAGGTGCGTCGTGAAATCCACGATCCGGCCGGCGCGCAACCGCACGTGCTTGGAGTGAGTGCCCGGCAGCACGACGATGCTGTTGGCAGCCAGCGGGCGCCGCGCGGCGTCGGCAAAAATCCCGATCAATTCCGTTTCCTCCCCGCGCATCACGTCACTGTCCGTCCGCAGGCCGGAAACCAGCCGCACCTTGCGGCCCGCCTGGAGGAAATCGGCGAAACGCAGGGTCTGGCCGTCAATCGGCGCCGGCAGGCGGGCGTAGGGCAGTGATTCCCAACCCAGGGTGGACGAAGCCATGCCCGACATCACCACCGGGATGTCGCTTTGCTGGCCGACGCCGAGTGCGGCGATGCCATGATCGAGCACCGCGCCCAGAAACTCCCGCCGTCCGTCCTGACCCGGATGAATCCGGGCCAGGTTTTGGATTCCCTCGTCGGTGACCTGCTCGGCGACGAGCCGTTGCGGCTCGCGATCGACCAGCCGGAGGCGCAGGCGCGAAGTGCCCCAGTCGCAGGAGATGAATTGGGTCACGGCTTCAGGCATTCGCTTACCACTCGGCAAAGCTCCCGTCCTCCGCGGTGAAACGGGGATTGTCCCAGATGCCGTCAAATCGTTCGGCGGCGAGTTTGTCCTCATCAAGCTCGATGCCGAGCCCGGGCCGCTCGGGCACCCGGAGGTGCCCCGCTTCGAGCATGAAGGGCTCCTGCAGCAGGCTCTCCCCGAGGGTCACATGTTCCTGGATGAAGAAATTGGGGGAGGCGGCATCGATTTGCAGGCTGGCGGCCAGGGCGACGGGGCTCAACGGGCAATGGGGCGCCAGAAGCACGTCGCGCGATTCCGCCAGGGCCGCGATCCGGCGGACCTCGGAAATGCCGCCCGCGTGCGCCGGGTCGGGCTGCACGATGCGCACGGCCCGCTTTTCAATCAGTTCCTGGAACTGCCAGCGGGTGAAGAGACGCTCGCCGGCCGCGATCGGGATGCAGGTCGATGCCGCGATTTCCCTCAAGTCATCGGCATCGCCGGGCAGGATCGGTTCCTCGATGAACATGGGCTGGTGCGGCTCCAGCAATTTGACCAGGCGCTTGGCGTCGGCGAACGTCAGGCGGCCGTGAAAGTCCGCGGCAATATCCACTTCGTTTCCGGCGGCTTCACGCAGGACGGCAAGACGGTCCGCGGCCGCCTGCAGGGCGGCCGCGGTGGAAAGCGGCCGCATCATGCCGGTGGCATTGTATTTGAAGGCCGTCAGCCCGCGGTGGTCGCGCAGGTTCCGCACGGAATTCACATAATCATCCGCCGTGCCCGCGTCGGTCCAGGCATACATCCGGATGCGGTCCCGCACACGACCCCCGAGCAATTGGTGAACCGGCGCGCCAAGGTGTTTGCCGAGGATATCCCACAGCGCCATGTCGATGCCCGACAGGGCGGAACAGTGAACCGGCCCACCCCGGTAGAATCCACCGCGGTGCAGATGTTGCCAGATATGCTCGATGCGCCGGGGATCCTGGCCAATCAGCCACCGGCTCATTTCGCGAATCATCGTTTCCACGGTGAGGGAACGGCCCTCGAGGGTGGATTCACCCCAGCCCGTCAATCCCGTGTCCGTGTGGATCCGCAGCAAAAGCCAGCGGGGCCGCACATGAAAGGTTTCGAGATGGGATATTTTCATGCGTGTGCCCGGCGGGCGATGAAGTTGAGGCGACGGACGGCCTGTCCCTTCGACTGCTTCCGAGGCGCAGAGACCGGCCGATACTGTGTCCCATTGGAACCCGTTCAGGCGGGCGACTCCAACCCCCAAACCCTGACCCCGGGTCCCTCAAAGGCTGATCCTGTTTATCGGCCCTTTCGACCACCTTGCTCCGGTTGTCGCGAATAGCCCTGCCGGGCCGGGCCATACCCTGCCCCTTCCTGGCTTTCGCAACTTTCGGGCCTTCCGGCGTGTTCTCAGGAGCAAGACGACATGAACATTCTGCTCACCTTCCTTCTCTGGGCTGTCCTCCTGGTCCTTTGCTGGCCGCTGGCACTGCTCATTTTGGTCCTCTGGCCGATCCTCTGGCTGCTCTCCATCCCTTTCCGGATCGTCGCCACCGTCATGGAAGCCCTCCTCGCCTTCGTGAAAGCCCTGCTCTTCCTCCCCGCCCGCCTCCTCGGCGGCAAGTGACGAACAAGCCGAGGCGGACTCCCCTCGATCCGATCGACGGGCAGGTTGAATCTCTGCGAGAGATGCCGCGACGAAACCTGAAGGTGTCTTAGAGCAACATGGCCCATTCCAGCCACTCCAGCTGGCTTCCTGGCCCGATCCGGCTCCTTGACCGGGAAAATCGAAGACCATTTAGTTGTCCCCATGTTTTCTCGTGCCGGTTTCCTTCTCGTTTTCTGCCTGCTCATGCCTGCCGCCTCGCTGCGGAGCGACACGGGCTTCCTCGTCTACGAGCGCGCGGACGGCAATGTGTTTGAAAACGGCCGCGCCCGCCAAGGCCCCGACGGCCGCTTCGTCGCCACCTATGCGTTCGATTTGGAGGCGGGCGAAACCTTCGAGGTTTCCACGGTTCCCCTGCCCGGCGATGATGCGAACCCGGCCGGCCTCGATGATCATCTCCGGCTTTACGTTGCCAGGAACGGCGGCGGCTGGGAAAAATCCGACACATTGGACGCGAGCACTTACTCGGAAAAACCCGAGAAGCTCCGTTTCCTCTTCACCACCGAGAAGCCGGGCCAAACCGTCCGCTTTCGCGTGAATTTTAGATTCCTCACGCTGGGCGACGCGCGTCCGGTCCGGAGCTGCGATACGCTTCGCGGCGAGTTCAGCGCGGGCAACGTCCTGATCCTTCGTTTCGACGATCCCGAAGCAGGCTGCACCTATCATTTCGCCGCCCGCTCCAAGGAGACTTCGCTCAAGCTCTATGCCGGCCGGCTGGAGGATGGATTGGTGGTGATGACCGACAAAGGGACCGAATGGGCCGTGCAGGAACCCAACGCGGAGAAAGTTGCCGTCTCCTATCAGCCGCGGGACAAGAAGTCCTTCGGGCTGCGGATCAGCCCGGAGAACCAGCAGGTCAACGGCAAAGTGCAACTCGACACTGAAGTCGCCCTGCCGCTTACGCTCACCTACGACCCGCGAAACCCGAAGGAATAACGCCGCAACCCGGGCCGAAGGGGCCACCCGGGCCGAAGGGGCCGGCGCATGCGGTCTGTGGTCTTTGGCGGCGGCCCTCAGTCATCCACGTGCTCGATCCCCTGCGCCTTCAGATTCTCCAGGAAATCCCGCATCGTCTTGAGCTGCTCCGCCGAGTGCGGTGTCCACTCCTTCACCTCGCCCACGACGCGCACCGGCTCCTTTGAACGGTAGGACTTCGTCGGGTTGCCCGGAAATTTCCTGTCCGTGAGGTTGGGATCGTCCGTCCATGCGCCTGTTGGCTCGACGATGTAGATTCGCTGCGGTCCCTCGCCCTGCGCCAGCTCCGCGCCCCACGTCGCCGCCTCGAGCGTCGCGGAGAAATAAACGTGGTTGGCCTTCCGCCGCGTGCCGTAATTCGACGCATACCCCGGGCCGATCAGGTCGCCGGCCTTTCGATCGATCTTCGTGCCGTGATAGTACGGCGGCGGACTGGGGTGGCGCGGAGCGATCGGGGCGGCATCGGGGTTTATCGTCATGCCGCGCAGGCAACCCATCGCCCTTCAATTGTCACGGGATAAACTTCTCCGTCCGTGAAATCGAAAACTTGCCGGATCCCCGCCGTTCTGCATGCTCTGGGTCAGATAGACGAGACGGTATAAACCGACGGCCGCGATTGCGCGGCGTTCCCGCGACGAGCCTCCCCCGATCCGGGAATTCACCGGGCCTGATTTCACGCCCATTGCGGCTGCCACCTTGCGGGGTGAATTGGATCAGGCACGATCACGGCCTCGCTTGCCTGCTTCCATTCGCCGCTTCATCGCAACCTATCATGGAAGCTCCTGCCCCGCGTTGGCGGAGCTCGACTCGGGCGCCTCGCGCGGAAAACGTAGTCGAACCCAGCCGACGGGGCCGCGGTTTCAACGCACCGGCGCCAGGGCGAGGCGGAAGCCGAGCGTGTAATCCTCGCGCGCGGACGATCCGCCGGAGCGCGCGGCGTAGCGACCGAGCTCCAAGGGCGTACGCCAGCTGCCGCCGCGCGCCATCCGAAAATAACCTTCCTTCGGCCCGGCCGGATCGGTCACCGCGCCGCCCGGGTAATCGCCGTACCAATCGTAGCACCATTCGAGGACGTTGCCCGCCAGGTCGTGGAAGCCCCACGCGTTCGGTGCGAGCCGCGCAACCGGATGCGTCGTCTCGCCGCTGTTCGCGTCGTACCAAGCCATCGCCGCCAGCGATGGCGGCATCGCGGCGGTCGAACCCGCCCGATAGCTATATTCCCACTGCGCCTCCGTCGGCAGCGTGTAGACGTAGCCCTCGGGCAACCGCCCCGCCGCGCGCTCCCGCTCGGTCAGCTTCGCGCAATACGCCATCGCCGCAATCCACGACACGCGCTCCACCGGCGCGTCCGGGCCCGCCGCGGTGAACCGGCTCGGATTCCCGCCGGTCAACGCCTCGTACTGCGCCTGCGTTACCTCCGTTTTCCCGAGCCAGAAACCCCGGCTGAGCGTGACCTTGGTCTGCGGTCCCTCCGCCCGGTTGCGTCCCGGCTCCTCCGGCGGGCTGCCCATCACGAAAGTGCCCGGTTCAACCCAGAGCAGGTCGAGCTCCAAATCCGCAATCGCGCAGGCCTTGCCCGGAACCGGCGATGCCGGTGCTTCGGCCCGGGCGATGTCCGGCAATGCGAGGAATGCCGCCATCACGCCCAGGCGAAACCACTGCCGGCCGAAGTCGCGCTTCCCGAATGCCTTGGCTGTCGGAGCAGTCATCGCTCCACCAGAGAGCGGAATCGCCACCAACGCGACCGTTTTCCCTTCAAGGCAATTTTAACGCGGAGATCGCGAAGCCACGGAGAGTCGAGTCGAAGGAATTCGAATCTGTCGCGACTTCGGTCACGAAGCGGCACGAGCCGCGGGGGCCAGGCTGCCCATTTTCCCATCGCAATAGGCGTGCAATCTCCCCACCGCCATTTCTCTTAGCGGTATTCCATGAGAACGCGCGTCAAGGTATGCTGCATTCAAACGGCGGAGGAGGCCCGGTTGGCGGTCGAACTCGGGGCCGACGCCATCGGCTTCGTCGCCCAACGGCCGCCGAGTCCGCGGACCATCGCGGACGCGGCCATCGCCGCCATCACGCCGCTCGTGCCTCCTCCCGTGGCCACCTTCCTGCTCACCTCGGAGCGCACCGCCGATGCGATTTCCGCGCAGGTCCAGGCCACCCGGCCGACGGCCGTCCAGATCCTGCCTCACCTCGCGCCCGCCGAATCGGCCCGGCTGGCCAGGATCGAACCGCACGTGCGGCGGATTCAGGTCATCCATGTCGAGGGACCGGACGCGCTGACCCTGATCCCGGCCTACGCGCCGCATGTGCACGCGTTTCTCCTCGACTCGGGAAAGCCGAACGCGACCGTGCCCCGGTACGGCGGAACGGGACAACGGCACGATTGGAACGTAAGCGCCGCGTTTGTGCAGGCCAGCCCGCTGCCGGTATTCCTCGCCGGGGGCTTGTCCGCGGAGAATGCCGCCGCCGCCATCCGCCAAGTTCGGCCCTACGGCCTCGACCTCTGTACCGGCGTGCGCACCGACGGCCGCCTGGATCCGGCCAAACTGACGAGGTTCATGCTCGCGGTGCGGGAGGCGGACGCCGCCCGCACCAACCCATGACGGTTTGCCTCGCCCAAGGGGCGGCGCCCCCGGCAGAATTTGCCAGCGGTCGCACGGACGCCGCGGGAGAATTCGCGATTCAGCGGGCGGCCAAGCACTTGGGCGGCGTGATGGAGCGCTGGCACGGGCCATGCGAAATCCCGGGCAACCCCACCCCATCATGAACTTTCCTGCCGATCCCATCCTCCGCCAGCAGCTCCCCGGCATCGCACGGATTATCCGCGACGAAATCTGGCTCGAAGCCGAGCGCCGCGGACAGACCGTGCCGCCCGACGATCCCGTCGTCCGCGCCAATGTGTGCGCCGTCATCCTCCGCATCGGCGCCCGCATGCGTGCCGACGCCATGCAACAGATCACCCACGAACTCATGACCGCCAGCTCCGTGCGCCGCCCCTGCCTCGGCCACGCCGCCTGATCCCAACCCGAATTTCCCCGCCGAGCCGCAGGAGAGCAAAGCTTTGCTTCGCGGCTTGGCGCCTTCGCGCGAAACGCAGTGCGCGAGCTACGTTTCGGCTTTCACGACCTGCAGCTTCGCGTCCGGCGCGATGGCCCGCAGGATCGCCTCCGTCACTTCCCGGTGGCTGATGACCGCATCCTTGGTCTCGGCCAGGCACACGCGGGAAATCCGGGCGTACTCTCCGCCCGCGAGCACCAGGCTGATCAGGGCCGTCTGCAGCGGCGGCAGGCCCGGATTGAAGGCGGCGTTCTCCAAGTAGGAGCCGGCATGGCGGCGGCCTTCCCGGGTCTCGAGCGCGACGCCGGCATAAGCCTTCGTGTAGGGCGCGTATGATTTCTGCGCGGCGGCCAGCGCGGCACGGCCCAGCGCATCGGTCATTCCCGCCGGCTTCAGCCCGACCTGCCGTACCGGAAACGCGCCGTCCTTGAAGCCAAGGTCCTTCGGGCCGAACGCCTCGGGCAGCAGGGCGGACAGCTTTCGCGCGCCAGACCCGGCCACGACGACCTCGAGCTCCCCCGTCGGCGCCATCTCGTACATGAACTGCCGGCAATGGCCGCACGGCGCGTCGCTGCCCGCCAGGGAAACAACGGCCGCCTCGTCGTGCATGTAGGCGTTCGCGAACGCCGCCTGTTCTCCGTGCACGGTGAAGCCCAGCGGCTGCCCGGGAAATTCCAGGTTGGCCCCGAGATAAATCGCGCCGCTCGCTCCGCGCACGACTGCGCCCGCATAAAAATTCGAGATCGGCGGCCGCGCATAGGTCTGCGCCAGCGGCAGCAAGGCCAGCATGATCCCGCTGACATCCCGGCCTTCGATTCCGGCCAGCGCCTGCACATCGGCGCCCTCCATTTTCCCGCTGAAATCGCCCGAACCCAATCGCGACGCCAGCAGCTCCCGCGATTCCGGCTTGAATCCGGCGAGCGCTTTCGTCGCGGCCGGTTCCCCGGCGAGCACCGCTCCCGGCTTTGCGAACAGCACTCCCATTCCCGCCGCACCCAGCAACCGGACCGCCGTCCTGCGATCGATTCCACTTCTCATGCCGGCAGCCTGCCCGCGCATACCAAGGGGGTCGAGCCTCACCTTGCACTCCTTCGGGATATCTCCCTTCGGAAACCCGTCCGGCTTCAGTTGTGGCTGACTGCCTGCAAAAACGCCGGTGGTATTTCCGCTCAGCTCACCAGCCGCAGGAACCGGCGGATGTCGGGCGGGATGATCTTCGACAGGTTCGACGCCGCGACGGAAAATTCCCAACGCGCTTCCTTTTCCTGGTCGGACGTGAGCGAGCCGCTGCCCTCCGCCAGTTTGAAGCGCACCGACTCCTTGTTCTTGATCATCTCCGGGCCGGCCGAAAGCAGGATGGCGCCATAGCGCGCGATGATGTACTCAAAGCCCACGAGCGAGCGCTCCGGCTTGTTGTCGCGCCAGACCACCAGCTTCGTGTGGCCCGGCCCGAGGTATTCCTCCTTGTACTTGCCCGGCTGGTCGCTGTCGACGGGGCCGCCCTTGAGCGCCGAGCTCGCCATGACGGCCTTGTAGAATGGCTGGTACGCTTTGTCCGCCCCGCTGAAGGTGAAATCCAGCTTCACTCCGCACACGGAGGTGCGCGCCGAGCACACGTAGTGCGCGAGGCTGCCGCGCAGCTCCGCCTTCTGGGCGCCCCACGACAGGGTCACGACGCAGGCGTCGCCGACATAGGCGATGGCACCGAGGCTGATCTGGATGTGCACGCCCTCGGCGGACACGTCCACCAGGGTGCCGATCCAGTCCTTGGCGGCCGTGGCCTGGTCCGCGCTGCGCAGCTTGATCGAGGCCTTGATGCGGCAGTCGTCGCTGACGGCGTAGCGCACCTGCTTGCGCTTGGACTGGTTGGCCTTGTCGGTCGAACTCATATGGCGCGGGACTATGAGGCTTTTGGCGCAAAGCACAACTGGTCGTTGTCCGGACCGCCGACTTTACCCTTTCGCGACGAAATCCAACCTTACAGGAGGCAACTGAGGAAACGGAGGCGGAATCCGACGAGCCCCCGATCTTTGCACAGAAGCGAATGAAGCCAACAAAGGTCCCCTTCGTTCCTTCCGTTTCCTTCTGTTCAATTCCGGGGCGCTAGGCTTTAAGCGTCTAGTGCCCCGCGTCATGCCTTCTGTCCCCCGCCTGCTGTCTTCCTGCCTTTTTCTGTTCAGCCTGCTGATCACCGCGGTTGCGCTCCATGCCGCCGACGCCGCGCCGGCCGCCACGCCTCCACCGCGCAAGGCCGAGGTCGGCGTGTACATCCTCGACATCACCGACATCGACGAGCCCGGCGGCAAGTTCACGCTGCACGTCCTCCTCGGCACCTACTGGCAGGACCCGGCGCGCGCCTTCGAGGGCACCGAATGCAAGGTCTTCCGCGAGGACACCGCCGTCTCGGAAGTGAACACCGGCTGGCGCCCGATGGTGGAGATCAACCGCACCACCGCACCCGCCGACTTGCATCACGCCCTGTTGAAGGTCTATCCCGACGGCCGGGTCGAATTCGAGCGCCAGCTCACGGTGCAGATCGCGACCGACCTCGACCTCCGCAAGCTGCCCTTCGACACCCAGGCCCTGCAGATCGAGCTGGAATCCTTCCAACACCTGGCCGGCGCCGTGCAGCTGGTCCTCCCGCAGGAAAACCTGCGCATCACGTCGCGCATCTCGCTCCCGCAATGGCAGCCGGGCAAATTGTCCGGCGAAGTGAAGTCCGTGTACCGCGAGGTGTATGGCGAGACGTACAGCCGCGCGACCGTGACCCTCGAGGTGAAGCGCCACACCCAGTTCTACATCTGGCAGATGATGGTGCCGCTCGGCATCGTGCTCGGCATGGCCTTCGCCGTGTTCTTCCTCCCGCCCAACGACCTGTCCGACCGCATGAACGTGATCATCGCCAGCCTGCTGACGGTCGTGGCCCTGAGCTACTCGCTGCACTCGGGCCTGCCCAAGATTTCCTACCTCACCGTCATCGACTGGTTCTTCGTCCTGGCCTACGTCTTCCTCGGCCTGGCGATGGCGGGCATGGTCTGGATCAGCACGCTGCACCAGCGCGACGAGGCCCGCGCCCGCCGCTACGACCGCATGCTGCGCTGGGCGTACCCGGTGGCGTACGCCCTGTCCTCCGGCATCGTGATCGTCCGGGCGCTGTGAATTCGATGGCCGGTGGCAAGAGGCGCGGGGCTTGAGGATCGAGCCATCAAACCCTTTGCACAGAAGCCAACGCAGAGAACAAAGATCGTCTCTTCGCCGCTTTGCTCCTTGGCGTGAGACCTACTTCGTTTCCTGCGTTACCTGCTGTGCAAATCCCAAATCCTACTTCCCCGCCGCATGGGGACGGGTTTCGACCGAATATTTCGTGATGCCGGCCCGGCGCACCTGGTCGAGCACCGCGATTGCCGGCCCGAGCCGCGCCTGGTCATCCGTGCTGATGAAGATGCGCGGTTCGGCGTCCTGCGCCTTGAGGAATTCGAGCCGCGCCGGAATTTCCTTCGCCTCGATCAGCTCGGCGTTCCAATAGACGGCGCCGCCGTTGGTGACCTGCAGCCTCACGACCTCCGGGCCGATGTCCGGTTTGCCTGGCACGGGCAGGACGATCGGCACCGACTTGATCCGGTTCAGCGACAGAGTGAACAGCACGAACGTCGCGAGGAGGAAGAATATCACATCGATGAGTGGAATGATCTCCACTCGCGCCCGGCGGCGCGCGAACACGGTAATGCTGTTTTTAGCATACATGGTGCGGTGGGGTTGACCCTGATGATGTACGCGCGGGACGTTTGATAAAGCCCCGAATTGCCAGCGCCGCGCGCAACCGGACTTCACGGTTGCACCCGCCGCCGCGCTGAACATCCTTTCCTGCATGCGGCGCGTGCGCCTCATCGACCTGATCCGGATGCCCGAGCGGGATTCGTCCTCGGCCACGGTGCTTTGGTCGGTGATCGTGATCCTGGCCGCGGTCACGGTCTACAAGGCCCTCGACGAACAAGGCCTGCTGAACCTCAGCCACGATTCCTGGCGGCCCGCTGAAAAGCAGAGCGGGCGCCTCACGCTGGTGGCCACCGGAAACCACAACTTCTACTGGAACGGCCACGGGCCGTTTGCCGTCGAGGAATTCACGCCGCGCCTCGCCGCGTGGATGAAGACGGCGCAGACCCCCGAGGTCACGATCGCCGGCGATGTGCACGCCGAACTCGGCGACACGATGCGCCTGCTCAACGCCGTCCAGCGCGCCGGTATCCGGAACTACACCGTCGATCCCGCCATCCGTCCGCGTCCGTAAAAGCTGGCCTCTGTTTTCCGTCCTCGGTTCTCTGCTTCCGGGCCGCCGGCGACATCACGTCGCCGCGGCTTTGTTGCATCCCATGGGTTTCCTCAAAAAACTTTTCGGCCAGAAATCCCCGCCCCCGGCCATCACGCCACCCCAGGCAGCCAAGCCGCCGGCTGATCCGTCCAAGGATCCGAACATGGTTCGGGTTTTCGACGCCTATGGGCGCGAACTCTATATCACCAAACAGCAGTGGCGGGACTCGGTGCTGACTGGACACCTGAAAAAGGTCTGGAACACGCCGGATGATCTTTATCCGACAATCGTGCAGGCGCTGCAGGATGGTTTTTCAGCCGAGATGATCGGCCCCGCGGAACAGCTCGCCAAAATCGATCCCAACGCCGAGCGCGGCGCCGTCGTTCTTGCCATCGTCTATCGTGAGAACCAACGGATCACCGAGGCCGAAAACGTCCTGCTCCGCTTCATGCAGCGTCACGGCGAAACCGGTGCCGCACTCACGAACCTGGCCAAGGTCCAATCCTCGAAGGGTGACGAAGCCCTCAGCCGGCAAACGCTCTGGCATGCCTTGGAAGTGGATCCGAACTTGGATAACGGGCTGCTGTGGTATGCGGCCATTTTCAAGGAACAGGACGGCCCGGCGGGTGAACTGGCCGCCTTTCAGCGCGCTGCGGCCCTGCCCGCGAGCTGGCGGGCACGATTGTGGCTGGCACGGGATGCCTTGGTCAGGCGCCAGCTCGAGGAAGCACTGCGCCTCTACGACGAAGCCTTCGCGATGGCGCCGCGGCCGGTGCCGACGGATATGTTGCAGCAGGTCAGCGGCGATCTTGGCAACCACGCGCACCTGCCGGAGATACTCCGCCTCGTGGCCCCGCACTTCGATGTCGCAAGGCACGGCCTGACGGTCGGCAACAACCTGATCAAGGCCAGCCTGGACCTGGGGCAGATAGATGCCGCCGCCGCCCTCGTGGACGCCCATTTCAAGCAGCGCCGCATGGACTGGAAGGAGCCGCTCGAATACTGGGACAACGAGGTGGCCAAGGCACGCGCCTCCACCGCCAATTCCCAGTTGGGCGGAAAAAACCAGATCATCCTGCTGGGCTTCCCCGCTCCGCTCTGGCTGCCGTCCAACTCACCCGGCAGCGAACTCATCCCCGCCGAACCGGGCGCGGCGATCCGAGTGACGATCCTCGGCAGCTCCATGCGCACAAGCTCCCAGTCGGACAAGGCTGCGCATCAACTCAGTGACACGCAGGGTCGCTTGAGCCGCGCGCTTCCCTTTTATCTAGCCGAACGTCTCCAGCTCGGCGGCGTGGCCTCCACCCGCGTGCTCACACTCTGGCTTACGGGTGAATCCCCTGCCTTTGCCGTATCGGGCGGGGATGGCTGGTCCGACGAAAATGCCGTGGGCTACTCCCGCCTCAGCGAGCCTGTAGACTATGTGGTTACCCTCCATCTCGACACCACCGGGCCCTCCTGGCGGATCGATCTCCGTCTGGTCCGTACCATAGACGGGAAGTGCCTCGGAACCGCCGCAGCCTCCTTCCCAAGCGAAGCACCCTCCCCTGCGCTGCCTGAGCTCGCGATCGAGCTGGAGAAGCTGCTCATGGCTCATGCTGAAGCCCCGGTGCCCCGCCTTCCTCCCTTGTACAATGTTCCATCCGGAGCGGATTTTGCGCGCTACCTGCTCGTGTTGGAGCAGCTGCTCGCCATTCGGAGCCAGCAAAGTCAGATTAAATCCGGCAACTTCCTTTACGGCGACCGCAACACGATCATGGGCATGATCGAACTCTGCCTGCAGCACCCGGCGAATCTTCCGGCACGACTGATCCTGATCGAGTCTTTGCGCATCATGCGCCAGCTGCGTCCCGAAATTGCCGAGGAGTTTCGTGAGAAGATCCTGCTGCTCCAACGGGAGAAACCCTTCTCGACCACAATCCAAGGAGTTCTGCAGCAGCAGGTCGCCGCCCTTTATCCCTAACGAGGTCCCTTTGCCTTGTACCTAAGAAACGGCGTGTCTGTCCGTAGACTATCAACCCCTCCCCATGAAAAAGAAAATCCTGACCGGCCTGCTCCTCATCGCCCTCGGCTACGTTCTGCTCACGGCATTCTATTTCCTCTACCTCGAATGCGGCGGCTACGAACGCAGCTTCGACAACCGGATGGCGTATGCCAGCGCCCCGCGGCAGGAAATGAGCATGGACCTGCCCTTCGCGTCAAAGTCCGCCGGCAACTACGCCACGCTTAGCTTCAAGGCGGAGGCCAGCCAGCTGGTGGTGGAGCAGAAATACGAGAAGATCGCTTCGCTGGAATCCCACACCGACAAGTTCGCGGACACCCAGCAGCAGGCCCGGTCCGTCATCAAGCAACACAACGCCCTGATCCAGGAGGAGGCTGCCAGCAGCTCCAACGAACTTCAGAGGCTTTACCTGGTCATCGGCGTGCCGCCCGACAGCTTCGATGCCATCGTCGCCGACCTCAAGGGTATCGGCAAAGTCGAGAGCTTCAACGTCACGAAGACCGACAAGACCAATGATTTCCTGGAGCTGAAGGCCAAACGCACCACGCTGGAAAAGGCCCGCGATGCGCTGGTCGCCATGAAGGCGCAGGGCGGGAAGATCGACGAGCTCGTGAAGCTCGAGCAGGAAATCCTGAAGATCGAGGACCAGATCCAGGGCCTCGGCGTGCAGCTCGGCCAATTCGACAAGGTCAACGAGTTCTGCACGGTCCGCTTCACGCTCGCCGAAATCAAGGTCGGGGAGAAGCGCTCGCCGCACTTCGGCTACCTCGTCTCGGCGCTCCAGTGGGCCTCGGGCATCTACTTCATGTGGCTCGGCATCGGCTCAATCGGTCTGCTCGCGGTGATCTTCATCCTGATCATCATCGAAAAATCCAGGATCTTCCGCGTCGACAGCCTTACCGCGTGACTTTCGGTTCCTTCGTCGCCTCCGGCAAAGTCGGCTGCGGGTTGTCCGCGCAGCGTCGGAACTACTGATTGAGTAGCGGCCCGCTTGCCGGACCCCGGGTCCGGCGCAGGTTGTCCGCATGCAACTCCACCGCCTTTTCGCCCGCGGCCTTCTGCTTGGCAGCCTCGCCCTCGTGCTCGCGACCGTGACGAACGGCGCTGACGACCTGCCGCTCTTCAAGGAGGGCGAGCTGCAGCCCGCCGCGCTCGGACCGCGCGAACCGAAGCTTAACGTCGACTATCCCGGCGCCGCCAGCACCCGCGGGGTTGCGCACGGCTCGGCCACGGTCGCGGTGCTGGTCGACGCCGACGGCAAGCCGCTCGACTTCTTCGTCACGAGCGAAACCGACAGCGCCTTCGGCCGCGCGCTCGTCGAGAAACTCGAGAAGCTCGACTTCCAGCCCGCCACGCTGCGCGGCGCCCCCGTTCCGGCCCGCTGCGGCTTCACCTACGAATTCCAGGCCGGCGGCACCACCGGCATGAATGCGATCGACGCCGGCGAAAGCCGCAGCGCGCGGGGCAAGCCGAAGCCGACCCGCGCCGCCGTCGCCGAAAGCAAGCTCGACCACCGCCTCGAGATCACCGCCGGCGCGGTGCCGACGCTTCCGCCCGGCTACGGCGGCGGCAAGCCGGTGAAGGTGCTCGTCTCGTTCTTCATCGATGAAGCGGGCCAGGTGCGCGTGCCGAACGTCGAGTCGTCGCCCGCGCCCGAGCTTTTCGCGCCGGTCATCGCCGCGCTCAGCACCTGGACGTTCAAGCCGCCGACCGTCGGCGGCAAACCCGCGATCGTCTTCGTGTCGCGCCCGATCCCGCTCGCCCCGGCCCGCTGACCTTCCCCCGCGGCGCTATGACCAATGCCGCCTTGCGCCGGCGGGGCGATTCGCGCTCCCTCGCGTGATGCCCCCGCGCCGTTTCCTCGTCCTGCTCGTGTCGTTGTTGCTGTCCGGTGCCGCGTCGGTGCTGGCCGCCGCGTCGCCCGAACGTTTCTGCAATCCGCTCTCGCTGCCGGACTATCCCGTCGGCCGGCTCGTGCGCGATCTCGCGCCGGGCAAGCCCGTCAACCCGGTCGGCCTCTGGCTGTCGGAGACGACCCAGCAATACCGCGAGCTCGCCGACCCGACCGCGCTCTGGTTCGAGGGCAAATGGTACCTCTACCCGTCGTGCGACATGGCGTGGGTGAGCGCCGACGAGGGCCGCACGTGGGAGCATCACCCGCTCAACGTCCGCGACATCGGCTACGCGCCGACCGTCGTGCGGCATCGCGGCCGCTTCCTGCTGATGGCGTCCGACTCCGACATCTACGCCGGCCCGAGCCCGCTCGGCCCGTTCACCTCGATCGGCAAGCTGCAGATGCCCGCGATCAAGGGCATCCCGTCGCAGATCGACCCGATGTTGTTCTCCGACGACGACGGCCGTCTCTACTATTACTGGGGCTGCACTCCCAGCTCCGGCATCTGGGGTGTCGAGCTCGACGCCGAAAATCCCACGCATGTCCTCGGCACGCCGAAGGAGTTGATCCCGTTCCGGCCCGACACCTATGCGTTCGAGCGCGTGGGCAGCTCCAACCAGAACCCGAACACCGGCTGGATGGAAGGCGCGTGGATGATCAAGCAGGGCGGACGCTACTATCTCACCTACTCCGCCGGCGGCACGCAGTACCGCACCTACACCATGGGCGCGTACACCAGCGCCTCGCCGCTGGGCGCCTTCGTGCCACAGCAGCGCAACCCGATCTTCCGCTCGACCGAGGGCCTCATCACCGGCACGGCCCACGGCTGCATCGTGCGCGGGCCGCGCGACCGGCTGTGGACCTTCTACACGGTGTACGCGTGCGTCGCGCATGGCTTCGAACGCCGCGTCGGGCTCGATCTCGCCGAGATCGATGAACACGGCGAACTCTTCGTGCCGCGCGCCACGTCCACCCCGCAGGCCCTGCCGGGTGACCGGCTGCACGAACCCTGGATCGCGCTCAACGAGAGCGAGCCCAACCTCGGCAGCTCGAACGCGCCGAACTCCGCCGGGCGCTTCGCGGCGGACAATTCCCTGCAGACGTGGTGGCTGCCCGCCGCCGATGACGCCCAGCCCACCCTCACCGCACATTTCAGCGGCCGCGCCACCATCTGCGGCACACGCGTCATCTGGCGCGACATCGGCCTCGACACGACCACCGGCAAAAACCCCGGCGCGTTCCGCTACCGCATCGAGGCCGAGACCGAGCCCAACACCTGGAAGACGATCATCGACCGCAGCGCCAGCACCGAGGATCTCCTCGTCGACTATCGCGAATGCCCGCAGCTCTCCGCCCACCGCGCGCGGCTCGTCATCCTCGGCCACCCGCCCGGCATCCAGCCCGGCGTGGCCGAATTCACCGTCTTTGGCGTGCCGGAGCGCTGAGCCGGACCCAAGCCGCTGCCCCCGCTTTCGCCTGATGGCAGGACAAATCGAAAGGTGGAGCGCGGTGACCCACCGCGCCGATGGAACTCCGCCGGCAAGAAGCGCCTTGGGACAAGTCGCTCCACCTTCAGCGGCATGATTCCGGTTGGGCGGCATCTTTGGCGCGAACCGTCGCCCCGCCCCACGGTCCAACCGGAAGCGTGACGCGCAAATCACAGATCCTCGGCCTCGCCGGCTGGCTGGTCCTCGTCTTTTCCACGGCGGCCATCGGCAGCGCCGCCTCGGTGCACGCCGCCAGTTTCTACGGCACGCTGGTCCGCCCGCCCTGGGCGCCTCCCGGCACGGTGTTCGGCCCGGTGTGGAGCGCGCTCTACCTGTTGATGGGTGTCGCCGCGTGGCTGGTGTGGCGGGAAGCCTGGACGTCGGTGCGCCGCGACGCGCTGCGACTTTTCCTCGTCCAACTCGCGCTGAACGCGCTCTGGTCGTGGCTCTTCTTCGCGTGGCACCAGGGCCGCTGGGCTTTCGTGGAGATCCTCGTGCTCTGGGGATTCATTGTGACGAACCTCGTCGCCTTCTGGCGCGTGCGCACGCTCGCCGGGGTCATGCTCCTGCCCTACCTCGCGTGGGTGTCCTTCGCCACCGCGCTGGAGTTCCGCACGTGGCAGCTGAACCCGGCCTTGCTCGGGCCCTAAGAGGGTGTCGAAAAAGGCCGGTAGCGCAGGTGGAGCGGCTTGTCCCAAGACGCTTTTCCCGTCGGCAGGCGAACACGCCCCAGCGCGTTGGGGACAACGCGCTCCACCTTTTCGATGCGCTCTAAGAGGTCATTTCAAACCTGTCACGACGAGGGCCCGGAACGGGCTGACGAAGCAATTCCGCAAGCCGGATCGCCACGCCCGGCTGCGCCGGGCCCGCAATGACAAGGCCGGTTTTGCAATGAACCCCAAGCCCGGCATCGCTCTTGCCTGTGCGGGCGGTTCGTCGTCTGCTGCGGGCGTTCCACCCCGCCCCATGAAAACCGCCCTGCCGCGCGCCGCCGGCCTCGCGCTCGCCTGCCTCGTCCTCGCGAGCTGCGCCAAGCCGGACCTGCCCGTGACGGTCGTCCGCGCTTCCTCCACCGGCGAGTTGAACGCGCGGCGCGCGGAGCTCGGTGGAAACTTTCCGGCCGGCCGGCTGCAGGACTTCGATGTTGCGATCACGGAACTGAAACTCGACGCGATGAACCGCGGCGTCGCCACCGCCGCGGCGCGCGACCGCGACATGCTCGGAGCGATTGACGGGAAAACCGTGCACGCGATCGAGATTCTTGGCTGGCAGGCGCGCCGCACGCGCCTGCTCGGCGAGATCAAGCTGATGTCGGACCTGCTCGAGCGCGACCTCAAGCGCCAGGCGGAAACCGCCGCCACC
>JBEHYX010000056.1:0-25863 GCA_048497945.1 Verrucomicrobiota bacterium | reverse complement strand
GACGATGTCGACCTTGCCGTCGGTATCGCGCCAGATTTCCTCGGCGGTCGTCTTGCGGTGGATGGCCGGGTTGGCCGGGTTGGCGAACTGCTGGAGGATGACGGAGCCCGGGATCTTGGCCTGCAGCTCCTCGGCCTTGGCGATGGCGCCCTTCATGCCCTTCGGCCCCTCGGTGAGGACGACGCGGGCGCCCAGGATCTTGAGGATCTTGCGGCGCTCGATGGTCATCGTCTCGGGCATCGTGAGGATGAGCTTCATCCCCTTGGCGGCGGCGACGAACGCCAGCGCGATGCCGGTGTTGCCGGAGGTCGCCTCGATCAGGACGCTGTCCTTGGTGATTTTGCCCGACTTGAGGGCGTCATCGATCATGGCGAAGCCGATGCGGTCCTTGACGCTGGACAGCGGGTTGAAGAATTCGAGTTTGAGCAGGATCTCCGCCTGTGCGCCGTGAGCCGCGGCCGTGCGGTTGAGACGCACGAGCGGCGTGTTGCCGATGGTTTCGGTGATGTCGTTGTATATCTTGGCCATAATGGTCGGGGGTTGGATTTGGATTTCGGGATTAAATCGCGTAATCGTCGTCGAACGAATGGGCCTGGCGGAGGCGCAAATTGACTAGGTCGCCCACCTTAAGGTCAAGGTTGGCGAGCGTCAAACGGGAGGTTTCGACCTCCACGGTCTCCCGGTTCTGCACCTGCTCGAGGGTGAGGCGGGCGGCCGGGCCGGCGGCATGGATGTAACGCAGGACGGCGGTGATGCCCGGCTGGTCGGGCACATAGGGCACGACCTCGATGTCGTGCGGGCGCACGTAGACCCGGCCGTCGGCGTGGACGTTGGGCCCGCGCGGCGTGGCCACGCCGGCCTGCGTCAGCGTCTGGGCCTTGAGGACGTTCACGTTGCCGAGGAATTGATAGACGAACGGCGAGGCCGGCTTGTCGTAGACCTCCTGCGGGGTGCCGGCCTGCTCGATGCGGGCGTTGTTCATGATCACGACCTGGTCGGCAATCTCGAGCGCCTCCTCCTGGTCGTGGGTCACGAAGATGGTGGTCAGGCCGATCTCGTCGTGGAACTGGCGCAGCCAGCGGCGAAGCTCCTTGCGCACCTTGGCGTCGAGCGCGCCGAACGGCTCGTCGAGCAGCAGCACCTTGGGCTCGACCGCGAGGGCGCGGGCGAGCGCGATGCGCTGGCGCTGGCCGCCGGAGAGCTGGTGCGGGAAGCGGTTGCCGTAGCTCTCGAGCTGCACGAGCTTGAGCAGCTTGCGGACACGCTCGGCGATCTCGGCCTTCGGCGGGCGCTCCTTGCGGCTGCGGACCTTGAGGCCGAAGGCGATGTTTTCCGTCACCGTCATGTGGCGGAACAGTGCGTAGTGCTGGAAAACGAAGCCGACCTTGCGCTTGCCGGCGGGAACCTCGGTGACGTCGTCGCCGTGAAACAGGATGCGTCCGCTGCCCTCGTCGGCGTACTCGAGCCCGGCGATGATGCGCAGGAGCGTGGTCTTGCCCGAGCCGGACGGGCCGAGCAGGGCGACGAGCTTGCCGCGTTCCACGTTCAGGTTCACGCCGTCGAGGGCGGTGAACGAACCGAAGGTCTTGCGAATCTGTTGGGCGGCAACGCTCATCGTTGGGCGAACTTCGAACGTTGAACATCGAACTTCGAACGTCGAAGTTTAATCGGCGGGTGAAAGGCGGTGACGGTCATCGGTTGGGATTCTTCTGCGCCGTGCGGATGCTGCTGACGAAAATGCGCACCAACTCGTCCGTTTCCATGAGCAATGGATCCACGAGTTCCGGTTTTGGCACCAGCGGGACCCTTTGAATGAGCTTCAGCCAGCGATGAATTTCGCGCAGTTCCTTGAGGCAAATCTTCAGCTTGTGGATGAAATCCCTTCCGGATTCGGCCGCCTGGGCCTCGCCGTGATTGGGCAGCGGAGAAGTCCCGGAGCGCAGTAGCTGCGAAGACACGTGCTGCCCGGCGGCAGAACGCCTGATGCTTTCCGCGGTCCGAATGATCCGGGACGAATAGTCCAACAAACGCTCCTCGAGGTCGTAGCGATCGGTATTCATGGGTTTTCATGGTCGGCCCGAGGTTCAAAGTTCGATGTTCAACGTTGGCAGTTCGATGTTATGCGGACGCGTCGCGCGTCCGCCCGTGCTGCCATTCCACGATGCTCTTCAGCACCAGGGTGAGCAGCGCCAGCAGGGCGAGCAGCGAAGCGACCGCGAAGGCGGCCACGAAGTTGTATTCGTTGTACAGGATCTCGACGTGCAGCGGCATGGTGTTCGTCTCGCCGCGGATGTGCCCGCTCACGACCGACACGGCGCCGAATTCGCCCATCGCGCGGGCGTTGCACAGGATGACGCCGTAGAACAGGCCCCACTTGATGTTGGGCAGCGTCACGTACCAGAAGGTCTGCCAGCCGCTCGCGCCGAGCGTCATCGCGGCGTATTCCTCATCGCTGCCCTGTGCCTGCATCAGCGGGATCAGCTCGCGCGCGACGAACGGGAACGTGACGAAGATCGACGCCAGCACGATGCCGGGGACGGCGAAGATGATCCGGATGTCGACCGAGTTGAACCATGCGCCGAACCACGGGTGGTCACCCGAGCCGAGGTAGGGCCCGAGCCAGCCCTGCAGGCCGAAGACCAGCACGTAGATCAGGCCGGAGATGACGGGCGACACGGCGAACGGCAGGTCGATGAGCGTGATGAGGAGGCTCTTGCCGCGGAAATTGAACTTCGCGATGCACCAGGCGGCCGCGACGCCGAAGATGAGGTTGGCCGGCACCGCGATGATCGCGGTCGTGAGCGTGAGCTTGATCGCGCTGATCGCATCCGGATCCGCGAACGCATGGAAGAACGGCCCGAAACCCTTGCGCAGCGCCTCGGTGAACACGGCCGCGAGCGGCAGCACGAGGAAGCCGCCGACGAACAGAAAGGCGATCGTCATGAACACCACGCGCACCCACACCGGGTTGCGGATGACGCGCGGGCCGACCGCCCGGGGAGCCGGGGTCTTGGTCGTGAGGGAATTGGCAACGGCGCCGGCCATGGTCAGATCTGGTGGTAGCGGCGGCTCCACTTCTGGAGCAGGTTGATGAGGAGCAGGAGGACGAAGGACGCCACCAGCATGACGACCGCGATGGCGGTGGCGCCGCGATAGTCGTACTGCTCGAGCTTGGTGATGATCAGCAGCGGCGTGATCTCGCTGTGCATCGGCTGGTTGCCGGCGATGAAGACGACCGAGCCGTACTCGCCCACCGCGCGGGCGAAGGCCATGGCGAAGCCGGTGATGAGCGCCGGCGTGAGCTCGGGCAGGATGACACGCGTCATGGTCTGCCAGCGGTTGGCGCCGAGCGTGGCGGCGGCCTCCTCGAGTTCCGGCTGCAGTTCCTCGAGCACCGGCTGGAGCGTGCGCACCACGAAGGGCAGGCCGATGAAGGTCAGCGCAAGAAAGATGCCGGGGCGGTCGAACGCGAGCTTGTCGCCGAGCAGCTTCGGCCAGTCGATGAACGGGATCGCGGTGTTGAGGCCGGTGACGAATTTCACCCACAGCGGGTTGAGCCACTGCCCCACCCAACCGGTCTTGGCGTCGTAGATCGCCGCCAGCGCGATGCCGGCCACGGCGGTCGGCAGCGCGAACGGCAGGTCGACCAGCGCGTCAACGATGCGGCGGCCCGGGAACGTGTAGCGCACGAGCACCCACGCCAGGATGAAGCCGAAGAACGCGTTCACCAACGCGGCCAGCAGCGCGATGCCGAAGCTGATGCGGTACGACGCCAGCACGCGCGGCGAGGCCACGGCGGAGAAGAACTCGGACCACGACATGCCCGCGCTCTTGATGAACGCCGCCGACAGCGGGATGAGCACAATCAGGCTGAGATACGTCAGCGTGAAGCCCAGCGACAGGCCAAACCCCGGCAGGACGCGGCGGCGAAAACGGGGGATGGCGAGGGCTTGACTCAAAGGTTAACTCCTTGGGCGATAAACTCCCGGTACTCTTTCAAAACCGAGCGCAATGCGCAACTGATTGCTTCCACTTGTTGTGTCATCGGGGCCGCCGCCGGCGTCTCGAAAATGACCTCGAAGGGCCGCGGTTTCTGCTCGGGCGGCGGCGCCAGGATGCCGCGAAAGCAATCCGTGATGATCCCCTCCTCCGCGGCGAATCCGTCGATCACTTTCAACGCATTGACCGGCAGCACGTGCTGCGACGCCCGCAGCGCCGGCTTGAGCAGGTTTTCGTTCAGCACGCGGCCGTGGGTGTAGCCGTACAGGCCGTCGCTGGTGTCGTCGGCGTGGAGCGCGACGATGCCGTCGAACTGCTGTTCGCGCAGCTCGTTCTCCAGGATATTGATCTCGGGCAGAGGCGAACTGCGCCAGAACTCGCGGTTGAGGTCGCAACCCGCGCGGTTGTGGCGCGTCGCATCCTCGTAGCCCGTCGGGTTGCACAGCGGGTAGAGCGACAGCTCGTACCCCGTCGCAAGCGCGGGATCATCCACCAGCTGGTTGAGGAAGCGCTGGAGCCCGAGCGCGCCCGCCGGTTCGTCGCCGTGCAGCAGCCCGAACAGGCCGAGTCGGATCGGCGGCACGCTGGTCGCCGGCCCGTGGAAGACGAAGCGCGGGATCGTGTAGCGCTTCTCCCCGACCTCGAAGGACCCGGCCACCGTGCCAACCACCTCGCGGCAGACTTCCGCCAGCGCAAGGAACGGCCAGTAGAGCCGCCGCAGTTTGTGCGGGTAGACCGGCTCCGAAGACTGGGGATTGAGCCCGAACATGGCGTGGCCTCACTTCTGATAGATCTGGTCAAAGGTGCCGCCGTCGGCGAAATGCGCCTTCTGCGCCCGATCCCAGCTGCCGAACTCGGCGGGCACCGAGTAAAGCTTCAGGTCCGGGAAACGACCCGGGAACTTCGCGGCGACCGCGGGATCGAGCGGGCGGAAATAGTATTTCGCCGCCAGCTCCTGCGCTTCCGGTGTGTAGAGGTACTCGAGGTAGGCTTGCGCGATTTTCGCGGTGCCCCGCTTCGTCACGACCTTGTCTACCCACACGACGGGGTTTTCGGCCAGAATGCTGCTGCTGGGCACCACCACCTCGACCGTATCGGGACCAAGCTCCTTCTGGATCAGGGCGACCTCGTTTTCGAAGGTCAGCAGCACGTCGCCGATGTGGCGCTGCGCGAAGGTCGTGGTGGCGCCGCGCCCGCCGGTGTCGAGCACGGGGACGTTGGCGAAAACCTTGCGCACGAACTCCTGCGCCGTGACATCGCTGCCGCCGGGCTGGTGGCGCGCGTAGATCCACGCCCCGAGGTAGCTGTAACGGCCGTTGCCGGACGTCTTGGGATTGGGAATGACCACCGCGACGCCGGGACGCGCGAGGTCGGACCAGTCCTTGATGCCCTTCGGATTGCCCTTGCGGACAATGAACAGGATCGTGGACGTGTATGGCACGCTGTCGTTCGGCAGGCGCTTCGCCCAGTCGGCGGGAATCAGCGCCGCCTTGGCGAGCTGGTCGATGTCGGGCACGCCGTTCATCGTGACCACGTCAGCCTCCAGGCCGTCGATCACGGAGCGGACCTGCTTGGAGGAGCCGCCGTGCGACTGGTTGATCTTGGCGGTCTCGCCCGAGGTTTTCTGCCAGTGGGCGACGAAGGCCGGGTTGTATTCCTTGTAGAATTCCCGGGTGACGTCGTACGACACGTTGAGCAGCACGGTTTCGGCCGACGCGCTGTGCGTGCCGGCGGCCGCGGCGGCGAGAAGAAGAATTTTGCGGAAGAGAGTCATGAAACGGAACGGGACTTAGAGGTTTTGGCCGTAGGCCAGGAAGCCGCGGTAGCGGACGATGAAGCGCTTCAGGATCGAAGCGACCGCCTCGCGGTAGAACTCCGGCGACCAGCTGGCGGGAACGCGCAGCGTGAGATCGAGCGGACGGAACGGCAGGTCGTCGCCGAGCGACAGCGGGCCGGCGACGGGCGCCGGGGCGACTTCGATTTCCCAGCGGACCGGCAGCGGGTCGGTGTCTTCCGAAGACACCAGCGTCGCGCCGAGGCCGGTGGCGCCGGAGGAACGGAGGCGCAGCGTGACGACGTCGTCACCCACGACCGACTCCACACGGATGAACGCATGGTAGGTGCGCAGGCGCGACTCGCGGGCCAGCAGCTCGAGCTCGGGCGCGGCGGGCGCGGCCCAACCCTGCGCCGCGAGTTCGCGGGTGCCGACCTGCGCGCCGAGCACATCGACCAGCGGGTAAAATGCAAGGTGCAGGCTCTGGCCGATATCCGGCTTCAACGCCAGCTCCTCGACCAGGTGCAGCAGCGCCAGCGTCGGGCGCAGGTCGCGGCTGTCGAGGCCGGCGAGGAAGGCGAGCCGCGGCGACACCTCGGAGGTGTGCGGCCCGAAATAGACGAAGCGCGGCAGGTAGTGGTGGCGGCCGGCGTGATAAAAGGGTCCGAGCGGCGTGCCAAAGACGTAGTCGGATTTCTGCGCGAGGCCGTAGAGCGTGGAAAGCTGCTCGCCGAGGGCGGCGGACAACGTGAGCGACGGAGCGGACGCGGCAGCGCGGGCGACCGTCGCGGGACGGGAGGAGGAGCTCATGAGGAGGGTCATGGGTTAAAAATCCGCCGCGCGCAGACGCGCCGTCGCCCGGTAGCTCACGCCACGCGGCGGATGTCGTTAGTGAAAGTTTAGTCGGTTCCGGGAAATTGTTGTCATCGCGAGGTCCGCAGCAGCGGATCGTGGCGATCCAGCTGGATTGCTTCGCCGGCCCGGCAACCGGGCCGACTCGCGATGACTCTCAAGCCAAGGTCACTTGGCGTAGATCTGGTCGAACGTGCCGCCGTCGGCGAAGTGGATCTTCTGCGCCTTGGTCCAGCCGCCGAAGGCCTCGTCGATGGTGAACAGCTGCAGCTTGGCGAAGTTGTCGGGATACTTCGCGGCGATGGCCTGGTTGCGCGGGCGGTAGAAATTGCGCGCCGCGATCTCCTGGCCTTCGTCCGAGTACAGGTACTCGAGGTAGGCCTTGGCGACCGCCTCGGTGCCCTTCTTCTTCACGACCTTGTCGACGATGCTGACCGTCGGCTCGGCGAGGATGCTGATGGAGGGCACAACGATCTCGAACTTGTCGGCGCCGAATTCCTTGAGTGCGAGGAAGGCCTCGTTCTCCCACGAGATGGCAACATCGCCGATGCCGCGCTGCACGAACGTGGTCGTGGAACCGCGCGCGCCGGTGTCGAGCACGGGCACGTTCCTGAAGAGCTTCGCGATGAAGTCCTTCGCGGCCTCGTCGCCGCCGTATTTGCGCTTGGCGAATTCCCAGGCGGCGAGGTAGTTCCAGCGCGCGCCACCCGAGGTCTTCGGGTTGGGCGTGACAACGCCGACGCCGGGCTTCACGAGGTCGTCCCAGTCCTTGATGCCCTTCGGGTTCCCCTTGCGGACGAGGAACACGATGGTGCTGGTGTACGGCGCGGAATTTTCGCCGAGGCGCTTCTGCCAGTCGTGCGGGATCAGGCGGCCGACCTCATAAAGGGCGTCGACGTCCGCCGCGAGGGCGAGCGTGACGACGTCGGCCGGCAGGCCGTCGATGACGGAGCGGGCCTGCTTGCCCGAGCCGCCGTGCGACTGCTTGATGGTGACGTCATCGCCGGTCTGCGCCTTCCAGTGGGCGGCGAAGGCCTTGTTGTAGTCGGCGTAGAGCTCGCGCGTCGGGTCGTAGGACACGTTGAGCAGCTCGATGGTCTTGGCGGAGGCGCCGGCCGCGAGGGCCAGGGCGCCGAGCGCGAGGAGGAAGTTTTTCAGTTTCATGGGAAATGGCGTGGGTGGGCTTAGAAGGAGACCTGGAAGCGGGTGATCAGGGACTTTTCGTCCTGGCGAATCACGGTGTTGGTGGGAGTGGCGGGCGCGCCGGGAGCGGCGTCGAACTTCGTCTGGTAGTAGTCGAAGGTGAAGCGGACGGCCTTGCTGAGGTACCAGTTGAGGCCGAGGCCGAAGGATGTGGCCTCGGACGCGCTGGCGGCGGGCGAGGCGTAGAGCGGGAACGCGGCGTCATCGACCTTCAGGTTGGCGTAGCGGCCGACGACCTCGAACGCACCCCAGGTGCCCTTGCTCAGGTCGAAGTTGGTGGCCGGCACAACGCCGGCGTAGGACGAGCTTTCGCCGGTCAACACGTATCCGACACCGACCTGCCAGGCTTTGTTCTGGAGTTCGGTCAGT
This sequence comes from Verrucomicrobiota bacterium, assembly GCA_048497945.1. Classification (GTDB taxonomy): domain Bacteria; phylum Verrucomicrobiota; class Verrucomicrobiia; order Opitutales; family Opitutaceae; genus Lacunisphaera. The sequence continues at coordinate 17,666 of JBEHYX010000056.1, read as the reverse complement.
TTGCCGGTCGCGCTCGGACGGACGTTGACGGTCGAAACGACGTATTCGCCCTGCAGGCCGAAGGAGCCCTGGCGATAGTCGAGCTGTGGCGTCAGGCGCCAGTTCGGGCCGTCGCCGACGGTGGTGGCGAGGTAGGAGAAGAAGGTCTGCTGGCCGTCGGTGCGGTAGCCACCGGTGCGGGAGGAGGCGCCCTTTTCGCGGCCCAGGCTGCCGGCGATGCCGAACGACAGGCCCTGCACCGGCGAGCCGGCGTCATCCTTGAAGGGCGAGGCCCAGAGGCGGGCGACAACGTCCTTCTCGTTGTCGAAATCGCTGTTGGTCGTCTGCGCGCCGTCGGCGACGCCGTTGACCACGCCCACCGTGTAGTTGAGCTTGCCGCCGAGGACATCGCCCGTGGCGAGCACGCCGAGGTCGCGGTTCGGCACGAGGTTCGTGGCGATGGTGCGCTCGTTGAAGAACGTCCACGAGTCCGATTGCAGGAGCTCGAGGCCGACCGGCGACTTGAAGCGGCCGAACTTGAGCTGCAGCTCGGGCTTGATCGTCCAGCCGAGGTTGGCATCGACCAGCGCCACGGAGCTGCCGCCGAATTCCGGCACGACCTGGAAGTTGAAGTTCTTCGCGAAGGTGCCCTCGGAGATGATGCGGGCGCGGCGGATGACGAAACCGTTGTTCGCGACGCTGCCGCCGTCGTTGAAGAACACGCGGGAGTCGAGCTGCACGAGGCCGCGCAGCTTGACGGAGTTGGCGCCATCGGCCGACGCGAGGGTGAAGCCCTTGTCGTTGATGGTGATCTTGGGCGTGGTCGGGGCCGCCGCGGCGGCCGCCTCGTCCTTGATCTCCTGTTTGCGTTCGAGCACGGCGATTTTTTGTTCGAGGGCCTGCAGCGCGGTGCGCAGGTCAGACAGTTCGTCCGCCTGGGCGGCGGGCAGGAGAGCCAGCGCTGCGAGCAGCGCGGGCGCGATTTTGCGGAGGTTGGAGTTCCTCATGGGATGTGGGCTGATTTGTCTTCATGGGAACTTCCCGTGGTCGGGTCAGTTTTTTCGGGTTGGTTTGGTTGCAGGAAACGCCTCCGCCGGTCGGGCGGTCGGCGAAAATAAAAATCAGAGTCCGGAGCTGTCGTGGCTCGTCGGCGGCGCGCCGATGCGCGTCTTTTCGGTGCGCTCGATCTGCGTCACGCGGCCGTCGTGCACGATGAGCTGCACGACGCCGTAGCGGAGCGTCTCGACTTTCTGTTGCACGACGCGCAGCCATTCGGGGCGCGGATCGGTGGAAGCGGAATTGGGCATGACCTGGCTCATATGGCGTAGTCTCCGAGAAGTTGATGGATCACGCCCTCGGTGGGGCTGGTGACGGCCGCACGGGCCTTGGGTGGATTGGTTTTGGTTTTGCGCGCCAAGCCAGGTTCCTTGGTAGCACTGAAAGGGAGCGGGATGCCGTCGCGGACCATCTTTCGCGTCGTGACGTCCACGACGTCGGCGAGCGTGTAGCGGTCGAGGATGGCCGCGATGGCGTTGCGCACATCGAGCATGAGCATGCGCAGGCCGCAATGGGCCTCGTCCGGACAATTGCACGGTTCGTAGGCGGTCTGGCTGACGCAGCCGATCGGGGCCAGCGGGCCGTCGATGAGGCGCACCACGCTGCCGATGGCAATCTGGTCCGCCGGCTTGGCCAGGCGATAGCCACCATGCTTGCCGCGCGTGCTCTCGACATAACCGGCCTCGCGCAGCTGCTGGATGACCTGCTCCAGGAACTTCACCGGCAGGTCCTCGGCGGCCGCCAGCTCGGTCACGCGCACGAGCTTCCGCCCCACCTTGGCCGCAATGCCGAGGTTGATCATGGAGCGGAGGGCGTATTCGCCGCGTTTGGACAGTTTCATAGGCCAGTTGGATAAACTACATTAATTTAGTGGGAATTAGAGCAAGCTCTATTTCAACAATTTGTCATATATCTTCAAACATGAGTTCCCGCCTATATTTTAAGTCGGAGGCCGTCGTAAGCCACACGGATGGCGGGTTTTTCGCGGGCCAGCTCCGTGCTCAGCTGCGCATGATCGAGAAGATGCGTGAGGTGGGTCAGGTAACTCATCGGCGCCCCGATCTCCTTCGCGGCGGCGCAAGCCTCGGCGACATTCATGTGCGTCGGATGCGGGTCGGGACGCAGCCCGTCGAGCACGACCACGTCGGCGCCTTTCGCCAGGGCGACGGCTTCGGGCGGAATGCCCTTGCAGTCGTTGTAGTAGGCAAATTTCCGGCCGCTGGATTTTTCCTCAAAGACCAGGCCGAGCGTGTTGATGCTCCCATGCGGCAGCAGCGTCGAACGGATCGTGCCCTGCGGCAGCTCGAGGGTCGCGGGCATCGGCAGCAGCTTGAACGCCGCATAGCCCTTGGAAATCGGGCGATCGTTGATCGCGTACGGGAAGATCGCCTGCACGCGCCCCCTGCCCTCCTCCGTCGAATAAACCGTCAGCGCCGTGCCGCCGTTCAGGTCGCAGAAGCGCCGGAGGTCGTCCATCCCCACCACATGGTCGGCATGCCCGTGCGTGAGGATGAAGCAATCCGCCCGCCGGATGTCCTCGCGCAGGCACTGGAGCCGGAATTCCGGCGCCGCGTCGACCTGGACGTGCAGGCCGTCCATCACCACGTGGATGCAGGCGCGCGTGCGCTTGTTCCGCGGATCGGGCGACGTGCAGACCGGGCAATCGCAGGCAATCATCGGCACGCCCTGCGACGTACCCGTGCCGAGAAAAATGACTTCCATGTCCCGATGGAAATGGCCGCGCCCGGCGAAGGAAAGAGCAAAGCCGCCCGCGCCGCGATCCGCGCTCAACCCGGCAGCGTGAAAAAGAAGGTCGCGCCGCCGCCGGTCTCCGATTCCGCCCACACCTGCCCGCCGTGGCGCTCGACGATGCGCCGCACCATCGCCAGGCCCACGCCGGAGCCCTCGAATTCCTCGCCGTGCGTGAGGCGCTGGAAGATGACGAACAGCCGCTCGGCCTCCTCCATGTTGAAGCCCACGCCATTGTCGCGCACGAAGTAAACCGGCGGGCCGTCGCCTTCCGCCGGCTCCATCCCGACCTCGATCACGGCCGGCGTCGCGTTGCGCGTGAACTTGAGGGCGTTGGCAATGAGGTTGACCAGCACCTGGCGGAGCAGCACCGGGTCGCCGTTCACACGCGCCATCGGCTTGACGTCGAACACCAGGGAACGCGGCGCCGCGCCCGCCGTGAGATCGCGGAACACCTCCCGGGCCAGCTGCGCCAGGTCGACGGATTCGCGCGCGGGCTCCTGGTGCCCGAGGCGGGAGAACGCCATGATGCTGTCGATCAGCTGCTCCATCTCGCAGGAGCCGCGGTGGACCAGGCTGACGCAACGCAGCGCCTCCGGCGACAGCGCGGCGGGATCCTTGAGGAGGATTTCCGCCAGCCCCTTGATCGCGCGCAGCGGCGTGCGCAGGTCGTGCGAGACGGAAGACGCGAAGTCCTCCAGGTCCTTGTTGGCCGCCTCCAACTCGGCGGTGCGATCCTGCACGCGGGTCTCGAGTTCCTCGTGCGAGCGCTGCAGCGCGAGGTTCTGCTGCTGGATCTGCTCCAGCATGTGGTTGAAGGCCTCGGTCAGCAGGCCGAGCTCGTCGTCGCCGAGCTTGCGGGCGCGGACGGAATAATCGCGCTGCGTGGAGACGGCCTGCGCGGTGTTGGCGAGATCGAGGATGGGTTCCGAGATCTCCCGCTGCAGGCGGCGCGACAGCAGGTAGGCGACCACCGAGAGCACGGCGATGATCAGGCTGGCGATGCCGGCATAGAGCCGCAGGCGCTCGTACATCTCCTCCGTATCGGAGCGCAGGTACAGCGTGCCGAGGCGCTGGCTGCCCTTGATCTGGACGACCGGCGTGAACCCGGCCAGGAAACCTCCGCTGAAACGGTAGCCATCCGCCTCCGGCGCCGCCGGGAAAAGCCGGCTGGCCGCATCGGCCGGGTAACGGGCGAAGAGCCGGCCGCGCTGGTCATAGAGCGCGGCCGCGACGATGTGCCGCTCGGCCTTGAGCGCATCGAGGATTTCCACGGCATCGCTCGCGTTGTCGAAGGCCAGCACCGCGGTGCTGTTGGTGGCCACCACCTCGCCCAGCGTCGAAAGCTGCCGGCTCGCCGACTGCCGGAAGGAGAAATACTCGTAGGCCAGGAACGCGGCGCAGGTGAGCAGCAGCACCACGACGCTGGTCCCGAGCACGATCGTGCTCAGTTTTCGCTGGATCGGCAGGTTGCGGAATTGCATGGCTCAGCCCTTTTCCGGGGTCACGATCGTGGCCCACCGGAGCAGCTTGGAGCTGATGACGAGGCCCGATTCCTGGGCGGCGGTGACGTTGATGCGCAGCCGAATCTTTCCGTTCTCGGTGACGAAGCGCACCATGCCGCCGAGCCGGCTGAAATCCTCCGTGTCGCCGACGGTCAGCACCGGGCGGTCGTGCAGCGCCTCCGCCATGCGATCGGTGGCGGCCGCGTTGTGGCCGACAAAAAGCAGGTGGCAGCCGCTGACATCCTCGAGCTGGCGGAAGCGGCGCACTTCCAACGACCGGCCGCCGACCTTCTCGCTCTGCACCAGCTTGTCGAGATAGGTGCCGAAGGGGTCCTCGCCCAGCACGCCGATCACCAGCGGCGCATGCGCGTCGGCAAAGGCCGTGGCGGGCCATTCGACAAACTGCGCGAAGTTGAACAGGAAGACCGCCTTGACCTGGTATTCGGCCGCGGGCTCGGCTTCGGGCGCCGCGCCGGCCGCCCCCGGCCACGCAGCGGCCAGGCCCAGCACCAGCAGGCACCGGGCGAGACTTCCCCACCGGCGAACGATGGACCTTAGAACCGCCATGTGGCCTGGGCGTAGACGCTGCGTCCGATTTCCCGGCGCGAGCCCGGGGTGTTGAATTCCGAATGCCGGTTATGCAGGAGGTTCCGGCCGTTGACGGCCAGTTCCCACGCGGCGGACGGACGCCAGCCCAGGCGCAGGTCCAGCTCGCCGTAGCCGGGCAGGCGCTGGTTGTTGATCGCCCCGATGTAGCGGAAGGTCGAGTCCAGCTCCCAATGCGACCCGAGGTCGAGCGACGAACGCAGGGAAAGCTGGTGGTTCGGATCGTGCGCGACCGTGCGGTCGGTGCCGCGGTCCACCGTGCCCGGCTGCGGCTCGGTGTGGACACGCAGCTCGGTGTAACCCGCCTGCAGCTGCCAGGCCGGGGCGACCTGCCATTGCGCCGTGAACTCCGCCCCGGTGGAGCGCCCGCGCAGGCCGCTGCTCAGCTCCGCCGGAAAGGGCGCCGGCGGGTTCAGCGGCTCGAGGCTGCGCAGATCGTCGTAGAGGTTGCAAAACGTCGCGACGGAAAGCTCGAGGCCGGCCAGCGGCTGCAGGCGGTAGCCGAGCTCGTAGGCCTGGAGGTTTTCCGACTGCACGTTCGGGCCGCCGGCGATGCGGTACGGCGGCGCCGCCGGGGAGAAGAGATCGCGGTCAATGCGCGATGGCACCCGCACGGCGCGGGAAACGGCCGCCCACAGGGTGTGGGCTTTGTCGGGCGTCCAGGCCGCCCGCACGCTGGGCTGCAGCTCGAAGCCGGTGTAGTCGTTGTGCTCGAGCTTGGTGCCGAACGTCACGTGCAGCCGGTCGTCCGCCAGCGCCACCTCATCCTGGACAAACGTGCTGAACACCTGCCGCGTGACCTGCGCCGGCAGGAACGCGTTGGCCGGGGTGTTGATGATGTCATCGTCCACGGTCCGGTAGCCAAGGCCCCACAGGATGTCATGGCGGTCCCCAATGGGGAAGCGGCGCTGAAAATCGAAATCGTAGGTGTCCAGGGTCTGGGTGAAGGACTGCGGGATGACGCGATGCGTGTGGTCGTAGTAGACCTGCAGCCTGATCTCCGATTTTTCACCGAGCGTGCGCGTCCAGCGCCCGAGCAGGTTGCGCCCGCTGGCCGTGATGTCGTCCTGGGTCGTGCGCCCGAAACTGCCCGAATACACGTCGCCCTGCACGGTCACGCGGTTGTCCACGGCGGCATCCCAATCCAGGCGGAAGCCGCCCTGCCCCAGGTTCCAGTCATCGTTCGCCTCCTGGCCGTTGGTGCGGAAGGAGCCGCCGTGCTCCGAATACTTCCCGTACACGCGGTAATAGACGCCGGGGGCGATCTCGCCGCCGTAGCGCGCCGCCGTCGTGTTTTCCAGGAGATCGCCCGCCGCGACGCTCACCAGCCCGCCGGTGGTGTCGCGGGCGCTCTTCGTGGTGATGTTGATGACCCCGTTGACCGCGTTCGCGCCCCACTGCGTCGCCCCCGGGCCGCTGATCACCTCGATGCGGTCGAGGTCCTGCAACAGGACATCCTGCGCGTCCCAGTAAACGCCGGCGTACAAGGGGGTGTAGACCGTGCGCCCGTCGATGAGCACGAGCATCTTGTCGGCAAAGACATTGTTGAAGCCGCGCGCAGTGACGCCCCATTGCCGCGCATCGACCTGCGCGACCTCGAGGTTGGAAGCGAGGCGCAGGGCTTCCGGCAGGCTGGTGGCGCCGGAGCGGCGGACGTCCTCCTCGGTGATCACCTGGATGGCGGACGCGGTTTCGAACAGCCGTTCCGGATGCCTTGAGACGGAGGTCACCTCGAGGTCCATCAACTGGTCGACGCGCAGCTTCTTGAGGGCGCTGGCCGAGGGCAGCGCGGGCGCTTCCTGGGCGAAGGCGAGGACCGCCGGCAGCAACCAGCCGAGCGCGGTGAAAACGATCCGCGAGCGCGCAGGCAGTCGGCCGCGGGGCGGGCCGGGATTGGGGTTGGGATTCATGGCAGAACGCGGTGGCGCGGGCGGTATCCGATGAATTCCATCCAAAAGGGCAAATCTATGTTGAGTCGCCCGGCCGCGGGAAAGCAGTTGCAGGGCCGGGTCGCCCGCCCAAGCTGCGGGGGCATGGCCAGCCCGCGCAAAAAGGTTTTCATCGTCGACGACCATGCGCTTGTCCGCGAGTGGCTGGTGCGGCTGCTGCAGCAAGAATCCCACCTCGAGGTCTGCGGCCAGGCAGACGCCGTGCCGCCGGCGCTCGCGGCCATGACCGCCACTCCGCCCGACATCGTGGTGGTCGACCTTTCCCTCAAGGGCGGCTCCGGCATCGACCTGATCAAGGAATTGCGCCATGCGTGCCCCGGCACGCTCGTGATCGTCCTCTCGATGCACGAGGAGCTCTATTTCATCGAACGGGCGTTGCGGGCCGGCGCCCGCGGTTACGTCACCAAGCGCGATTCGACCACCAGCATCCTCGATGCCATCCGCACCGTGCTCGAAGGGCGCGTCTATGCGCGGCCCGAAATCCTCGCGCGCCTCGCCGAGCGCATGGTGGGCCACACGACCGGCAAGCCGGCCAATCCCATGGAGCTGCTGAGCGACCGCGAGATGGAGGTCTTCCGCCGCCTCGGCGAGGGCCAGGCGACGCGCAAGATCGCCACCGAATTGGGCCTGAGCATGAAAACGGTCCAGGCCTACAGCGCCCGCATCAAGGAAAAGCTGGGCCTCGCCAATGCGAGCGAGCTGATGCGCGAGGCGGTGCGCTTCGCGAGCAGCCAGCACACGGCCTGAGCCTGTAGGGCGACGCCCTACAGGCGATTTCTACCCGGCCCAGCAGCCAGCCGGTCCCGGTTGGTATAGACTGCGCACGTCCTGGTCGTGTCGCCGGCAGTCACCCCGCTGCCGCGGCCTCCCGGGCTCACTTCCTGCCGTGCCTGTTCTCACCTCGCGCCACTTCGCCGTCCACTCGTCCCCGACGACCAGCCGCCTGCGCATCCTGCACGCCGTTTTTTCCCCACGCATCGCCGGATCGGAGCGCTATTGCGTGGACCTGGCCAACCACCAGGCGGAGCTCGGCCACGAAGTCCACGTCGCCGGCTCGCCGGGTTCGCCGCTGGCCTCCGCCCTTGCGCCCGAGGTGCATTTCCATCCCGTGGGGCGGTTGCTTCGCGACTGGCGCCTGCACCGGCTGGCCCGCCGGCTCGATGTCGACGTGTGCCACGGCCATCTGAGCGTCGCGTGCAAAGCCTTCGGCCGCTTGTCGGGCGCGCCCGCGCGCGTCGCCACGCTGCATGTCGGCTACAAGCCCCGCCAGCACGGCCGGCTCGACGGCGTGATCTGCGTCAACCGCGCCCAGGCGGAGCGGCTCGGCGGCTACCGCGGCATGGTCCGCACGATTCCCAACTGGGTGCCGCAGGCGCCGCCGCTCGCGTCCTTTTCCAGCATCCGGGCCGAGCTGGGCCTGGACGAAAACACCTTGGTCATCGGTTCGGTCGGCCGGTTGCACGAAAGCAAGGGCCCCGATGTGCTGATCTCAGCCTTTCGTGCCGCCGCGCCGGACCGGGCCGCCTTGGTGTTGCTGGGCGAAGGCCCGCAGCGCGCCGAACTCGAGCGCCTCGCCGCCGGTGACCCGCGCATCCACCTGCTCGGCCACCGTGCCGACGTTCATGCCGCCTTGCGCGACTGCGACCTGTTCGTCTCGCCGTCGCGCGAGGAGAGCTTCGGTCTCGCCATCATCGAAGCCATGAGCCTCGGCCTGCCGGTCATCGCAACGACCGCGGAAGGCCCGATGGAATACCTGCAGGACCAGCCCGTCACGCTCGTGCCGGTCGGTGACGTCAGCGCGCTGGCCGCCGCCCTCGCCGAGGCGGGCGTGCAATTCGATGCCGGCCGCCTGGACCGCATGGGCTACGACCTGCGCGGCTTCGATCCCGCGGCCCGGGTCGGCAATGTGATGGATTTCTACCGGCAGTTGATCGCCACCCGCACGATCGGACGGGCGGCGCAATCGTGGATTCCCTCGCCCGCCGCCCCATGATCCGCTCCCCGCGCAGCGACTTCTGGCAAGTCGGCATCGTGCCGACGCCCATCACGTCGTTCCTCGATCCGGCGCAGCTGCCGTCGCTGATTCCCCGCACGGTCTGGCTGCCCGACCCCGGCCCGTGGCGCTACCTCGCCGATCCGTTCGGCGTGCGCCGGGAGGATGCGACGCACATTTTTGTCGAGGCCTTCGACTACCGGACCAAGCACGCGGTGATCGAGCACCATGAACTGGGATCCGACCTGGACTGGCGCGGCAAATCGGTCGTGCTGCAGGGTCCCCACCATCTCTCCTACCCCTTCATCATCGAGGATGCCGGCGAGGTGTTCATGCTGCCCGAGTGCCACCGCTCCGGCGAACTGGCGCTTTACCGGGCAAGGAAATTTCCCGGCGAGTGGGTGCGCGAGGCCGTGCTCCTTTCCGGCATGCCCGTGGCCGAGGCGTCGGTCATCCGCCACGGCGGCCTCTGGTGGATGTTCTACACGATGGTCGGTCCCAGGCGGCGCGACCAGCGCGAGCTGCACCTCGCCTTTGCCGAACGCCTCACAGGCCCGTGGACCACGCACACGCTGAACCCGGTGCTGGAGGATCTCAGCGGCGCCCGTCCCGGCGGCACGCCCTTCCTTTGCCCGGATGGCGACGTCATCCTGCCGGTGCAGGACTGCAGCGCGACCTATGGTGGCGCCGTGGGCATGCTGTGGTTCAACCGGCTGACTCCCGATTCCGTCGTGCTGACCAGGCTGGGCTCACGCCTGCAGGGATCGCTTTTTTCTGGCAGCCATCGGGACGGCTGCCACACGCTGTCGCGCTGCGGCGACCTGACCTTGGTCGACGCCAAGCAGGTCGTGCACTCCTGGGACCGCCACCGCATCAATCTGCAGCGGCAGGTCTCCCGGTTGATGCCCGTTTAGGCGCGACGGCGCAGCCAGCGCGTCGCACCCAGGGCCGCCAGCGCTCCGACGAACCAGAGCGACGGCGCGCCACCACCACCGCCGCTGGACGGGGGCTTGGGAGTCGGCCCTGGAAGATCGACGGGCGGCGTGGGCGTCGTCGGCGGGGTGGGCGTCGAGGACTGAACCGACAGCTGGATCACGCTCACCGAATAGGGAGCGAATGAAGCGGTGAAGGTGGCGCCGGACACGCTCAGCGGGTTGTTGGCGATGTCCTGGGCGGTGGCGGCGCCGCCGTTCTTGGCCGCGTCATCCTGCGTCTTGCCGAAAGAGTAGACACTGGCCGCCGCATCGGGCGTGAAGCCGGTCAGTGCGATGGTGGCGCTGCGGGTCGTGGAGGGATCCTTGTTGATGACCAGCAGGTTCACGCCGCCGGCCGTCGTCTTCACGGCGAAGGCCGTGAGCAGGTTGTTGTTGCTGGTCGTCGTGACGACGGTGTCGCCCTGGCGCGCGAACTTCGAGAGCAGCTTCGTCACGTAATACGTGGGATAGGCGTCGAAGTAGGTCGACGACCCGCCCGAACTCGGCGTGGAAAGGATGCCGTAGTCGCCGTAGTTGCGCCAGCCGTAGAGCGAGGTGCTGTTGTTGTTGCCCGCTTCCTGGCTGTTGCGGAGATCCCACCACATCAGGCCGTTGATCTCGGTCTGCAGGATGTTGCCGACGCTGTCGGCGAGGTAGAGGCCGTTGACGAGGCTGGTGGTCTGCTTGCCGGGATTGGAATAGACGGAGTTGTTCTCGGTGACGACGATCTCGACCTTGTTGCCCTCGGTGGCGCCGAGGTAATCGGTGAGCTGGCGGCGGAGGAAGGCCGCATCGTCGGCCCAGGTCTTGGCCTTCTGCAGCAGGGTCGCGTCATTCTCGGGGTTGTTCGGCTGGTCGGCCGCCGGAGCCTGCTCGTAGCGGTGGTAGATCACGAAATCCGGGGTGACGCCGAGGGCCTTCAGGCGCGTCAGCATGACGGGGGTCCAGCCGTTGTTGAGCGCGCTCGTGCGCGGGTTCACGGCGGGATGCGAGGTGTAGCCGTTCGCGTAGTCGGTTTCGCTCGGCACGACGACGACGCCGATCTTGATGGTCGAATCGACGGCCTTCATCTTGGTGATGTAGTCCTTCACGCGCGTCGCGTAAGTGTAGCCGTCGTGCGGATTGGCCTGTTCGTCGGTTTCCCAAGTGCCGTAGCACTCGTTGCCGATTTCCCAATACTTGAGGCCGTAGGGATCGTTGCGGGACACCCGCAGGAAATTCATGCCGTCGTTCGTGCTGAGCGGCGCGGCGCGGCGGATGAGCGCCCAGCTGCCCGCGGTCAGCCAGTTGTAGCCCTTCGCGTCGGTGCCGATGTTGGGGCCGGTGTTGGGCGTGCCATTGGCGTAGGCCACCCAGGCCGCGGCTTCCTCCGGCGTGCCCGTGCCGTAGTTCACGGTCACGAAAGCCTGGGCGCTGAGGCCCGTGAACAGGTTGGCAAAATTCGGGAAGGCCGACGCCCAGGTCCAGGTGTTGGCCAGGCTCGTGTTGGTGCGCCAGTGGTATTCGTCGGAAAGCGAACCGCCCGGCAGGCGGATGGTCCGCACGCCGGCGGCCTTCACCAGGTCAATGGTCTTGGTGGTGCCGGCCTCGGGATCCCAGATGACGGCATTCAAACCGAAAACGCGCTCGTCCACGGTGCGGACCGTGCTGCCGGTATCGACGCTGATCGAGACATTCTGGGCCAGGGCGGCAAGGGGCAGGAAAAGGCTGAGCAACAGCGCGTGGGCGGACGTTGGGCGGGGAAGTTTCATAGGGGGGATAGGCTGACAAACCGACCTTATGCTACACGGGGGCACACAAATGCACCATGAGACATGTGTCCATTTCATTGCGATACTTTACAAATCCGAAACAGAACCCGCGCCGGAGGTAAACCGGCAGGAATCGGCGGAAATCCGGACGCGGCGGGAAAATGAAAAGGGCCGGGCGTCCGCGCGGGAGCAACCGGCCCTTTGGTCTAACAGACAGCCGGGGTTATTGCTTTTCCTTGAAGACGGTGTCGATCGCGATGGCCGCCGCGAGGAGCAGCGCGTTGTTGGCCGTGCCCTCCTTGATCTCGACAATGTAGTTGTCGGCGGAAGTGAAGAGCTCCTTCCCCAGCCCGGCCCACTTCTTGGTGACGAGGCCCATTTCCTGGCCGGACAGGTCGAGGAACTTGAAATTCCAGCCCTTCCAGTCGCCCTTCACGTCGGCGAACTGCTGCCCGTCGGGGCTGTAGACGAGAAAGCCGCCGCCGAGGGAGAAGATCTTCGACTTGAAGAAACCGAGCTGCGCGCCGTTGCCGTCGAACACGGTCACCTTCTTGCGCAGGATGCCGACGTTGCGCTTGATGGTGAGCACGGGCGGCTGCTTCTCCGCCAGCGCCACGTCGATACGGGTTGGGAGCAGCGATTTGTTGATGAGGAGGCGGAAGAACTTGATCCAGCCGCTGACGTTCTCCCAGGCGATGCCGATCACGGCCTTGCTCTCGGGGTCGAGCAGGTCGTATGTGTCCGTTAACTTCACCAACGCGACGCGTTCGCGGACGAAAACGCGCCGGTAATCGAGGATGTGTGCCATGCGCGGAGCAAACCAGCGCTCAAAAACGTGGCAACGCGGCAGTGCCGACCGCGTGTCATATCCGCGCGGCGAAAGCCATGAGGGGAAGTCGCGCCCGCCAGCTCGGGCGAAAATTCCCGGCTCAAGGCAGGCGGCTGGCCGCCAGGTCCCCGATCATCGCGGCATTTTCAGGCCGGGCCAGATATGCGGCGGCTTCCCCGGCGGCGGCTTTGCCCAGCAGGACTCCCAAACGTTCCGGTGGGATTCGGAGCAAGCCCTCGAGGTCGGCGCATTCGAGGGCCAGTTTCCGGGCGCTCGCCTTGCCGAGGCCCGGAATGCTCAGTCCGTAGACGACGCGCCATAGTTCAGACTGCTTGCTGCGCTCGATCGCGCGCAACAACTGCGCGGCGCTTCTGGGTCCGATGCCCTTGAGCGACACGAGATCCGTTTCGCGAAGGCGGTAAAGATCGGCCGGCGTGCGCACGCGACCGGACTCCACCAGCGCCGCCAGGGTGGCCGGACCGAGACCCGCGATGTTCACCGCCTGCGCCGAGGCGAAATGCTCCAAACGGCGCTGCACTTGGGCGGGGCAATCCGGATTCGGACAACGCACCGCCGCTTCGCCGGGATTTGCCTCGAGCGTGGCGTCGCACGCCGGACAGCGGGTGGGAAACGCGTAGGGCTTCGTGCCGGGCGGACGCCGGTCGAGCTGCACGGCCAGAACCGCCGGGATGATTTCCCCCGCCTTCTCCAGGGAAACGTAATCGCCGACCCGGATGTCGCGCCGTGCGATGGCCGCGCGGTTGTGCAAGGTTGCGCGCCGCACGGTTGAGCCGCCGAGCGAGACCGAATCAAGCTCGGCTACGGGTGTCACCATGCCCGTGCGGCCGATCTGGAGCGAGATGGCCCGGATTCGCGCGATGACCTGCTCGGGCTCGTACTTGTAAGCGATGGCCCAGCGCGGCGTGTGGTCGTTTTCGCCGAGGAGCGCCCGCGCGGGAACGTCGTCCAGTTTCATGACCGCGCCATCGATGGGAAAACCCAAGGCGCCGCGCTCCCGGCCCAGTTGCTGGATCGCCGCCCAGCCCTCGGCTGCGCTGCGTCCGGTCGAAACGTGATTCACTCCCGGCAAGCCCCAGGCGCGGATGCGCTCGTGCAACTGGCGCTGCGTCGCCGGAAGGCCCGGGCCCTCCCAGGCGCCCCAGCCATAGAGCACGATCGACAGCTGGCGCAACCCGGCTTCGCCGGCATCGGCGGACTTCAGCGTCCCGGCCGCGAGGTTGCGCGGGTTCGCGAACGGTTCCTCTCCGGCCGCGAGCCGCTCCGCGTTGATCCGCTCGAACTCGGCGTCCTCGATATAGATCTCGCCGCGCAGCTCCACGAGGTCGGGGATGGGATTGGCCGAGCCGTCGGGTGCGCTGGCCGCCAGCCTCGTGGGCAGCGCCTCGATAGTCCGGACATTGGCCGTGACGTCGTCCCCTTCCCTCCCGTCTCCGCGCGTGGCGGCCCGCACCAGCCTGCCGTGATCATAGGTCAGGCTGATCGCGAGGCCGTCGTATTTCGGTTCCACCACGAAGGGAAAATCCCGGCGACCCAGCCGGGCCGCGACCCCGGCATGCCACGTCCGCCACTCCGCCTCGGCATAAACCTTGTCGAGGCTGAGCATGCGCTCGCGATGCACGTAACCGGGAAAGCGACCGGTGCGGTCGTCGCCGACGCTCTCCTTGGCGACCGCCAGCTCCGGGTGCGCCCGCTCGAGCGCCGCGAGCTCGCGCTTGAGCCGGTCGTAGTCCGCATCGGCAATCTCCGGCGCCGCCTGCTTGAAGTAGAGTTCGTCGTGATGCGCGATCTCGGCCCGCAGCTCGATGATTCGCCGACCAGCCGCCGATTCCATGGCGGGCAAGGTTCCGCCGATCAGCCCGAGCGCCCAAAGGTAATGGATAAGACGCATGCTTGAGCGTTTGTCTCCAACTCGCGCAATATCGCCACGCCAGGCAAATGGCGGGCGGTAATTTTTCCGTAAGCTCGCAGAGCCCTGATCTCGAGCCACCCGCGGAAAGCAGGGTTGATTTTCCCGACTGCGCGGGCGATGGTGCCGGCGTGAAAGCCGACGAGATCATTGCCGAGATCAAGGGATTATCCCCTGAGGACTTCGACAAGGTTTCTGCGTTCATGCTGCAAACTGAACTGGAGGATCCGGCCCTGCAGGTCGCGCTCCAACGCATGCAGGATTCAATTTCGGGCCGAGGAACCAGCCGACCGTATCACGAGGTTCTTGCCTCGGTGCGGGCAAAGCTGGCTGAGGTCCATGCGATTCGTCCTGCGCCGGGAAGCTGAGGAAGAACTCATCGCTGCAGCCGAATATTACGAGTCCCATCGCCCGGGACTCGGTGTGGCTTTCCTGGAGGAAACCGAACGATCCTTTAATGCGCTGGTGCAGTTCCCCGCCCAATGGCGCATCGTCCGGGCCGGTGTACGACGCGGCCTGCTGCTGCGCTTTCCGTATGCCTTTCACTACTGGGAGAAAATCCGCGGTGAGGAATTGGAAATCCTATCCCTCAGCCACACCAAGAGACACCCGCTTCATTGGGCTTCGCGACATGAGACGTAAGCTTTTCCACTTTTATTAACCGCGGATTACGCAGATGCCGCGAATCCGAACCGAGTCTATCTGCGTAATCCGCGGTTAAAACCCTGTCCGCTTCAGCGTCTCCGCTTGGCTGAAGTCGACTGGATGATCACGGACCCGCGGCCGGCGCGGGCGAACGGCACGCGATTGCGCGCCATGGCCTCGTCGTACAGGCGCCCGACCGCCGGCCGCTCGAGCGTGGCCGCACCCGCCACGGGAATGAAGCGCGTCTGCGCGGTTCCCTGCAGCAATTTCTCCGGATCCGGTAGCAGCTTGCCCTGGTTGAAATACAATCGGACGCCCTCCGCGTCGCCACGCACGGCGAAAACGCCCTCGTACCCCTTCTCGCTCGGGGAATAGCTGGTGACGAAGAAGCCGTTGTATTCGTACACGACCTCAAAGGCGGTCGGCAGGCGTTTCCGCAGCCATCGACGCACCGTGCCGACGAGCCGCTCATGCGCCGAAGCGTACTTGACGACCAGCCCGCGCAGTTCGGCTTCCGCCGCCCGGCGCTCTATGACGGTTTGGGGATCCATCGGTGAAGCGATCATAACAGATTCAACGAATGACCCGGCCGGTTCCGGACACCTGACTATCGCTCTCAAATCGCGACCACAAAGCCAGACCCCGCTTCATGCTTCTCCACCCCCGACATAACCCGACCTTCTGGTTTTGCCACCGGGTCAATTGATCCGCGGCGGGGAATCGGAATCCTGGTCCCGTTCCGCGAATTTCTGTTTGAAGAACCAGACCAGCCCGGCCACGAGGCAAGCGCCGCCGGTGGGGACCGAGACGAAAACCAGCAGCCCGAGACCGATGGGATTGCCGTCGGCGGGGCCGAACGCGATGTACAGCACCAAAGGCAGCACGCCGGCCACCAGAATCACCGCACCGGCAAGAACCAGCTTGAGCGAGGAACGCATGACCGAGGGTAGGCTACGATCGCCCGCGATTTCAACCCCGCATCCCACTGCGCCACAGACCACATGCACCGGCTCCTTCAGCTTGGCCCCAGTATGGCGAAATCAGCTACATACTACATGGCCTGACTCCGTCGCTCAGTCTCTCGACCGGCCGTTAACGTGCGTAGCATTTTCGCCGCGCCCCACACCCCACAACCCGGCCCCTTCGGCTCGGCGCCAATCGCCTCCGGCGCGGAGCTGCGCGCCAGGGCGATCTCCGCCTCGCGGTCGCTCATGAGGTATTGGGCGAACGGTCGCTTCTTCAGACAATGAAGCTGATACTTCCGTCCGCATTTTGAACGATTTTGGCGCCCCCTTGACCTTGGATGAAGGCGCCCTGACCGGCTTGGATCGACGTATTCTTAGTCGAACTCGAACTATTATTACCGAACGTGAATTTCGTGCCTTCGGAAGACGCCATCTCGATTTTATCAGTGGCGTAGATTCGGCTACCGGTGATCCGGATATCGCCACGCTGCGCAAGAAATGTGATAATTGTGTCCGCTTTAACATCGGCGCCCTCAACGCAGAGTATGCCGGCCAATTCTTGCCTTAGTGAGTCGCGACCCGCATCGGGATTACGCCTGATCGCAGAACGAATCAGATCATAGATCGCATTCGATGAGACGTTCAGGCCGAGGTTCAGAATTAATTCAGAGAGTTCCATAGGATTAATAGTATCTATTGAAGTGAATGACGCGAAGGGCGGCCCGCGCAGTTCAAGCAGCATCGGGCATGCGGTGAACAGTCGGCCAAATTGCCGCGATTTCGCGACAAGCATGAGCAATGTTCTCCATACGTCCTTCGGACTTGGCTGGCGCAATGGTCACGCGGTTTTGCCAGCATTCGACGACGAGACACAGTGTGTGATGCGGCAACCTTGCGGCGTCCGGAAGATTGATCTCCAACCAATGCTGCAACAGCACAGCAACATGTTGGGCCCCGACCGCACCCATGTGCTTTTTGACGGTCTTGATGAGGTGAAACTTAACGGCCCCCAAATGAGGGCGACCGTTGATATTCTGATGAACAATGTAGTCGGGCTTAATGCTGATCTTAACGCCCTCGATCATCACAAAGGCATCTTTGCGGGGCGGCGGCAGAAAAACCCGCGAGTCGGCTTGGAGCTGCGGCGCAAGCAAAGCGAAACGCTCAAGGGCTCCAGCCGTGTTGTTCGCGTTGTCGATGTGCCACTTTTTGCTTTTCTCGGCCGTAGCCTCGTCTGCCTGCCACAAAACAGCCTGACGCTTCAGACTCTTAGCAGCCTCTAGCACTCCGTCCGTGGGCGCGCCTGCAATAAGCACATCTCTTACGCTCGGAGGAAATGATCCGTAAAGCTTGGTGATGATGCCGGTGGGAAATTTCTGGTCGTAGATGATCCGCCGATGACGCGCTTCATCCGATGTAGCGAGATACTCGCCGAGCTTGTTGATCGATATGCGCGGCTGCGTAGGTTCTGCAGGCATGGTTGGGGTGAGTTAGTCCTCCGGGATCAAGTCACCGGCTGGGACCGTTATGTGTGCGCGATACGCGCTTTAAATTAATATGCTTTGTTAGACTGGCTTATGTTGATGGGCAGAAAAAAGGCGCTCCCTGTTAAGGGAAGCGCCTTTGAAGTTGTTAGTAGTCCATGCCGCCCATGCCGCCGCCGCCCGGGGGCATGGCGGGGGCCTTGTCCTTCTCCGGGGCATCGGTGATGATGGCCTCGGTGGTGAGGAGCAGGCCG
>JBEHYX010000055.1:0-26134 GCA_048497945.1 Verrucomicrobiota bacterium | reverse complement strand
CTAATCGCCGACGGGAGATACGAACGCCTTCCCCAACGGCGATTAGCCGTTCCCCGGAACCCAAACCGGAACCGATCAGGTGCAGGGGATCTACAAGCGGAGCCGGTAGGCGGAGCATTCGTGGTTAAACCCGGATCGGTTCCTTGGCCCTGCGGCCTCGTCGCTTTATGCGATGTTCGGGGTTTGAAGACACTCCCTAGTGGTTAACCTTCCGATTGATTGATCGAATGATTTGGATGAGTCGGCTTGCCAGCGGGCGAACCTCCGTTGAACGTCGGCCGTGTTTCCGCGGACTTAACCCCACATGTTCGAAACGCTCCTCAAACACTTCGCCGATTCGCCGCTGTCGCTGTGGGGCCCGTTCATCGTCCTGATCCTCTGCGGGCTCGGCCTGCCGGTCCCGGAGGACATCGTCCTGGTGGCGGCGGGGGCGCTGGCGGAGATCGACGGCCGGACCTGGCTGGAGACGAGCGTGGTGATGTACGCCGGCGTCATGCTGGGCGACTCGACGATCTTTTTTGCGGGTCGGTATTTCGGCGCGAAGCTGCGCACCGCGCCGTGGTTCCGGCGGAACTTCTCCGAGAAGAAGCAGGCCAAGGTCGAGGCGCTGTTCGAGCGCTACCACTCGGCCGTGCTGTTCGTCGGCCGCTTCCTGCCCGGCCTGCGCGCGCCGATCTTTTTCACCGCCGGCTCGACGCGGGTGAGGTACTGGAAGTTTTTCTTCTTCGACGGGCTCGCCGCGCTGATCAGCGTGCCGTTCTTCGTCTGGCTCGGCCACTGGCTCTGGGCGAAGTTCAAGGACGACATCACGCAGCTCGAACGCATGCTGCACCGGACGCACGGGTACACGCTGATGTTCGCCGCGGTCGTCCTGCTGGTCGTGGTGCTCGCGGTGATCCGGCTCATCCGCCGGAACCGCGCGCAGTGGGACGATTGAGTCCGGAAAGTTTTTGAAACCCGCGCTTGTCATGCGCGGAGGGATGGCCTTCGTCAGGGGTGCCGGTCGCGGTAATCCAGCCCCGAGCGGCGTCCATCATGAATCATCTGGATTTGATCCTCACGCTGACCGGCGGCTTCATTGCCGCGCTCGCGCTCGGCCTCCTGACCAACCGCCTCGGCCTGTCGCCCATCGTGGGCTACCTGCTCGCCGGCGTGGTGGTGGGCCCGTACACGCCCGGTTTCACGGCGAACAAGGGCATCGCCGACGAGTTCGCCGAGGTGGGCGTCATCCTCCTGATGTTCGGCGTCGGCCTGCAGTTTCATTTCAAGGAACTGCTGGCGGTGAAGCGCATCGCCGTGCCCGGAGCGATCGTGCAGAGCCTCGCGGCGACGGTGCTCGGGGCGGTGATCATGCACGCCTTCGGCTGGAGCTGGACGGCCGGCATCATCTTCGGCCTGGCGATCTCGGTCGCGAGCACGGTCGTGCTGACCCGCGTGCTCGTGGACAACAACGACCTGCATACCCCGACGGGGCACATTGCCATCGGCTGGCTGGTGATGGAGGACCTTTTCACCGTGTTCGTGCTGGTCGTGCTGCCCGCCGTCTTCGGCCCGGCGGCCGGGCAGGGGACGAGCCTGCCGCTGACGCTCGCGATCGCGACGCTCAAGATCGCGGCGCTGGTGGCCTTCACCTTCCTCGTGGGCGGATGGGTGATCCCGCGCGGGCTGGCCTACGTGACCAAGACCGGTTCGCGGGAACTCTTCACGCTGGCGGTGCTGGCCGTGGCGCTGGGCATCGCGGTCGGCTCGGCCAAGCTGTTCGGCGTTTCCATGGCGCTGGGCGCCTTCCTGGCGGGCATGGTGGTGGCGCGGTCGGACTTCAGCTTGCGGGCGGCCACGGACGCGCTTCCGATGCGCGACGCCTTCGCGGTGTTGTTCTTTGTCTCCGTGGGCATGCTCGTGGATTTCAAGAGCCTGCTCGAGTTTCCGCTGCTCGTGGCCGCGACCCTGGCCATCATCCTCATCGGCAAACCGCTCGCGGCGCTCGGCTTGGTGCTGGTGATGAAATACCCGCTGCGTGTTGCGCTGTCGGTGGCCGTGGCGTTGGCGCAGATCGGCGAATTTTCCTTCATCCTCGCCACGATGGGCCGCCAGCTGGGCCTGCTGCCTGGCGAGGCTTCGAACATCCTCGTCGCCGGGGCGATTCTTTCGATCACGCTGAACCCGATGCTGTATCGCTGCGTCGATCCGGCGGAACGTTGGATTCGCCGCCAGCCGTGGCTGAACCGCCTCGTGCGCAGCCAGGCCCCGGCCGAGGCCTCGGCGGCGCCCGCCAAGCCCCGCCAGTCGGCCCGCCATGCCGCGGTCGTGGTCGGGTACGGCCCGGTCGGCCAGACCGTGGCGCGCCTGATGCGGGAAAACGACATCGAGCCCACCATCATCGAGCTCAACCTCGAGACCGTCCAACGCCTGCGCAGCGAGGGGGTGGCCGCGGTGTACGGTGAAGCCAGCCATCCCGAAACCCTGCAGCAGGCGGGCGTGGCGGAGGCGCGCTTCCTGATCCTCAGCGCGTCGAGCATCCGCGACGGCAAGGAGGTCATCCGCGCGGCCCGGGACCTCAATCCGCGGCTGGAAGTGCTGGCGCGGACGGCCTACCTGCGGGAGCAGGCGGACTTGCAGGCCGCGGGCGCCGACGGCGTTTTTGCGGGTGAGGGCGAGGTGGCGCTGTCCATGACCGAGCACATCCTGCGCGAACTCGGGGCGACCTCCGAGCAGATCGATCGAGAGAGCGCGCGCATCCGCGATGGGCTCTTTAGTTGAACAGCGGGCGAGAATGTTCCTTTGACCGCGGATTTCGCAGATCAGAGCGTTTTCAAAATGACCCGGCCGATGGATCAAATTGTAGGGCGGGATCGCTGATCCCGCCGGTTTGGAAGTGCGCGGGCAGGCAGGATCAGCGATCCCGCCCTACAGTCCACCAAGCGACTACATTTCAATTTGAAATGCTCCAGGACGGATTAACTCGGCGGTATCCGGATCAATCCGCGAAATTCGTGGTCAGGAAAGCCACAGGGGCCTTTCCCGGCCGGAGAACGCAGCCGCCTTCGTCAGCGAATCCGCCCGGCGGCGTTTTCGAGGACGACGTTCGAGAGCACGGCGGTGTCCGCGACGTCCGGCAGGTGCGAACAGAAGCCGATGCCGACGTAGAACGGTTCCTTGAGCTTGAGCGTGAGCGGCGGGCCGAACTGGTGCATCGGCTCGCCTTCAAGGCTGACAAAGAGCGCGAAGGAATCGCCGTGCTTTTCCAGGCCGATGCGCCGGGCGTTCACGGTCACGAGCGTGTCGGCGTTCGGCGCGCCGCGCTCCCCGCGGCCGCCGATGCGAAATTCGAGATCATGCACGCGGGCGCCCTTCCGGGGGCGCTGGGCAAGGTGGATCATGCCTTCGCCGTGCAGCGCCACGAGCGCCTGGATGGAGTCGTCGTCCAGTTCCTGGCGGATGACCAGGACGGCCTTGCGATCGCCGTAGCCCTTGGGGTTGGGATAGGCGATGTCGGCGGCGAGCGAGATATCGCCGGACATTTTCCGCCAAAGAAACCTGAATTCGTCGCGGGTGTACCAGATGTTGTAGCCGGCGGAAGTGATGGTGTAGCGCCCGGTCGCCGCGTCGTAGCTGGCGTCGCCATCGATCACGGGCGAGCCGATGTCCGACTGGCCCTCGAAAATGCCGATCGGCGTGTCGTAGTTTTTGCTCGGCCGGTGCACCTCGGCCGGCGGGGCAACCTGGCGGTGGGTCGCCGAACCCGGTTTTGCCCATTCCGGCACCTCGGGCTTTTGCGGCGCCGCCGGAGCCGCCGGCGGCGGCGTTTGGGCCGGAAGCTGCAGGGCGGCGAGGAAAAGCAGGGCGGAGGACGGGATCAGGGAACGCAGTTTCATGGGGATAAGGGGTGACCTGGGCCTCGCCATTGGCAGGCAGGGAGTGCGGCCTGCCGAGGCCCTTCCTGCGCTCATAATCGCGCAGCCAGGGCCGTTGCCGGCCCCGCCAAGGCAAAACGCACCGCCTTGACGGGCCGCGCTTCGACGGAAAGTGCGCCGCGATTGTGATCTGGCTGCCACCATGAGAGAGATGTTGCACCTGTCGCGGCGGTGGCTACGCATCGCAGTCGTGAAGTTTGCCCTTTCGGTGATTTTTGGTGTGACCTGCCTGTTGCCTTGCGCGGCAGGGGAGGAACCGTTGCAAGGCTTGGCCAGCAAGTCGCCTTTCGGCACCAAAGCCCAGCCCGCCGCGGTTGCTGAGCCGCCGGCGGGGTTGGAATTTCGCGGCGTCTTTGTGGATAAGGGAGAACCCTTCTTCAGCCTTTTTGACCCGGTGGCCAAGTCATCGGGGTGGGTGGGCCTCAATGAGCCGGAGCATCCATTTGTCGTTCGCGAGTTTGATGCCGCGAAAAACCAGGTTGTGGTGGAGTACCGGGGCAAGAAATTGAGCCTTGGTTTGAAGCAGGCCAAGGTGACGGCGATGGCTGTGGTTGCGCCGTCCGTCGCTCCTGCTCCCAGTTCGCCGCCAGAGGCTGCTTCGGCTCCGGTCCCAACGGCGGTTCCGGTGCCGGATGAGGCTGAGCGCAAGCGTCAGGCCGAGATAGCGGAGGAGGTTCGGCGCCGCCGGGAATTGCGCCAGGACGCGGCGCGCGAAAAGACCTCGATCAATGCTCCTCCAGCCCAGCCGCCACCACTTGGAAACTCGCATTGAGAAGCCCGGGATCATTCCGCTCGGTTGTCAGCGAGAATTGTTCGAGCGCAATGGTGGGTGAGCGCGCTGAGAGCTCCCGGTAAAAATTGAGCAGGGGCACCAGTTCCACGCGACGGAAGTCCACTCGCGCGGAATGGAAGGCGAGCCGTTCGGAATGTTCGCTGCGCTGGGAACCGATCTCGGGGTTCAAGCCGGCGCGCGCGGCCATCGCATCCAGTTCGCCCACGAGACGGGTGGCGTTCAATGCCTGGCGCGAATCGAGGCGTTTTGCGATCGCGGCGGCGTTCGCCTCGATCGCGTTCGATCTGGCGAGCCAGATCCGTTGCAGAGCCTGGTCGGCTCGGGCTGCCTGCCAGCGGGCATGCAGGTTTCGTCCACGGCGAAAAGCATGGCCCCCCAGGATGGCGAGCAGAACGAGGGAAAGCATCAGGAGCAGGATGCGCTCCCTCAGGTTGCGCGATCGGAAGTAGCTGGTCATGGCGAGTCAGTCGCGGTGAATGCGTCGGGGCGGAAGGTGACGGCGAGGATGAATGTTGTGATCCCATCCCTCGAACGCAGGTCACGAACGTCCAGTTTGGTGACTTCGGCCGATTTGCCGAGGGCGGCTTCGTACCGGCTTACATCGTCGGCCCGGGGAGTCTGGGCCTCGACCTCGAGCGCATACCGTTCCGGCGTCGAAGCGCGAAGAAACAGCACCGAGGCCGGCCGGTTCTGGTTAAGCAGGTCGAGCATTTCGAATGGTCGCAGCCGGCGTTTGGCCAGTTCCTCGGCGCGGGCCACCAGGCTTTGGGACGCTTCGATCTTTGCGATGGCGGGAGCGTTTTGGGCGACACGGGCCTCGGCGCGGGCCACCCCGTGGTCGGCCGCGGTCAGCGCCACCTCGATCACGAGGACGGCTGCGACAGCCGCGGCAACCGCGCGGAAACCGCGTGCCAGGGCCTGGTCTCGTCTGGCTTCGCGCCGCCGGGCCCGCATGAATTCCTTTTCCCGGAGGTCCATGGTTTGGAGCGACGGTGCCGCCAGGTGCTGCCGGGTCTCCGCCCCGGGGTTTTCGACGGTCAGGGAAAAAAGGCCGCTTCGCGCCTCCCGCCCGATTTCGATTTTGCCGCCGAGATCTTCGACCGGGACGTCATCGCGGCGAAGGCGCGCTTGCAGCATTTCAACCAGGTGGCGGCGGGCACGGTCCCCGCCATCACGGCTTAGTATCGCCGTGGGCAGCTGCCCGGCGCCGTCCCACGCGACAGCCGTCACGCGGCCCTCTCGGTGCCAGCACCGAATCAAAGGCGTGGCGGACGTTCTTCCGAGCAAGGCAATGAACTCCGGGACTATGGCTTCGGCGGAATCCCAGCCGGGATACAGTTGGGCCGGCAGGTGTTTGCGATAAGCGGCGTAGACGAGGGCCTCGCGACGAGAGGGAGAGAGCAGGAATCCGTGGTGAAGCTGTTCGAGCGGAAAGGGCGAGGAACCCTCCAAGGTCATTTCGACCTGGGATTCGGCATCGGAATCTTCAGACAACGAAATGCGCCGAACGAAAAAGCGATCGGAAGGGATCAGCATGATCCCGTGGGACGGTTCTGGGGTTGGGACGGTGGTGGTCATGCTCGGGGCGCAGGCAGCGGGTTGGGAAGATCTTCCCGTATTTCCAGAAAGGACTGGCCGGAGCCGCTTATGGCGGTGGAAAGCACGGCGATCATTCGATAGGAGATCCCGCCCGCGGTGGCGGTGAGGGTGATTCGCAAGAGGGCGGGAAGGGGCATGGTGCGGTCGGGCGTCGCGGCGGGTGAAGGCTGACGCAGCGCGGAACGCACGGCCGGGCTTGCCGCCGGCAGGTTCGTCTGGGGAAAGGCATGCAACGAAATCGCTTCGGTGAAGCGCCGGTACTTTTCGTTTGGCCGGCCGGACTCGTCGAAGAGAAGGTCGCGAACCACGGCCACGGAGGCGAGCTCCTCGCACGAACGAAGGGAACGCCGGGCGGGACGATGCGGCGGATTTTCGCCGCGGTAGAGGAAGGAATCGCGGGATTCCGTGGGTTGCATCCAGGCGAGAAGCGCCTCGCTGGAGCGTTCCGCCTGCATCCGGTCCAACCCAACCTCCACGAAGAGATTGGCGAGCGTCTCGCGGTTGCACTGCGGCAACGAGAGCCGGGCGGTCTCATCCTCGACGGAAAGCTGGAGCTGCACCCCTTGCGGATGATAGTCGGCGTAGTCCATCGGCTGCTTCCAGTCGGGAGCGGCACCCGAATGCGCGCCATCGCGCGCTTGGAGATCGGCAAGCACGGCACGCGTCACTTCCAAGGCGGAGTAGGCCTCGCGCCGCAACCGGGCTTGGCGCATCGCCCGGGCATCAGCCAGCAACTCGCCGTTCGCGCGCTGGAGGAAGCTGGCAAGGAGGAAACCGGCCAGCAGGACGGTGACGAGGACCAGGATGATGACTGAGCCGCGGGAATTCATCGGATCATGAGCCGCCGCCTTGCCGGGAAGGTCCGGGCAGGACGATCAGGGCATCGTCGTGCAGGTTTCCGCGGGCGAAATGGAGGGTTATGGCATCGGGCGTTTCCCACTGGCCGCCGGCCTTGCGCTGCAACTGCGAGCGCTCCCGCCAGTCGCCGGTATCGGGCTGGTAGTAGTTATAGGTAATGTTCTTCACATACGGAGATACCACGACGGCGGGGACCGGGTCTTCGGGGCGACGCAATTCAAGCTGCGAGTACCAGCAAAGAAGCAGGCCTGCATCGGGCGCCGGGATCAGCGCACACACGGTGTCGGGCAGCGGCCGCTCCGGCCAGGCCAGCAGGCGGTCGCCCGCTGGCAATTCGAAGGCCAATGCGGGTTCGCGCGTCCCGCGCTCGGGGCGAATCTCTTCGATCCAAACGGCAGGGCGGCTGCGCGGGCCGGTGACGCCGGGCAGGGCGGCGCGGCGTATGAGTCCCTCGACATGGCGGGCCACCGCGCGGGTGTGCTGGTGAAAGAGACGGTCGTCGGCACTCCGCCCCCAGATCTCGGCCATCGAGAATACAAACAGGTTGAGCGCCAGCAACAGCGCGCCCGTGAGTGCGACGGCCAGCAGGACTTCAAGCAGGGTAAACCCCCGTCGGGACGACGGACTCATGGCGGCATGCCTCCATGGCGGGCGCGCTGGAATTCGCGGTGGCCTGCCGGATCCGACCATCCCGGCCGGAAGAGCATGAAGATTTCCCGGACGACCTCGGGTTCGCGGCTACCGGAGCCGTCGAACGAGCATTGCAATTCCACCCGGAAAAGTCCGGGAAGATTGCCTTCGAGCAGGTTGGCCGACCATTGGGCGCGATGCTGTCCGGGAAGTGCGATGGCGCCTCCGCGTCCAACCTTGGCGCGCTCGGGCTCGCGCGCGATCGCCTCCCTGACGAGGAGCATCTCCTGCTCCCGATCCGGCTTGCTGCCCGCCTGGCGGTAGCCCGCGATCACATTGGCGTAGGTGGCGCCCAAGGCAACGGTGGCCAGGGCGAATATTCCCAGAGCGACGAGCACCTCGATCAGTGTAAATCCACGCGAATTCACGGCGAGTGGGCGGTCTGGGCGTCGAGCACCTCGGCGCCCGTCCACCGGTCGATCGTGACGATCCGGGCGGCTGCCGCGCCCGAGCGCACCGCGGCGCGGAATTCATCACAGGTTCCGTCCGGGAAAAACCGGACCGGGTCCATTTCGCCGGCTTCTCCCAGCCTTCCGCCGACGAGCGTCATCGCCCCGCGTTGCGCTGGCAGGAACTGGCCCGTCGCCCCGGCCGGCCAGGGTAACGACGAGATGCGGTCGCCATCTGTCCACACAACAAGTTTGTTGCGCCGGTCAAAGCGGAGCGTGACCTCCCGGTTGGCATCCAAGGCAAGCAGCCGGGCCGAGGCGATTGCTTCGCGCAGGACCTGGTGCGGATCCTGCCGGTTGATCGTGCCGAGCAACGACGTTATTCCCGGAAGGATCAACGTCGCCGCCATGGCCACAATGGCGAGGGCGAGCAGCACCTCAACGAGCGTGAAAGCCGCGGGTTGTTGGGGAGGCTTGGACATGGCGGCACCGCAATTCGCCCGCAGTTGTCACCAGTTGCCGATGTCGTCCGCCGTGCCGTCGACCTTGTCCGGTCCCTTGGAGTAGAGATCGTAACTGCCGGCATTGTGCGCGCCGGGCCGGCGATATTGGTAGGGCTCGCCCCAGGGATCGGCGGGCAGATGGTTGCCCGGGGCCTCGACATAGGGTCCATGCCATTGGTCCGCCTTGCCTGAAGGCGCGACCAGCAAGGCCGGCAAACCCTCGGCGGTGGAAGGATAATCCCCGACATCGATGCGATAGCGGACGAGGCACGTTTTGACCGAGTCACGCACATAGATGCGGGCGATCGCCTCCTGGCTGTTGCCGAAAATCCGGTCGCTGCTGCTGATCGCCAAGCCGGCCAGCAGGCCGATGATGGCGAGAACGATCAGGATTTCGAGGAGGGTAAAACCGGCGCGGCGCGAGGATTTCATGACGGGAATGGATCGGTCAGGCGGGTGCAACCGGCTGGGGGAAGGGAAGGGGCAGCGAACCGTAACCATGCCTGATGGCATGGTGCATGAGTTTGGGCGTGCTGTGCTGCCCGAGTTTTTTCAGCAGGCTCTTGCGGTGCGAATGGGCGGTGGAGGAATCGATGGAGAGCCGCTCGGCGATTTCCTCGTCCGTCAGCGCATGCGCCACGCAAACCAGCACCTGCTGCTCGCGATCGGAGAGCATGCGGCTGAAGGGATTGGTCGACTGCCGGTGACGGTCGATCAAACGGCGTGCCGTCGGCGAAATGTACCGCCCGCCATTGCGCACGGCGCGGATGGCTTCGCCGAGCAGTGGGATGCCGTCGGCCACCTTGTCGACCAGGCCGTCCCATGGCAGTCCGCTGAGCCGCCCGATGGTGTAGTCGTTGAACATCGAGCTGATCAGGATCACCTTGGAGTGCGGTGAAGCCTGCCGGATGCGCGGCAACAGGGTGATGCCGTCGATATCGGGCAGGCCGATGTCGAGGAAGACCAAGTCGGGCTGGGTCCGGGAAATCGTGGCGAAGCCGGTTTCCCCGGTATGTTCGACCCCGGCGACCTCCAATCCCCAATGATGGGCGCAGACCAGCTGCAGCATATCGGCCATCGATTGGAAATCCTCGACGATCACGAGGCGGACTGGGGCAATGGTTTCGGAGGTTTGCCCCGAGCCGGAGCCG
Source organism: Verrucomicrobiota bacterium (assembly GCA_048497945.1). GTDB lineage: Bacteria > Verrucomicrobiota > Verrucomicrobiia > Opitutales > Opitutaceae > Lacunisphaera. Next base: position 16,237 of record JBEHYX010000055.1, on the reverse strand, counting down.
AGGAACAAGGAAGACGCAAGAAGGGATGGCATATTTTCGGGCGTAACGATCCGAGCGCGCGAACAGGGGCACCAAGGCATGGCGCGGCCCGACCGCAGCAAGAGCTGGGATTCACCTAATTAGGGTATTCGCGGGGGTTTACTTTCCTGGGTGGCCCGAAAAAAACACGCGCACGAAAACCATGTCCCGCGCCTGCCACAATGCGGAAATCGAAAAGCGAACGGAAAAATATCGTGTGGTGGCGCACGCCCACATCCCCGCCCGCCCCCATCCATGAGCACCCGAGTCAAAGTATTCATCGCGGTCATGTTGACCGTTGTGTTGTCAGCGATTGGCGTTTGGCGGCTCACGCGCCACGCAGCCAAGCCGGAAGTGGCGGTTGCGGCGCCGCCGGCCGGTTCCAAGGCCGCTCCCATGGCCGGATCTTCGCCGGCGGCACCGTCCGACGTGCCCTCCGCGGCACGCCTGCCTGAGAACCCCGCGGAGCTGGCCGCCACCGCGCGCATGTACGCCGCGCACGAATCGCTGCGCGCTCCCGAGGTGGCCGATCCTGATTCCGCCACGAACCGGCAGATTCTGGGCGTCATGGTGACAAAGGCGCTCGCCGCGAGCGCCACACCCCCGCCGGCCGTCGCCACCCGCCAACCTTAACTCGATTCACATGCACGCTTTTTCCCTGCTTCGCCGCTTGTCGCGTGGTTTGGCTCTGGCCGCCTTCCTGGTGCCCATTCTGTCGTTCGCCCTGACCTGGAATTTCCCGAGCACGAACGGCGCGGCCACTTACACGATCACCATCACCGGCAATTCGCTGCCGTCATCGAACACCCTGAAAATCTGGCTGTATAACGGGTCGAGCTGGACGAATATCGCGAACCCCGGGACCGGCAGCCCGGTAGGGCAACCGTTCTCGGTCAGCTTCAATTACGCATTCGCGGTGGGCAATTACACCCTGCGCGCCACGCATGGCAATGCGACGGACGAATGGGGGTCCAATGCTTCCCCGGTCGATGGGAGCTCCTACCACGAGGCCACTTTCTCCGTGACGAATACGGTCGACACGACCGCGCCCACCCAGCCCGGGGCAATCAGTTTTGCGTTCGTGGGCCCCGGCTCCTTCTCGGCGAGCTGGGGGGCCTCGACCGACACCGGCGGCGCGGTGGCTTATTACAAGGTGATGCTGCGCAGCGGCAGCGCCAACGGCACGCAGATCGCGCAGTACACCACGACCTCCACCTCCTACACGTTTACCGGGCAAAGCCATGGCTACACCTACGGCGTCGCCGTCCAGGCCGTCGACAACGCGCCTATCCCCAACTTCTCGGTCGAACGCAGCGCCGAATACCAGCTGCTCGATACCACCCCGCCGAATCCGCCCGGTTCCATCACCCTCTCCAATCCTACGACGTCTGGCTTCGATGCGACCTGGGGAGCGGGTTCCGAACCCGACGGCCTGCTGGTGGGCTACAAGTTGAGGATTACCACGGTCGGGTTGGATGGTCCCTTTGTCCGCGAAACCAACTACACGGGGACGAGCTGCACCGTCACGGGATTGCAGGATTACACCACGTTCTTCGTTGAGGTCCGCTCGATCAACAGCAGCGCCGTCACCTCGTCGCGCGTTTCGTCATCCATCCAGACCCTGGATGGCACGCCGCCCACGGCTCCGGGCGCGGTCACCTTCTCCGGCATTACCGGCGACTCCGCCACCGCAAATTGGACGGCCGGCTCGGACCCGGGCGGCAGTGGAGTGAAGGATTATCAAGTGACCCTTTTGCAGGGCGGGCTCAGCGGAACCGCCATCTCCACGGTCACCTCGCTGACCAACAGCTATCCGTTGACGGGGCTGATCCCGGGCACGGCTTACGGGGTTTCCGTCAAGACGCGCGACAATGCCCTCAACCTGTCGACCACCGCGGGCACGGGAACTTTTTCGACGACCGGTGCCACCACGAGCTCCAGCTATTGGGGTACGATCACGCCGGGTACCGATCCCGGCACGCCGGCGTCCACCGCCGGCGTTGGTACGCTCACGGCGGGGGTTTCGGTGGACAACAAGGGTGCGGCCAACGTCTCGATCCCGCTCAAGATTCCGCCGGGCCGTTCCGGACTGCAGCCTGCGCTCGCCCTTGGCTACAGCAGCGGCGGCGGCAATGGTCCGCTCGGCTTGGGCTGGGCGCTGTCGACCGGGTTCCCCCAGGCGATCACGCGCGGCCGCAGCATTCTCGCGCGCGACGGCCTCACTCAGGGAGTTACGTTCACCGCGGCCGACAAATTCTATCTTGATGGCAAGCGACTCATCTGTGTGTCGGGCACCTATGGCTCACCCGGCTCGGTGTATCGCACCGAGGTGGATTCGTTCGTGACCGTCACGACTTCTGGTACTGGCGCCAATATCGAGACATTTGTCGTCACCGATAAGAGCGGTGTTAAAATGACTTTCGGCAAACTCGGTGCGTCCACCGATGGCTACCAACGGCCGGCCGGCGCGACCGAACCGCTGGCCTACACCTATGCGATCAAGCGGGTGGAGGATACGGTCGGCAACACCGTCGATTTTACCTACACCGACGTGGCCAACACCTCCGGGTACCGAGTCGGCGAGTACGTGTTGTCTGAAATCCGCTACACGGGAAGCACGGCAACGGCGGGCCTCGACAAGGGCCGTATCACCTTTCACTACAACTTCGCGCAGGTCTCCGGCAGCACGGAACGCTTCGACCGCTCGCTTTCCTACATTGCCGGCCGCGCCTTCGGGCAGTCGCGCCGCCTCGATGCCATCAATGTCGAGTTCGATGGATCGCGGGTCGCCTACTACGCCATGGACTATGCCTACGGGGCCAACGGGGGTCCGGTGCATCTGCAGGCCGTTCGGCCTTACCTCAAGGACGGCACCGGCACGACCTTCAGCTCCTTCCCGGCCATCACGTGCGCGTGGTCGAGCACCGTCCCTTCCTATTCGACCGTGACCAATCCGCTGGCTGCCACCGGATCGGTGGCGGGCAGCTCCGAGGCGTTCGCGTTTGCCGATGTCAACGGCGACGGTCGCGAAGACTTCGTCGACACGCGTTTTTCCAACACCATCAAGGTGTCACTCGCCAACGGCACGGGTTTTGACGCGCCGGTCTCATGGATCAACACCTCCGGCCTCTGGACCGGGCCGCAGCCGATGATGAAGATCTGCGACGTCAACGGCGACGGCCGCAAGGATATCATCTACGGCAATCCGACGATTGGCGGTTCCAACCAGCTTTTCGTGTTGGTCTCCACCGGCACCCAATTCGTGCCCCTCGGGGGCGGCACTTCCCCTGTGAGTGTTTTCACTTTCACCGACGAGTTTCAGGATCCCCCGCCGGCGAGTGGCGTTTCGCATGAATTTCTCACCAAGGAAGCGGAGGGTGTCGTGCAGCGCATCGCGGTGGCTGATTTTACGGGCGACGGGCTGGATGACGTCCTCATTCATCGCTACGATGGCAAGCTGAAGCTCGTGAAATCCACCGGCACGGGCTTCACCGTTGCCGGCCAGTATGATGTCGGGGCGGCCACGCTTTATGGCACTCCCATCCAGGAAGCCTGGTCCGGACGATACCTTGGCTACCAGTTCACGCAGGATTTCTCGGTCTCGATGATCCCCTGCGATTTGAACGGGGACGGCCTGATGGATTACGCCTGGATCGAGAACAAGTCCACGCTGGCTCCGAATCCCAGCAATCCGGGCATCATCAGCTGCTACGGTTACAAGAAGGTCTGGGCGGTCAGTGCTTTGCCGTCGGGAGGATTCTCGGCCAAGACCCACGTCGCCGAATTCAGCTGGGCGGCCACGACCACGGACCCCGACGGACTTCGTCATCGGGAAACGTCCTTCATGGTGATGAACGGTGATGTGAATGGCGACGGCCTGACCGACTTCTTCGTGCTGTCGCCCGGCAACGTCCTGCCGGCAAGCAATGACCAGGGAGTTACTCAGCTCGGGTGGGGATATCAGCGCGTGCTCCATCCCCTGCTGTTGCTCTCCACCGGGGCCAGCGGTCAGCCCGTTTTCCAGTCTTTGGGCAATCCACTCCAAAGTGTAGCCGACGACGCCAATCCCTATGTCGTTTTCAACGGACAGCAGGTGCGGCCGTTTTTCGACAAGGTCTCAATCGAAGAATGGAATAGGGGTTACCGTACCTTGGGCACGTCCCCTCAGCTACAAAACCCTTTCATCCTTCTTGCCGCAGGCCTTTCTTCAGCGGCCGACAACGTCATGCTGGCCGACCTCAACTCGGACGGACGCCAGGACTACGTCTGGTACAACGACAAGGGCTCCAGCCCCGGCTGGCTCGTGATGTATTCGCAAGGCGATACCTTTGCCCCGCCCGTTGCCGCCCCAGTCAATTGGGGGCACACGGACAAAGTGCCGAACGGCGTTTCCTTTATGATGCTGACCTCCCGCATCGGGCTCGATCTTAACGGCGACGGCATTCCCGACTACAGCTACGATACCCACAGCAGCGAAAGCGCACCGGGCATCGGTGGCTTCCATGTCTCGTCCGGCCAGCCGGGCGCGCGTCTGCTCAACATTACGGATGGTCTGGGGCGCAAGACGGATATCGCTTACAAGCCGATCACGGATTCCTCCATCTACACTCCGGGCGCGACCGTCACTTACCCGATCCGCGAGTTGCGCAACGCCACCTACGCCGTGGCTAGCGTTTCGCAGGATTCAGGGGTCGACGGCCAGCCGGCCCAGTTCAGCTACCAGTATTCGGGCAACCGGCTCGATCTTTCGGGCCGCGGCTCGCTGGGTTTCCACAGCTTCATCACGCTCGACCAGCAGACTGGACTCTTCAAGTACCAGTTCCTGGCCCAGTCGTTCCCGATGACCGGACTTACTCATCGCGAGGAGACCTACCGCTTCTGGAACGCCAGCAACACCGATTACTTCCGCTACATCTCCTCGCACGACAACACCGTCGTCTTCGACAAGGTCGCGACGACCGGCGGCGCCACGCTCTGGCCGTTCATTTCCAAGGCTATCGAGTACCGCTGGGAAGACAGTACGACTGCGCACTTCAGCTTCAGCCAGGCGGGCGCCAACGCGCACCCCGAACAGCTCTTCACCCAAACCAAGCCTTCCGGTGCGCACATCCAGATCACCGCGGAATCGCGTTTCGACAACCAGACCGCGACCCAACTTACGCTTCCGGGCGTGTCGGGGTACAACCCCAGCGACCTGAGCGGCACCACCAACACGGTCTCCGGCACCACTACCTTTACGACCTTCAGCGGCCTGCCCGGGCTCGTCACCGATGGCAACCTGCGCAAGCTGAGCACCGACTTCGGCGGCGGCTTCACGGAGACCGTGGATACCGACTATGCCACCGGCGTGGCGATTGCGGGGACGACCTTCTCGACCCTGACCGGCCGCCCGCAAACCGTCACCACGACGGTGGTCTCGCCTGGCTACGGCACCGAGGTGGCGCCGGTCAAGCGGTACACCTACTGGGGCAACACGCCGCTGCCCGCCACGGAGATGGTCGATGCCACGGACAACGCGCTCGATCTCACGACGACCTACACTCGCGACAGCCGGGGTCGCGTGACCGATACGACGGTTTCGAATCCTTCCGCGACGGGGCTCCAGGCCATCGGCACCTATTCGGCCGCATCGGTGAGCGCTTTCAATGACGCTTTCGACCTGCCGACGAGTTCCAAGGACGCCGATCCGTACCTGCACACGACGACCACGGCTTATCACGCCTTCCTCGGGTTGCCGACGAGCGTCACCGACGTGAACGGCGCGCAGGTCACCACGGCCTACGACGCCTTGGGCCGCACGACCAACGTCACCGATGTGCCCAAGGGGCTGCAGACCAACACCGCCTACTCGCTGGATGGTTCGCAAACGGTCACGCCGCCCTCGGGCGTCGGCGGCCTCACCCTGACTTCCGTTTACAAGATCGCGGTCACCTCCACCGTCAAGCCGGGGGTCACCACGTACTACGACCGCCTGGGCCGCGCCATCCGCACGGTCAAGGAAGGCTTCGGCACGACCCAGGTCGTCACCGACACCGTATATAACATCCTCGGCCAGGTCGTTGCGGTCTCCAATCCGTATCCGTCGGGCGGCACGGCCTATTGGACCAAGACCAGCTACGATGCGCTCGGCCGCGTCAGCTCCGTCACCGCGCCCAACGGCACGGTGACGACCAACGCCTACCAAGGCCGGTCGACCACCGTGACGGTGGACGCACCGAACCTCGGGGGCGTGGACCCCGCGGCCCAGGCCAACACCACGCTGGTCGACGCCAAGGGCCGCACCGTAAAGGTGTGGAACGCAGATAATGCCCCGGGGACGATCGACAACACGACCGGCGGCAACACGACACCTTCCATCGCATTCGCCCTCGACGGCTTCGGCCGCATGCGCATGACGACACTCAAGGGCCAGACGCAGACCATCACCGCCACCTACGATGCGCTCGGCCGGCAGCTGACGCTCAATGATCCCGACAAGGGTAACTGGACCTACCTCAACAATGCACTCGGCCAGGTCGTCAGCCAGACTGACGCCCGGGCCATTGTGACCACCTCCACCTTCGACCACCTCGGCCGCCCGCTTGTGCGCACGACCAATGCGACGGGTACGCCGGTGGAAACGGCCAAGTGGTACTACTTTGAAGCTGACGGCCACGCGGCCCTCGGCATCGCGGCCCTGCAGCTCGTGGCCAAGGGCAACCGGGGCTGGGTCGGCGCGCTCCAGCGTGACGAGTCGTCAACCACCGGCGCGCCCGGTTATGCCGCGGCCAATTCCGCGGTGAAGAATCTGCACTACTACGACAGCCTTGGTCGCCCCCAGTCCGACGTCACCAATGTGGATGGCACGTGGTTCTACACCTACACGACCTATGATGCGTACAGTCGTCCTTCGGCCGTGCGGCACTACTGGCGTCCCGCTGGTGCGCAGTCGGGCGCTACGCAGCCTTATGTATGGCAGGACTTCGGGTACAGTTACGCTTACGATGGCTCCGGCACTGCTTCGAAGAGCTATCTGACAGCGCTCACCGACAGCCTCGGACGCGCGTGGTGGGATACGCCAAGCTACGATTACATGGATCGCGTTACCTCGGTCCGCAAAGGGCAGGGGGCGACGACCACCCGCACCTACCGCCCGGAGGACGGTGTCCTCACGGCTATCGCCACCGGCACGAGCGGCTCGATCCAGAACCTCTCGTTCAACTTCGATGGCTTGGGCAACCTGACCTCGCGCACCGCGGTCGCCGGCACCGAGACGTATGCCTACGACAACCTGAACCGCCTCACGACCCGCAACGGTACCACGATCGCGGCGTACGATGGCCTGGGCAATATCACCTCCAAGCTCGATGTGGCCGGCACGGCCAGCGGCACGTACGCTTACGACTCCACGCATCCGCATGCCGTGGCCTCTGCCTTCGGCTACACGCTTGGTTACGATGCCAGCGGCAACCTGCTCACGCGCACCAAGGGCACGGAATCCTGGTCCTTCCGTTATGCCGGCTTCGACAAGCCCCGGTGGATGGCGAAGGTCGACGGCGCCACGACCGTCGGTTCGGAGTTTCTCTACAACGCCAACCGCTCGCGGACGATCCAGCTGGAGTTCGATGCGATGAGCGGTGGCGAGCCCTCGCACTACACCCGCAAGCGTGTGTACGGCCTGGGCCCGATCCTCGAGGCCAACTACGACAATGCCGCCGCCAGCGGCTCGCCCAACTGGAAACTGAAGAAGGTGCGCATCTACGTGCCCGGCCCCGATGGCGTCATCGGCGCGCGGGAGTTCGACCTCAATGCGGTTAGCGGCGCCAGCTCTGAGACCGCGCTGGTGTATCACTACGATCACCTCGGTTCGATCGAGAGCATCACGCCCTTCGGTTCGAGCGCCGCAACGCTCGCCACCGACGCCACAGGCAAGAACGGCCGCTTCAGCGAGGACGCCTGGGGCCAGCGCCGGAATCCGCTCACTTGGAGCGGCGCCCCCACCACGACCGACGATGGTAAGGCCGACTCTCTCACCCCCCGTGGCTTCACTGGTCACGAGATGCTCGACGACCTAGGCCTCGTTCACATGAACGGCCGCATCTATGATCCGTTGCTTGGGAGGTTTCTTAGTGCAGATACAATCGTCCAATTTCCGGCAAGTCTTCAGAGCTATAACCGATATAGTTATGTTCTTAACAATCCGCTAACCTATAGTGATCCTAGCGGGCACTTTATCCCCATCGTTATTTGGGGTGTAGTGATCTTCACTTCAGCGGAAACTGCGACGGCCACGGTCGTAGTAGCCGGAGCTGCTGCGACCCCTCAAGGTAGGGAAGCTGCGGGCACTATGTCCAAAGCGGTGGTGGATACCGTGAAGGAAGCTTTGGGCTCAGTGAAAGGCGCCTTGGGTTCGGTGCATCCGGTGCCCGGCGGTGGCTTCCAAGATCAGTACTCTGCGATCGGCATTCAATTTCAACAAAACCTCCAGGATATTAAGAATGCGAACGCCACGACCAACGGGCAACAAGCCGCTTCAAATCAGGTTAACAACAAAGCGGATCAGCAATCCTCGTCTCCTAAACCAGAAGTCGACGGTGCTAAAACGCAGGATGGCTCCAGTGGCGGGCAAATGGACCCCAAGAACAACGACCCCAAAAAGGGGGACAAAGAAAAACAAGCGCCACAAACTCAACCTGCCGACACGCAGCAGGCTGAAGTTGTTAATCCCAACCGGCCTAGCACTACTACCGACCAGCGCACTTGGATCGAATCAACCGGCGAAGCTGGACCAGATGGTAAGTTAAAAATAAAAACTGCAGATAGCCAAATTCCGGCGAGTCTTAAAAAATCTGATTCGTATCGCTCAGAGTTGGGTGGACTTACGCGCGAGGAGCTGCAAAAAATGAAGGATGGCGGAGGCAATCAAAGCGAGGCTGCTGGAAAAATGTTGAAATTGATCAAGGAGCGCGAGCGCCTTATGGAGAAAAAATAATGAGTGAGCTTCTAACTGCAATCCAAAGGGCCAAAGATGCCTTGTCTAAAGGAGAATACAGTAAGGGTATTCAAACTCTTGAGATGGTTCGCTCCGAAACTCCACTTCCCGCACAATATTTCCTGACAAAAGCGGCACTTTTTCAACTTAGCGAAACAGAGTATAGCTTGGACGAAATTGAGGGATTGCTTAAAGCAGCAGAACGTTCCGAGCCTTTGAATTTAGAGGTTTTAGTAGATTTAGGCTTTTTCTATTCCCGCGTCTTAGTGCGGCCTGATGCGGCCCAAAGCTATTTCATGCGAGCTTTAGCCATGCTTCGTAAGCAGTACGGAGAAGTTCTCTTGGGTGTAGTGGAATTGCACTCGAACGCTCCTATGGTCGGCGATGGCTTAGTGGAAGAGGAAATAGAACAGCTCAGAAAATATATCGCAGATAAGCTCTGAAGGGGTGGCCAGAAGGAGTCGAGCCTCACCAAAGTGAACCCCACAAGCCAACCAAAGCACGGTGAAGACCAGCGTGCCAAAGAGTGGCCGAGCCAGAGGGTCGGCGTTTGGGGTTTGGGGGAATAACGGAAAAGTAACGGAGGAGGGGTGGTGACGAGTGGGCATTGCGGCAAGTTGGCGGAATGGCGCGGGCATTGCGCATCGAATCGGAGGGTCGAGCCAGAGGGTCGGCGTTTGGGGTTTGGGGGAATAACGGAAAAGTAACGGAGGAGGGGTGGTGACGCGTGGGCATTGCGGCAAGTTGGCGGAATGGCGCGGGCATTGCGCATCGAATCGGAGGGTGGAGTCTATCACGTCCTGAACCGCGGGAACGATCGGAAGAACATATTCGCGACTGAAGGCGCCAAGGGCGCGTTCCTGAACTGCCTGGGTGAGGCGTGCGAACGGACAGGTTGGCGGGTGCACGCCTGGTGCATCATGTCGAACCACTATCACGTGGCGCTGGCGACGCCGCGGGCGAACCTCGTGGATGGAATGAAATGGCTGCAGGGGACCTTCGCCATGCGGTACAACCTGCACCGACACGGTCATGGCCATATTTTTCAAGGCCGCTACAAGGCGCTGATTGTCGACCCCGACGAAGCGCTCGGACCGGTCTGCCACTACATTCATCTCAATCCCGTCCGCGCTGGCATCTGCACCATGAAACAATTGGCGGCCTACCGTTGGAGCAGTCTGCGATGGTTGTGCGCGCCCAAGCTTCGCCCGTCATGGTATGAGCCGAGCCCAGCCCTTTCGCATGCCGGCGGACTGGCGGACACGCCGGCGGGGGGGCAACGGTATCGGGAATACTTGGCTTGGCTGGCGGAGAACGAACCGGAACGTCGGCGGCAACGTTTCGAAGAGCTGTCCCGGGGTTGGATCATTGGCGGCAATGCCTTCACGCGGTCGCTGGTGGCCGAGCATCGGGAACTGGTGGGGCAGGGGCCGCGACTGGCCATGGAGATTGCGGCGGCGCGCGAGCAGATCTGGCAGGAGGAGCTTAGCCGGGTGCTCCGGCAACTCCGACATGACCATGCAGCGCTGCAAACTGCCGGGAAGTCCGTCGATTGGAAGCTCGCTGCCGCAGCCGCGTTGAAATCGAGAACCACCGTGACCAATCGCTGGCTCGGGCATCAGCTGGTCATGGGAAACCTACATGAGGTCAGCCGCAAGGTTGCCGCTTGGCTGCGGCGGCCCGACCGACATCTGCTGGCAAAAATTAAATTGTCCCCAAACCCCAAACGCCGACCCTCTTGATCGACCTCAAGACGCTTTTCCCATCGGCAGGCGGACATGCCCCAGCGCGTTGGGGACAACGCGCTCCACCTTTTCGACGTTCTCTTGTCGATTTTCTTGGTCAACCGGAGGGAAGCCCGCGGCCGCTTTAATCCACGGTGAGACCGGCCAGAACTGAACTAGGGATGCGACGGTCCAAGCTATGGCACCCAGGCTGGACGGGGTGATGATGTCGATTCCATTGCCTGGCTTCCCCTAAATTGGGGAGTCGGCATCGTTTACTTTTCGTGGACCGGCGCGCGATGTTTGTCGCGCCATGATTCGCCTTTCGCCGGATTTCCGGCATTTCACTCGTGATTTTCCGGTGCGCCTGCGGGCGTTCCTGTTGTCTTGCGGCCTGAGCCTCGGCGCGTCCGCCCAGGAAATGGCCACCAACCTGAATTCGCTGACCGATGCCAGGCCGGTCGTTGCAACCGTGGCGGACGCGGCATGGCAGAACCTCCAGGCGGCCCGCAATGCGGCCAGTCAAGATGCCAATGTGGGATCGTCCAATGGAGCGGCGAGGGTGCAGGCCTTGGCGCAACGCTCCGGAAGGGAGAAACAGGTGGCCGACCAGGCCAAGGCATTCTACACGGCGAATCCGACCCATGCGGCGGCTGGGGAAGCCCGCAACGTCGAGATTTTCTCCCTGATCCAGGCCGTCGAGGACGGAGATGGAACGGTTTCCGATCGCCTGGCGCAGGCGGCCGCGCAGTTGCGTGCGAACCCCGCGATTCCCGTGGCGACGCGTGCGCGTGGCGTGGCGGCCAATGAATTCACCCAGGCGGCGAGGGGGGCGGCGAATGAAGATGCACGCCGGCAGGCAATCGCCACCGTGGCGCGGAACCTGATGCGCGAATTTCCCACGGAACCGCAAGGCTATGAGGCCCTCTGGGCGCTCGCCCGTTCGGCGGCTCGCGAACAGGCGGTAGCCTTGTCCGCCGAACTCGCGGCTTCGAACGCGCCGCAATCGATCAGGCAGGCTGCGCAGCTGCTGCTGGACCGGCAGACGCTGGTCAACCGGTCGCTGGCCGAAATCCTCGGCCCCGATGGCACATCGCTCCTGGCCAAGCTGCCCGCGGGGACGCCGGTCGCAATCTACAGCTGGGCGACCTGGGGCCCCGGCAGCCTCGATCTCGGCCGCATGATCCAAGCCCGTCGCTTTGCGGCGATTGCCGTTTGCATCGACGAGAACGTCGCGGAAGCGACGAAGCAGTCCGCGGCCGCGGGACTCGGCGGCGTGCCGGTCTACGACACCAAAGGCCTGGCTGGAACCCTGGCGTCCCGGCTGAAGTTCGGCGCCTCCGGCCAGCTCTACCTCGTGGACGCCGCGGGCATCATCCGCGACGTGCGCGGGGCGGAGGATCTGGAAAGCAAACTCAACGTGCTCGGTTTCCGGACGCCGGAAATCCTGCCACCGCAATCGCCGAAGTCCTAACCCGCCGATGAAAAAGTTCTTCCTCGCCCTCCTGTTGCTGCCGGTGTCCGCCTGGGCGGGCACGCGCACGGTCACCATTTCAGCGCCCAGCCAGGTGACGGCCGGGCAGAGCTTCACGGTCCCGACCTCCGCCAGCACCGACTTCGGCGGTGGCGAACAGCTTGGATTTTATCACGCCCAGTATTCGACCGATGGCGGCGCCACCTGGACTTGGTTTGCGGGCGATGTGAATGCCGGCACCTCCGCCACACGCAACGCCTACATCACGGCGGGTGCGGCGGGCTCGACGATAATCGTAAAGGTGAAGATCGCCTTCCGCGGCGGCAGCGCGGGCGACGTCGACTACAACGGCACGGCCATCAATTGGAGCGGGTCGTGGGACGCGGGGGCGGCACCGCCGGCGAAAGTTGCCACCATCAGTGTGGTGGCCCCGCCCAACCAGGCGCCGACGGTCACGTGGATCCAGAATCCGGGATCGGCCTATGTTAACCAGAATTTCGCCATCCAGGCGCGGGGCAACGATGCGGACGGCAATCTTGCCTGGGTACACGTGTGGAAGGAGTGGACTCCGTTCGCCTTCAACCAGGCGAGCAATGGCTATGAGTGGTATTCCGACGCAAACGTCACCAACTCGGCCACGACCGGCACGATCAATTTCCAAGCCCAGTCGGGCGACTACGCAAGCGCGACTTCTTCGACGATCACGCATGCGATCAGCATCGTGAAGATGAGCCAGACGATCACCTTCAACCAGCCGGCAGCCCAGACCTATGGGACGCCGTTGACCCTGGGGGCGACGGCATCGTCCGGACTGGGCGTGACCTATTCCATCGTTTCGGGCCCGGCGACCGTTTCGGGCAGCACAGTGACCTTCACCGGCACGGGCAACGTGACCGTGCGTGCGTCCCAGGCCGGTGACGGGACCTACAATGCGGCCGCCGACGTCGATCGGACTTTCGCCGTGAACCCGGCGAGCCAGACAATCACCTTCAACCAGCCGGCGACCCAGACCTACGGGACGCCGTTGACCCTGAGTGCCACGGCATCCTCCGGCCTGGCGGTCACGTACGGCATCATCTCCGGCCCGGCGACCGTTTCGGGGAGCACGGTCACCTTCACGGGTGCCGGGAGCGTGACCGTGCGCGCGTCGCAAGCGGGCAATGCCAACTACAGTGCGGCGACCGACGTGGACCGGACGTTCACGGTCAATACGGCGAGCCAGACGATCACTTTCACCCAGCCGGCCAACAAAACGTATGGCAACTCGCCCTTCACGCTGTCGGCGACGGCGTCCTCCGGACTGACCGTGAGCTTTAGTATCATGTCAGGGCCGGCGACCGTTTCGGGCAGCACCCTGACAATCACAGGCGCCGGCACCGTGGTGGTGCGCGCGTCGCAAGCGGGCAACGGCAGCTACGGCGCGGCGGCCAACGTGGACCGTACTTTCACGGTGTCGAAGGCGAGCCAGACGATCACTTTCACCCAACCGGCCAATAAAACCTATGGGAATTCGCCGTTCGCGCTCTCGGCTTCGGCCTCTTCCGGCCTGGCAATTACCTTCAGCATCGTCTCAGGCCCTGCCACCGTGTCGGGCAGCACCTTGACCATCACTGGCGCCGGTACCGTTGTCGTGCGGGCAGCGCAGGCGGGCAACTCCAACTATAACGCGGCGACCAACGCTGATCGCACTTTCACGGTGGCGAAAGCGAGCCAGACCATCACCTTCGCGCAGCCGGGCGCGCAGACTTACGGTACGCCGTTGACGCTGAGCGCGACGTCCACCTCCGGGCTGACAGTGGCCTTCAGCGTGGTGTCGGGTCCCGCGACCCTCTCGGGCAATACCCTCACATTTACCGGAAACGGCAACGTGACCGTGCGTGCTGCGCAGGCGGGCAACACCAACTATAACGCCGCGACCAACGTCGACCGGACCTTCGCGGTCACCGGTGCTCCCGTCCCACCGACGGTTAGCATCACGGTTCCGACGAACAACGCCAGTTACTCGATCCCAGCGAGCTTCACGCTTACCGCTACGGCCGCCGATTCGGACGGAACCGTGTCCAAGGTGGAATTCTTCCAGAACGGCGTGAAGATCGGTGAGAGCACCGCCTCGCCCTATACCCTGGCCGTGAGCCTGCCTTCATCGGGCACGTACGCTTACGTGGCCCGCGCGACGGACAACGGCAACAACACCACCGATTCCACCACCGTCACCATTACGACCGGCAATGCGACCCCGACCATTCCGTTCCTTGCGGGCTTCGAGGCGTCCGAAGGCTATGCGCTCGCCGCGCTGAACAACCAAAACGGCTGGACGGCGGGATCGGGCGTGGTGGTCACCAATGCCGATTACTCCGCCGGCGCAGCCTCTGCGCTCATACCGACGAATACGCCGGCATTGCAGCTTTCGCGAACATTCCCCACCCACGCCAGCGATCCGGTGGTGTTTGTTGACTTGTTCCTGCTGCCGCAGGCCGGGGCGGACACGAGTTCCTCAGTGATCCTGGCGACGGCGGGCGCGGCGCAAGTCGCCTTCGTGAAAAACGGCGCGACCGGCCAATTCCAGGTGTTCAACGGCAACGGATCCGGCGGCGGGGCATGGCAGGCGACCACCAAGACGGTGGCGCTCGATGCCCAGGACTATGCCGCTGACTGGGTGCGCCTGACGCTGCGCCTGGATTACACCGCGCACAAGTGGGATCTCTCGGTGGACGGCGTCCTGACGGCCTCGGATGTGCCGTTTGTCCAGAGCGCCCAGAACACGCTGGGCTCGTTCACCCTGACCGGGCGCACGGCCGGCACCACGATGTTCGATGACTTTCTCGCGGGCTTCACCAATCCCATGTTTACCGATGCAGACAAGGACGGTATGCCAGACTCGTGGGAAACGGCGGTGGGGCTCAATCCAGCCGTTAACGATCGCAACGGCGACCTGGATAGCGATGGCGTGGATAACATCACGGAATATCGTCTCGGCACCAACCCGGCGAACGCCAATCCGAATGCCGATACGGATGGCGATGGCCTGACCGATGCGCAAGAAGCCGCGTTGGGCACAAAATACTATGCCGCCGATACCGACGGCGACGGCCTGCCGGATGGTTGGGAACAGGCCCATGGCTTGAATCCCCTGTCGGCCGCCGATGCGGCGCTCGATCCGGATGGCGACGGACGCACCAATGCCCAGGAATACGCCGCGGGCGGTGACCCGCAAAACCGTCTCGATGCCTTCGCGCTGCCCGGCACGCCCGCTAACCTGCAGTTGATCCTGCCGGTTCCCGGCAACACGTTCAGCGGACTGAACACGTCCTGGGATATCGTGCCGGTCAGCAATCCCTGAGAGGGCGCTGAAAAAGGCCGGCAGTGCAGGTGAAGCGGCTTGTCCCAAGACGCTTTTCCTATCGGCAGGCGGACATGCTCCAGCGCGTTGGGAACAACGCGCTCCATCTTTTCGACGCTCCCTGAGCCGGACGAATGGAGCAACCGGCGGCCACCTTCCGGTCCGCCTGCCGCAGGGCGGAATCGGATTCCTACTGCATGCTCCCGGTTGAGATCACCCAATCCATACGACGGAAGAATATCCAGGACGGGGTTTCAGCCCCGTCCTTTTCATTTTCGCCAACGGTGAGGCGCCGAGGTTGCTGGAATTCCGGCGGCTGGCTTCCGTGCGGCGATATATCCGATCGGAATCAGAACTTGAAACTCGCGCTGACCTGAAACACCGCGGCCACGATGGCATAGGCGATGAAAGCCACGAAGGAGAAGGCGCCGAATAGAACCAGGCTCGACAGCGTGGTGGTGAAGAGCTGCACCTGGCGGGAAAGGCTCTGCTGGTAGGTTTCCGCGATGTTGCGAAGACTGGGAGCGATATTGCCGGTGCTTTCGCCGATCGCCAGCCGGTCGAGCACGAGATCGGGAAAGCAGCCGGTGCGCAGCAGGGCCTGTGACAGACGCTCGCCCTCGAGCACGTGATCGGTCGCCTCGGAGAAAGCCTGGTGCAGGGTATGATGGGTGATGGTGCGTTCGGTCATCCGCAGCGCTTCGGCCGTG
>JBEHYX010000054.1:0-26376 GCA_048497945.1 Verrucomicrobiota bacterium | reverse complement strand
GGCCGGCGCGCGCGGCCGGCCACTGCCAGTCCTTCACTTCGGGAAGATCGTCGCCGACCCGACGGATGTACGCGTGGTGCTCGAGCAGCTTGTCGCGCAGCCACTGCTTCACGTAGCCGGCGCGGGCGCCGATCGCCGGCACACGGTCGACGACGTCGCCGACCAGCTGGAAGCGGTCGAGCTGGTTGAGCACGCACATGTCGAACGGCGTCGTGGTGGTGCCTTCCTCCTTGTAGCCGCGCACGTGGATGTTGGCGTGGTTCGTCCGGCGATACGTCAGCCGGTGGATGCCCCACGGGTAGCCATGGAAGGCGAAGATCACCGGCTTGTCCTTCGTGAAGATCGCGTCGAAGTCCGCGTGGCTCAGGCCGTGCGGGTGTTCCTTCTCGTCCTGCAGCTTCATCAGGTCGACGACGTTGACGACGCGCACCTTCAGCTGGGGCAGGTGCTGGCGAAGCAGGTCGGCGGCCGCGAGCGTCTCGAGCGTCGGGACGTCGCCGCAGCAGGCGAGCACGACGTCCGGTTCGCCACCGCCATCGGTGCTGGCCCAATCCCAGATACCCAGGCCCGCGGCGCAATGCCGCTCGGCCTGCTCCATCGTCAGCCAGACCGGCGCGGGCTGCTTGCCGGCGACGACGACGTTGACGTAGTTGCGGCTGCGCAGGCAGTGGTCGGTGATGTTGAGCAGGCAGTTGGCGTCGGGCGGAAGATAAATGCGGATGACCTCGGCTTTCTTGTTGATCACGTGGTCGATGAATCCCGGATCCTGGTGGCTGAAGCCGTTGTGATCCTGGCGCCAGACGTGCGAGCTGAGCAGGTAGTTCAGCGACGCGATCGGCTCGCGCCAGGGGATGTGGTTGCAGACCTTCAGCCACTTGGCGTGCTGGTTGAACATCGAGTCCACGATGTGGATGAACGCCTCGTAGCAGCTGAAGAAACCGTGGCGGCCGGTGAGCAGGTAGCCCTCGAGCCAGCCCTGGCACTGGTGCTCGGAAAGCACCTCCATGACGCGGCCGTCGGGCGAGAGATGGTCGTCGGTCGGCAGGATCGCGGCGGCGTAGGCGCGGGTGGTGACCTCGAGCACATCCTGCCAGCGGTTGGAGTTGTTCTCGTCGGGGCTGAAGAGGCGGAAATTCCGCGCCGCGAAGTTGTCGCGCATGACATCGCGCAGGAACGTGCCCATGACGCGGGTCGCCTCGGCGTTTGCGGCGCCGGGCGCCTTGGTCGCCACCGCGTATTTGCGGAAATCCGGCAGCTGCAGGTCGCGGAGGAGGCGGCCGCCGTTGGCGTGCAGGTTGTCGCTCATGCGGCGGTGGCGCTGCGGGGCGAGCGCCGCAAGCTCGGGCGCGAGGCGTCCCGAGGCGTCGAAAAGTTCCTCCGGCCGGTAGCTCCGCATCCAGCCCTCGAGGATTTTCACGTGCCCGGGCTGGTCCATGTCTCCCATCGGCACCTGGTGGGCCCGCCAGTAGTCCTCGCATTTTTTCCCGTCGATGAACTTCGGGCACGTCCACCCCTTGGGCGACCGCAGCACGATCATCGGCCAGCGCGGGCGTTTTTTGAAACCCTTGGTGCGCGCGGCGTGCTGGATGGCCCGGATTTTCTTCACCACCGTGTCGAGCGTTGCGGCCATCCGCTGGTGCATTTTTGCCGGGTCGTGGCCCTCGACGAAATGCGGCTCGTAGCCGCAGCCGCGGAAGAAGGCCTCGAGTTCGTCGTGCGGGATGCGCGCGAGGAAGCAGGGATTGGCGATCTTGTAGCCGTTGAGGTGCAGGATCGGCAGGACGGCGCCGTCGCGCGCGGGATTCAGGAACTTGTTGCCATGCCAGCCGGTGGCGAGCGGGCCGGTCTCCGCTTCGCCGTCACCCACGACGGCGGCGGCGATCAGGTCGGGATTGTCGAAGACGGCGCCGTAGGCGTGGGAGAGCACGTAGCCGAGCTCGCCGCCTTCGTGGATCGAGCCGGGGGTTTCGGGCGCGACGTGACTCGGGATGCCGCCGGGGAAGCTGAATTGCCTGAACAGCTTTTGCAGGCCGGCCTCGTCAGCCGAAATCTCATGGTAGTATTCGCTGTAGGTGCCCTCGAGGTAGGCGTTGGCGACGAGCCCGGGCCCGCCATGGCCGGGACCGGCGAGGTAGATGACGTTGAGGTCATCGCGCACGATCACGCGGTTGAGGTGCGCATAGATGAAGTTCAGTCCCGGCGTCGTGCCCCAGTGGCCGAGCAGGCGCGGCTTCACGTGGGCGCGGGCGAGTGGCCGGCGCAGGAGGGGGTTGTCGAGGAGGTAGATCTGGCCGACCGAAAGGTAGTTGGCCGCCCGCCAGTAGGCATCGATCCGGCGGAGCGATTCCGCGGTGAGCGGGCCGGCGGCAGCCGGGCGGCGACGAGGCGGGGCGGGATGCTTGGTTTTCATGCGGGTCGGGGGTCAGGAGCCGGGGGCGACGGCGCGGGCCAGCGCGAGTTCCTCATCGGCGGCGACGATCCGCACCGCCACGCGCGCCGCCCCGGACGAAATGAGGGAGGCGTTTGCGGCGTTGCGCTCCGCATCGAGGATGAGGCCGAGATAGTCGAATTCCGCGCAGATCCGGGAACGCAGCACGGCGGAGTTTTCGCCGATGCCGCCCGAGAACACGAGGGCGTCGAGCCCGCCGAGCACCGCGATCATCGCCCCGAGGTGCTTGCGCGCCTGGTGGACGAAGACCGCCAGCGCCTCCGCCGCGCGCGGATCGGAGGTTTCGCGGTCCAGCAGGTCGCGGGTATCGGAACTGGTTTCGGACAGGCCGAGCAGGCCGGATTCGGTGAAGACCAGGCGCTCAAGGGCGGCGCCGTCGAGGTGGTCACGCGCCGCGAGAAAGCCGAGCAGGCCGGGATCGAGATCGCCGGCGCGGGTACTCATCACGAGCCCGCCGGCCGGGGTGAAGCCCATGGTCGTGTCCAAACAGCGGCCATCGCGCACGGCGGCGAGGCTCGCGCCGTGCCCGAGGTGCGCGAGCACGAGCCGCGGCGGCAGGCCCGGGCCTTCGCGCCGGAGCCGGTCGAGCACGCTCGAGAAGGAGAGGCCGTGAAAGCCGTAGCGCCGGATGCCTTGTGCGGCATAGCGGCGCGGCAGCGGCAGCAAGCGCGCGGCGACGGGCAGGTCATGGTGAAAAGCCGTGTCGAAGCAGGCGACCTGGGGAACCTCCGGCCACTGGCGCAGGGCTGCGGCCATGAGCTTGATCGCGGCGGGCAGGTGATTGGGGGCGAAATTTTCGATGGCGCGAAGCTCGCCGAGAAACGCCGGCGTCACCGCGGCGGGCGCCACGTGGCGGGGCCCGCCATGGACGACCCGATGGGCGATCCGCCCCGGCGGGGTCCCTTGCCGGCCGAGGATCCCGGCGATGACCGGCAGGCAGGCGGCGTGATCCGGCAGCGACAACTGTTGTGCCGGCGCTCCCGGACGGTCGAGTTGCGCGTCCGTCCGGCCGATCCGTTCGAATTTTCCCTCGAGCACGCGTTCCCCGTTCGCCGCGAAGAGCGCGAAGCGCAGGCTCGAGGAGCCGGCGTTGAGCGTGAGGACGGATGAAGGTGCGGAGGACACGACGGACCCGCGGCATCTGCGCCGCGTCGACAGCCCGACGGTACGGACGCCGTCGAGTTGGCGCAAGCGGAAGCCAGGGCGGCTGCCGGTCCCGGCTTATTCTTCCGTTGGGGGCGTAAAACCCCGGCGCATGACGTTTTCAGCCACCGAGCGTGGAAACAGGAAGTTCTGCAGGTATTCCTTGCCGCCGGCCTTCGTGCCGCCGCCGGACATCTTGAAGCCGCCGAACGGATGGCGTTCGACGATCGCGCCGGTGATGGCGCGGTTCAGGTAGAGGTTGCCGACGAGCAGCTCCTGCTGCGCGCGCTCGAGCGCCTTCGGGCTGCGGGAGAACAGGCCGCCGGTGAGCGCGTAGTCGGTGCCGTTGACGAGCGCGAAGGCCTCGTCGAGGTCCTTGGCGCGCAGGATGGCGACGACCGGCCCGAAGATTTCCTCGCGGGCGATGGTGTGCGCGGGCTTCACGTTCACGAAGACGGTCGGCGGGATGAAGTAGCCTTCGGCGGGAGCCTTGCCTTGAAAGGCGAGCTTGGCCTCGCATTTGCCGTCCTCGATCAGGCCGAGGATCTTCTTCTGTGCGTCGGCGTCGATCACCGGGCCGACCACGGTGCCCGGCAACGTCGGATCGCCGACAGGCAGGGCGGGGCAGGCGGAGACGAAGCGCTCGACAAAGGCATCGTAGACGTCGTCGAGCACGATCAGGCGCGAAAGCGCGGAGCACTTCTGGCCGGCGAAGCCGAACGCGCTGTAGAGCGCGGCGGGGATCGCCTCGTCGAGGTCGGCGTCGTTGTCGATGATGAGCGCGTTCTTGCCGCCCATCTCGCAGACGACCTTCTTGAGGTTGGCCTGGCCGGGAGCGGTGCGGCCGGCGTTTTCCCAGATCTTCGTGCCGACGGCGCGCGAGCCGGTGAAGGCGACGAAATCGACCTGCTGGTGGCCGGTGAGATGCGCGCCGACGTCCTCGCCGTAACCCGGAACGAAGTGCAGTGCGCCGGCGGGCACGCCGGCCTCGAGCAGGATGTCCATCAGCGTCGCGCCGATGACGGAGGTCTGCTCGGCGGGTTTCATGATCACGCAGTTGCCCGCGACGAGCGGGGCGACGACGAGGCCGGTGAGGATCGCGAGCGGGAAATTCCACGGGGCGATGGCCACGCCGACGCCGCGCGGCGTCCACGTTTGGACGCAGCGTTCGCCGGGGACGGCCTGGGTCACGACCGGCCTGCCGAGCTTGCGCATCTCGACGGCGTAGAAGCGGCAGAAGTCGATGGCCTCGGAGATGTCGCCGTCGGCCTCGAGCCACGGCTTGCCCGCCTCGAGGATGAGCAGCGCGTTCAGCTCCAGGCGGCGCGACTCCATGAGGTCGGCGGCGCGCTCGAGCATCTTCGCGCGGTCCTCCACCGGCGTGGCGCGCCATTTCGGGAAGTACGCCTGCGCGGCGGCAACGGCGGACTCGGCGTCGGCGACGGTCGCGCGCGCCCACGAGCCGATCAGCTGGGAGGGTTTCGCCGGATTCACGGAAGGGACGTATTCGCGGTCGGAGATTTTTTTGCCGTTGATGATCAGCGGCCACTTCTTGCCGAGCTGCGCGGTGACGGTCTTGAGCGCGGCGCGCTGCCGGTCGCGGCGGGCGGCCTGCGAGAAGTCGGTGTTGGCAGCGTTGACGAAGGAGCCGGGCTTCGGCGCCTTGCGCGCGAGCGGCTCGGGCGCAGCGGCGATCTGGGTGACGGGATTCGCCAGCAGCGCGTCCTTGGTCGCCTCGCCCATGTTCTTCAGGCGGAGGAAGCCTTCGTTCGAGGTGTTCTCGAGCAGGCGGCGGACGAGGTAGGCCATGCCGGGCAGCAGCTCGCCGATGGCGCAGTACTCGCGGACGCGGTGGCCCATCTTGAGGAGCGAGAGCTTGAGTTCGTCGGCCATGCCGTAGAGCGCCTGGAATTCATAGGCGCGCGGATCGATGCCGAGCTTTTCCGCCTGGACGATCGCGTGGGCGACGGAGCGGACGTTGTGCGAGGCGAAGTTCGGGGTGACGATGTCGATGTTCTGGAGCAGGAAGAGCGTGAGCTTCTCGTAGTTCGCGTCGGACTCGGGCTTCTTCTGCCAGACCGGCACCGGCCAGTCGCGCTGCTGGGCGAGGATCGTCTCGTAGTCCCAGTACGCGCCCTTCACGAGGCGGACGCTGAGCGGGCGGTTGTGCTGGCGCGCCCACGCGACGAGGTCGCGCAGGTCCTGCTCGCAGTCGCGCAGGTAAGCCTGGATCGCGATGCCGATGGCGGGCTTCTGGGCGAACTCCGGTTCCTCGAAGATGGATTTGAAGAGCGCGAGCGTGAGGTCCTTCAGCTTGTAGCTCTCCATGTCGAAGTTGATCAGCGCGCCCACTTCGGCCGCGCGGCGCAGGATCGGGCGGAAGCGTTCCTTCAGCGCGATGATGGAGTTCTCCGGGTCGGCGGGATGGACGTCGGGCGTAAGCGCGGAGATTTTGACCGAGAGGTTGAGGCGGGGCAGGGGGCCGCGCGGGCCGACGTCGCTGAACGCGGGCTCCGGTTCCTTCGCGAGGAATTTGGAAACCGAATCGAGCACCTCGAGGTTGCGTTGCAGGAAGGCGTCGGCCTCGGCGGCGCTGATGACGGTTTCGCCGAGCAGGTCGATCGTGGTGGCGAGGCCGAGCTTGGTGTTGCGGCGGATCTGCTTGAGCAGGTCCTCGCCGGATTCGCCGGCGACGAACTGGTTGGCCATGTCGACGATCTGCGCCTTGACCGGCGTGGCGACGAGGGCGGGCGCGAAGGACGAGGCGGCGAGGCCGGCCTTGAGCGCGGGGTTCAGCTCGACGGCCTTGTCACCGAGGTATTCCTGGAGGTGGCGGACGATTTCGCCGGAGGACTGGAGGGTGGGGAGGACGTCGACGAAGCGGAAAAGCTGGGTCTTGAACGCCGGGTCCTTCATCGACCACTCCATCAGGCGGGCGTAGGCGCCTTTTTTGGAAAACAGCGCCGGCGGGGGCTGCTGGTCCATGAGGGCGAAGAGTTTTTCGCCCTTCGCCTTGATGGCGGCTTCGAGTTGGGGATCGGAGGTCAGAAAGTCGGACATGGGAACGTTTTTTGCGGAGTGTCGCCTAGTGTCATAAATACGCAAGGGCCTCCACCCCGCGGCCGGCGACAATACCAAGCACTTATCCATGCCGTTAGCCGGAGGATTCTGGCAACCGGGATGGGGGAAGCCGGGTTGTTACTTATGGACTTGGCGTATCGTGGCTTGCGTGGCAGGAGGTTTCTGCAACTTGGCGGCTTTCAGCCGTGTCCTTGAACGTGAATGCAGATCCTACAGTGCAAGCACACACTTCGGCCGTAACGGCCCCGATCGATTTCACCACGTTCATGCGCAACTACCAAGACATGGTCTATTCCACCGCGGTGCGCCTCATTGGCAATGAGACGCAGGCGGAGGATATTGCCCAGGACGTGTTCATCAAAGCCCACGAGCACTTCGAAAACCTGCGCACGAGCCCGACGGCGGGCGGTTGGCTGAAGACCGTGGCGACCAACCTCTCGATCAACCACATCCAGCGGTACAAGAAGCGCTGGAGCTTTTTCTCGGACCTCGTCCACAAGGACGACGAGGGCGGCGAGAAGGAGGTCGAGTTTGCCGCGCCCGACACCTTCTTCAGCGGCGTCGACTCGTCCGAGCGCCGCGAGTGGATCGAACGCGCCTTGGAGAAACTGCCCGACCACCAGCGCGTGCCGCTGGTGCTCTATCATTTTGAAGACCTGCCTTACGAGGACATCGCCAAGAAGACCGGCGTGTCGCTCAGCAAGGTGAAGACCGACATCCTCCGCGGCCGCGAGGCGCTGGCGAAGGTGCTGATGCGCAGCGGCGCCAGCCACGAACAATTCGAACCCGAGGGTGCCCATGAATAAGAAAATGACACCCGAGGAACTGGAGAAATTCATCCACCGCGAGCTGCGCGCGCTGCCGCCGCGCAAGGCGCCCGCGGGCTTCGCGGCGCGCCTGCAGGCGGCGGTCGCGGCGCGCACCGCCGTGCCGGCGGATGCCTCCGTGCAGCTCGAGCAGCTGGTCCAGCGCGAACTGCGCGCGCTGCCGGCGCGCAAGGCCCCGGCCACATTGGAGGCCCGCGTGCTCGCCGAGATCGAGCGGCGCGCCACCGTGGCGTGGTATCACCGGAGCTGGAGCTACTGGCCCGCGGCCGTGCGCGCCGCGTTCCTGGTGGCGGGCACGGTTTTCGCCGGTGCCGCGATCACCGCCTTCTACCGGTTGAGCCAGGGCGCCGCGGCCGAAACCGTGGCGCACGAAGTCGGCAGCGGCTTCGGCTGGATTTCCCGCCTGGTCGCGGCCGGCGGCTGGACCGTGAACTTCATCCAGCAGCAGGTCGCCGCGATCCCCTCGCTCTGGTTCTATGGCGGGCTGGCCTTCCTGGCCGCGATGTACGCGACCTTCTTCGGTCTCGGCACCGCCGCCTACCGCTACCTTTACCGCAATAACTGAGAATTCCCTTTCATGAAAACAGCCAGTCACCCCAAGTATTTCCTGCTGCTGCTCCTGACGCTGGGGCTGGCGTTTGGGCCGGTGCTGCGCGCCGAGGAGGCGCCGCCCGCGCCGCCGGCCGCCCCGGCGGCGGAGCCGGAAAAGCAGCCGGCGGCCGCGGCGGCCGAGGAGCAGGACAAGGACAAGCCCGACGTCGCGGACGCCGGCAAAACGGAGGTCGAGGAGCACAAGGCCGCGACCGACGAAAAAGCTGCGCAGGAAAAGCCCGACAAGCCGGCGCGCAAAAAGAACCGCAACCCGCACCACGGTAACGGCAATGAACGCGTGAGCTTCGGCAGCGGCAGCACGCTGGCCGCCGGCGAGGAAGCCGATGCGGTGGTCTCCATTTTCGGTTCGTCGACCTCCTCGGGCAACGTGGGTGACGCCGTGGTCTCGGTCATCGGCAACAGCCGCGTGGAAGGCGGCACCGTGGGCGATTCCGTGGTCTCGGTGCTCGGCAGCACCTACGTGAACGGCGAGGTACGCGGCGAGGTGGTCTCGGTGCTCGGCAACATCGAGCTCGGGCCCAAGGCCGTCGTGAACGGCGAGATCGTTTGCATCGGCGGCCACGTCACGCGCGACAGCAGCGCCGTGGTGAAGGGCAACATCCAGAATATCGCCGTCGCCGGCCGGCACTTCGACTTCAGCGGCCTGACCACCTGGGTCACCGAATGCCTCCTCTACGCGCGCCCGCTGGCCTTCGACCGGAACCTGCTCTGGGCCTGGTGCATCGCGCTCGCTTTCCTGGCCTTTTATGCGGTGGTCGCGCTGATCGCGCCGTCCGGGGTCAACAAGTGCGTGGAAACGCTGGAGCAGAATCCGGGTTCCTCCGTGCTGGCCGCGATCCTGACCCTGCTGCTCACGCCGGTGGCGTTCATTCTCCTGGCGGTGACGCTGTTCATTGTCGTCGGCTTTGTGCTTATCCCGGCGCTCTCGCTCGGGTTGTTCCTCGCCTCGCTGTTCGGCAAGGTGGTGATCCTGGCCTGGCTGGGCCGGCGCTTCACCCGGCTCATGGGCGATAGCGCGCTCGGGCATCCGGTCATCGGCGTGCTGGTCGGCGGCGTGGTGGTGCTCCTTCTTTATACCATCCCGATCGTCGGCTTTATCACCTACAAGCTGCTCGGCATCCTCGGCCTGGGCACGGTGGTTTACACCCTGATCCTGCAGTTCAAGGCCGGCCGCGCCGCGCGCCCGGTGCCGGCCCCCAAGGCCGCGCCCATGCCGGCGGTGGTCCCGCCGGTATCCGCCGGTGGCGAAGCTCCGCCGCCCGTCATCTCCCCGGCCCCGGCCGTGATCTCGGCGGCGACGCTGCCGCGGGTGGGTTTCTGGCTCCGGTTGGTGGCCTCGTTCCTCGATGTGGTGCTGCTGGGCATCGTGATGGGCATGAGCTCGAAGATCTTTCACGGCTGGTTCTCGCCGGGCGGCAGCCTGCCGTTCTGGTTCGCGGTCTACTGCATCGTCATGTGGGCGACCAAGGGCACGACGATCGGCGGCATCATCTGCGGCCTCAAGGTCGTGCGCCTCGACGACCGCCCGATCGACTGGGGTGTGGCGGCCGTGCGCGCGCTGGGCGGTTTCCTCTCGCTGGCCGTGGCGGGCCTCGGCTTCGTCTGGGTGGCGTTCGACGACGACCGCCAGTCCTGGCACGACAAGATTGCCGGCACGACGATCGTGCGCGTGCCGAAGGGCACGGCCCTGATGTAACGCCGCCGCGCAAGCCGGTTCCGCGGCGCAAGGCAGCACGTCATGTGCTGCCTTTTCGTTTGCCGACGGGGCGGCGCGTCCCTTACAGCCTTGTAGCCTATGGCGAAAGCTCTGGTCGGAATCATCATGGGCAGCTCCTCGGACTGGGAGACGATGCAGCATGCCGCGGCAACCCTCGAGGCCCTCGGGGTTCCGTTCGAGAAACGGGTGGTGAGCGCGCACCGCACGCCGAAGCTCATGGTCAGCTACGCCGAGTCCGCCGAAAAGCGCGGCCTGAAGGCCATCATCGCCGGCGCGGGCGGCGCCGCGCACCTGCCGGGCATGACGGCCTCGCTGACCACCCTGCCGGTGCTGGGCGTGCCGGTGGAATCCAAGGCGCTCAAGGGGCTGGATTCGCTGCTGTCGATCGCGCAGATGCCGGGCGGCGTGCCGGTGGCGACCTTTGCAGTCGGCAAGGCCGGCGCGATCAACGCGGCCCTGTTCGCCGCCTCGTTGCTGGCGCAGAGCGACGCGAAGACGCGGCGCGAATGGCACCGTTTCCGCGCGGCGCAGACGGCGAAGGTGCTCAAGACCAAGCTGCCGTGAGCGACACGCAGGCGCTGCTCGCGGGGAAAACCATCGGCGTGCTGGGCGGCGGCCAGCTCGGGCGCATGCTGGCGCAGGCCGTGAAGCGGCTCGGCGGGCGCATGCACGTCTACGAGCCGCAGCCGAAATGCCCGGCCGGCGCGGTGGCGGACAAGGAGGTGAACGCGGCCTACGAGGACATCGCGGCGCTGTCGGCCTTTGCGCGCGAATGCGACGTCGTCACCTACGAATTCGAAAACGTGCCGGCGGCGCCGCTGCGCGCCATCGAGGGCCTGACGAGGCTTTGCCCGCACTGGAGCGTGCTGGAGACGGCGCAGAACCGGTCGCGGGAGAAAAACTGGCTGAAGCGAAACGGATTCCCGCACGCGCGTTTTGCCGAGGTTGCCGCGGGTGGCGACCTGGCGGCCGGCATCCGTGAAACGGGCGTGCCCTGCGTGGTGAAGACCGCGGACTTCGGTTACGACGGCAAGGGCCAGCTCAAGGTGATGACCGAGGCGGACGTGCCGGCGGCGCTGCAGCGGTTCGCCGGCCAGCCGGTCGTCATCGAGCAATTCGTCGACTTCAGCTGCGAGGTGTCGGTGGTGGTGGCGCGCTCCGCCGCCGGCGAGAGCCGCGTGTTTCCCGTCGCGGAGAACATCCACACGAACCACATCCTGGATTTTTCGATCGTGCCCGCGCGCGTGGCGCCGGCGATCTCGGCCGCGGCCGAGACGATGGCCCGGCAGGTGGCGGAAAAGATCGGCTTGGTCGGCGTGATGGGGGTGGAGCTTTTCGTGGCGAAGGACGGCAAGGTGCTCGTCAACGAGATGGCGCCCCGCACGCACAACAGCGGCCACTACACGATGGACGCCTGCGCCACTTCCCAATTCGAGCAGCAGGCCCGCGCGATTTGCGGGCTGCCGTTGGGACCGGTGACGCTCCTGAGCCCGGTGGTGATGGTCAACATCCTGGGAGACGCTTGGGCGAAGGGAGAACCCAAGTGGTCGGTGTTGGAAGCGCAGTCCCAGGTGCGGTTGCATCTTTACGGCAAGGCGGAGGCGCGTCCGGGTCGTAAAATGGGCCATTTTAACGTCATGGCGATGGATGCGGAAGCGGCGCTTGGGCTGGCGCGGAAATTGAAAAGCCAGCTTTGACCCGGTTCCGCTCATGGGCGGTGCGGGGTGCATGAAGGCTTTTATGACAGCGCCACGAGCGGTAATTGGGGCGGCCTTGCGCAGGCAGTGATGGATTCTGCCGCCCAAGTCGGCGGATTAGCGGCTCGTCGGGCGGCTTCGCAGGCTTTGGAGATGCGGCCGGCGATCTCTGCCAGATGCGGGCGCTATTGGTTCAACCACTGATTCTTAGGGGAAATACGGGCATTTTTCCCGCGCCGCGGGTGCACTGTAACACTGGCCGGAACCCAATATGGATTATGCACTTAGTCGTGTGTTTATGGCGATCTGTCGCGTAAATAGTGTATTTTAACTTGCCTATGACACGGGGTTACGTTCCAAAACCCCCGACCGATTTAGCCACGGCTTGGGCCGTGGACTACCACACACAACTGCAACCACTGATCGAACTATGAATGCACGTTCCGCAAGGAATCTGCTGGCGCTGCTCGTTTTGAGCGCTGGCGTTGCCCCCCTCGCAGTAGCCCAACAGGCGACTGCTTCTGATAAGAAAGACGAAACTCCTGTGACCCTCGAGAAGATGGTCGTCACGGGCTCCTTCATCCCGGCGACGCTGGATGAGCAGAAAGCGATGCCGATCCAGATCATCGATTCGGCGGCGATCGAGGTCAGCGGCGTGAACACCAACGTGCTGGACGTGCTGCGCAAGACGGTGCCGCAGATCCAGGGTGGCAACAACATCGGCGTGGAAAACGCCAACATCAACGGCGGTGCCAACGGCGGCGCCTCGCAGGTGGCGCTGCGCAACGTGGACACGCTGGTGCTGTTCAACGGCAAGCGCATGGCGGCGAACCCCGGCGCGGCCGGCGGCGGCGTCACCGGTGTGGACTTGAACCTGATCCCGCTGTCCGCGGTGGACCAGATCCAGGTGCTGACCGACGGTGCGTCGGCCATCTACGGCTCGGACGCGGTCTCGGGCGTCGTGAACATCATCCTGAAGAAGGATTATCGCGGCGCTGAGTTCAGCTCCCACTACAGCATGTCCAAGAAGGACAATGGCGGCGAGTGGAACCAGAAGTCGGTCGGCATGGTGGTCGGCACCGGCACGGACAAGACGAACCTCATGTTCACCGCCGAGTGGACGAAGGCGGACCCGCTGTGGGCCCGCGACATGACCTATTCCAACAATCCGATCAACACGGCTTCGTTGCCCGGCATCGTCGGGCCCTTCGATATCGACGGCACCGCTGGCGCCAGCGCCTCCGGGTACTACCAGCTCGCGAGCAATCTGAACACGATTCCGGATGCCAACAAGGGCCAGACGCTGGCCCAGCTGGTCGCCGCGGGCGTGTATGTCGCGGTCGCTGGCCCCTATCAGCAAGCCGATCGTTCGACGATCCTCAGTGCGGTCGACAAGCGCATCGCCTCGATGAGCGCCAACCATGCGGTTACCGACAACATTAACTTCACGACGGACTTCATCTACGCGCAGACGGAGACGCAGTATCAGCTGAATCCGCAGCCTGTCACGGTCACCGCCGCCACGCTGCTCGCCAAAGGCGTCACGACGATCAATCCGGCCAGCTTCGATTCCACGGGTGTCAACGGCCCCAAGGCCTCGGCAGTCACCTTCCGCAACCGCTACATCGGCGGGGCGAACCGTATTTACGACAATACGAACGATTCCTACCGCTTCACCGCCGGTTTCGACGGCAAGGTGAACGATTACTTCAACTGGAACGTCTACGCCAACTACTCCATCGCGAAGCAGACGGCCATCGGCTACAACCAAGTCCTCGACTCGGCCCTGCAGACCGCGATCGCCAACGGCAACTTCGACATCTTCGCTTATAAGCAGAATACGGCCAACGTCGCCAAGGCCGGTATCTTCGGTAACTCGATCGCGAACTACAAGAGCAGCTTCTACAGCTACGACGCGATGTTCAACGGCAAGATCTTCGATCTGCCGGCGGGTACCGTCCAGTACGCTGCCGGTCTCGAGTATCGCAAGGAGAAGCTCTTTGCCACGGCCGACCTGAACTCGCTCATTCCCCCGGGCGCCACCACCTCCCTCTGGAACTCCGGCACCTCGCTGGCGCCGTTTGACGGCAGCCGTTCCGCCAAGAGCGAGTTCGCTGAACTCAAGGTTCCGGTCGTCAAGGACATCCCGGGCCTGCACCTCGTCACCCTCGACGGTGCCGTCCGCCACGAAGCCTACAGCGATGGCAACTCCGTCACCGTGCCGAAGGTTTCCCTCGCCTGGCTGCCCTTCGATGACCAGCTGAAGATTCGCGCCAGCTATGGCAAGTCGTTCACCGAGCCCTCGCTCTACCAGCTCTTCGGGCCCGTCAGCACCGGCTTCACCAGCGACCTGAGCAGCACGCGCGCCTACGATAGCAACGGCAACGCGACCGGCGGCTTCATCGGCCTGCAGGGTCACCAGTCGGGTGGCTCGAACTCGCTCCTCACGCCGTCGCATGCGAAGGCGTACACGGTCGGCTTTGTCTATTCGCCGAAGTTCGCCAAGGGCCTCGATATCACGGTCGACTACTACAAGATCGAGCAGACCGACCTCGTCGGCCAGCTGGCCAGCGGCCTGACGATCATCGCCGACGTCGAGCGCCTGGGTGCGGCTTCGCAGTACGCCCAGTACGTTGCGCTCAACGCCTTCCCGGGCCAGGCGGGTGCGGTCGCCATCACGGCGCCCGGCCAGCTTCATCCCAATCCCGACGCGATCTACGTGCTGACCGGCATCGCCAACATCAGCAGCCAGACCCAGCACGGCTTTGACGTGAACATCAGCTACGAACTGCCCTGGAAGCAGTACGGCAAGTTCCGCCTCAACAGCAACTGGGAGATCCTCCGGTCTTTCGACCTCGATGGCACGGAATACGCCGGCAACGACCTGTACGGCACGCTGCCGAAGTTCCGCGCTTACAGCACGCTCGACTGGACCTACAAGGGTTACGGTGCGACGCTCGGCTACACCCGCATCAACACCGTGGACGCCGATCCGCCGCTCCTGGGCGGCAGCGGCCTGGATGTCGGTCCGGTCAACACGTTCGATCTCCAGCTGCGTTATGACCTCGGCACGGCGACCCCGATGCTGAAGGGCGTGACCTTCGACATCGGCTGCAACAACTTCACCAACCAGAAGCCGCCGCTGTCCCCGAACTACTCGAGCCCGCCGTTTGACAACAGCGCGTTCAGCTACTTCGGCCGGATCTTCTACGCCGACCTGAAGATCAAGTTCTAAGCTCGGACTTAAGTTCGCTCACTTGCGCAGCGCCCCTCCTCAGCGAGGGGCGCTTTTTTTTTGCGTCTTCGCATCGCGGCCGGACACGAAGTGTGAAATTCATTGCCACCGGCGAAATCGTGCTGCGGCATCGGACCGAGAGAATACTCCACCCCATGATTTTTTGGCGGCGCAGTGAATCGCAAGCATCCGGCCGGGATTCGGCCGATTACCGGGCTGTGTTTGGGATCCAATTGTTGCTGATTTTCGCGATCAACACGCTGCTTTTCGTCGGCCTGCCGGGGACGCGCGAGTGGCGGCGCGTGGCGGAGGAAAGCCACATGTACACGATCATGCGCGGGTGGGACGGCCTTGCGTGGTATGTGTGGCTGGCCGCCGCGCCGGCCATGATGCTGGTAATTCGGCGCTATCCGCTGGTGCGCGGCCGGCTGCGGTCGAGCATCATCGGGCTGCTTTTCAGCAGTGTGCTGCTCTACCTCGTCGTGACCCATTTGCGGTATTTCCTGCACGTGCTGCCGGATATCATCTGGGGCGTGTCCGATCGCGGATGGCTGTTCAGCTGGGAGACCTATGCCTACAACACCTTCGGCATGCTGCCGCTGGATGTACTGACCTACAGCGGGTATTTCGCAGTGTCCCTGTCGATCGACTATTATTACCGCAACCGGCAGCGCGCGGAGGAAGCCATCCAGCTCCAGCTAAAAGCCGCCCGCCTGCAATCGGACCTTGCCCGCGCGGAACTGGCCGCGCTGCGGGGCCAGCTGCACCCCCACTTTCTTTTCAACAGCTTCAATGCGCTGGCCACCCTGGTCCGGCAGCAGAAAAGCGAACAGGCGGTCGAGATCATTGCGCAGCTCAGCGAGCTGCTGCGCCTGGCGATCGAGCGCACGGGTTTGCATGAGATCCCGCTGCACCAGGAGCTGGATTTCATCCGCCGGTACCTGGACATCGAGCGGCTGCGCTACGGGGAAAAACTCCGCACGGCCTTCGAGGTCGAGCCGGCGGCGCTCGATGTGCTGGTGCCCAACATCGTGCTCCAGCCGCTGGTCGAAAATGCCATCAAGCACGCCATTTCCCTGCGGACGAATCCCGGCTTCGTGCGCGTGGCCGCCGGCCGGTCGGGCGAACGTTTGGTGGTGAATGTGGTCGATGACGGTCCGGAAAACCCTCCTCCGGAAACGCCGGCCGGCCGGAAGCGCCAAGGCATCGGTCTTGCAAATTCGCGGGCGCAACTGGAGAAGCTTTACGGAACCAATTACCGGCTCGAAGTGATGAAACGCCCCGAAGGGGGCACGACCATCCACCTCGACCTTCCCTGGCGGCCGGTGGCGGTTTCCGAAATGTCGCTATGAAAAAAATCCGTATCCTGGTCGTGGATGATGAACCGCTGGCACGCGATGGCGTCCTTGCCATGCTGAAGGACGATCCCGAAGTGGAGGTGATCGGCACCAGTGTCGACGGCCAGTCGGCGTTGAATACGATCCGCGCGCAGCGGCCGGATCTGGTTTTCCTCGACGTGCAGATGCCCCGGCGCGACGGGTTCGCCGTGCTCGCCGAGCTCAAGCCGGAGGAACGGCCGGCGGTCATCTTCGTCACCGCCTACGACCAGTATGCGATCCACGCCTTTGAAATCTGCGCGGTGGACTACCTGTTGAAGCCGTTCCGGGACGTTCGTTTCGCCGCGGCGCTGACCCGGGCCAAGGCCGGCATCCGTCAGGCGCGCGAATCCGACATGAACCGCAAGATGGAACAGCTGCTGGACTACATGCGGGAGGTGACGGGGAAGGGAGGCGCCGAGGCGGCCCCGGTCGCGCCGGCGGCCGAATCCGCCGACCGGGTGGTCCTGAAAACCGGCAACGACCTGCACTTTATCCGGACGGCCGACATCATCTGGGTCGAATCGCAGGCAGACTTTGTGAAAGTCCACACCACCGGGGCTTCCCAGCTGGTCCGGGAAACCCTCCAGAATCTGGAGCAACGGGTGCCCGCGGCCAGGTTCCTGCGCATCCACCGGTCCTCCCTGGTCAACCTTGAACACGTCAAGAAAGTCACCCCGGCGCTTTACGGGGACTATACCGTGCTGATGAGCGACAACACCGTGCTGCGCCTGAGCCGCAAGAACCGCAGCAAGCTCAAGCAGCTCATCAGCCGCTTGTCGCAACCGGAAGTAGCCTGAGCCCGGCGGATTGCCGGACGGGCGTTAAGATCGGGAAAAATCGTCCGAAAAAACGGATGCATTTCATCCGTCATTGGTAGCCTTTGGTGGGGCAGGGGGAGCAATCGGTCGATATGCTATTGCAGGGCATTATGACACAAGTAGGCACCCCGCAAACACGACAGCGTGTTTTAACACAACACACCTAATACTATGAACGTTAGCTCCGTAAGAGTACGGAAGCCTATCGCGCTTTTGAGCGCCGGGCTTTCCCTGTTCGCGGCCCAAGCCGCTTTTGGTCAGCAGGCGACTGCTTCTGATAAGAAAGACGAAACTCCTGTGACCCTCGAGAAGATGGTCGTCACGGGCTCCTTCATCCCGGCGACGCTGGATGAGCAGAAGGCGATGCCGATCCAGATCATCGACGCCGCGGCGATCGAGATCAGCGGCGTGAACACCAACGTGCTGGACGTGCTGCGCAAGACGGTGCCGCAGATCCAGGGTTCGAACAACATCGGCGTCGAAAACGCCAATATCAACGGCGGCCTCAACAGCGGCGCCTCGAACGTGGCCCTCCGCAACGTGGACACCCTCGTGCTCTTCAACGGCAAGCGCATGGCGGCCAACGCCGGCGCGGCCAGCGGCGGAACCACCGGCGTCGATCTCAACATGATCCCGCTCTCCGCGGTGGACCAGATTCAGGTTCTCACCGACGGTGCGTCCGCCATCTACGGCTCCGACGCGGTCTCGGGCGTCGTCAACATCATCCTCAAGAAGGATTATCGCGGTGCGGAATTCAACTCCCACTACACGACCTCCAAGACGGATAATGGCGGCCATTGGAGCCAGAAGTCGGTCGGCATGGTGGTCGGTACCGGCACGGATAAGACGAACCTCCTGTTCACCGCCGAGTGGTCGAAGTCCGACCCGCTCTGGGCGCGTGACATGAAGTATGCCGACACCCCGGTCAACACCGCCTCCCTTCCGGGCATCCTCGTGCTCTCCGGTCAATATTACCAGCTCGCGAGCAACCTGAACACGATCCCGGATGCGAACAAGGGCCAGACCCTTCCTCAGCTGGTCGATGCCGGTGTATATCAGGTGGTCCCCGGTCCCTATGAGATCTCCGACCGCTCGACGATCGTCAGCGCGGTCGACAAGCGGATTGCCACGATCTCCGCCAATCATGCGATCACCGACAACATCACCTTCACGACCGATTTCATCTATGCGCAGACGGAAACGGAGTATCAGCTCAATCCGCAGCCGATCACGACTTCCACCTCCACGCTGCTCGCCAACGGGGTCACGACGATCAACACCCCCGGTGTCAGTATCCGCAACCGCTACCTCGGCGGCCAGAATCGTATCTATAACTACCTGAACGATTCCTACCGCTGGACCGCCGGCTTTGAGGGCAAGGTCAACGAGTACTTCAACTGGAACATCTCCGCCAACTACGCCCTCGCGAAGCAAATCGCCATTGGCTACAACCAAATCCTCGATTCCGCCCTCCAGAGCGCCATCGTCGACGGCACCTTCGACGTCTTTGCCTATAACCAGGATGCGGGCAGCGTCGCGGCCGCCGGCATCTTCGGCAACTCCATCGCCACCTACAAGAGCGGCTTTTACAGCTACAACGCGACCGCGAACGGCAAGATCTTCGATCTGCCCGCCGGGCCGCTCCAGTACGCTGCCGGTGTCGAATACCGCAAAGAGACGCTTTTTGCCACGGCCGATCTGAACTCCCTCATTCCTCCGGGCGCCTCCACCAGTCTCTGGAACTCCGGCACATCGCTGGCGCCGTTTGACGGCGGCCGCTCCGCCAAGAGTTACTTCGCCGAGCTCAAGATTCCGGTCGTCAAGGACGTTCCCGGCCTCCACCTCCTCACGCTCGACGGCGCCGTCCGCCACGAGGCCTTCAGCGATGACAACTCCGCTACCGTGCCGAAGGTCTCGCTCGCCTGGCTCCCGTTCGATGACCAGCTGCGGATTCGCGCCACCTATGGCAAGTCGTTCTCCGAGCCCACGCTCTATGACCTTTATGGCCCGCAGAGCACCGGCTTCACCAGCGACCTCAGCGGCGTGGATGCTTACAACAGCGACGGCACCCCGACCGGCGGCACAATCGGCTTCCAAGGTCACCAGACGGGTGGTTCGAATCCGAACCTCACGCCCTCGCACGCCAAGTCCTACACCTTCGGCTTCATCTATTCGCCGAAGTGGGCCAAGGGCCTCGACATCACGGTCGACTACTTCAGCATCAACCAGACCGATCTCGTTGGCTCGCTGGCTTCCGGTTTGGAAATCATTCAGGATGTGGAGCAGTACGGTCCGGCTTCGCAGTATGCCCAGTACGTTGCGCTCAATGCCTTCCCGGGCCAGGCGGGTGCGGTGGCCATCACCGCCCCCGGCCAGCTCCACGTCGACCCGGACAAGATTTACGTGCAGACCGGCATCGCCAACATCAGCAGCCAGAAACAGCACGGCCTTGATGTGACCATCGCCTACGAACTGCCTTGGAAGCAATACGGAAGGTTCCACTTGTCCTCCACCGGGACGTTCCTCCAGTCCTTCCTCAACGACGGCAGCGAGTACGCCGGCAATGACCTGTATGGCACCTTGCCGAAGTTCCGCTCGTACACCACGCTCGACTGGAACTACAAGGGCTACGGCGCGGTGCTGGGTTGGACCCATATCAACTCGGTGGAAACTCTC
The DNA here is from genome assembly GCA_048497945.1 of Verrucomicrobiota bacterium. Lineage (GTDB taxonomy): Bacteria > Verrucomicrobiota > Verrucomicrobiia > Opitutales > Opitutaceae > Lacunisphaera. Next base: position 6,742 of record JBEHYX010000054.1, on the reverse strand, counting down.
TATGGCCCCAACGATGAGAGCGGTGCGTACAACACGCTCGACCTCCAGCTCCGCTACGATCTCGGTAATGCGAGCCCGATGCTGAAGGGCGTGACCTTCGACATCGGTTGCAACAACCTGACCAATCGCATGCCGCCGCTGTCGGATGCCTACTCGAGCCCGCCGTTCGACAATAGCACTTACAGCTACTTCGGTCGCATGTTCTACGCCGACCTCAAGATCAAGTTCTAAGCTCGGACTTAAGTTCGCTCACTTGCGCAGCGCCCCTCTTCACCGAGGGGCGCTTTTTTTGGGGCCTGTCCTCGGGCCAGATTGGCGTTGCTGCACTTGGCGGCGCTCGTAGCATCCGTTGCGATGAAGCGCAACCTGCTGGCCCTCGTGTTTTTCGGACTCGTCATTCTTGGCCGGGCGGAAGAGCCGGCATTTTCCCAGGCGCTTTCCCCGGCGGAGTTCAAGGCCGCGGGCCTCGATCAGCTGAGCCCCGAACAGCGCCAGCAGCTCGACGAACTGGTGCGGAATTTCAAGCAGGGGCAGCTTGCCGCCGCCGAAAAATCCGCCGAGGGAGCCGTTGCCGCGAAGCGCGCCGCCGAGACCGAGGCGCAGGCGGCCAAGGAGGAAGCCCGTGTGGCCAAGGAGGAGGCGCAGGCCGCGAAAGCCCAGGCTTTGGAAGGAAAGGGCAGCGATCGTGGCTTCTTGGCCAAAGCCAAGGTACTTTTGGTTCCCGGCACGCAGATCGAGTACGCCGAGATCCGTTCGACCATCCAGGGCAAATTCGAAGGCTGGTCCGGCCGCACGATTTTCCATCTCGCCAATGGCCAGCGCTGGCAGGTGGCAAACAGCAACGAGCGTTACTTCACCCCGCCGGAGGATAACGTCGAGGTTGCGGTGCGGCCTGCGGCGCTCGGCGGCTATTGGATGTATTTCCTGCGCCTCAATACCCGGGTGCGGGTGAAATTGTTGCCGGACAAGTAACCCGGGAACGTTTTGGTTCCAGCGGTTAGCGCCGGAATTTCAGGAGCACCGCAGCTCCGGCCTGCGCCGGGTTCGGCAGGCCGCGCTTCGGCGCTTTGCGTCCGAGCGTCCGCGGCCGGCGAAAACGCTTGTCGACTAAAACCGTGCAACCATCGGTCAGGGTCAATTGGCCGATGCCCAGCTGGCCAACTCCACTGACGCGCAGTCGCAGGCGCGTGTCGGGTGAATCGACCGGCGTGGTGAACTCGCGGCGGATGCGTGTCATGGGCCGCGCGGCCGGCGCGCGAAACTCGATCGTGTGCTGGCTCGCCAGTTCATGCCACGTGCCGTCGGATTCCTGCCGTTCGATCACGATTTTCGCGACCGCGGGCGCGAAATTGTGGGCAATGAACCGGAGCTGCCAGCGACCGGCCACCGGGGAGGCCTCTGCGAGCAGAGCCGGCTGACGCCGCGCGCGCTGCAGCCACTTTTGCCAATCCTTGAGCCGCGCCGCATCGCGCACGAGGAGGGACTCGTTCTGGCCTTCGCGCTCCGGATCGCGGGTGCGGCGCCACATCCGGCGTGCGGCTTGCCGGCCGCGCGTGAGTTCCCGGGCAAATTCCGCGGCTTCGGTCAGCAACACCCCCAGCGTTTTTCTCACGGCGGGGGTATCGCCCCTCGCCAGCAGTTTCCGGCACTTGAAAACGCCGCGTGCCGCGACGCGGACATAGACATCGCGCCGGGCCAGATAAAGCCGAAAGGCCAGACTCGCGGCGAATGGCTCCGGCCAGTGATATTCCATCACTTGCAGCCGCGCGAAGAAACGAACCTCCGCTTCATAAGGTTTCAGCGATTCGCTGCCGGCGAAGACGTCCCAGCGTTCGTTGATCCGCCAGCGCGCATAACCCGCAAACGCGTGCGTGTCCCCCGCGAGCAGCGCGCGCGCCTGTCGTGCCGCATGCTGCGAAGGATACATGCGCTCGAGGCCGCAGGTGAGCATGGCCGTGGCATCGTCCCGCTCGGGCGTGAGCCACAGGTTTGCGGCCGCGGCATCGACGACGGTCGTGGTTTCAAGGGCGAGGCGATAGGCCTCCCAGGAGGTGACCAGCAGGCCGTCCGCCTTGAGCGCCCGGCAGCGCTGCCACCAGGAACGGATGTTTGCGAGCCGGTCGCCGAAGATCGGCAGCGGCTCGTAACGGAACGCGCCGTTCATCGGGCAGCCGTAATATTTGATGCCCTGCCTGTGCAGCGCGGGAAACAGGTCGCGCTCCGCGAAGTTGAAAAACTCCACCCGCGGCTTGTGGTTGAACGGGTAATAATACCAGTCATAGGCCGTGATGCCACGCGGCAATTGCGGAATCGCCTCCGGTACGAAGTAGAGCATGTCGGCCCACATCCCGAGCTGCAGATGGTGCTTCGTCACGAGCTGGTGCAGCCGGTTCACGTGCCCGGCGAAATGCCCGCCAAGGCCGGTGCGCGCGACCTCCTCGCGGCAGCGCGGGCACTGGCCAAGATGGAAGGATTCATCCAGGCCGACGTGCATTTTGCCGGCGGTGCAATAGGGCGCCATGTCGCGCAGGAGCTTGTCCGCAATCTCCAGCGTGCGCGGGTGCAGCGGGCAGATCTGCCCGCTCACGAGCGCGTCGCCGCGTTCGTCGCGCAGTTCGTTCAGGTCTCGCAGGTCCGGATGCTTGATGAGATACTGCGTGTGCCCGAGCAGGTTGACGATGGGTACGACGCGAATGCCGCATTGGGCGGCGGCCAGCACGAGTTCGCCGAGCTCCTCGTAGGAATAGGCGTCGGTCCGCCCGATGCCCGGCAGGCTGGGGTAGTGCACCGCGTCCTCGAGGTGCAGGTAGAGTTCCTCGTAGCCCCACGCGGCGTAGCGCGGCAGCAGCGACCGGAGAAAATCCAGCCGCTCGACCTGGCGGGCCAGGTCCCATTGGAACGCGCGAATCATGGCGGAAGGTTCACGCTCCCGCCGGCCGGGTTCAACCGCGTTTCTGCGCGAGCAGCTGCTCGAGCTTGCGGATGTCGGCGGAGAACACGCGGATGCCTTCCGCGGTCTTCTCCGTCGCCATCGCGTCCTCGTTCAGCGCGAAGCGGAAGCTTTTCTCGTCGAAGGAAACCTTCTTGAGGTCGGCATTCTTCGCCGCGACCGGGTCGAGCTTGCGCGCAAGCGGGGCGGTGCTGGCCTTCAGCTCGCCAAGGAGCTGCGGGGAAATGGTGAGCAGGTCGCAGCCGGCGAGCTCGACGATCTCGCCGGTGTTGCGGAACGACGCGCCCATCACCTCGGTCGTGTAGCCGAACTTCTTGTAATACGCGTAGATTTCCGTGACCGACTTCACGCCCGGATCCTCGACGGCGGTGTAATCCTTGCCGGTGCTCTTCTTGTACCAGTCGAGGATGCGGCCGACGAACGGCGAGATGAGCTGCACCCTGGCCTCGGCGCAGGCGACGGCCTGGGCGAACGAAAAGAGGAGCGTCAGGTTGCAGTTGATCTTCTCCTTCTGCAGCTGCTCGGCGGCTTTGATGCCCTCCCAGGTGGAGGCGAGCTTGATCAGGACACGTTCGCGCGGGATGCCGGCCTTCTCGTAGAGACTGATGATCTCGCGGGCCTTGGCGATGGAGCCGTCGCGATCGAACGACAGGCGGGCATCCACTTCGGTCGACACGCGGCCGGGGACGATCTTCAGGATCTCGAGGCCGAAAAGCACGAGCACGTGGTCGATGACCTTGCCGAGATCGGCGCCGGTGCCGGCATCCTTGATGGCCTTGTCGAGCAGCGCGGCATTGGCCGGAACCGAGGCGGCCTTCAGGATCAGGCTCGGATTGGTCGTGGCGTCGCGCGGGGCATATGCCTTCATGCTCACGAAGTCACCGGTGTCGGCGACGACGACGGTAAACTGCTTCAATTGGTCCAGCTGGTTGGAGGTACTCATAGGGAAGGGGCGTTCTGGGAAGTTAAAACCTGCGGATGGGCTCGCAAATAGTTTCTCATCCACTCGATCCCGCCCGGCTCATCGGAGAAAGCCCCATCGAGCTGCGATTCGAAGGCGGCGTCGAGGGCCGGTTTGAACTGCGGTCCCGGCGCGCGGCCGAGGGCGATGAGGTGGCGGCCCTGCACGATGGGCTTGGGCGCGGCGTGTTCGAGGACGAGGCGCTGGGCGGCGAGGCGCAGGAAGCCGAGGCGCTTTTCCGTTTCGGCGGAAACGAGCGGCGGACGGCCGAGGTGGTCGGCGCGCATGACGGTCATGAGCTCGTCAAGCGTGGCGGGCTCGATCTTGCGGGCGAGGCGGCGGACCGTCGTGTCGCGGTATTCCGCCGGACCGTCGTGGTGCAGCAGGTGGTTCACCACCAGCGGGCGGATGTGCTCGATGAGGGCGAGCGGCGTGCCGATGCGCGCGAGAAAGGAGTCGGAGAGCGGGCCGCCGGCGGCTTCGTGCTCGGGGCTGACCCAGCGCAACTTGCCGCGCCGTTCCGCCTGTTTCGTCGTGACCGCCTTGCCGAAATCGTGCGCCAGCACGGCGAATGAAAGCAGGCGGCGCGTCTCGGGCGTGCCGTCGCGCCAGGAGTCGAGCTGCACCAGCGCGTCAAGGCAGCAGCCGGTGTGGATGAACACGTCGCCTTCCGGATGCCACTCCGGCTCCTGCGGCATGCCGTCGAGCGCGGCGATCTCCGGGAAGTGCTTCAGCCAGCCCGTCTGCTTGAGCACGACGAGGCCGAGCGACGGTTTGGCGGCTTTCGTGGCCCACTTGTCCCATTCGCCCCAGACGCGCTCCACCGGCAGCTCGGCGTAGGTGCCGGCGATCGAGCGGCAGAGTTCGATGGTTTCGGGTGCGAGCGTGAAGTCGAAGCGCGCGGCGAATTGGAACGCGCGCAGCACGCGCAGCGGATCCTCGGTGAAGGCCGGGCTCGTGTGCCGGAGGATTTTCTTTTTCAGGTCCTCCTGGCCGCCGAAGAAATCGAGCAGCTTGTCCGCGAGCGGATCGTACGCCATGGCGTTGATCGTGAAGTCGCGCCGCGCCGCCGCCTCGGCTTCGGTGAGCTGCGGATCGGGCGCGACGGCAAAGCCGCGGTGGCCGGCGCCGGTCTTAGACTCGCGGCGTGGCAGCGAGAAATCGTATTCCACGCCGTCGATGCGCACCTTGAGCACGCCGAAGCTGCGGCCGACGAGGTCGGTCGGACCGAACGCAGCGAGCGCCCGGCCCATTTTCTCGTAGTCGAGTCCGTAGACCTCGATGTCGAAATCCTTGGCCTGTTCGCCCCGCAGCCAGTCGCGCACGCAGCCTCCGACCAGCCGCGGCCGTCCGCCTGCGGCATGCAGGGCGGCGAGGGCGGCGCGCAGGGGAGGGGGAATCTTCATGCTTGGGATTGGCGGAGGGCGGCCAAGGTCAGGCTGGCCCAGCCGAGCAGCAGCGCGAGTCCACCGGCGGGCGTGACGGGCCACAGGAATTTGGCCGGTGCGCCGATGGCGAGCAGGTAGAGCGAGCCGGAAAACATGATGACGCCGACCACCCACCAGAGACTCACGCGGCGCACGACTGGTTCGGTGCGATTCGCCAAGGCCAGCAGGGCGACGGCGTGGACGAGCTGGTAGAGCACCGCTGTTTTCCAGTTTTCGAACCCGCCGGTGGCGGCCAGGGTGGCTTTCAGGCCATGGGCGCCGAAGGCTCCCAATGCGACCCCGCTCAAACCGAGCAACCCGGCGGCCAGCAAAGGAAAGCGAGACGAAGCACTCATGTCGCTGGAGTGTGCGGACATCTAACCTGAAAACAAACCCGGTTTCCGATTTCCGTGGCGCTATTCGGGGTCCGAACGGCGCCCATTAAATAGTTATTCACAACGAACTTGGGACTTTGGGCGGCGCCCGGCTATTTTCTTAAAATGTATAAGGATGATGGTTGACAGGGTAGGACGAAATCCTTCCCTTGGGCCCCTTTCCGCAAATGAAAACCTATCTGGCCAAGAAAGAGACAGTGCAGCCCAAGTGGTATCTGATCGATGCCGAAGGCAAGGTGCTGGGCCGTCTCGCCGTTAAAGCCGCCAACATCCTGCGCGGCCGTCACAAGCCCACTTACACGCCCCACGTCGATACCGGTGATTTCGTGATCGTCATCAACGCGAGCAAGATTGCCCTCACCGGCAAGAAGGAAGAGACCACCGAGTACATGTCGTTCTCCGGCTACGTCGGCGGCGAAAAGTACCGCAAGCTCACCGATGTCCGCCAGCAGAAGCCCGAGTTCATCATCAAGCAGGCCGTCAAGGGCATGCTGCCGAAGAACCGCATCGCGGCCAAGATGCTGACCAAGCTCCGCGTGTTCCCGGGCGCCGCCCACGACCACGAGGCGCAGAATCCCGTTAAGCTTTAAGGTAAACCATGAGCGCTGAATCCTCCGTCTATCTCGGCACCGGCCGCCGCAAGTCGTCCACCGCCCGCGTCCGCATCGTTGCCGGCTCCGGCAAGACCGTCGTCAACGACCGCAAGTTCGAGGTCTATTTCACCCACGACAATTTCGTGCGTCGCGCCCTCGCCCCGCTCGTCACCGCCGACAGCAAGGACAAGTTCGACGTCTCCGTGAACGTCGCCGGCGGCGGCATCAGCAGCCAGTCGGGCGCCGTCGCCCACGGCATCGCCCGCGCCCTCCTGAAGTTCAATCCCGAGCTTCGCGTCACCCTGAAGAAGGCCGGCCACCTCACCCGTGACCCGCGCGAAAAGGAACGCAAGAAGGCCGGCCAGCCCGGCGCCCGCAAGCGCTTCCAGTTCTCCAAGCGTTAATCCGCTTACCTG
>JBEHYX010000053.1:0-27394 GCA_048497945.1 Verrucomicrobiota bacterium | reverse complement strand
CCTCTTATGCGCCCTCCCCCACCCCTCCCCCCCCCCCCCCCGACGAGGCGTTTGCCTTCCTGACCTCGCTGCGCCTGGCGCTGGTGCAGGGCGACATTTCCGACTGCGACATGGAGAAGGGCCAGATGCGCTGCGATGCGAACATCTCGATCCGCCCGGTCGGCGAGACGAAGCTCGGCACCAAGGTCGAGCTGAAGAACCTCAATTCGATCTCGTTCGTGCGCGACGGCATCGCCCACGAGATCAAGCGCCAGATCGCGGTCGTCGAGGGCGGCGGCACGATCGTGCAGGAGACGCGCGATTACGACGGCCAGACGGGCGCGTCGCAGTCGCTGCGCTCGAAGGAAATGGCGCACGACTACCGCTACTTCCCGGACCCCGACCTGATGCCGGTGAAGGTGGACGAGGCCTGGAAGGCGTCGATTCGCGCCACGATTCCCGAACATCACTTCGACCGGCAGCGCCGGTACTTCGAGAAATTCCAGCTGCCTTACACCCAGACTTCCGTGCTGATCGCCGACCCGCGGTTGTGTGCGTTCTTCGAGGAAGCGGCGCAGGCCAGCGGCAAGCCGCAGGCGGCGGCCAACTTCATCGCCAACAACCTGTCGGCGGAGCTGACGGCTGCGGGGATCGACCTCGAGGCGAGCAAGGTCCGTCCGGCCCATGTGGCCGGGCTGGTCAAGCTTGTCGATGGCGGCGTCATTTCGAGCAACATCGCCAAGGAGGTTTTCGTCACGATGTTCCAGACCGGCGAAATGCCCGAGGCGATCGTCGAGAAGCAGGGCCTCAAGCAGTCCACCGACACGGGCGAATTGGAGCAGTGGGTGGCCGACGCCATCGCGGGCAACCCGGCCGCCGCGGCGCAATTCAAGGCGGGCAACGAGAAGGCGCTGAACGCGATCAAGGGCGCCGTGATGAAGGCCTCGAAGGGCAAGGCCAACCCGCAGCTCGTCGACGAGATCACCCGCAAGCAGCTGGCTTGAATTGATCAGTCCACGCGGTTCGGTCGGCCCATGCCGACGTCGAACACGCCGGGCGAGAAGTTGGCGCCGAGATAACGCGCATGGACGAACCACGGCAGGTGCGCCCGCAGCAGCGAATCGTCATGGATGGTCACGGCGACAGGTGCCGCCGGCCAGGGCGCATGCCAGACGTGGAAATAGCGGCGGACATGCTTCCGGGCGGTAAAGGCGGTGTAGCGCTCCATCAGCCAGTGGGTGAGGGTGCCGGGAGCGGCGGGCTTGAAGTGAGCTCCGTCCTCCATCCGGGCCGTGTAGGCGAGTCCGGTTCCGGTGGCCCGGTCGGTCGCGAGGCCGCGCAAGGTGCCGGTTTCCCAAGCGTGCTCGTAGCGCAGGTGCGCGTGGCGGTAGGGCAGGCCGAAGGTCACGGGCCCCAGCCGGAGGCTCAGGACATTGTCCAGGTATTCCGTGATGAAATAGATGCCGGTCAGGGCGCCCACCCGCACATACGTCCGGACGTTCAGGAAACCATGGGTGGCGAGGGGACGCATGAGCCAGGCTGCCAGCCGGCCACCGCGATGCGGGCGCATGTCGCGCAGCGTGAACGCCACGAGGGTCACGTAGGCCTTGCCCCCGTGCAAATCGAGCGGGAAGGGGACGAAGGGACGCAGCACCGCGGGGTCGATCTCGTAGTGCACCATCAAGGTGCGGTCCCAGTCGGCCACCAGCAGCGGATTCCGCGGCACCCCGGGGCCCGGCCGGTCCGTGATGTAGGTGCCGGGGCCGTGCCGGGGACCGGCTTCGGCCCGAGGGGCGGTTTCGCGGCGGAGGGCGGTTCTCATGGGCGGTGGTGGGACTGCCCAAGGTCTAATCTGGCTATTATTTCAGTAAATACAGAAATACCGTAAATAACGGGAATAATGCGCTGAAATCAGGCCGATTAGGCCGGCTGTCGGCCGGGGGCTCAGGCGGCAAAACGCTGGAGGAAGGCCCGGACGTCGTCGGGCACTTCCGGCGCGAGGTTCGGCAGGATCCAGTGGAAAAGCTGCCGGATCTCGGCATGCAGGCTGCCCGAAATGTCGAACACCGGGTTGCTCAGCTTGCCTTTGTGCGACCCGGAATCCTCGCGCTGGTAGGCTTCGAGCACCCCGGACTTGCCGTCCACATGGCAGAAATAGTCATGCATCTGGAATTCGAAGCTGTGTAGCGCCGCGTCGTCCTTTCCCCGCCAGACCGTAAGGGCCGAATCTTCCTCCCCCCGGAAAACCTGTTTCACGAACTGGGGCTCGTTCTGGGTGACGCGATCCTCCGGCACCGGGCGAAGGGACTGGCCGATGGCCACCGGTTGCAACAGCTGCAGGTACGTCCGGCGCGGGGTGAAATCGGCAAAGGCCAGCCGGATGCCGCAGAGGGCCTTGCCGGCCTCCACTTGCAGATGGGCGATGCTGCCCTCGATCAGCTGCTGGTGGGCGCCGAAACGGAGGCGCACCTTCACGGGCTGCCCGTGCTCCAGCGCGACATTCCCCGGGGTGACGGCCAAACTGACGCCGTGGCCCGAGATATCCTTCAACTTCGCGGGGAGCTCCGTGCTGCCGGCGATCAGCCAGGCCTGCAGCGGGAACGTCGCACCGGGGGTGTAGCGGAGGTCGAGCCGCTGTTCCATCCGGGCCACTGCGCCTGGCTCGAAATTGAAGATGCGTTTGAACGGAAACACGACGCGATGTCGTAGAGCGGGGAAGGGGATAAAACAAGATTTCGTCGGTTTTATGAAATGCGGTCCCTTGCGCTTCCGGCCGATCCGGCCATGCTGTCGGCATGAAACCGACTACCCCCGCTGGTTCGCTCTCGCGTCGCGATGCGTTGAAAATCATTGGCACCACGGTTGCCGCCACCGGCCTCGGGCTCGGCCCGGCGCAAGCGGCGGAGTCCGCTCCGATGGCGCTCGACTGGGAATTGCCGAAGCTCGGCTACGCCTACGATGCGCTCGAGCCGCACATCGATGCGCGGACGATGGAGATTCACCACACGAAGCATCACCAGGCCTACATCACGAACGCGAAGAACCTGCTGAAGGACCATCCCGACCTGCTGGCGCGCGGCCCCGAGGCGCTGGTGCGCGACCTGGCCAGCGTGCCCGAGGCGATCCGCACCGGCATCCGCAACAATGCGGGCGGCCACGTGAACCACGACTTTTTCTGGAAGATCATCGCGCCCGACAAGGGGGCGTCGACCGGCCAGCTCGGGGTGAAGATCGCCGAGGCCTTCGGCTCGATGGAGGAATTCAAGAAGCAGTTCGCCGACGCCGCGATGAAGCGCTTCGGCAGCGGCTGGGCCTGGCTCGTGGTGAAGGGCGGCAAGCTGGCGGTGATCTCGACCGCGAACCAGGATTCGCCGCTCTCCGATGGCGCCCATCCGGTCATCGGACTCGATGTCTGGGAGCATGCCTACTACCTGCACTACCAGAACAAGCGGGCGGACTACGTCGCGGCCTTCTGGAACGTCGTCAACTGGACGCAGGCCGGGCAGAACCACGCGGCGGCGACGAAAGCCTGAGCGCCATCATGGGCAAGAAGTCGCTCGAAGAGATCGGCGTGCCGGAGGCCCGGCGCCATTTGTTCCTGTGCGTGGGGCCGGAATGTTGTTCCTACAAGGAAGGCGAGGAGACCTGGGATTGCGTGAAACAGGCGGTCAAGGATTCCGACGTGCCCATGCTGCGCACGAAGGCCGACTGCCTGCGGCTCTGCCATGACGGTCCCTGGCTCGTCGTTTATCCCGAGGGCGTCTGGTATTCGCAGGTGACGCCGGAGCGCTTCGAGCGGATCCGCCGCGAGCACCTCGAGGGCGGCAAGCCCGTCAAGGAATGGGTGCGCGCGGTCAACGGACTGCGCAAGGAGTAGCTTTCCGCCGGCGGTGAAACGGGCTTTTCCCCCGCGCCCGCTCAGCCTCCGGCGGGAACCTCGACCGACGTGCCGCGCTGCGGCTTGGCGGCCTGCTGGCACGCGGGGCACACGCCGAAAAATTCCAGCACGTGGCTGATCTGGGCGTAACCCTTGTCCTGCAGCTTCTGCTCGGTGTCCTCCGCGAGCGTGTAGTCGACCGCGTCGGTCTTGCCGCACGCCTTGCACACGATGTGGTACCGGCGGGCCGAGCCGTTGGTCAGCTCGTAAAGGCAGGTGCCGTTGTGCAGGTAGCTGCGGCGCACGAGGCCGAGGCCTTCGAAGGCGGCGAGGCAGCGATAAATGGTGACGAGGTCGCAGGACTTGGCGCCGACGGCCTGGTGCAGGCGTTCGATGCTCACGGGACCATCCTGCTTCTGCAGAACCTCCACGAGGGCCACGCGCGGCTTCGTGACGCGCATGCCCGATGTGCGCATGCGGCTGCAGGCATCGGCCAGGAAGGACCGGCCCAGATCTTGACTCGCCACAACGGCGAGCGGGTGGTTGGACTGGGTCGCTGCAATCATTGTGAAATAGATATGAACGAAATTAAGGGGATGGCGAGTTGAACTTTACCTCAGTGACACAACGGAATGCGCAGTGGGACACGTGAACCGCTCCAAGGTTGCGACCAGCCGCTCCTTATGCTATCCCTCCCCGGTACTTTTACATGCAAGATCTCGAATTTTCCGAAATCGTGGGACTCATCTGCAAGGAGGACCCCCGTTTTGATCGCAAGGCGTATGACTTTATACGCCAAGCGCTTGATCACACCGTCAAGGAAGTGAAACGGAAGCAACCCGAGCGCACCGGCAAGTCCCAGCATGTTTCCGGAGCCGAGCTTCTGCATGGCATCCGCGACTACGCTTTGGATCAGTATGGACCCCTCGCCAAGACGGTGCTCAACAAGTGGGGCATCACCCGCTGCGGCGACTTCGGGGACATCGTTTTCAATCTCATCGAATATAATGTCTTCAGCAAAACCGACAGCGACCGTCGCGAGGACTTTGCCGACATCTACGATTTCGAAGCCGCGTTCGTGAAGCCCTTCCTGCCGAAAGGCGGCTCCCGCCGTTCGCGCGGGGTTTCGTCCGAGAACTGATTTTTCGCTCAATGCCCAAGTCTTCCTCCGCCTCCGCGCGCGATCTCAACCTGCTCGAGAATCTCTGGCGCGAACCCATCGAACGCTACGTCCTGCCCAACGGCCTGACCGTGCTCCTGAAACGCGACACGGCGGCGCCCGTCAGCTCCGTGCAGGTGTGGGTCAAGACCGGCAGCATCCACGAGGGCGACTACCTGGGCGCCGGCCTCTCGCACTATCTCGAGCACATGCTCTTCAAGGGCACCGAGCGCCGGGCCGGCCGCGAGATTTCCGCGACGGTCCAGGCCCACGGCGGTTACATCAACGCCTACACGACCTTCGACCGCACGGTGTACTACATCGACGTGCCGTCGAACCACACCGGGGTGGCGATCGACCTGCTCGCCGACGCCGTCCTGCACTCCACGCTGCCGGCCGAGGAGGTGACGAAGGAGAAGGATGTCATCCTGCGCGAAATCGACATGTGCCTCGACGATCCCGACCAGCGCCTGTCGCAGGCCTTGTTCGAGACGGCGTTCCGCACGCATCCCTACCGCCAGCCGATCATCGGGCACCGCGACGTCTTCGCCGCCAGCAACCGCGACGACCTGATGGCTTACTACCGCGCCCGCTATGTGCCGAACAATCTCGTGGTGGTGATCGTCGGCGACTTCGACCCGGCCGCCACCCGCGCCGCGATCGCCGAACATTTCGGCCAGGCGGCTCGCGTGCGCCTCGCTCCCGTGCTCGTGCCCGACGAGGCGACGCAGCTTTCGCGCCGTGAACAGCACCTGTTCGAGGACGTCCAGGTGGCACGCGGCGGCCTGGGCTGGCAGGTGCCCGGCCTGGCCCATCCCGACACGCCGGCGCTCGACATGCTGGCGATGGTGCTCGGCCACGGCGACAGCTCGCTGCTCTGGCAGTCCATCCGGGAGAAGGCCCGCCTGGTCCACGCGATCGATGCGATGTCCTGGAGTCCCGGCACCAGCGGCCTGTTCTACATTTCCTACGTGGCGGATCCCGACAAGCGCGTGGCCGCCGAGACTGCGATCCAGCAGGAGCTGGCGCGCCTCGCGAAGAAAGGCATCAGCGCCGCCGCGCTCGCCAAGGCCATCCGCCAGGCGGTGACCTCCGAGATCAACATGCGCAAGACGATGTCCGGCCAGGCCTCGCGCCTCGGCGCGGGCGAGGTGGTGGTGGGCGACATCAACTACTCGCGCCAGTATTTCCAGCGGCTCTTCGCGCTCACGCCGGCGAAGCTGAAGCAGGCGATGGTGAAGTATCTCGTGCCGGAAAGGCTCACCGTGGTCTCGAGCAACCCCAAAGCCAGTGAAGCCAAGCCTGTCCTCCATAGCCTTGGCGAAGAAGGATCCCTCGACTTCGAGGAGATCGCGCTGCCGAACGGCTCGCGCCTGCTGCTGCAGGTGAACCACGCGCTGCCGAACCTGCATTTCCGCCTGGCGTTCGCGGGCGGGCCGATGGCCGAGCCGGCCGGCCGCCGCGGGCTCAACGGGCTGGCCGCCACGCTGCTGGCCAAGGACACCACCAGGCGCTCCGCCGAGGAAGTGGCGCGGGTCATCGAGGCGGCGGGCGGCTCCTTCCATGAATTTTCCGGCAACAACAGCTTCGGCCTCACCGCCGAGGTCCTGCCGGGCGACGCCGACCTCGCGCTGGAGCTGATCAGCGACGGCATCCTCCGACCGGCGTTCAAGCCCGCGACGCTCGAGATCGAGCGCGAGGCCGCGCTGGCCAGCCTGAAGGAAAGCCTCGACGACGTGGTGACCGTCGGCCGCAAGAAGCTCCGCGAAAAATTCTTCGGGGCGCATCCGTTTGCCATCGAGAGCATCGGCGACGAGGCCGGCCTGCGCGCCATCCAGGTCGCCGACCTGCGGGCGCTGCACGCGCAGCTGGCCGTGGCGGGCAACGCGGTCCTCGCCGTGGCCGGCTCGTTCGACCCGCGCAAGCTCGGGCCCAAACTGAAGGCCTTCCTCGCCAGGCTTCCGAAGGGCGTCGCGCCGAAGACCGCCGGCAAGCTCGCGATCGAAGCGGGCGACTTCACCGAGATCCAGCCGCGCCAGCAGGCGATCGTCTTCCAGGCCTTCCCGGGACCGTCGCTGCTCTCGCCCGACTACATCGTCGGCGAGGTGGCCGACGAGCTGTTCAGCGGCATGTCCTCGCACCTGTTCGAGCGGGTGCGCGAGCAGAAGAGCCTGGCGTATTTCGTCCGCTCGAGCCGCATCCTCGGGCTGCACACGGGCATGTTCTACTTCTACGCCGGCACCAGCCCGCAGCGCTACGAGGAGGTCATCGCCGAGCTCAACCTCGAGATCAAGCGGGTGCGCGAAGGCGGCGTGACGGAGGAGGAGCTGGAGCGCTGCCGGGTGCGCCTGAAGGCCGGGAAGCGCATGGGCCTGCAGACCAATTCCGCCCGCGCCATGCAGGCCGCGCTCAACGCCGTCTACGGCCTGCCGGTCAACGACTGGCGCACCTACGACGCACGCATCGACGCGGTGAAGCGCGCGGACATCCAAGCCTTCGCCCGCAATTATTTCGTAAGCGACCGCAGGGTTCAGCTGGTGGTCAAACCCTGATTTCAGGCGACCGATTTCGTTGTTCGCGCCGAGGGCGCCGGGCCAGTCTGCCGGCGCTTATGAAAACCATACGCAAGTTCACCCTGATCGCGCCGGGTTTCCTGGCGCTTGTGTTGCTGGCCGCCCCGGCCGTCGCCCGGGCGGAGGAATCCGCGAAGGAAAAGTCGCTGACGAAGAACCAGCAGAAGTACGACGCGGACCACGACGGCAAGCTGAGCGACGAGGAGAAGGCCGCGGCCAAGGAAGCCGCCAAGGCCAAGGCGAAGGAAACGCGCGAGGCCAACCTCGCGAAATACGACGCCAACAAGAACGGCAAGCTCGACGACGACGAGCGCGCCCGGAAGAAGGCCGACGAGCAGGCCGAGCACGACGCCCGCAAGGCGGAGCGCGAGGCGAAGCAGGCGGCCAAGGAGGAGGAAAAGCGTTAATCCCGGCGAACGTTCCAGTCTTCCTCAATAACCCCGGGGGCCGCCGGGGCTTTTTTGTGCCCAAGACGGGCCGGCGGTGCCGGCCAAACGCTCAACCTTCAGCGTTGAACTTCCAACGTCCAGAAATCGGGTTGGTTCTGAAAGTTGAACGTTCAATGTTGAACGTTCGTATCGCGCCTATTTTTTGTCCGTCAGCCCGCCGCTCCACTTGAGCTTCGTGCGCATGACGCCGAAGTGCGAGTAGTCCGCGCGCTGCACCAGCCCGAGATGCCGCTTGGCGATCGCGACCTCGATCGTGCCTTTCACAACGCCCCGGTTGCGCTGGCCGTCGAGCGCCACCAGCAGGCGCGAGCCGGTCGAGCAGTTGCGGATGCTCAGCTTGACGGTGTCCTTGAAGACGATGGTGCGGTTGCTGAGCGTGTGCGGGCAGATCGGGGTCATCGCAATCACCCCCGCGGTGGGGTGGATAATCGGGCCGCCGGCCGACAGGTTGTAGGCGGTCGAGCCCGTCGGCGTCGACAGCACCAGGCCGTCGCAGAAATAGTCGGTCACCAGTTCGCCGTCGGCGCGGACCTCGAGGCGGACGAGTTGCGAGTTCACCTCGGCCTTGATCAGGACGTCGTTCAGCGCGAGGTCCTTCCGGCCCGGGCCGGAGCGGCACTCGAGCAGCGTGCGGTCGGCGACGCGGAAGTGGCCCAGCAGGACTTCGCTGAAGCACGCACGCGCCTCATCGGGCGAGAAACTGGTCAGGTAGCCGAGGCTGCCCTGGTTGACGCCGATGAGTGGCACGCCCGCCTTGGCGGCCTCATGCACGGCGCCGAGCAGCGTGCCGTCGCCGCCGATGATGCAGCCAGCGTCGCAGCCCTTGAAGTAGCCCGACGGCAGCTTCCGCGCGGGACGGACCTTGATCCGGCGGACGCCGACGGTGCGGGCGATCGCGATGAGTTCGCGGGCGAGGGCGGCGGCGCCGGACTTGTCCTGGTTGACGACAAAGGCGAGTTTGCGGATGAGGGCCATGGGGGAGTCGGGCTGAACGTTGAACGTCCAACGTTGAACGTTCAACGTTCATTCTCCCTTTCTACGTCATCCTGAGCGCAGCGAAGGATCCACTCCGGCGAGTGTAGTGCGTACCAACCCAGTGGATCCTTCGCTGCGCTCAGGATGACGATTGGGTGGATTGAGGGGTCTCGCTGCTTTTCACCAGGCCCAGCAGGTACTCGCGGTTGCCGTCGGCGCCGTGCACCGGGCATTCCATTTCACCGCGCACCGTTGCGCCGGGCAGCGATTTCACGGCGAAATCGCGCACCTCGGCGAGCACGCGCTCGCGCACGGCGTCGTCGCGGATGATGCCCTGGCCCTTGTCGACCTCGGCCTTGCCGGCCTCGAACTGGGGCTTCACGAGCGCCACGAGGGTGCCGCCCGCGCGCAGCAGCGGCCACACGGCCGGGAGCACGTTTTTCAGCGAGATGAAGGACAGGTCCATCACGACGACGTCGTATTCCGGGCGCGGCAATTCGCCGGCGGTGAGATGACGGGCGTTCATTTTTTCGAGGTTGGTGACACGCGGGTCGCGGCGCAGTTTTTCGTGCAGCTGGCCGTGGCCGACGTCGACACAGGTCGCGCTGGCGGCGCCGGCCTGCAGGGCGCAGTCGGTGAAGCCGCCGGTCGACGCGCCGACGTCGAGCAGGTGCGCGCCGGTGAGATCGAACGGGAATTTTTCCAGATAGGCGGTGAGCTTCTCGCCGCCGCGGCTCACGAAACGCGGCGGCTGGTCGACCGTGAGCTCGATCCCGTTGGGATATTCCTTGCCGGGCTTGTCGAGGCGGTCGGTGCCGTGGCGCACGCGTCCGGTCATGATCAGCGCCTTGGCCTGGGCCCGGCTGGGCGCGAGGCCGCGCGCCACCAGCAGTTCGTCGAGACGTTGTTTGGAGCCGGCCATACCCAGAAGAAAGAAGGTGAAAAATCGAATGTCGAAGGCCGAATCACGCGCAAGGACTCCCGCAACATGTCATCTATTAGATGACATGTTCAGCGGAGCTTCTGCCGCGCGGGCGACCAGCAGGTGGTGCGTCCGCCGATGGTGGCATGGGCCAGCGGCGTCCCGGTGCGCGGGTCATTGCCGCCCTGGCGCCAGCGGTGGGTGAAGAGCCACGACTTCGGGATGTCGACGTTCAGGTAGTGCGGCAGGTGGTTGCCATGGCCGGCGATGGTGTCGAGCGCGAGCCGGCAGACCTTGCGGCACTCGCGGTGTAGCGCGCGCACTTGCGCGGGTGCGAGCTCGCCGGCTTTCTGGCGCGGATGGATTGCGGCGCGCCAGAGAATCTCGTCGGCCATCCAGTTGCCGATGCCGGGAAAACGCTCCTGCATCAGCAGCACCGCCTTGATCGGCGCGCGGGCGCGGCGCTTCAGGAAGGCGGCGACGGCCTTGACGGTGAAGCTGGCCGACAGGATCGACGGCGCGATGCGCGTCCACCAAGCGGGTTCGTCCTGGCCGTCGGAAAAAAGCACGGCGCCGAACATGCGCGGATCGTTGAATACGAGCTGGCGTTCCTTTTGGACGAGGATCAGGTGGTCGTGCTTCTTCGCGACATAGCCGGGCGCTTCGACCCGCAGTTCGCCGCTCATGCCGAGGTGGATGCCCAGCCAGCCGCGGGGACTGAAATGAAAGAGCATCTGTTTCGCTTTGGTTTCGGAGGCGACGAGCTTCGCGCCGGTCAGCTTGCGCTGGAGTAGGCCGGTGTCGCAGCCGCGGAAGACCTTGGCCTTCTCGTGCAGTTTCACCGCCAGGACCCTGGCGCCGTGGCCGGCGCTCCAGCGGCGCCGGAAGAATTCGACCTCGGCCAGTTCGGGCACGTCAGCGGATTTCCCAGTTGTAGGGATGCTTCGACAGCATCTTCACGCCGGTTTTGGTGAGTTGCACGACGTCCTCCCAGCGGCAGCCGCCGATGCCCGGGTAATAAAGGCCGGGCTCGACGGTAAAGACCGAGCCCAAGGGCAGCGGGGTTTTGACCGTGGGCGACATGCGGCCGCCATCGTGGACTTCAAGGCCGAGACCGTGGCCGGTGCCGTGGAAAAACCCGATCGGCCCGCTTTTGGTGCGGCGCGTTTCGTAGCCCGCGTCGTCAAAACAGTCGGTTACCACGCGATGCACGTCGCTGCCGGCGACGCCGGCGTGCATGGCTTTTAACGCCCGGCGCTGGGCCTGGAGTACGGTGGTGACCATGCGGCGCTGCACTTCGCGTGGCCGGCCCTTGAGGTACGTACGGGTCATGTCGCCAAAATAGCCGGTCTTCACGACGCGCGGGAAAATGTCGATGACGATGAGCTCGTGCGGGCGCAGCGGGCCGGAACCACGCTCGTGCGGATCGCAGCCCTGGTCGCCGCCGGCGACAATGGTGTCCTGCGGATTGCCGCCCTGCTCGTGGATTGCCGTTTCCAGCGCGAAGCGCAGGCTTTCGGAAGTCAGCACCTTGCCGCGATACACCAGCGTGCGGCCCTTGATGCGCGAAGCGCGGAGAACCTGCTCGGCGACGGTGAAGCCGACGGAGCAGAGGCGGTTGCCTTCGCGAATGTGCCCGGCCTCGGCGGCCGATTTGATTTCGCGTTCGGGAAACAGCCCGCCAACGGCGAAATCGAGTTTCAAGCCGAGCTTGGCCAGCTTGACGTAGAGCTGGGCGGGAAAATCCTCGGCGACGCGGAAACGCCGGATGCCGTGCGCACGCGCCAGCTCGGCGATCGTCTCGGCAACACCGGCCTTCGCCCCGTAGCGTTGCTGGGCACGGGCCAGCCACTCCTCGTGGGAAAGCACGGCGTCGAAATCGCCGGTGCGCTTGACGCGACTGAATTCCAAGGCGCGCTGGGCGGTGATCTTCTTTCCGTTCGCACCGAACGCGATGAAGGGATCGTGCACGCCGACCCGGCCGAAGTAGAGCATGTCGGCGCTGCGGTGGGTGTCGGCGTAGAGGAGGGGAGGAGGGAGGGGCATGGGCAGTTGTCGACCGGCGATTGAGGATTGGCCGCCACGCGGAAGCGGATGCGGCCGTTGGTTTGCCCTACTTTGAAATCATTCGTCGCGAATCATAAAACACTAATTTTCCCGGCCGGGAAAGTTTGCTTCCCTTCGTCCGACCCGCGTGCTTCATCACGCCGGTATGTTTTCCCGTTTGTTGCTGCTGGGTCTGCTCGTCGCGGCGCTGCTGCCGCCGACCGGGTGTGCGCGGGCCGCGGCAAAACCGGAGGCCAGGGCGGCAACCGCCGCGCCGCCGGTCGTTCGACCCAAGCCCGCGGCCAAACCGGTCGCGGA
Organism: Verrucomicrobiota bacterium; assembly: GCA_048497945.1. Lineage (GTDB taxonomy): Bacteria > Verrucomicrobiota > Verrucomicrobiia > Opitutales > Opitutaceae > Lacunisphaera. The sequence continues at coordinate 15,096 of JBEHYX010000053.1, read as the reverse complement.
ATACACCTATGAGGTGGTCAACGTGATGCCGCACGATCCCGCCGCCTTCACGCAAGGGCTGGTCTATCTGGACGGGGATCTGCTGGAGAGCACGGGACTGAACGGCGAATCCTCGCTGCGGCGCGTCGACCTCAAGACCGGTGCCGTGCGCCAGCAGGTGGCGGTGCCGGCGGAGTATTTTGCCGAAGGACTTGCGGTCATGGGCGACCGGGCCTTCCAGCTGACGTGGCGGAACGGAAAGGGCTTTGTCTACGACCTGGCGACCTTCCACGTGGGGAAGGAGTTTGCCTATGCCGGTGAAGGCTGGGGTCTGGCGACGGACGGCCACCAGCTGGTGCTCAGCGACGGCACCGATGAGCTGCGTTTTCTGGATCCCGCGACGTTCGCGGTGAAGCGGACCTTGCGCGTGGTCATGATCGACCACCCGGTCACCCAGTTGAACGAGCTGGAGTACGTCAAAGGCGAGATTTTCGCGAACGTCTGGGGCGCGAACTATGTGGTGCGCATCGACCCGGCGACGGGGCAAGTCACCGGGCTGATCGACTTCACCGGGCTGCTGGCGCCGGAGGATCGCAGCGCGACCACGGACGTCCTGAATGGCATCGCCTACGATGCCGCGGGCGACCGCCTGTTTGTCACGGGCAAGCGCTGGCCGAAGCTTTTCGAGGTCCGGTTGAAGCTGAAGTGACGGATGAAGCGCCGCTGGGGCCGAGGGCCCGGCTCCATTCCCTGCTCAGTCCCCGAGGTGCGACGGGTCGACCTCGACCTCCTGGCAGGCGCGGATGAACGAGGCGGCGGACCAGGCCTGGAACGCCTTGCCCATCGGACGTCCGGTCTGGCCGTGCGCCCACTCGGTGAACTCCCATTCCTGGTCGCGCCCGAGCTGGTTGAGCTGGGCCAGGCGGACGAGTTCGCGGCCGGCGACGTCGCTGAAGCCGAGGCGGTGGATGTAGCGCACCCACATGCCGCCGACGAACGGCCAGATGCCGCCGTTGTGGTAGTGGTGCGGCAGGTTGAGCAGGTTGACGGTGTAGTAGGCGCGCCAGTCGGGATCGCCGGCCTGCACGACGGGATAGAGGTTGGTCACCGGCCAGGGCTGGTTCACGCCGACGCCCCACATGAACTTGAACGCCGTGCGCGCGCGGTCGACGTCGAGCAGGTTCATCAGGAACGCGAGGATGTTGGCGTACACATCGCACCGCCAGTTGAAGGCGAAAGGCGTGATCTCGGCCAGCAGGTACTGCGTGTCCCCCAGGCCGGTCTGCCGGTCGGCAAAGCGGTTGGTGGTGTGCCGGCTCTCGTCGACCTTCGTCGTGGGCCAGAAGATATCCAGCACGCGCGTGCGGATGTGCTGCGACCACCGCAGGTAGTCGGCGGCCTTCACCATCTGGCCCATCAGCTCCATGATGCGGCCGTAGCAGACGTTGGTGTGGAACCAGAGCACCTCGTCGTAGAGCACGTTGTAACTGCGCCCGAAGAGATCGGTCCAGTCGCCGGCCTCGGGGATTTCGAGCAGGCCGTCGTTGTTGCTGTCGTGGGCGCTCAGCCAGTTCATGATCGACTGCAGCCGGTCGGCGTGGCGGTAGAGCACGGAATGATCGCCGCTGCGGATGGCGTAGTTGTAGACGGCGATGATCAGCCAGAGGCCGCTGTCGATCGAGGCGATGCTGCCGACGCCGGAGTAGTCCGGCACGCCGTCGTCGATGCGGACGTTGGACGGGATCTGGCCGGTCGGAGTCGTCGCGTTGAGCAGCGTCTCGAGCGTGCGCAGGTTCGCGGCCTGCACCTCCTCGTCCTCGACGTTGAGCGTGCTCCACACCGTGATGGCGCCGTCGCGCGCCCACACGCTGCGGTAGTTCGCGTCCGTGCCGGTCACGGTGTTGTCGGTCAGTGAACACGCGGAGAATCCGAGCGGCGTGATGTTCTTCTGCAGCGCGACGAGCGCCTTCTCGTAGGCGGTGGCGAGGTAGACTTTTTCCTTGTCGTTGAGCGAACCGAGTTTCGTGCCGGCGAACAGCGACCGGAAGCCGGGCTGCGGGCGCGTGCGGCTGGCCGGCTTGGGCGGCAGGGCGCAGATGACCCCGTAGTGGCAGAGGCCGTCGAGCACGCCGTCGGCGAGGATCTGGCGCGAGCTGTAGGTCGGCAGGTCCACGGTGTCCTCGTAGAGCTCCGGCAGGGCGTTATCGACCACGATGCCGCGCACGCCCGGCAGGCGGAACATGGTCGAGTCGTTGCTGGTGTCGCCGGCCACGAGCACGGTTTCGAGCGGAATCCCGAGGCGCTGGCAGAGCCAGCGCAGGCCGCCCCCCTTGGTGGCGTTGCTGGGCAGCACGTCGAGGTCGCGCGCGCTGGAATAGACGATCTGGACGGCGAGGCCGGCCTCGTTCAGCTGGCGCTTGAGCTCGCGGATCGCCTCGGGCCGGGCCTTTTCGAGGAACCAGCTGGACTTGAACTCGTGCTGGAACTGGCCGGGCTGCGGGTGCACCCCGGGGAAGCGGCCCGTGATTTCGCGGACCTTGGCGAGGTCCCAGCCCGCCGCCAGGTGTTCGTGCAACTCGTCGAGGAAGCGGCCGCCCGACACGTCGAAGACCTGGGTCCCGACGCCGCCGATGTAGTAGTCGGCCGGCGGCAGCGTGCCGTTCTCGACGAAGCGGCGCAGGTCGTCGACCAGGCGGCCGCTGTTGTAGACAAGCAGGGGCCGGTCGCCGGTCAGCGCCGACCAGGCGTTCTTGAAGCGTGCGGAGGACTCGGCGTTGCCGATCAGCGTGCCGTCGAGGTCGGAGCTGAAGAGGCGGACGGTCGCGGCTGCAGGGGCGCGTTCACTCATGGCCGGGTGGGGTTGGGTGCGGCGTCATGCTGCCGCAGCTGTTCGGCCAGGCCGGTGGTATGGCGGCCGGCGCGGCGCTTGAACACGCGCTGGAAGTAGGTGTTGTTCGGCACCATGACGGTTTCATCCTCCGAAACCTGCAGCGTCGTGAAGATGAGGCTGAGGTCGGTCACCCGGCCCTTCACGTTGTCGGCGGGCAGCTCGAGCTCGTCGCCGACGGAGAACGGCTTGAACAACACCAGCACGAAGGTGCAGAGGAAGTTGCTCAGCACGCTCCAGACGGCGACAAAGCCGATGGCCACCAGCCCGAGCACCGAGCCCAGCAGGGCGAGGACGGTGCCCAGCTCGAAGCCCCAGAGGCCGAGCACCATGGCGACCGCCACGAGCAGGATGGCGTAGCGGAGGATCAGCCGCACCGGCGCGAAGGCGAGGCGCGGCAGCCCGGCCCAGCGGGCGAACTGCAGGATCCGCCCGCGGAGGCCGAAGAACAGCACGAGGGCGACAAGGAGGATGCTGGCGCTCTTGATGAGACGCACGAGGGTTTCCTGATCGATGTATTCCATGATTGTTTTTTCCGTCAGGGATGAAGCGTTGAGGGGCGGGAGGAATGGGCGGCGGCTCAGTCGCCGTCGTTCCAGGGTTCGTCCCATTCGTTGTCGGTGAAGGCCAGGGCGGTGGTGCGCTCCTCGATGAGGCTCACCAGCTGCTGGGCGATGCCGGTCCAGGTGAACAGGCTGCGGGCCTTGTGCGCGCCCATGCGGGCGAGGCGGTGGGCGAGGCGCGGGTGGCGCAGCACCTTCACGATCGAGATGCCGAGATCCTCCTTGTCGAAGGCGTCGGCATAGAGCGCATGGCGCCCGAAGGTGAGCGCGCGGTAAAGGCCGCCGTGGGTGGTGACGACGGTCGGCGTGCCGCAGGCCATGGCCTCGATGGCGGTCATGCCGAAGGGCTCATACCGGCTGCTGAGGACAAACTCGTCGGCGGCCCGGTAGTAGTCGGCGAGGTCGTTGTCGGCCACGAAGCCGCTGAACGTGACGCGCCCGGTGAGGCCGAGCTTCGACACCTGGGCCTTGAGTTCGTCGAGGAGCTTCTGTTCGCCGGGATTGAGCTCGGTGCCGCCGACCGCGAGGTGCAGCACGGCGCCGTCGATGCGCGCGGCCACGAGGGAGAAGGCGTCGATCAGCAGGTCGTAGCCCTTGTTGCGGGCGAGCCGGCCGAGGGCGAGGACGACCTTGCCGGCGAAGCCGAGGCGCTGGCGGATCGTTTCGCGCGAGGCGGCGCTGACCGGGTAGAAGCGGTTGTCGTCGTAGCCCGGCGGGATCATGTGCACCTGGTCCTCGGGCACGCCGTAGTCCTTCACGATCATGTCGAGCTGCTGCGGCGTGGTCGCAATCACCTGGTCGCAGCTCTGGTACAGGATGGTCTCCTCGCGGATGCGCTGCGCGAAGTTGTATTTTTCATCAAACTTCGCGGCGTCCGCGGGAAAGTCGCGCTCCATCAGCTGTTTTTTCCAGAGGCCGAGCGAGTGCGGCGTGTGGACGTGGGGCACGTCGAGCGCCTCGGCCAGGCGCTGCGTGGCGTAGCCGGCGTCCCAGTAGTGGCTGTTGAAGAACTGGTATTTCAGCCCGTGCTTCTTGATGAAACGCAGGGCGTGCTCCGCCCACTCGCCGAGGTGGCGGACGAGGTATTCCTTGCCGATGAACTTGGTGCCGCCGCAGGGGGCGCGGATGACGCGGACGCGTTCGTTGATGACGTCGATCTCGGGCTGGTCCTCGAACCAGCGGGTCCAGATGTCGACCTCATAGCCCAGCTGGGCGAGCTTCTTGGCGAGTTCGATGACGTAGACGACCTGGCCGCCGGTGTCGGCGGCGCCGAGCGGGGGCTCGGCGGCGACGTAGCCGTGGGTGGAGACCATGCCGATGCGCGGGAGCGCGGACTCAGGGATCAATGCTGACATATGTGCGTTGTGGGTTTTGCAGCGCGGGCTGAGTCGCGGGCGCTGCAGGTTGCGTAGACACGGCCAACGGCCGCGGTGTGCCGAAGAGGACGACACAACTGACGCCGCTTGGATTCGAACCGGTGCGGTCCAACCGCACTCACCTCAAGGCAAGCGACCCCACGCGTAAGACAGACAAATCGGCGAAAAGTGCCAGAAAAAGTTTTGTCCGCCGCAGAATTTCTCCATTGGAGGCGGGGACCGGTGGTCCCGCATTTTCCTCCAATGCCGCGGGACTGGTCGTCCCGCTTCCAAGCTTACTCCTCGTCGCTCTCGTCGCGGCGGCGCTTGTCGACTTTCTCCACCTTGAACTCGTCCTTCGGCAGCACGTTGTCGGTGACGACGACCGCGACCGGCATCTTGGTCTTCACCCAGAGTTCGGACTCCTTGAAATATTTCGCGCTGGCGCTCTCGAGCGCCTCGCCGACGGACTTCACCGGGAGGAGGCGGCCCTTCTTCGAGGCGTTGAAATCGTAGGCGCCCTTGAAGATGCGGTCGGTGGTGGAGTAGGGGCTGGCGTTCTCGGGGATTTGCACGACCCAGCCGGTGAGGTCCTTCTTCGGCAGCTTGCCGTCCATGTCGGAGAGGAGCACCACGAACTGTTTCTTCGGCGCCGGCGGCTTGATGTCCTCGTCGGCCGCGGGCTGGGTGATCTCGTTCATCGCCTCGACGATCTCGCGGAGGAGCGAGGGCTCGATCTTGTGCTTCTTGAGGATCTCGGCGACCTGGTTGACTTCGATTTTGGCCATGAGTGGAAAAAGGGAACCACGAATGGACACGAAGGCGCGCGAATGACCAACCCAAATTCAGCGAAAGACGGCGGGCGCAGGCGGGCTTGGGCGGGATGCCGGAACGCGGCAGCGCGGAGATGGCCCGCGCAACGCACGGGCTCCGAAGCCCGGCGGGCAGGAGGGTTGGGAAAGGACCCGCAAACATTAAGCCCCGTGGCGCGGCTGGGCGGCGTTCCGACGGGAGCGGGCGCGGCGGTTTGGCCGCGTTAAGATTTCCGCTTGCTGAAGTCCGCCGCCTGACCTCACTGGAGGCACCCCGTTCGCGGCCGTTTTCCCATGCCGATCATCCCCTCCGCCCAGGTCAAACCCGAGTATGATGTCATTGTCGTCGGTTCCGGCGCCGGCGGCGGCCAGACCGCCTACACGCTGACCATGGAGGGCGCGAAGGTCCTCATGATCGAGGCCGGCCGCAATTACGACCCGGTGCAGGAGACGCCGATGTTCCAGACCAACGGCCAGGCCCCGCTGCGCGGCACGGGCACGCCGGAGAAGCCGTTCGGTTTCCACGACGCCACGATCGACGGCGGCTGGCAGGTGCCGGGCGAGCCCTACACGAACGCGTCGGACGACCCGATGAAGCAGTTCGAGTGGTGGCGCGCGCGCATGCTCGGCGGCCGCACGAACCACTGGGGGCGCATTTCGTTGCGCAACGGCCCCTACGACTTCAAGGCGAAGACCCGCGACGGCCTCGGCTTCGACTGGCCGTTCACCTACGAGCAGATCGCGCCGTACTACGACAAGGTCGAGATGCTCGTCGGCGTTTACGGCAGCAACGACGGCCTCGAGAACACCCCCGATTCCCCGGCGGGCTGCCTCCAGCCGCCGCCCGCGTTCCGCGCCTCCGAGCATTACGGCAGGAAGCACATGGCGAAGCTCGGCATTCCCGCGATCTCGATCCATCGCGCGGTGCTGACCCAGCGCCAGGACCCGGCGGTGCTCGCGCCCAAGCTGCACCCGGGCAACGCCAAGGCGCAGCGGGTGCTGGCCAAGGCGATGAGCGAGCGCGCCGCGTGCTTCTGGGCGACGCCGTGCGGCCGCGGTTGCTCGATCCGGGCGAACTACCAGTCGACGACGGTCCACCTGCCGCCCGCGCTCGGCACCGGCAACCTCGACATCGTGACCGACGCGATGGTGCGCGAAGTCACGCTCAACGCGCAGGACAAGGCCGACGGGGTCATCTACATCGACAAGGCGACCGGCAAGGAATGCCGCGCCAAGGCCCGCGTCGTGGTGCTCGCGGCCAGCGCGTGCGAGACGGTGCGCGTGCTGCTCAATTCCAAGTCGGCGCGTTTCCCGCAGGGCCTCGCCAATTCCAGCGGCGTGCTCGGCAAGTACATCATGGACACCGTCGGCGCGAGCCTCGGCGGCCAGATCCCGGCGCTGGAGAACCTGCCGCCGCACAACGAGGACGGCGCGGGCGGCGGCCACATCTACACGCCGTGGTGGCTCTACAAGGAGCAGCTCGCCGGCAAGCTCGGCTTCGCGCGCGGCTATCACATCGAGTGGGGCGGGGGGCGCGGCATGCCCGGCATGGGCGCCGGCGCCGGACTCGAGCGCTACACGCGCGGCAGCTACGGCCTGAAGCTCAAGGAGGACGCCCGCCGCTTCTACGGGTCGTTCATGTCCTTCGCCGGTCGCGGCGAGATGATCGCGAACGAGAAGTCGTTCTGCGAACTCGACCCGGTCGTGAAGGACAAGTACGGCATCCCGGTGCTGCGCTTCACCTGGCACTGGTCGGACCACGAGCTCAAGCAGGCCGAGCACATGCACGAGACCTTCGCCCGGATCATCGAGACGATGGGCGGCCGCGTCCTCGGCCGCAACGCCGGGCACCAGACCGCGACCGCCAAGTCCCCGATCGAGAAGGGCGGCCGGATCATCCACGAGGTCGGCGGCGCCATCATGGGCACCGACCCGAAGACGTCGGTGACCAACGAGTGGTGCCAGACCTGGGACATTCCGAACCTCTATCTCACCGACGGCGCGCCGTTCTGCGGCAACGCCGACAAGAATCCGACGCTCACCATCATGGCCCTGGCCTGGCGCGCCGGCGACCACATGCTGGCCGAGATGAAAAAGGGGAACCTTTAGAAACCTGAGACCGGAAACCTGAAACCTGAAACCTGAAAAATGTCCTCGGGCGATTGCGGTTCCATTCTCAAATCTTAAAACCATGTCATTCACCAATCATCGTCAGGCCGGCAGCTTTTCCGGTTTCCGGTCTCAGGTTTCAGGTTTCTCCCGATGAGCTCCAGCGAATCGCTTTCCCGCCTCGACCGCCGCACCGCCATCAAGTGGATGCTGGCCGCCACCGCGGCCGCTTCCGTGGCCGGCCAGCCGGCGTTCGGCCAGCAGGCCGCCGCACCCGCGACGAAGGGCTACGGCACCGACCCGCTGCTCAACAAGGAATACGCCCCGGGGGCCTTCTGGCCGCTGACGATGACCGAGCACCAGCGCCGGACGGCCGCCGCCCTGTGCGGGCTCATCATCCCGGCCGAGGGCGCCGTGCCCAGTGCCGCCGACCTCAAGGTCCATGACTTCATCGACGAATGGATCAGTTCGCCTTACCCGGACCAGCGGGGCGACCGCGAGATCGTGCTCAGCGGCCTGGCGTGGATCGACACCGAGGCCGGCAAGCGCTTCGGCAAGGATTTCGCCGCCCTCGGCCACCCCGAGATGGGCGCGATTGCGGACGATATCTGCCACGCGCCGGACGCGAAACCGGAGCTGGCCGCGGGGGCGAAGTTTTTCGCGAAGTTCCGCGACCTGACGACGAGCGGTTTCTTCACCACACCCGAGGGCATGAAGGACCTCGGTTATGTCGGCAACACGCCGCTGGCCGAGTTCAAGGGCCCGCCGCCCGAGGTGCTGGCAAAGTTGGGCATTGTTTGAGCGGTTTGGTCGTGGAAACCCCGATCTGCGCTTTCGTTGGACATACTCCGGCCTTGCCCGGAGCGAATTCCCGTGAAAACGTCGCCCCGTTTTCATGAACCGGCCCCCGATGCCCCCCGGCGTGGCCTGAGAGCCTCCTGATTTTCTTAGTCACCCCCAACACACATCCCATACCCTATGAATCAAACGCGTCTGTTCCGGGCGAGCTGCGTCGCCCTCATCGTCACCGCCATGAGCTTCATCCTGCGTGGTGGCGCCACCGGTGACTGGATCACCCAGTTCAAGCTCACCAACGAGCAGGTTGGCTGGGTGAACGGCACGGCCTTCTGGGGCTTCACGCTCGCCATGATGTTCGGCGGCCCGCTGGTCGACAGCCTCGGCTTCAAGCGCATCCTCGGCATCGCATTCATTGGGCATCTCGCCGGCATCCTGCTGACAATCTTCGCCTGGGATTTCTGGAGCCTGTTCTTCGGCACGCTGCTCTTTGGCATTGCCAACGGTTCGGTTGAGGCGGCGTGCAATCCGCTCGTGGCCACGCTCTACCCGAAGGACCAGACGACCAAGCTGAACCACTTTCACATGTGGTTCCCGGGCGGCCAGGTAATTGGCGGCCTGCTGGCCGTCGCGCTCGGCGCGGCCGGCTTTGGCTGGAAGGTGCAGTTCGCCACGATGCTGCTTCCGCTCGTGGTTTATCTCTTCATGTTCATGGGGCAGCAATACCCGCAGACGGAACGTGTGCAGCGCGGTGAATCGATGGGCTCGATGTTCGCGGCGTGCTTTGCGCCCGGTTTCATCCTCATGGTCATCTGCATGTTCATGACCGCGGCCACCGAGCTCGGCTCGGGCCAGTGGATTCCGAACATTCTCTCGCATGCCGGCGTCTCCGGCACCCTCGTGCTCGTGTGGATCACGGGCCTGATGGCGGTCGGCCGCATGTTCGCCGGCGTTTTCGTGCACAAACTTTCACCGATCGGCATGCTCATCGGCAGTTCGATTCTGAGCACGATCGGCCTCTACTGGATGTCGCATGCGAGCGGCGCGATGCTCTTCGCCGCCGCCACGGTGTTTGCCTTCGGCGTGTGCTTCTTCTGGCCCACGATGGTTGGTTTTGTCGCCGAGAACTACCCGAAGACCGGCGCGCTCGGCCTCGCCATCATCGGTGGTGCGGGCATGCTGAGCGTCAGCTTCGTGCTCCCGGTCATTGGCAAGTGGTACGACAACGGCATTGCGATCCGCACCGCCGGCATCACGCCGACGGCGGCCCAGCTGGCTGACATCCAGGCGGCCGCCGGCCTGCACGCCCTGGGGAATGTCGCCGTCCTGCCCGCCGTGCTGACGGTCATTTTCAGCATCATCGCGGTCACCCGCAAGAAATCGGCGGCGCCGGCGGCGCACTAAGCGATTCCTCTTTTGCCCTCAGCGCTCAGCCGGAGCCATCCGCCTGGGCGCTTTTTTCTCTCAACCCTCAGCTCTTAACTCTCAACTCCGCCTTCCGGCGGACCCGCCATGTCCCGCTCCGTCACGCTCTTCACCGGCCAATGGGCCGACCTTCCCCTCGCCAAGCTCGCGCCGCTGGCCAAGCGCCTCGGTTACGACGGCGTCGAACTCGCCTGCTGGGGCGACCACTTCGACGTCGACCAGGCCGCGACCTCCGACAAGTACAACAAGGAGAAGTGGGAGACGCTGAAGGACAACGGGCTGACCTGCTTCGCGGTTTCCAACCACCTGATCGGCCAGGCCGTGTGCGACCTGATCGACGAGCGCCACAAGGCGATCCTCCCGCCGGACGTGTGGGGCGACGGCGATCCCGAGGGCGTGCGCAAGCGCGCCGCCAAGAAACTGGCGCTGACCGCCAAGGCCGCGCGCCGGTTCTTCGACGCGAAGCCGGGCGGCAAGAAGGGTGCGCCGGTCGTCGTGAACGGCTTCACCGGCTCGTCCATCTGGCACTCGATCTACGCGTTCCCGCCGACGTCGCAGGCTTACTGGGACAAGGGCTTCGCCGACTTCGGCAAGCGCTTCACGCCGATCCTCGACGAGTTCGACAAGCAGAACGCCAACTTCGCGCTCGAGGTCCACCCGACCGAGATCGCGTTCGACATCGCCAGCGCCCAGCAGGCGCTCGCGGCGGTGAAGAACCACAAGCGCTTCGGCTTCAACTACGACCCGTCGCACCTCGGCTACCAGGGCGTCGACTACGTGAAGTTCATCCGCACCTTCGGCCCGCGCATCTTCCACGCCCACATGAAGGACGTGTGGTGGGGCCACGGCGACGGCTCCGTCGGCGTGTTCGGCGGCCACACCGGCTTCGGCGACGCCCGCCGCTTCTGGGATTTCCGCTCGGTCGGCCGCGGCGACATCAACTTCGAGGAGATCATCGTCGCGCTCAACGACGTGAACTACCAGGGCCCGCTCTCCGTGGAGTGGGAGGACATCCGCATGGACCGCGAGCACGGCGCCGCTGAGTCGTGCGCCTTCCTGCGCAAGCTCGACTTCGCCCGCAGTACGATCGCCTTCGACGCGGCGTTCGACAAAGAAAACCAGTAAGGCCGCGGAGCGGCAGGAAACCTGAGGCCTGAAACCGGAAACCTGAAAAGGGCACCGCTTCAGGCTCGAATTTCCTGCGCCGATTTTCAGGTTTCAGGTTTCAAGTTTCAGGTTTCTCGCATATCCCTCAGCTCTCAATTCCCTCCATGTCCACGAACAGAAAATTACGTTACGGCATGATCGGCGGTGGCCGCGGCGCCTTCATTGGCGGCGTCCATCGCATCGCTTCCCTCATGGACGGCCAGGCGGTGCTCACCGCCGGCGCGTTCTCCAGCGATCCCGCGCGCTCCAAGGCCTCGGGCGAGGACTTCCACCTCGATCCGTCCCGCGTCTACGCCAGCTACCAGGAAATGGCCAGGGCCGAGGCGAAGCAGCCCGCGTCCGAGCGGCTCGACTTCATCGTCATCGTCACGCCGAACCACCAGCATTTCCCGCCGGCGAAGCTTTTCCTCGAGTCGGGCTTCAACGTCGTGTGCGACAAGCCGGTGACCTTCAACCTCGACGAGGCCAAGAAGCTCCGCGAGGTGGTGAGGAAGTCCGGCAAGGTTTTCGTCCTGACCCACAACTATACCGGCAACGCCATGGTGAAGCAGGCGCGCGAGCTCGTGCAGTCCGGCTTCCTCGGCGAAATCCGCAAGGTCGTCTCGGAGTATCCGCAGGGCTGGCTCTCCACGCACCTCGAGGCCAGCGGCCAGAAGCAGGCCTCGTGGCGCACCGACCCGAAGCGCAGCGGCGCGGCGGGCTGCATCGGCGACATCGGCACGCATGCCGAGAACCTCGCCCGCTACATCACCGGCCTGCACATCGATTCGCTGTGTGCCGACCTGACGACCTTCGTGAAAGGCCGGGCACTCGATGACGACGGCAACATCCTCGTTCGCTTCAAGGGCGGCGCGAAGGGCATCATCCACGCCTCGCAGATCAGTGTGGGCGAGGAGAACAACCTGAACATCCGCGTCTACGGCACCAAGGCCGGCCTCGAGTGGCACCAGGAGCACCCGAACCAGCTGCTCGTGAAGTATCCGGACAAGCCCACCGAGATCTGGGGTCGCGGCAACGGCTACGTCGGCAAGGCCGCTTCAGCCGTCACACGCATTCCCGCCGGGCATCCCGAAGGTTACCTCGAGGCCTTCGGCAACGTTTACCGCGAAGCCTTCCGTGCGATCCGCGCGGAGGTCGCCGGCGAGAAGATCCCGAAGGACCTGGATTTCCCGACGATCGACGACGGCGTCGAGGGCATGGTCTTCATCGAGACGGCCGTGAAGAGCTCCAAGGCCGGTGCGAAGTGGGTGAAGTTTCCCAAGGCCTAAGCCTTGGCCCTGAGCCTGCCGAAGGGCGATGCGCCTGCTGTAGCCGGGGTCGCTGACCCCGGTTGGGTGGGCGGCGGTTTCCACACCGCCGCCTGTCGTCGATATGGAAATCGACGACCACCTAAAGGCACCGGGGCAGCGACCCGGGCTACACGGCTCCCTTTGACGCAACAAACCTTCTGGTGTACTGTCTGGGCAGATAACCACCCAAGGACCGCCATGAAGACCCTGCCTTTTCTCGCCATTCTCGCCCTCACGGTTGCGACCGTGCGGGCTGACGTTCCGCCGGTTCCGGCCGGCGAACTGCCGCAAGCCGACCATATGGTCTACCTCAGTTTCCTGCCGGACGTTTCCGTGCTGACCCAGGACGCCAAGGCCAACGGCCTCGAAATCCTCCGGATCGACCGCACCGCCGACAAGGTGCTCGTGACCTACAAGTACCAGGACGGCCACACGGCGACGCTCGGCTATGCCAAGCTGTCCGCCGACAGCGATCGTGATGTCGTGCGTCCCGCGCCTCCGGTTGAGCGCCGCGTCGTCCGCCAGGTGGTCACACCTGAGCCGGAGGTCGTCTATTACGAGCCCGCCTACCGCACCCGCTACGTGTACAGCGATCCGGTCGACAATTTCTGGGTGCCGCTGACGCTCGGCATCGGTCTCGGCTGGGCGACCAGCTGGCACGGCGGGCATTATCATTACCACGGCGGCTGGCACCATCGTTGATGCCGGTGGGCGCCGGTTTCCACACCGGCGCCTGTCGTCGATATGGAAATCGACGACCACCTTGCGCGCTAGCGCTTTTTCTTCGCCTTACCGTTCTTCTGTTCGATGTTCAGGTAAGTCTTCGCCATCATCTGCGATTCGTAGAACTCGACCAGACGTACGCCTTCGCGGGGCTTGATCAGGTCCTTCTTCGTGGCGTGGTCGATCTGCTGCTTGATCTTCCGGCAGAGTTCCTCCCACTGGTACTGCACGCCCTCGATGACGTCGGAGATGCGTGAACCGGCCAGCGCCTCCTCGATGTAGTAGCCGTTGGGCTCGTCGTCCTCGAGGAACACGTGAACCTCGTTCACGCGGCCGAAGAGATTGTGGAGGTCGCCCATGATGTCCTGGTAGGCGCCGGTGAGGTAGATGCCGAGGAAGTAGGGCTGGCCCTGCTTGAGCGGGTGGAGCGTGATGTAGTCCTTCACGTCCTGCAGGTCGATGAAGCTGCCGACCTTGCCGTCGGAGTCGCACGTGATGTCGACCAGCACGGCGTTGACGCCCGGTTTTTCGTTCAGCCGGTGGAGCGGGGTGATGGGGAAGAGCTGCTTTAGCGCCCAGCTGTCGAGGAGCGACTGGAAGACCGAGAAGTTGCAGACGTACTGGTCGGCGAGGAGCTTCTTGAGGTCGTGGAGCTCCTCGGGCTGGTAGCCGGCCTTGGTGCTCTCCTTGTCGATCTGCTCGCACACCTGCCAGAAGATCTGCTCGGCGGCGGCGCGGTTCTCGAGGTCGAGGTAGCCGAGGTTGAAGAGCGAGAACGCCTCCTCCTTCTTCTGCAGCGCGTCGTGGTAGCGCTCGAGCCGGCCGAGCTTCGGCTTGTTCTTCAGCAGCGCGGCCAGGTCGTCGACGATGCGGTGGCGGGTCTTGGGCTGGTGCTGTTTGCCGAGGGACTCGCGCTTGTTGATGCGTTCGAAGACCTCGACAACCAGCATGGAGTGGGGGGCCGCGACGGCGCGGCCGGACTCGGTGACGATGTCGGGCACCTTGACGCCCGAGGCGTCGCAGATCTCGCGGATGTTCGACACGACGTCGCGGGCATACTCGCCCAGCGTGTAGTTCATCGACGACTCGAAGTTCGTGCGCGAGCCGTCGTAGTCGATGCCGAGGCCGCCGCCGACGTCGAGGTAGCCCATCGGGAAGCCCATCTTGTCGAGCTGGCAGTAGAAGCGCGCGGCTTCCATCACGGCCGCCTTGATCGTGATGATGTTCGGCACCTGCGAACCGATGTGGAAATGCACGAGGCGCAGGCACTGCGTCATCTTCGCGGCGCGGAGCTTCTCGACGGCAAAGAGGATTTCCGCGGTGTTGAGGCCGAACTTGGCGTTGTCACCGGTCGACGACGACCACTTGCCCTCGCCGCGGGTCTGGAGCTTCACGCGGAAGCCGATCAGCGGCTTCACGCCGGTCTCCTGGGAAATGGCGATGATGCTGTCGACCTCGGACAGCTGCTCGATGACGATGATGATCTTCTTGCCCAGCTTGCGGCCGAGGAGCGCGAGCCGCATGTAGTCGTGGTCCTTGTAGCCGTTGCAGATGATGAGGCGCTGGGCGCCCTCATGCATGGCCAGGGCGATCATCAGCTCGGGCTTGGAACCGGCCTCGAGGCCGTAGTTGAAGTCCTTGCCGGCGGAGACGACCTCGTCGACGACCTCGCGGAGCTGGTTGACCTTGATCGGGAAGACCCCGCGGTACTCGCCCTTGTAGCCCTCGTCCTTCAGGGCCTTCTGGAAAACCTGGTTAAGCTGCGTGACGCGGTGGCGCAGGGTGTCCTGCATGCGGATGACCAGCGGCGCCTTGAGACCCATGCTGGTGGCCTCCTCCACGACGTCCATCAAGCGGATGGTCCGGCCATCGGAAAGCGGCTGAACCTGCACGAAACCCTCTGAATCCACCGAGAAGTGATTGGCGCCCCAGCGCTTGAAACCATAGAACTCCTCGGACTGGCCGGCGGACCAATTTGATGCGGATTTGGTC
>JBEHYX010000052.1:0-27514 GCA_048497945.1 Verrucomicrobiota bacterium | reverse complement strand
TCCAGGCACAGTCGCCGGCGTCGTTCTCCAGCAGCACCCACTCGCCCACCTTGGTGACAAAGCGGCTCTTGGCGTGCTCCGTCACCCGGCCGGCGAGGATGTCGGCCTCGAGCGCGTGCCAGTCGAGGCAGAAGTCGGGTGAGATGCAGGGATTCTGCGCGATGCGCAGCTTGTGCTTCAGGAGAAACTGGTTGATGGCGGACATGGCGGGGAGGATTAACCACGAAAGACACGAATCACGCGAAAGAGATTCATGTCCGGGCCTGGTTCCTTTTCGTATATTTGGTGGGTTTCGTGGCGGGCAAACTCAGATCGTCATCGCGTGGTAGCCGCCGTCGACGATGAGCTCCTCGCCGGTGATGAAGGAGCCGGCGGCATCGGACGCGAGCAGCAGCGTGGCGCCGATCAGCTCGCGGGCCTCGCCGAAGCGCTTCATCGGGGTGTGGCCCATGATCGCGGCGACGCGGTCGGGCGAGAGGATCTTCTTGTTCTGCTCGGCCGGGAAGAAGCCGGGGACGAGGACGTTCACGCGCACGCGGGCCGTGGCCCACTCGCGGGCGAGGTTGAGCGAGAGGTTGTGCACGGCGCCCTTCGAGGCGGAGTACGTGATGACGCGCGACAGCGGCACGACGCCCGACATGGAGCCGAGGTTGATGATCGAGCCGCCCTGGCCGCGATCGACGAGATACTTGCCGAAGACCTGGCAGCCGAGGAACACGCCCTTCACGTTGACGCGCAGGATGCGGTCGAACTCCTCCTCGGTGATGTCGAAGAACGGGGTCGCGGAATTGATGCCCGCGCCGTTGACGAGGATGTCGATGCGGCCGCTCCGCTTGAGCACCGCGTCGCGCAGGCCCTCGAGCTCCGCCTTGCTGGTCGCCTCGGCGGCATGGAACCACGCCTTGCCGCCCGCGGCGGCGATCTTGTCGAGCCGGGCCTGGGCCTTGTCGAGGTTGCGGCCGACGATCACGACCTCGGCGCCCGCGCCGGCCAGGCCCTCGGCCATGGCGCCGCAGAGTTCGCCGGTGCCGCCGATGACGACGGCCACCTTGCCTTCGAGGCCAAAACAGGATTTCAGGTATTCTTCGGATTTCATGAAAGGGGAATGAGGATCGGTGACACTAGCGAACGGCGGCCTACTTGCCAGCCGACAGCGTGTCAGCGAACGGCAATTTGCGCGCCCTCATTTCGGCCGCCACGAGCGCGGCCACCCGGCGCGCGCCCTCCTCGTTATAGTGCGTGTTGTCGGTCTTGCCCGCAGGGAACGCCGGGTGCTCGCCGGGCGCATAGACCAGGAAGAGCTTTTGCGACGCCTCGGGGCCGAGCTGCACCAGCAGCTTGCGCGTGACGGCCTCGAGGTCGAGCAACGGCACCTTTTCCTCGGCGGCGACCTGCTTCACGGCGGCAAGATAGGCGCCATGCGTGTCGCGCAGCGTCCCATCGGGAGCCCAGTCGCGCCGGCAAACCGGCGTCGCGAGCACGGGATTGGCGCCCTGCGCGCGGACCTCGGCCACGAAGCGCCGGAGATTGGCCGGATAGGCGGTCGCCGCATCGGCGTAGAGCGCCGGATCGTGCTGTTTCTCGTCGTTGTGGCCGAACTCGATCACGACCCAGTCGCCGGACTTCAGCTGGTTGAGCATGGTCTGCCACGCGCCGGTGTCACGGATGGATTTCGTGCTGCGGCCGTTGACCGCGTGGTTCACGAGGCGCATCGACGCCGGCACGAACGCGCGGAACGGCTGGCCCCAGCCGCGCTCGGGATAGCCCGGGTCCTTCTTGTTCGCCATCGTCGAGTCGCCGACGAGATGGAGCGTCGGCCCGGCCGGCGGCGGCACCGCGAGATGCCGGCGCAGGAACTGGTCGGACTCGTCGAGCACGCGGTCAAACCACGGGTTGAAGAGCCAGAACGGATGCGGCGTGTCGGGCACCACGATGACGTCCGAGGCGACGCCGGCGGCGCGGAGCTTGTCGCGCATCGCCTCGCGGCCCGGCAGGATCGGCGAGGTCACCGTGCTGTTGATGAACAGCGTCGGGGCGCTGGCCTTGCTGACGTGCGTGATGGCCGAGGCCGCGCGCCAGACCTCGGGTTTGTCCGCGAAGGAGCCGCCGAGGAAGCGCACCGGCGCGCTGGGTTGCGCGGCCTGCTGGTCGAGCAGGGCCTGGCTGGTGAAGTCCGCGAGCCCGTCGATGTCGACGACGGCGCCGATGTCATCCCGGTTCATCGCGCCGAGCAGTGCCGCGAGCTGGCCGCCGGCCGAACCGCCGAGCACGCCGACCTTCTGGCCCTCGAGGGCGAGGTCGACCGCGTGCGCCCGCAGCCAACGGATCGCAGCCTGGAGATCGTTCAGGGCGCCCGGGAACTGGCCGGCTTTCCCGAGCCGGTAGGAAACCGGCACCGCGATGTAGCCGCGCGCCGCCAGCTGCCTGGCGAACGGGCGCTCCATGTGGCGCGAGCCCGTTTCCCAACCGCCGCCGTGGACGATCAGCACGATTGGATACGGGCCGATGCCCTCGGGCCGGTAGATGTCGAGCTGCAGGATCTGGCCGTCGACGACGGCGTAGGTGAGGTTCTCCGAAGCCACCACGCCCTGCGGCAGCGCGGCGGACGGGCGGGTGATGTCGGGATATTTTTCGCGAACCTTCTTCTCCGCCGTATCGAGGCTGAACTCGGTCCCGCCTCCGGGCGGCGCCGGCCATTTCCGCGCCCACGCGGGGTATTCCTTTTCGAGCAGCTCGCGCGGTTGCTTCACGTACCAGTTGTAGCCGCCGCGCCGCTCGGCCTCGATCTCGGCCAGCGCGTAGCGCACGATGCTGTCGCGCCCGCTGAAGATCGGCTTGTTGGTTCCGATCTCGTAGAAGCGGGCCCACAGCGGCGGCGCGGATGGGTCGGCCACGATCCGACGATCGACCCCGGTTGGGGTGTCGGCGGGGAACTGCTCCACGCGGAGGCCGGAAAGTTGCACCGACTTCAGCCAGGCCGCCGCGGCGTGCACCGCGGCGATGATCCCGGGCGAAGGCGATTCCTCCCCCATCAGGAAGCGAACAATACCGACGGTCTCGAGGCCTGAAAGCGAAACGTGCTCGTACTTGCGGGCCGGCGCCGGGGCAAAGGTCTTCTCGTCGTGCTGCGCACACCACGCGGTGAGCCTGCCGTCGACGCGGATCTGGCAGCGCAGGATGCAGGCGATGCCCTTCTCCACCGCGCGGCCGGCCCGCGTGCGGTGCGGCGCGTCGAGGCCGGCGAACGGCGGTGTCTGCCGCGCCACGTCGCGGAGCAGTTCCAGCACGTCGGCCATCGCGTCGTCGTTGAAGGTGATGTGGGTGTAGTAGCCCTCGCGCAACGGGAAGAACTGCGGCCAGCCGCCGTTCCCGTACTGCGCGGCGAGCAGGTAATCGATGCCGCGCTCGATCGCCGCCTGGTAGCGCGGATCGGGCTGCCGGGCGTGGACGCGCGCGATGAACTGCAGCTGGCCCGTGGTCGCGCCGTTGTCGATCGTCGTGAGCGTCTCGTCGTCGGGCACCTTCCGCTTCGCCGCCTCCTCGGCCGGCGTGAGCGTCATGATGCGGTTCTTCGGCCAGCCGCCGTTGGCGTTCTGGAACAGCAGCAGGTGCTCGGCGAGGTCGCGCGCCTCGGGCGTCCCGAACCAGGCGTCCGGCTTCTGCTCGTAGGTGGAGAACTCGTACGCGCCCTTGGGGGCGGCGGAGCAGATGGGCGCCGTCGCAAGCATCCCAAAACCCAGGCAAACTCCCGCCACTGTCATCCTGAGCCGTGCGAAGGATCCACGGCAAGGGATGGAGTTGCGCCGACCGAGTGGATCCTTCGCACGGCTCAGGATGACCGCTGGGATGGGTTGTGAGGCTCTCGATGACTTCATGGCTGCAACGGATCCCAGTTATCCGATCCGCCCAAAACCTTGGCGGGCGTGAGCGCGGCGGCCTCCCCGGCGGTCAGCGTATGCGCCCACCTCACGCGGGTGGCGGGGCTCGCACCCGCGCCGGTGCTGCCATACTCGGCGTAGAAGGTCGTCTGCTCCGCCTGCGGCTTCTTCCAGTTGTGCCAGCCCTCGGGCCGGACGACCCCGGACATCTCCGTGCGCAGGAAAATCGTGCGTGCGTAGTCGCGCCACGGGCGGCCGAGATAGGCCTTCGCGCCGGCGACGCCGCTGATCTTGCAGTCGGCGAAGACGTAGCCGTACGGCTGGTCCTTCGGCGTGGAGGCGGCGGTGATGTAGCCGTCCTTTTTAACATGGATGGTGCACCGGTTGAAGTAAGCGGTGGCGGCGCCGAAGATGAAATCCACGTGGCCCTCGATGTAACAGTCCTCGAAGTACTGGCGGCCGCGGTTGGTGAGGATCGTGTCCTGCCAGCCGAGAAAGCGGCAGCGCCGGAACACCAGCTTGTCGCCGTCGGTGCGCAGCGCGAGCGCCTGCACCACCGCAGGCCCATCCGGGCGCGGCCCCGGTTCGCCGGCGGAATTTTCCAAGGTGATGTTTTCCCAAACCATGCCGTCGCCGTCGATCTGCACGGTCGGCGTGCGAAAGGTGCCGATGGGCTTGCCGTCGGGTCCGATCATCCCGGCGTGCTGGCCGTAGACGACGACCGTCTTCGCCGCATCCTCGCCGATCACGTGGATCTGGCCGCGCTCCCGCTGGACGTAGATGCGCTCGGAGTAGGTACCGGCCTTGACGAAGATCACCCAGCGCGGCGCCGCCGGGTCGGTGATGAGCGGCGCCTTGCTGATCGCCTCCTGCAGCGAGGTGAAGTCGCCGGAGCCGTCCGCGGCCACGACGGCGTTGTGGGCCGGTGCCGCCCGCAGGCTGCCGGCCAGGCAAAGCGCGAGTAGCCACCAGGCCCGGATTTTCATGTTCAGTTCAGGACGACGGGTTGGAAGCGCGGCGCGAGCAGGTGCATGACCAGCCAGGCGAGAAGATAGATGGAACCGCAGATCATGAAGAGCACCGCATAGCCCGACTCGATCCGGCCGAGCGCCGTGTAGTGCGCCAGCAGCAGGCCGGCCACGCGGGCGATGAGCACGCCACCGACGGCGCCGGCCATGCCGCCGATGCCGGTGACCGAGGCCACGGCGCGTTTCGGAAACATGTCCGAGACCGTGGTGAAGATGTTGGCCGACCAGGCTTGGTGGGCCGAGCAGGCGATGGCGATGGTGGCGACCGCCAGCCAGGTGTTGATCTCGCCCAGTTTCGAGGCCGCGAGCACGGTCAGCGGGAACAGCGCATAGATGAACATGGCAAGCTTGCGCGCCTTGCTTGGATCCATGCCACCGTTGATGAATTTCTTCGGCAGCCAGCCGCCGAGGATCGAGCCGCCGGTCGCGATGGTGTAGACGATCGCCACGGCGAACGTCCAGCTGATGATGCCCGGCACCGCGTCGGCCGCGCCGGTGAAATCCGGGTGCGCCGCGCGATAGGCAGCGACCTTGCGGCTGTTTTCACCGGCGAGGAAGGAGGGCAGCCAGAACATGAAGAACCACCAGACGCCGTCGGTCAGGAATTTGCCCATGACAAACGACCACGTCTGGCGGAACCCGAGCAGCCGGAACCACGAGACCTTCGTGCTCGAAGCGTCGGCCGCCTGCTCGTCCTTGTCGCTGTGGATGTAATCGTACTCGGCCTGCTGCATCTGTCCGCTCTTGCGCTTGTCCGCCGGCGAACCATAGGTCGCGTACCAGAAATACAGCCAGACCAGGCCGATCGCGCCCGTGAGGATGAAGGCCCATTCCCAGCCCCAGGCCGCGGCGATATAGGGCACGCTCAGCGGAGCGACGATGGCGCCGACGTTGGCACCGGAATTATAAAGACCGGTCGCGAACGCGCGCTCCTTGCGGGGGAACCACTCGGCGATCGTCTTGTTCGCCGCCGGAAAATTACCCGCCTCGGAAAAGCCGAGCGCCGCGCGCCAGAAACCGAAGCTCCAAGTGTGGTGGCCGAACGCGTGGCCGATGGCAGCTGCGCTCCAGCCGATCAGCGAGTAGGCATAACCGCGCTTCGTGCCGAGACCGTCGATGATGCGACCGGCCAGCACCATGCCGATTGCGTAGGCGAAGGTGAAGCAGATGACGACGTTCGAGTAATTGAGTTCCTGCGCCGCCTTGTCGTCGCCGAACACGCCCTGGGCCGCGAGCGTGTCCTTGAGCAAACCCAGCACATTGCGGTCGAGATAATTGATCGTCGTGGCGAAAAAAACCAGGGCACAGATGGTCCAGCGGTAGCGACCGATCTGGGCGTTGATTTCATTGAGCTTGTTCATCGCGGGGTAGCGGGGGCTTGGGGTTACTTGGCGGCGGGAACGGAATTGAGGCTCTTTACCGCACCGGCCGGAGCGATCGTCACATTCCGGAGCGTGATGCTCCCGGCATGGTCGACAACCTCCGTTTTTGTTACACCGTTGAATGTGGAGTTGGAGATGCGGATGTCATCGACCACCGCACCGGCGAAGCCGCGGATGTACAGCACCCGCGGGCTCGCGGAGCTGGTGATGCCTTCCAGCTGGATGTTGCGGACGACCGGTGGGAACGCGCCCTTCGCCCCCTCTTCATAGAGCAGGTCGATCGTGAGCACCGCCTCCCCCACCCGCCCGATCTTCACGTTGCGGGCAAAGAAATTTTCCAGGACGCCGCCGCGCACCGCGTTGCTCTTGAAGCGGAACGCGCGGTCGAGGTTGGCGCTGTCCATGGTGCAGTCCTCGACGAAGACATTGCGGATGCCGCCGGAGCACTCGCTGCCCAGCACGACGCCGCCGTGGCCGTCCTTCATCTCGCTGCGACGGATGACGATGTTCTCGCTCGGCACGTTGACGCGGCGACCGTCGCCGTTGCGGCCGGACTTGATCGCGATGCAGTCGTCGCCGGTGTCGAACACGCAGTCCTCGACGAGGATGTCGCGCGAGGACTCCGGGTCGAAGCCGTCGTTGTTCGGGCCGTGCGTGTGGATCTTCACGCCGCGGATCGTGATGTTCTGCGAAAGGACCGGGTGCAGCTCCCACATGGGCGAGCGGACGATCGTCACGCCCTCGACCAGGATGTTCTTGCAGCGATAAGGCTGGAAGAAGTTCGGCCGCAGGAACCCGCCGTCGCCGAAGACGCGTTCGGCGACCGGGACGTTCTTCTCGCCCATCCCGATCAGGCGGTCGCGCGCGGCCTTCTGCTTCGTCGGCTGGCCCGGCTCCTTCTTGTTCCAGCTCCACCACGTGGTCTCGTCGGCGCCGCCGTCGAGCGTGCCGGTGCCGGTGACCGCGATGTTCTCCTCCTCGAATGCGTAGATGAACGCCGAGTAGTTCATGCACTCCACGCCCTCCCAACGCGTGAAGACGACCGGGTATTTCGCCGGGTCGAAGATCCAGCGCAGCGTCGCGCCCGCGCCCACGTGCAGGTTCACGTTGCTCTTCAGCCGGATTGCACCGGTGAGCCACTCGCCCGCCGGCACCACGACGCGGCCGCCGCCGGCCTTGGTGCAGGCCTCGATCGCGGCGGCAATGGCGGCGGAGCAATCCGTGCCGGCCTTCGCGCCGAAATCCGTGATCGGGAAATCCTTCGCCGGGAAAACCGGCGCCTTGATCGCAGAGAGCACGCGCGCGTAGTCGCCCCAGCCGCGCACGGCCTGGGCCGCGGGCTTCTGCTCGATCAGCTGCTGCAGCTCGAGGCCGGCGAGGATGAACGGGCCGACGCCCTTCAGGTCGTTGTCGATGACCGGTTCGCTGACGTAGTACTCAAAGGTGCCGTCGCGCGGCTTGCCGGCGGCGGTGGTGTAGCCAAGGCCGGCCACCTCGCAGCAGCGCGTGAGGCTCACCTTGCCGTTGGCGTCGGTGCGGATGAGGTCGCGGACGATGCCCGCGTAACCCTTGAGCAGCGCCGGCAGGTATTTGTCGCGCGGCAGGTAGCCGCGGTTGATGCCCTTCGCCAGGGTGTAGACGAACATGCTCGAAGCCGTCGCCTCGAGGTAGTTGCCGTGGCGGTCGCCCTGGTCGGTGACCTGCCACCACAATCCGGACTTCGGGTCCTGCCAGCGCACGACGCCGTCGGCCCAGCGGCGCAGCACCTCGTTGATGTGCTCCACCTCGGGATGCGTCGGCGGGAAGTAATCGAGCGAGTCCACGACCGCCATGCCGTACCAGCCGATGGCGCGGCTCCAGAAATTCGGCGAGTGCCCGGTGGCCTTGTCGGCCCAGTCCTGCGCCTTCTGCTCGTCCCACGCATGGTAATACAGCCCGGTCTCCGGGTCGTAGGCATGCCGGTCCATGAGCAGGATCTGCTGCGCGACATCGTCGAAGTCGGCCGGCTCGGCGAAGACCTTGCCGTACTGCGCAAGGAACGGCGACGCCATGAACAGGCCGTCGAGCCACATCTGGTGCGGGTAGCGCAGCTTGTGCCAGAAGCCGCCCTCGCTCGTGCGCGGGTGCTTCGCCAGCTGGGCGCGGAGCGTCGCGAGCGCGGTGCGGTATTTCTCCTCGCGGTGGCCCTGCTCCCAACGCGCGAGCAGCACCTTCCCCGGCGGGATCATGTCGAGGTTGAACTCGTCCTGCTTGTACGTGGCGATGGCGCCGTCGTCGCCGATGTAGCTCGTCGTGGTCCTCGCCCCGTAGTTGGCGTAGGCGTCGCGGCCCGTGCGCTCCGCCAGCCGGATGAGCGAGAGGCCGAAAAGCGAAGTCGTGTAGTCCCAGCGCGCGCGCGGCGCGCCGCCGAGGAACATGGAGTCGCCGCGGCGGGCCATCTCGGAGTCCGCGAGGCGCTGCGACCATTGGAGCGGCGAGGCGCCGCCGAATTCAGCGGGCACGTCCGCCGCAAATAAACCGCCGGCGAGAAACAGGGAAAGACATGCGCGCAGCTTCATGATGGGAAAACTCAGGGTTGGGCGACGGTGGAGACCTTGACGGGCGACTTCACGCGCGCCGCGCAGGCGGTGACGTAATCGAGCCAGGCCTGCTGGCTGGTGAACTCGCCGGCCTTCGACCAACCGGCACCGGCATAATAGGTGAGCGCCGTGCCGGACGCGGCCTTCGCCAGCACGAGCTGGTTGCTGTCGTCCTCGGCAAAACCGGCGAAACCCTGCGGCGCGATGAGGGCGACGCCGAGTTCGCCGTTCGTCTTCTGCGCCACCCATTGCGCGAGCGAGCCGTCGGCCGCCACCGGGGTCGTGGTGATCTTCTCGTCCTGGCCCTTGTCGGCGGGCTTTTTGTTCAACCCGAGGCCAACGGTGACCTCCTTCGCGCCCGTGACGGCGAAGGTGCTGTCGATGCGATCGAAGTTGTGACCGGCGTCGACGGTGAAGCGCTTCGTTTCGGAGACGAAAACGCCGCCGGCGTTCCACGTCTCGTAGGTCAGCTCGAAGATCGCGCGGATCGGGCCGTTCGCGAGGACCTTCCACGTCCGGAAATTTTTGCCCACGTAGAGCGCCTTGCCGTCCCAGATGCCGGTGCCACCGCAGCCGCGCGACGGGCCGACCTGGTACATGTCCATGCCCTCGCCCTCGTCGTGGTGATAATGGTCGTGGCCCTTATTGTACCAGCGGTCGACGACCGGGTAGCTGACGCGCTTGCACCAGACGTCGAGCCCGCTCGTGACGAGGACTTCCTTGCCCGTGCCGTTCGCGGGCTCGGCGAGCGCCGGGCCGTAGGTGCGGTGGCCGATCTTGTCGTTTTCCCAGGCAAAGTCGTCGAGCCGCTCGGGCACGTAGCGCGCGAACACCTTGGACGGGAACACCGGCGCGACGTCGTCGATCTTCTCCACGGTGAAGGTCGCGGATTTTTCCCCGGCCGCAAAGTCGTGCTGGAAGATCAGTTCGCCGTAGGCGACCCCGAGGTTCTTCGGGTCCTTGGCCTCGGGGGCGATGTTGGTGACCTGGTACGGCAGCACATGTCCGGCGGCATCCTTCACCGCGATGTGCTGCAGCAACGCGCCGGGCAGCGCGCGGGCGACGTCGGCCCACGGCACCGTGATGGTCTCGCTCGGCCGCGCGATGGCGAGGTCGTGCGTGACAGTGACCACAAGCTGGGCGGCCGAAAGCGAAGCGGCCGCCGCCAACGAACACAGCAGGAAAACAAACCGGGATTTCATCGGGTAACGGGGGTAGAGGTGATCGATTGTCAGAACTGGAGGCGGGACCAATGGTCCCGCGGGACTGGCAGTCCCGCCTCCAACATAACCAGAAACTAGGAAAGAAAGTCAGCGGCCCAGCCAGCCGCCGTCCACCGCGAGCAGGTGCCCGTGCACGTAGTCGGAAGCGGGCGAGGCCAGGAAGACGACGGCGCCGGCCATGTCGGACGGGTTGCCCCAGCCGCCGGCGGGGATGCGCGCGAGGATGGCCTTGTTGCGCTCGGCATCGGCCTGCAGCGCGGCGGTGTTGTCGGTGGCCATGTAGCCGGGCGCGATGGCGTTCACGTTGATGCCGTGCGCCGCGAGTTCGTTCGCCATCATGCGCGTGAGGCCGGCGAGGCCGCTCTTGGCCGCCGGGTACGAGCCGATACGGATGCCGCCCTGGAAGGACATCATCGACGCGGTGTGGATGATCTTGCCGCGGCGCTTTTGCGCGAGCCACTGGCGGACGACCGCCTGGCTGAGGCGGAAGATGGAGTTCAGGTTGATCTCCATGATCTCGTCCCAGTCGGCGTCGGTGACGTCCTGGAACGCACCGCGTTTGATCGCGCCGCCGTTGTTGACGAGGATGTCGGGGAGCGGGAGCTCCTTCCCGAGCGCCGCCGCGAGCTTGTTCATCGCGGGGCGGCTGGCCTGGTCGGCCTTGAATGGGTACGCCTTGCGGCCGGCGGCCTCCACGAGTTTCTGCGTGGCGCCGAGATCGCCGCGGGCCACGAGGATGACGTCGGCCCCGGCCTGCGCCAGCGCCTCCGCCATGCCGGCGCCGAGGCCGCGCGAGGCGCCGGTAACCAGCGCCACCTTGCCATCGAGCCGGAAACGATCGAGCACCTTGGTCATGGGAAGCCTTAGCGGAGCGCCGCGACCGGCGCGGGATCCATGTCGGAGAATTCCTGGTTCTCGCCACCCATGCCCCAGACAAAGCTGTAGGCGCAGGTGCCCGCGCCGCAGTGGATGGACCATGGCGGGGAAAGCACGGCCTCGCTGTCGTGCACGATGACGTGGCGCGTGGCGGACGGCTCGCCCATGAAATGAAAGACGGCGTGCGTCGGCGGCAGGTTGAAGTAGAGGTACACTTCCGAGCGGCGGAGGTGGGTGTGCGGGGGGATGGAATTCCAGACGCTGCCCGGCTCGAGCCGGGTGAAGCCCATGACGAGCTGGCAGGTGGACACGGCGCCCGGATGGATCAGCTTGAAGAGCGTGCGCTCGTTGGCGGTCTCGCGCGCCCCGAGCCTGGCGCCGAGCGCCTCGGAGAAAACGACGTGGTGCACCGGATGCGCGACGTGCGCCGGGTAGGACTGGATCCAGAAGCGCGCGGGCTGGCCGGCCGCCGCGGAGGCGAACACCACGTCCTTCACCCCGCGCCCGATGTAGAGGGCGTCGTGCGGGTTCATCGCGTAGGACTTGCCGTCGACCGTGATGCTGCCGGGGCCGCCGAGGTTGATGACGCCGGCCTCGCGGCGTTCGAGGAAGAAGGCGGAGCGGAGTGCCGGGTCGCCGGGCAGCGCCAGCGGCGCGGCGAGCGGGACCGCCGCGCCGAGCACGGTCCGGTCGGTCTCCCACCAGCGGAGGGTCACCGCCCCCGGCTGGAACAAGCCGTCCACCACGAACTGGCGGCGCAATTCCTCGGGCGGCAGCGTGGCCGCAAACTGGATCAGGGGGTCGGGGTGGATGTTCATGAAACCTTGGCAGCTGAGAGCACAAACCGACGGGACGCCAGCCTGCGCTTGGGTCACCCCTCCATCGAGGGGGCAAACGCACCGGCACGGTCCGCGTCTGGCGAAAAAGGTGGGAGAGTGAGGGGAGCGGGAGCATCCGCGCGGGGCGGATGGAGGGATAACCGGGGGTTGGGGTGGGAGGCGGATGCCGCCGCGCCCGGAGGCGAAGCAGCGCATTCACTAATGAACTATCAATTCATGATTGAATACGAGAAATCACCAAGCAAGGAGAATTTTTCGACGGACCCTCCGGAAGAAAAAGCGTTGCCCCCTGCTCCCCGGCGTGGCGCGGCGCCGCCATCCCGCCGGGAAAAGCGCCGGCGGCCTGTGTTCACTAATGAACTATACGTTCGCAAATGGTGTTGCATTTGCGAACGCGGCATTTCTACTCTCGCGCCGTTACCCAACCCATCCCCTATGAATCCAAGCAAGCGCTTCCCCTTGGCGCTGCCCGGGCTTCTGCTCGCGCAGCTTTCGTTGCTCCTCTCGCCGGCCGCCGCCCAAACCGCGGCCGCGCCCGCCGCCGGCGCGGCTCCGGGCGAGGAAAAGGACGTCGTCGTCCTGTCCCCGTTCCAGGTCGTCGCCGACAACCGCGGCTACTACTCCGCGAACACGATGTCAGGCACCCGCTTCAACACGAAGCTCGATGACCTCGCCTCCTCCGTCACCGTCATGACGAAGCAGCAGATGTCGGACTTCGCCCTGCTCGATATGAACGACGTCTTCCTCTACGTCGCGGGCACCGAGGGCACCGGCACCTACACCGACTTCACGCTCGATCGCAACGGCAGCATCGGCGACAACGTGCAGAGCAACCCCACGCAGGCGAACCGCGTGCGCGGCATCGCCCCGGCCAACATCTCCCTCGGCAACATCGAGACGATGGGCCGCGTGCCGGTCGACCCGATCAACGTCGAGTCGATCGAGATCAGCCGCGGGCCCAACGCCAACGTCTTCGGCCTCGGCAACCCCTCGGGCACCGTCAACATGGTGCCGGTCTCCGCCAACCTGAACGAGAACCGCGCCCGCACCGAGCTGCGCGGCGACAGCTACGGCGGCTGGCGCACCAGCCTCGACGTGGGCCGCGTGCTGATCCCGGGCAAGCTGGCCGTCCGCGCCAGCGGCGTGTTCCAGCACGACGCCTTCCAGCGCAAGCCCTCCGGCGTCGATACCGAGCGGTACAACTTCATGATCAAGTACCAGCCGTTCAAGTACACCACCCTCTCGGCCTCGTACTCGACCTACCACGCCTACGGCAACCGCCCGAACTCGATGCCGCCGCGCGACAACATCTCCTACTGGATCGCCAACGGCATGCCGACCTGGGACCCGGTCACGCAGCAGATCCACAACGCCGACGGCTCCAACCGCGGCGCCCCGGTGACCGCCGCCACCTACAACGGCCCCGACGTCTTCACCGCCAGCTACCTCGGCAACGACCACAGCCAGATGTTCATCGACCAGAGCGGCCTCGCCTACTGGGCGGCGCCGCGCGGCACGACGAGCACGACGAGCCCCACCGCCGCGACCCTGCAGGCGGCCCGCTACCTCCAGACCACGGCCGCCGCCGGCGCGACCTTCTCCGGCACGGCGCCGCGCCCGTTCGCGCAGTACCTCTTCAACACCACGCCGACGATCAGCGACCGCGGCATCTATGACTACGAGTCGATCAACCTCTCGGCGCCGAACCGCTTTTGGGACAACACCAAGACGACGAACGTCAACCTCGACCAGATGTTCATCAACACGGCCGAGCAGACGCTCGCCGCGCAGGTGACGTTCATGCGCGAGGATTCGCAGCGCTGGTCGCGCAACCTCGTCGGCATCATCAACGACAACGGCCAGTCCGGCCAGCTGATGGTCGACATCAACGAGCGCCGCCTCGACGGCACGCCGAATCCGTTCTTCCTCCGCCCGTACCTCAGCGTCGACAAGCCCCGCATCGTCTCGCAGCCGCAGCAGTGGGACACGAGCCGCGCCCAGATCGCCTACCGCCTCGACCTGACCAAGCAGCAGAACTGGCTCAAGCATCTCGGCTGGTTCCAGATGACCGGCTACGGCGAGTACAAGTACCGCGTGAACCGCCAGTACTCCTGGCGCGAGGCCATGGCCTCCGACACCTCGTGGCTCGCCGCCGGCCTCTACCGCGGCTACCAGTCCTCGCCCAGCGGCACCCCGGCGCAGGTCGCGCTCACGCAGGGCACCTACCGCTTCTACGTCGGCGACAAGGGCACCAACATCGATTATGCCCCGGGCGACCTCGCCCTCGGCGCCTATCCCTTCGTCTGGGGCAACGCCGCCACCGGCGCGTTCAAGACCGAGAACATCACCATCGGCCAGGTGGCGGCGGACAAGACCGGCAACACCTTCAACACGAAGACCTCGCTCAAGACGATCGGCGGCGTCTTCCAGAGCCACCTGTTCGGCGACCGCCTCGTCACCACGGTCGGCGCGCGCTACGACAAGGTGAACCTCCACTTCGGCAACCCCGGCAACCCGGTCAACGGCTATGCGCCGGACGGCATCAACTTCGACTACGCGCTGACCGACGGCTGGTCCGCCACGGCCTTCGACAACGGCGGCCGCACGACCAACCTCCAGTTCGTCGCGCGCCCGTTCATGGACACGGGCTACACCAACCGCCTCGTCCAGAGCGCCGACGGCGGCAGCCACTTCTTCGGCAGCCTGCTCAACGGCCTGTCGGTCAACTTCAACAAGTCCGACAGCTTCCTGCCGACCAATCCCGCGCAGGACCTGTACAAGAACCTGCTGCCGAACACCACCGGCACCGACAAGAGCTGGGGCCTCGGCCTCAACCTCTTCGACGGCAAGCTCGTCGTCCGCGCCACGCACTACGACAACTTCCAGAAGAATTCGCAGACGACCGACATGAACACCGTGGCCGGCCGCGTCCTGCGCATCGACTTCCAGACGCTCGGCGCCGGCAACCCGACGCCGTTCATCAACCTCTATGACAATGCCAAGCGCTGGATCACCTGGCAGAATCCGACGTGGAGCGCCGACCAGGTGGTCGCCGAGGTCGAGGCCAAGACCAAGATCAGCGCCGCCAACAACACCTACTACGCCAACCCGACGCCCCCGATCGGCGCCACCTCGGACATCCGCTCCTATGGCAACGAAATCGAGATCAACGTGAACCCGAACCGCTACTGGACCGTCACCGGTTCCGTCACGGAAAACAACTCGGTCACGCAGAACATCTCGGCCTCGCTCGTGAACTGGATCAACGACCGCATGTCGATCTGGAGCACGATCGTGGATCCTTCCATCACCGACGCCAACGCGGCGGCGGAAGGCAACCCGGGCAAGCTCTGGTGGAAGCACCGCTATTCCGTGGCCGCCACCACCCCCGGCGTCGCCTCGTACGCCTCGACCGCGGTCACGCCCGAGGAAAACTTCAAGGCGTTCGTCAGCGCGCCGTTCGCCATCATGGCGGCGCAGGAGGGCAAGAACAACCCGCAGGTCCGCAAGTACAACTTCCGCGCCAGCACGAGCTACCAGCTCGCCGGCCTGAGCGACAACAAGTGGCTCAAGAAGATGACCGTCGGCGGCGCCGTCCGCTGGGAGGACAAGGCCGCCATCGGCTACTACGGCGTCCAGTCCCTGCCGGCGATCATCACCGACCTCGACCCGAATCGCCCGATCTACGACAAGTCGCACTACTACGTCGACATGTTCGTCTCCTACAAGACGAAGCTCTGGAACGAAAAGGTCGGCGCGACCTTCCAGGTCAACGTGCGCAACCTCGGTGAAAACGGCCGCCTGCAGCCGGTCGGCGCGTTCCCCGACGGCACGATCCACACGTACCGCATCATCGATCCGCAGCAGTTCTTCTTCACCGCAAGCTTCGACCTCTGAGCGAGGTCTTCCTGGGGCATTCATCGCATCGCCGCCATCCGCAAGGTTGGCGGCGATTTTTTTGGCCGGGCTGGTTTCTGGAGGCGGGGTGCCCTCACCCCGTGGCACATCACGCCCATGCGGGGTGAGGGCACCCCGCCTCCAGCAAGCAGCTCGACGCCCCGCCCGATCCGGCTTTCATCTCCCCGTGCCCCGCCCCCCGCCATCGCCCGCCTCTTCCGCCCGTGCGCTTCCGCGCGAGCTGCCGGCGGGCTGGTTCTTCGCCGTCGTGCTGGTGCTCCTGCTGCTGGCCTACGGCCCGGCCTTGTCCGGGGCGTTCCTCTGGGATGACGCGGGACATGTCACGCGCGCGGACCTGCGTTCGTTCGCCGGGCTCGGCCGCATCTGGTTCGAGGTCGGCGCCACGCAGCAATACTATCCCGTCCTGCACAGCGCGTTCTGGCTCGAGCACCGGCTGTGGGGCGACGCCACCCCGGGCTACCACCTGCTGAACCTCGCGCTGCACGCGCTGGCCGCCACGCAGTTCCTTGTCGTGCTGCGCCGCCTCGCCGTGCCCGGCGCCATGCTGGCCGCGCTGCTGTTCGCGTTCCATCCGGTTTGCGTCGAGTCCGTCGCCTGGATCGCGGAACAAAAGAACACGCTCTCGCTCGTCTTCTACCTCGCGGCGGCCCTGGCCTACCTGCGCTTCAATCCCGCGGGAGGGGCTTCACGCCCCGGCGATCGCGGGCCGTGGCGCAGTTACGCGCTGGCGACGTTTCTCTTCACCCTCGGGCTGCTGACCAAGACCGTCACCGCCACGCTTCCGGCCGCGCTGCTGGTGGTCGCCTGGTGGCGCCGCGGCCGGCTCGATCCGCGGCGCGACGTGCTGCCGCTGCTGCCATGGTTCGCGCTCGGCGCCGGCGGCGGGTTGTTCACCGCGCATCTCGAGAAGATCCAGATCGGCGCGGAGGGCGCGGACTTCGCCCTCGGTTTCCTCGATCGCGCCGTGCTGGCGGGCAAGGTCTTCTGGTTCTACCTCCGCAGCGTCGCGTGGCCCTTCGACCTGCTCTTCGTCTATCCGCGCTGGGCCATCGACGCCACGCAGCCCTGGCAATGGGCCTGCCTGCTCGCCGCCGCCGCGCTGTTCGGGCTCCTGCTTTACCGGGCGAGATCGCAGCGCGGGCCGCTCGCCGCGGGGCTCCTGTTCGCCGGCTCGCTCTTCCCGGTGCTGGGTTTCTTCAACGTCTACCCGTTCGTCTTTTCCTACGTCGCCGACCACTTCCAGTACCTCGCCAGCCTGGCTCTCTTCGCGCTGGCGGGCGCCGGGCTGAAACTCGCCGGCGACCGGCTGCCGCGCGCGGCGGCGTTCGGGCTCGCCGGGTTGCTGCTCGGCGGGCTCGGCACGCTCACCTGGCGGCAGAGCCGCATGTACCGCGACGTGGTCACGCTCTGGGAAACCACCCTCGCCCGGAATCCGGACGCCTGGATGGCCCATCACAACCTCGCGCTCGCCCTCAGCGCCGCGGGCCGCGTGCCGGAGGCGTTGCCGCATTTGGAAACGGTCCTTCGCCTGCATCCCAACCACGCGCCGGCGGAAAACAACCTCGGCAACCTTTTCCTCCGCCTCAACCGCCCGCAGGAAGCGCTGCCCCACCTCGAGCGCGCCCTCCAGTTGCACCCGGCTTATCCCGAGGCGCACAACAACCTCGGCAGCGCGTACCTCGCCCTGGAGCGCCTGCCGGAAAGCCGGGAGCAGTTCGAAAAGGCCCTGCAGCTGAACCCGGACTACGCCGTGGCCCACCGCAACCTCGGCGTGGCCCTCGCCATGAGCGACCGCTTCCCCGAGGCGATCGACCAGTTCACCGCCGCCCTCCGGCTCGATCCCGCCTACACGGACGCCGAGATCAACCTCGCGGTCACCCTGATGATGACCCGGGGGCTGCCGGCCGCCATCCCCCACTTCGAGCGGGCGGTGGAGCTCGAGCCGGCGTCGCTCGATGCCCGCCTGACCTATGCCCGCGCCCTGCTTGACCACGGCCGCTACGACGAGGCCATCGGGCAGGGCGAGGCGGTGCTCCGCCTCAATCCCGACCAGGCCGACGCCCACATGACCCTCGCGCTGGCCTTCCGGCAGCTCGGGCGGCGGGAAGAGGCGGCCCGGCACTACACCGAGGCCCTCCGGCTCAATCCCGCCCTGGGTCGCCAACCCTGAACCTCGGTTTCACTAATGAATTTGCCATGCCCGCCCCGGCGGGGTCATCCTCCGCGCTTCACCTCCCGCCTTCCTTTCCCATGAGCCGCTCGTCCACCCGCGCCAGCCCCGACACCGCCGCCCTCGAGCGCTACGTCATTCCCAACCTGCGGAACGCATGCCGCATCATGAAGCTCCTCGCGCAGAATCCCGACGGGCAGAAGGCCGCCGAGATCGCGCGCACGCTGCGCATCCCCGTCACCACCACGCTGCGCATCATGGCCACGCTCCAGCTCGAGGGCTTCGTCCGCAAGGAGGACAGCCGCTTCGAGCTCGGGCCCGTGCTGATCCACCTGGGCAACGCCTCGCTCGCCGGCACCGAGATCCGCACCGCGGCCCTGCCCGTGCTCCAGGACCTCACCGCCCGCACGGACGAGACCTCGCACCTCGCCGTGCCGTGCGACGACCGCGCGCTCATCGTCGCGGTGCAGGACAGCTCCCATCCGCTGCGCGCCGCGTCCCGCCCCGGCTTCCTCGCGGAACTGCACTGCTCGTCCACCGGCAAATGCTTCCTCGGCTTCCTGCACCGCAACCGCATCGACGCGATCTTCGGCAAGGCCAAGCCGACCAAACGCACCCCGCACACGCTCGTCACGCTGGCGGACATCCGCCGCGAGGCCGAGCTCACGGCCAAGCGCGGTTACAGCCTCGACGACGAGGAGTTCAACCTCGGCGTGCGCTGCGTCGCGGCGCCCGTCTTCTCCTCCGATGGTTCGCCGGTCGGCGCCATCGGCATCACGGCCTCCACCGTACGGTTCACGCGCGAGCGCATCCCCGAGATGAGCGCGATCGTGACGCAGGCGGCCGCGGAACTGTCCCGTTCCCTCGGCTACCACGGCAACCGGAAGTGAGGCTCGTGCTGCAGCGGCGGGCCATGACCACCGGCTCGGGTGAACGACGCCCATGGGGTGTTTTCAAAAGGTCATAGCCTCTGGATCAAATTGTAGGGCGGGATCGCTGATCCCGCCTGCGCCACGTGCGTCCAAACCGGCGGGATCAGCGATCCCGCCCTACAACCCGCAAGGCGGCTGCAGTTCGAGTGGAGCGCCGCCGCGGAAATTCTCAGAACGGCTGCGCGCGCTGGCAAAGCTGCACGGGCACGCCCCAGGGGTCGCGCAGCATGATGAGCAGCGAGCCGTCGGGCTGCGGTTCCTCGACGACCGGCGTCGCCCCCGCCTGGAGCAGGCGGGCACGCTCGGCCACCGCGTCCTTGACGGCGAAGGCGAAGTGCACCCGCAGCTGATGTTGCGCGGTGTAGTCCGGGATCGGATCCCTGGAATTGGTGTAGAGCTCGATGAACACGCGGCCGGTGTCGTCGCCCAGGAAGGTCGTGTAGGGCGCCTCCGCGCGAGTGCGGGCCACCTTCAGGCCGAGATGCTGGACGTACCATGCCACCGCGGCACGGGTGTCGGGAACATTGAGGGCAAAGTGCTCGAAGCGCATGGGGCTGGACGGGGTTGGGTGACGGACTTTTCGGTTCATAAGTGAACCGTGATTTCATACCTGAATCATTCCGGGCTTGCCGCAAGCCGAATTCCTGCGGCTGAATATATGCCCCATCCCGGCCTTGCCCTGATCCCTTTTCTGCCCTTCGTTCCCTTTTCCCCATGTCCCTGACCATTCGTCCCGCCAACTCCTGTGTTTATGACCAGATCTCGCTCGGCGAGATCATGCTCCGCCTCGATCCGGGCGAGGGCCGCATCCGCACCGCGCGGTCCTTCGCCGCCTGGGAGGGCGGCGGCGAGTACAACACCTCGCGCGGCCTGCGCAAATGCTTCGGCCTGAAGACCGCGGTCTGCTCCGCCTTCGTCGACAACGAGGTCGGCCACCTGATCGAGGACTTCATCATGCAGGGCGGCGTGGCCACGGATTTTCTCAAGTGGCGCGAGGACGACGGCATCGGCCGCACCGTCCGCAACGGCCTCAACTTCACCGAACGCGGCTTCGGCATCCGCGGCGCCGTCGGCAATCCCGACCGCGGCAACACCGCCGCCTCCCAGCTCAAGCCGGGCGATTTCGACTGGGACCACATTTTCGGCAAGCTCGGCGCGCGCTGGTTCCACACCGGCGGCATCTTCGCCGCGCTCTCCGCCACCACCGCCGAGCTCACCGTCGAGGCCGTGAAGGCCGCGAAGAAGCACGGCACGATCGTCAGCTACGACCTCAACTACCGCCCCTCGCTCTGGAAGACCATCGGCGGCCTCAAGAAGGCCCAGGAGGTCAACCGCGAGATCGCCAAGTACGTCGACGTCATGATCGGCAACGAGGAGGATTTCACCGCCTCGCTCGGCTTCGCCGTGAAGGGCGCCGAGAAGCTCGACCACATCGAGACCGCCGCGTTCCAGGCGATGATCGAGACCGCCGTGAAGGAATTCCCGAACTTCAAGGTCGCCGCCACCACGCTGCGCCACGTCCATACCGCGACGAAGAACGACTGGTCCGCGATCCTCTGGCACGACGGCAAATTCCATGAGAGCAAGAAGTACCCGGAGTTGGAGATCCTCGACCGCGTCGGCGGCGGCGACTCCTTCGCCTCGGGCCTGCAGTTCGGCTTCCTCGAGTTCAACGACGCCCAGAAGGCCGTCGACTACGGCGCCGCCCACGGCGCGCTGGCCTCGACCACGCCCGGCGACACCTCGATGGCCACCCGCAAGGAAGTCGAGAAGACGATCGCCGGCGGCGGCGCCCGCGTGGTGCGCTGACGAAGAATGTAGGGCGGGATTGCTGATCCCGCCTTCGCACCAGGCGGGGTCAGCGACCCCGCCCTACAGCAACCCGGGCCCCCCGCCCGGGTTTTTTGTCTGTCCCCACCCCGGTTCCTCCGCCGCTCAAGTAGTCTATTAAACTACTTGTTCCCCATGCCCCCCATGCTGCGCCACGCAACCGCAAGTAGTCTATTAGACTACTTGCGGTTGGGGTGACTTTCGCGCTTTCGGATGGCGCGGGCGGCTGTCAGGTTCGCGGCATGTTGATCCGTGTCGCGGTCTTTGTGCTCGAGCACTCGCCCTTGTTGCGCCGCTTGCTCTGGCGCTGGTGGTATGGCCGGCTCGCGAAACGCTACACGGGCATGGACTGGACGTTCATGAACTACGGCTTTCTGGAAAGCCGCGACGGGCAGCCGGACTTGTCCTTCGTCGCCTTGGCGAAGGAGGACGAACCCGACCGCCTCTGCATCCAGCTCTACCATCGCGTCGCCTCCGCCGCCGACCTCGCCGGCCGCGACGTGCTCGAGGTCGGCTCCGGCCGCGGGGGCGGCGCGAGCTTCCTCGCGCGCTACCACCGGCCTGCGCGGATGACCGGCGCCGATTTTTCCGCGGAGGCCGTCGCGCTCTGCCAAAAGCGCCACGCCGCCGTGCCGAATCTCGCCTTCGTTACCGGCGACGCCGAGCGGCTGCCGTTTGCCGATGCCAGCTTCGACGTCGTGGTGAACGTCGAGAGCAGCCACTGCTACGGGCACATCGACCGCTTCTTCGCCGAGGCCGCGCGCGTGCTGCGCCCGGGCGGCTGGTTCGTCTACACCGATTTCCGCGCCGCGGAGGACGTGCCCGCGTGGCATGCCGCCCTCGCGGCCCAGCCCGGCTGGGAGCGCGTCGCGCACGAGGACATCACGGCCGGCGTCGCCGACGCCATGCGCGCCGACGACGAGCGCAAGCGCCGCCTCATCGCGGAATTCATCCCGCCGCGCCTCCAGCATCTCTTCGGGGAATTCGCCGGCCTCGTCGGCGGTCAAATGTATGAAGGATTCCGGTCGCGCAAAATTCTTTATCAGCGCTTCGCCTTCCGAAAGCGCTAGGCAGGACGCGACAATCGATCGGGCCGGACCTCCATGATGATGAACCGCACATCGGCCCCCTGGATGGCCTCGGTCTTCTCGCCGGTCGCCACAAAGCCCATTTTGCCGTAGACGTGGATACCGCGGGCGTGCCAGGCGCGCACCTTGAGGTAAATCATCTGCAGGCCGAGCCGGGCAAAGCCGTAGTCGAGCACCGCGCGCGTGGCGCGCTGGCCAAAGCCGCGGCCGGTCTCGCTCGGGTGGATGGCGATGTAGAATTCCGCCTGTCTGTCCTGGATGCCCGTCAATAGCGAGAACCCGACCAGCTTCTCCCCCTGCCACAAACCCAACTGCCGGTGAACCGCGGATTCGGGAAACATGTCGAGCCACCCGCCGTCGCGCAATGCGTAGTCCAGCGGGGCGAAGTCACCCGTGTAGGGCGGCCAATGTTTGATCGCGACCCGATCGACGGTCGTCAGCGGCCGAATGATCAAAGCGACAGAACCAACCTGACGGGCCTGACTCATAGGCCGTCACTCTCGCACGATTCGAACAGGTGCTTGAAGAACTTCAAGAAAGCCTCCACGCGCACGGGCGATTCGAGGACCTCGGACCCCGTGATTTCCCGCGCGGCATTCAGGTGCCAGATCAGGACGACCTTTTCATCGAAAACGGCGAAGTCGATTTGCCCGCCAAGCTCGTCTCTCAAAATCTGACTCAATTTTCCGTCCTGCGTGATCTGACGATGCAGGATTCCCCGCAAATGCATCTGGGCAAGCTTGTCGTTCTGGTGCTCCTCCACGATCTTGCGCGCCGCGCCTGAGTCGCGCTCCTCCTGCGTATCCCAGATGAGCACTTTCTGCAGATTGAAATTCGTGGGATTAAGCCGCAATTTGGTCTTCTGCAGCAACAGTACGCTTTGCGCTTTGCCACTGCCATAGAATGATTTCGGCTCGATGTAGTTGGTCGCACGATAGCTGCGTCGGGCCATGTCCATCAGTTCCGCCCAAACCGATTGTGTGTCTGCCGGGGAAAGCTCCCGGTTCGCATAGCTGAGGGCTTTCTTCACCAAACCGTTGTCCGATTGCTGGTCGATCAATTTGGCGAGCTTGGTGATCGCAGCGGTTTCGCGTTCCGCCGCCTTCGCCATCTCTTGCTGGATTTCAGTCTTCAGCTTGGCGGCCCCGTGAGCCTGGGCCTCGGTGAGACGGTTAACCCGGATCGCGATGTCGATCACCAGGAGACCGATGGTCACAAGGGCACCGACAATCCAGTCCAGCCCGAACGGCACATCGTGTTTCCCCTCGGTTGCCAGGCTGTAGACATACCACGCGAGGAAGCCAGAACCGAATTCCGCCACCTTGATCAGGCCCTCAATGACTATACTGTTGGAGAGAAATTTCGACATGAGAGGAAGAAGCGTCCGTTGCGTGCTTTCCCATCGGGAAGCACATCCTCCCACTGGGATTCCGAATAGAAAAGCGGCCCCTTGTTTCTTTGGCAAGCTCGTCGCTTGGCTGGGCTACGGCCCTCCCCTTCCTCGTTCAATAGTGAGCCGAAATTGGCTTTCGTGTATTTCGTGTGTTTCGTGGTCACTTCCTTCCATCCCCATGCGCTTCCTTACCCCTCGTACCCTGAGCCTGTCGAACGGGCTCCTCCTGGCGACGTTGCTGCTTGCCGGCTGCGCCTCCGCCCCGTCCTCCACGCCCGCCGCCAGCCCGGCGGCCCCGACCACCCCGGTCGCCACCGCGCCGAAACTTGACCCGCATTACGCCGTGCCCGCGACCGACGAAGGCCTCGCCGGCACCGGCCCGATCCGGCGCTACGACTGGTTCAAGAAGCTCTGGCTCGAACGCCGCAACAAGTGGGCCGGCGAGGTCCAGAAGGACCAGGGCGCGATCGTCTTCCTCGGCGATTCCATCACGCAGGGCTGGCACGACGACCTGGACGGCCTGTTCCCCGAGCTGAAGGTCGCCAACCGCGGCATCAGCGGCGACACCACCCGCGGCGTGCTCGTGCGCCTCCAGGAGGACGTGATCGCGCTGAAGCCGAAGGCCGTCGTGCTGCTCATCGGCACCAACGACCTCGACGAGAAGGGCGGCAACCCGTGGAGCGCGGTCAGCAACATCCGCCTCATCCTCGACGAGCTGCGCCGGGCCAACCCCGCGATGCCGGTCGTGCTGTGCCAGGTAATGCCGAGCTCCGGCAAGAAGAACCGCCCGGCCTACCTGATCCGCCGCATCAACCAGATGATCCTCGACGCCACCGCCGACCTGCCGAACGTCACCGTCGTCGACACCTGGAAGCTCTTCGCCACGCCGCAGAACGACGCCATCCCCGAGGAATTCCCCGACCTGCTGCACCCGAACAACGCCGGCTACGTGAAGTGGGCCAAGGGCCTGCGCCCGGTGTTCGCCACGCTCGGCTTCCTCGACCGCGAGAACGACGAGTTCACGATCGAGAACGACTTCGTCGCGCTCTTCAACGGCCACGACCTCACCGGCTGGGGCTACCGCGCCACCACGCCGGAGGAGATCGCCAGCGCCATGAAATGGCAGAGCAGCTTCGAGTCCGCGCCGTGGCCCGTCGTGAAGGAAGCCGTGAACTTCGACGGCCAGACCGCCACGCCCGACGGCCGCTACGTCGCCAAGGCCGGCCGCCTCATCGTCACCACCGCGCCCGGCGGCCGCCGCATCCAGCAGCTCTGGACGCAGCAGGAATTCCCGAAGAACTTCGTGCTCCGCCTGCAGTTCCGCGCCACGCCCAACGCCGACAGCGGCGTCTACCTCCGCGGCCCGCAACTGCAGTGCCGCGACTACCTCCTCGCCGGCCCGTACACCAGGCTGCAGAACTACAAGCCGCAGGAATGGAACGACCTCGAGGTCACGGTGAAGGACGGCGTCGCCCGCGCCACCTGCAACGGCGAGGTGCTCGAGGAGGCGATGAAGGTCCCGGCCACCGGCCCGATCGGCCTCGAGGGCGACCGCGGCCAGATGGAATACCGCCGCATCCGGCTGATGGAACTGCCCGCCGCGGAGGCCGCTGCGGCAAAGTAGGATTTAAGAAGGAAGAATTAAGAAAACGGAAGCCGTCGCCTGATCTCCGGAACGACCTTCCCAATTCTTCCTTCTGCCTTCTTCCTTTTATCGCGTTAAGCGATAAATCAGCACCGCCGCCCGCTTCACCAGCTCGGGCGCGCGCCTGAGGTCGCTCGACTCGTTGGCGGTGTGCTGGCCCGGGCCGTCCAGCCCGAGGCCGTCCAGCCCCGGCAACGGCGGCGACACGAACGCGATGTCACCCGCGCCGCGCCCGCGCGGGTCGAATGCCGTGATTTCCCCCAGGCCGAGGTCGCGGCTGGCCTGGTCGAGCTGCGCCAGCAGGGCGTAGTTCGCCGGCTCCGACGACATCGCCGGGTAGCCTTCGTTGAAGGTGAGCACCGCCGACGTGCGCGGCAGGTTCTGTTTCACGACCGCCTGCATGCGCGCCTGCGCCTCGGCCAGCTGCGCCGCGCTCACCGTGCGCAGGTCGCCGCGCACCAGCGCGCGCTGCGGGACGATGTTGGTCTTGCCCGCCACCCTGCCCCCGGTGCGCGAAAGCTCCGCCTCGGTGCCGGCCGCGACCAGCGCCGGGCTGAGCGTGACGCCGTCCAGGCCGCGCGCGACCTCGCGAAAACCGGTGAGGATCCGCGCCATCTCGTAGGCCGGGCCGTCGCCCATCGCCGCCGAGAAGATCCCCGACGAGTGTCCCGTGGCGCCCTGCACCTCGAGCTCCCAGGAAATGCTGCCGCGCCGCGCGACGGTGCCGGTGTTGCCGATCGCCGACTCGAACGCCAGCGCGACGTCGCTGTGCGCCGCGGCCTCGAACAGGTCCCGGCGCGAAACCTCCACGGGCTTCCCCGCCGCCTCCTCGTCGCCCGTCATCACCACCGTGATCTGCGCGCCCTCCAGCGCGCCGGCGGCGTGGAGCGCGCGCAGCGCCTGGATGATGACGACGTCGCCGCCCTTCATGTCGGCGACGCCCGCGCCGTGCACCGTGTCGCCCTCGCGCCGGTAGTTCGCGCCGGGGAACACCGTATCGAGATGGCCGATGAGCAGCACGCGTTTGCCCTTGCCGCCCTTGTGCTCCGCCACGAGATGGCCGGCGCGGCCGGTCGACGCCGGCAGCGGCACGAAGCGCGCCGCGAAGCCGAGCTCCGCCAGCTGCCGGGCGAAATGCTCGCCCATCTGGCGCACGCCGGCGAGATTCTCGGTGGCGCTGTCGATCTGCACCGCCGCCTCGAGGTCCGTCGCGAACGCGGCCTGGTGCGCGTCGACCCACGCGACGATCTTCTGCTCCTCGGGCGCGAGCGCCGCGGAGAGTTGTGTCCATCCCACCAGACATCCGCCGAGGCCCGCCAACAGTCGCCATTTAGTCATGCCGCGAAGGCAACAGAACGCGCCGGACAGGGGAATCTTGAAAACTGAGAATCGTGAAATCCTAAATCTTGAAAATGAAGACCGCGGCTCAGGAAGCCGCTCTATCAAATTTCACGATTCCTGATTTCAAGATTCCCGGTTTATCAGATTTCCCTCCGTCGCCTCGTCGGTCCGCATGAACCGCCCGGCCACCCAGTCCGCCGCCTTGTTCAGGCGCAGCGCGAAGGCCAGCCACGTCGCGCCGAGCGCGATCCAGCACCCGTTGCCGAGCAGGTAGTACGTGCGGCGGATGTCGAATTTCCTCCAGCCGTACTCGTTCATCAGGCGGTTCATGTCGCCGTTCGCGTCGTCCTCGCCGTTGATCATCGAGCCGAAGGGAATTTCCTCGAGCCCGCGGTAGATGTCGCGCCACCGCCACCAGATCGCGAGGAACGCCGCCGCCCCGAGCAGGAAGAAGAAATAGCGCGCGTAGTGCCACTTGAACTTCTCCGGCAGCTGGACCCAGAACGACATCATCAGCAGCGTGCTCAGCGCGAACTCGCCGCCGACGCCGGAGAAGATCATCCAGAATTCCTTCCGGTGCTCCGGCATGAGCCAGGTCATGTGGAACTGGAGGGCCAGCAGCGGCAGCGCGACCAGCACCGGCCACACCTTGCGCTCCCTGAAGCCCGCGAGGAAGAAAAGGACCAGCAGCGTCAGGACGCCGAAGTACACGAAGTTCGAGTGCACCTGCTCCACGGGCGTCCAGCCGAGCGGCAGCGGCGTGGCGCGC
The DNA here is from genome assembly GCA_048497945.1 of Verrucomicrobiota bacterium. GTDB lineage: Bacteria > Verrucomicrobiota > Verrucomicrobiia > Opitutales > Opitutaceae > Lacunisphaera. Next base: position 623 of record JBEHYX010000052.1, on the reverse strand, counting down.
CAGCCCGCGAACCAGGCCGGGAGCGCGTGCCCGACCTCGTGCATCCACACCGAGGCGCCGAGGAGGAACTGCCGCGCCGGGCTGAGGACGAGCAGGAACACCAGGCCCAGCAGCAGCGGCGGCACGAAGGTGTTGACCTTCCAGTTGTCGAAGGCGAACAACGCGAATTCCTCCGCCGCGCGGCGCGGCGGCGGGGGCGGCGGCGCGAGGAGCGTCGCCGCGGGCTGCGGCGGCTTGGGCGGGTGCACCTCCGCCAGCTGCGGGCGCTTGCGCGCGGCGCCGGCCGCCTGCTGCGCGCGCAGGTGGCCGGCCACGCGCTCGTAGGCCTCGCGCAACACCTGGCGCTGCTGGTCGAGCTGCGGGTTCGCCTCGTCGGCCGCGCCGGTGCGCCCCTTGAGCAGCGAGAAATTCCGCTTCATGAACACCCGCTCCAATTCGTCCAGCGACACGCCCGGCGAGACGCCCAGGGCCGCGTAGCATTGCGCCAACTCGCCATCGTTCATGCCCGCGAAAGTGTCCCGCCCCGCCGGAGCTGTCCAGCTGCGCATGGGTATTACCGGCAGACTCACTTAACTTTCACGAATCGCGCTGACTCCCCGGTGGTCGCCGGTGTCCTTACCGGC
>JBEHYX010000051.1:0-27747 GCA_048497945.1 Verrucomicrobiota bacterium | reverse complement strand
TATCGAAACCCGTCATCCTGAGCGCAGCGAAGAATCCACGAGGTCGGCGCTCGCCCAACCGCAGCCTCACACGTTCCCCAGGCGCGCGGTCGAGTCGCCGAAGCGGTCGAGGCCGGTGACGCCCGCCTGGTCCGCCAGGCTGAGGAACAGGTTGGTGAGCGGCTTGCCGCCGTGGTCGACGTAACGCCCGCCGTGCAGGTCGCCGCCGCCGCCGCCCGCGAGGAGCAGCGGCAGGTTCTCGTGCGTGTGGCGGTTGCCGTCGGCGTTGCCCGAACCGTAGAGGATGCGCGTGTTGTGGAGCAGCGAGTGGCCGTCCACGTCGAGCGTGTTGTCCATCCGGGTGAGGAACTTGCTGAACTGCTCGACGTACCAGCGGTCGATCGTGGCCACCTTGTCGACGCGCTCCGGGTTGTTCTGGTGGTGCGACAGGTCGTGGTGGCCCTCGGTGATGCCGATCTCGCTGAAGGAGCGGTTGTCGCCGTCGTGGCCGAGCACGAAGGTCGCGACGCGGGTGGAGTCGGTCTTGAAGGCGATGAGCATCATGTCGTACATCAGCTCGACGTACTCGGCGTGCGTCGCCGGGATGCCCTCGGGCGTCGGCTGGTCGGGATCGACGTTGGCGCCGAAGCGCTCGGCCTTCTGGATGCGGGCCTCGATCTCGCGCACGCCGGTGAGGTACTGGTCGAGCTTGGCGCGGTCGGTGGTGTCGAGGCGGCGGTTCATGCGCTTCGCGTCGGCCAGCACCGAGTCGAGCACCGAGCGGCGGTCGTGCATGCGCTGCTGCGCGGCGGCGGCGCGCATGCCGTGCTCGCCGGCGCCGAACAGGCGCTCGAAGACGAGGCGCGGGTTGTTCTCGGGCGTCATCGGCGTCGTGGGCGACTGCCAGGAAATGTTGTACTGGTAGGCGCAGGAATAGCCGGAGTCGCAGTCGGCGGACTTGCGGTGCGCGTCGCAGCTCAGCTCGAGCGACGGGAAGCGCGTCAGGTGGCCGATGTGGTTGGCGATCGCCTGGTCGATCGAGATGCCGGCGCGGACGTCGGTCGCGCTCTTGTTGATGCGCACGCCGGTGAGGTAGACGCTGTTGCCGCGCGCGTGGTCGCCGCCGCCGTCGTTGCCGGCGTTGGCGTTGGCCTGCTCGAGGCCGCCGAGGATCTGGACGTGCTTCCGCACCGCCTCCAGCGGGGCGAGCGTGTCATGGAGCGCGAAGCTCGCCGCGTCGCCCGTCGGCCACCAGCGCGAGGGAATGGCGCCGTTGGGGAACATGACGAAGGCCGTGCGCAGCGGCGCGCCGGTGGCGGTCGTCGCCAGCTGCGTGGCGGCGGTCGCGGCCATGAGGCGGGTCGACATCAGCGAGTGCATCGCGGGCAGCGCGATGCACGCCCCCAGGCCGCGCAGGAAGTTGCGGCGGTTCATTGCGGCGAAGTGTTTCTGGAACTCGGCGTTGCGGGGGGTCTTCATGGGGATCGGGGGTTGGGCCGGCCGCGAGGTCAGCCATTCGGAGAAGAGACGGGTTGCACGGCGGTCTGGCGCGCCGGCTCGGCGCGGACCTGCTGGAACGGCACGGACTCGACGATGCCGCGCAGCAGCGCCGACGGCTTGCCGCCGGTGGCGTGGAGCTTGGCGACCAGCTGGTCGAGTGTGTCGGTGTCGGCATAATCCAGGCCGCGGCCCAGCGCGTAGGTGAGCATTTTCTCGGCCATGCAGTAATAGAAGTCGTTGCGGTGCTCGGTCGCCAGCACGTGCTTGAACTCGCGCACGTTGGCGAACTTCTCGCCGGTGATGAGCGTGCCCGCCGGCTGGACCGGCTGGTTCATGTCGGTGTCGCGCCACGCGCCCATGGCGTTGAAGTTCTCCAGCGCGAGGCCGAGCGGGTCCATGCGGTTGTGGCAGGAGCGGCACATCGGGTTCTTCGCGTGCAGCGCGAGCGTGTCGCGCAGGCTCATCTTCGCCAGCTCCTCCTTCGAGGCCGCCTCCTCGAGCGGCGGGATGTTCGGCGGCGGCGGCGCCGGCGGGGTGCCGAGGATGGAATTGAGGATGAACACACCGCGCTTGACCGGGGAGGTGCGGGTCGGGTTCGAGGTGACGGACAGCACCGTGCCCTGGGTGAGCACGCCGCCGCGCGGGCTGTCGGGCGCGAGCTTGACCAGGCGCATCTCCTTGCCGGTGACACCCGGGATGCCGTAGTGCTTCGCGAGTTCCTCGTTCAGGAAGGTGTAGTCGGCCTCGATCAGCTCGAGCAGGCTGCGATCCTCCTTCAGCAGGTAGGCGAAGCTCATCTCGGTCTCGTCCTGCATGGCCTCGCGCAGCGTGCCGGTAAGGTTCGGCTTCGGGCTGCGGAACACGGCGAAGAAGGCCTTCCGCGCCTCCTCAAAGTCCTTCTTCTGCTCCGGCGTGCGCTTGTCCTCGGGCACCTTGATGATCCGGCGGAACGTTTCCTGCGCCTTCTCGATGCCCGGGTCCGGGTGCTCGCGCAGGAACACCGCGAAGGAGTTGATCTGCACGTTGCTGATGTCGCGGCCCTGCAGCCACTGCCCCGTGAAGTTGCGGACGAACTCGGACGACTTCGGGTCGGCCAGCATGCGCGAGAGCTGGGCGTCGAGGTTGGCGCGGAGCTTCCCCTCGCGCGCCAGCTTGAACAGCTCGGCATCCGGCATCGACGACCACAGGAAATACGACAGGCGCGAGGCCAGCGCATACTCGTCGACCTGCGGGTGGACGTGGCCCTTGGCGACGGGGAGCGTCTCCTCCTCGCGGAAGATGAAGCGGGGCGAGGCCAGCACGGCCACCATCGCCTGGGCGATGCCCGCCTCGAAGGTGCCGCCGGGCGTGGCGGCGACGTCCTGCGCCATCTTCACCAGCCGGTCGACGGTTTCCGGGTCGGCCGGGCGGCGGAAGGCGCGGCCGACGAAATCGCCGAGAAGCCGCCGCGCGTACTTCGCGCGGTCCCTGGCGCCCTTCGGCACCGGCTGCGGGAAGTACTGCGTGTAATTGGCCGGCTGCACCCAGAACTTCTCGTTGAACGGGCCGCGCACGGTGACGTTGTTCACGCGCAGGCGGAGGAGCCGCTTCTGGTCGCGGTCCGGGCCGATCGGGCGGATCTCGAAGGTCAGGCGGTGGTCGCCGGCCTTCCAGTTGCGGTCGTAGGCGAACTTGTAGTTCTTGTTCTCGCCCTCGCGCACGAACTCGCGGTCGAGCAGCGTTTCGCCGTCGACGGAGAACAGGACGCGGCAGCGGTTGTAGTCGAACTGGTCGTCGACGTATTTTTCGACGGCGCCGAGGTCGAGCACGACCTGGTATTTCCCCTCCTGCACCACCTTGTGCACGGTCTCGACCGTCGCGGGCGTGTAATAGGAAAGGTCGAGCGCGTTGCCGGCGACGACCGGCGCGGGGCGCTGGAACAGCGGCGCCGGCGCGGCGGGGGCCGCGGGGGCGGCGATGCCGGGCGCGGCTTCCACCGGCTTGGCCGTGTCGGCGGCGGAGGAGGCCGGCGGACCGGAGTCGGCGATGAGCGTGGCCGGCGTTTCCATCCGGATCGTGGCGAACTTTTTGCCGGCGATCGCATGGTCGGCCACGACGCGCGGCTGCACCGGCACCGTCGCGGAAACGATCGTCTGCGCGGCATCGAGGTACTTCTCGAGCAGCATGGGCGAGATCGTCAGCACGTCGCCGATGTTGTCGAAGCCGTGGCCGGTGTCGTCCGCGGGGAATTCCTTCTGCGTGTCGAAGGTGTAGCCCATCAGGTCGCGGATCGTGTTCTGGTACTCGACGCGGTTCAGGCGGCGGACCGTCACGCGGCCGGGATCGGGGTTCACCGGGTCGAGCTGGAAGGCGTCGCGCTTGATCCAGTTCGCCAGCTTCTCGATGTCGGCGGCGGCGAGCGGGTCCTCGTCGGCCGGCGGCATGATGTGCGCGCGGGTGTTCTTCAGCACGCGCAGCCAGAGCTTGTGGTCGCGCAGCTCGGCGTCGGTCTTGAAACCATCGAGCACCACCCCGCCCTTGCTGGCGCCGTCGCCATGGCAGTCGTAGCAATGATCCGCCAGGAGCGGCTGGATCTCGCGCTTGAAATCATCGAGGGCCGGATCGGCGGCGAAGGCCGCCATCGGCACCAGGAACAGGGGGGCAAACTTTGCGAAACGGGACACGGGGATTTACCGAGACAAAGCGGACTGTTTCGAATTGCAACCCCCGGAACGTTCAAACGATGCACCAAATTCAAATTGGTGGAGAATTGCACAAAGGATCTCATTTCCGGCGCCGGAAAATCACATGAAACCGCACCCCGTTTTCCGCGTCTTTATCGCGCCCGGAAAAACACCGCGCGGGACGCGATGGAGGCTTGCGATTTTGGGAGCGCCACGTCCCATTCGCCCCCTTCCCCCGATGACATCGTCCTCCCGTCTCCTCCTCCCCGTCCTGTTCGCCGGCCTCACCGCCGGGCTGAGCGCCGACGAGGTCCAGCAACTGCCCGCCATGTCGATCAACGGCTCCGCCGGCACGCACTCGCTGCAGCCGAGCGTGGTCGCCCCGGCGATCAACGCCGATTCCTCCACCGGCCTGGCCGACGCCGCGCGCTATTCCGCGGGCTTCTCGATCAACGACGCCGGCGCCCGCGGGTTCGGCCAGACCACCACCCTGCGCGGCCTCGGCAACACGCCGTTCTTCAGCGATTCCTCGTCGCCGGTCTACCTCGACGACATCCCGCTCGGCAGCGCCTTCACCTTCCCCACCGACCTCTACGATTTCGCCACGCTGACCATCCACCGCGGGGCGCAGGCCGGCACGCAGTTCGGCCTCGCCGGCGACGCCGGCGTGATCCAGCTCACCAGCGCGCCGCTGGCCCAGGGCATCCACGGCCGGGTCAGCCTCACGGCCGGCAATTATGGCCTCTTCGCCACCAGCGCCTCCGTCCAGAGCTACGACGGCGGCAAGGCCGACGTCAGCGCCGGCATCAGCACCTCCCAGCGCGACGGCTACATCCGCAACACCCAGATCAACCAGGACGTCGACAGCCGCGAGTCGCTCGCCGGCCGCATCCATGTCCGCTACCGCCCGACCAGCGACCTCGAGATCAGCCTGCATGCCCTCGGCGAACGCGTGCGCGACGGCGCCCAGGCGCTCGTCCCGCTCGGCGGTCCGCTCTACACCGTGCAGCGCAGCAAGGAAGGCGAGTCCGACATCGATTTCGGGGCCGGCGCGCTGACCGTCGCCAAGAAGCTGCCCGACGCCACGCTGACCTCCACGACCAGCTACAACTCGTGGGATCTCTCGCCCTATAACAACCGCCTGCTCTTCTTCGGCGCCGACTTCGACTCCGCCGAGGCCCAGTCGCAGCGCACCTTCGCCGAGGAGCTGCACTACGCCAGCGGCAACCTTTCCGGCGGCGCCTTCTATTCCACCGGCCGCACGCGCGGCTCCACCGACCGCATCTTCGGCGGCTTCCCGGTGGAAAAGTCCGGCTTCACGACCGACGCCGACATGATCGCGCTCTTCGGCAAGGCGGACTTCAACCCGGCCGCCGGCTGGATCGTCACCCCCGGCCTGCGCGTCGAGCGCTCGTCAAAGGACTTCACCCGCACCGAGACCGTGCCGGGCAACCAGGTCTACTCGCGCAGCAACGACTGGTCGGCCTTCCTGCCGAGCCTCGCCGTCACGCGCCGCTTCGACGCCGCCACCGACCTCACGGTCACGCTGTCTCGCGGCTTCAAGCCCGGCGGCTACTCGGCCTTCACCGGCCGCGCCGACCTGACGACCTTCGACCCGCAGACGACCTGGGGCGTCGAGGCCGCATTCAGCGCCGCGCCGCAGAAAACGGACTTCAGCTACACCGCCCGCGCCTACGCCTACCGCGTCAGCGGCTACCAGATCGAGCGCTCGTTCGCCGTGCCGGCCGCGTCGACCGACGAATACCTCGTGGTCAACGCCGACCGCGCGCGCGTGCTCGGCTTCGAGTTCGAGTCCGTCTGGCGCCCGATGCGCGATGTGTCCGTCACGCTCGCCGCCTCGGTCTCGCGCGCGACCCTCGAGGATTTCACCGATCCGTTCACCGGCGCCAGCTACTCCGGCAACCAGGCGCCGTACGTCCCATCGGGCAACGGCGGCCTGCGCATCGACTATCGCCCCGAGTCCGGCCTCTTCGCCGGCGCCGGCGTGACCTGGACCGGCACGACCTATTACGACGAGCAGGAAACCTCCTCGCTCGCCCAGCGCTCGTACGCGCTGGTCGAGGGCCAGGTCGGCTACACCTTCGGCCGCGGCGACATCCTCGTCTACGGCCGCAACCTCGGCGATCGCGAATACTACAGCGCGATCACGCCCGGTGTCGGCCACGCCACGCCCGGCGCGCCGCTCACCTGGGGCGCGCGCCTCGACCTGCATTGGTGAACGCAGTCCGAACCGAACGTCCACATCCAACGTTCAACGCTCAACGTCCAATCATCCAAGGTCATTCTTGGATGTTGGAGGTTCGATGTTGAACGTTGAAAGTTCAGATCGGTGATTAGCCTCGCCAAGTCTCTTGGCGGGGTTATTTTTTTGCGGGCAAAGCAACTTCGCATGGATACCAAGCAACAGATCGTCACGAACTGGCTGCCCCGCTATACGGGCGTGCCGCTCAAGAATTTCGGGCGCTACGTCCTGATCACAAATTTCGACCGTTACGTCGAGCTGTTCGCCAGCTGGCACCGCGTGCCGGTGCACGGCCGCAACAAGCCGATGACGAGCGCCACCGCCGGCGACATCACGATCATCAACTTCGGCATGGGCAGCGCCACCGCCGCCACCATCATGGACCTGCTGAGCGCCATCAACCCCAAGGCCGTGCTCTTCCTCGGCAAGTGCGGCGGCCTCAAGCACCGCGCCAAGCTCGGCAGCCTCATCCTCCCCATCGCCGCCATCCGCGGCGACGGTACCAGCAACGACTACTTCCCGCCCGAGGTGCCCGCGCTGCCGTCGTTCGCGCTGCAGAAGGCCATCTCCACCACGATCCGCGACCACAAGAAGGACTACTGGACCGGCACGGTCTACACGACCAACCGTCGCGTCTGGGAGCATGACGCCGACTTCAAGAAGTACCTGAAGCGCATCCGCGCCATGGCGGTCGACATGGAGACCGCCACGGTCTTCATCACCGGCTTCGCCAACGAAATTCCCACCGGCGCGCTCCTGCTCGTGTCCGACGAACCCATGACGCCCGAGGGCGTGAAGACCACCGAGAGCGACAAGAAGGTCGACGACCGGCACGTCGCCACGCACCTGCGCATCGGCATCGATTCCCTCGAGCAGCTCATCAACAACCGGCTCACGGTGAAGCACCTGAAATTCTGACCGGATTGCCATGGTTGCCTGGCGCAAGATTCTGCCATTGCTCCTGCTCGGCGTGCTGCCGCTGGCCGCCGCGGAGCCGGGCCGGATCCGCGTCCTGATCGTCGACGGCCGCAGCAACCACGACTGGCAGCTGACGACGCGCTGCATCCGCGCCATCCTCGAGCCGACCGGCCTGTTCGACGTCGCGGTCACCACCACCCCGCCCACGGCCGACGCGCCCGGCTGGGACGAGTGGCGGCCGCGGTTCAGCGACTACGACGTCGTGATCCAGCACTACAACGACCTCGGCGGCGGCGCGCCGTGGCCCGCGGAAGTCCGCACCGCCTTCGCGGAATTCGTCCGCAACGGCGGCGGCCTCTACGTCTGGCACGCCGGCAACAACGCCTTTCCCGACTGGCCGGAGTACAACCGCATCATCGGGCTCGGCTGGCGCAAGAAGGACCAGGGCATCGCGCTGCAGGTCGGCAACGACGAGAGCATCATCCGCATCCCGTCCGGCGAGGGCCTCGACACCAACCACGGCAAGCGCTTCGACGCGCTGGTCATCCGCCTCGGCGAGCACCCGATCCACGCCGGCCTGCCGCGCCGCTGGCGCGCCGCCGACATCGAGGTCTACAACTACGCGCGCGGCCCGGCCGAGGACGTCGAGGTGCTCTCCTACGCCAATGACATCGTGCGCACGAAGATGAACTGGCCGATCGAGTGGATCGTGCGCTACGGCAAGGGCCGGGTCTACACCTCCACCCTCGGCCATGTCTGGAAGGGCGACGTCCAGCCCGTGACCGTGCGCGACGCCGGCGTGCAAACCCTGCTGGTGCGCGCGCTGCAGTGGCTCGCGCAGCGCGACGTGACCTGGCCGGTGCCGTCGGATTTTCCAACCGAGGACAACACGTCGGTCCGTGCCGAACTGGTGCTGCCGCCATGATTGTCCGGATCAAGGGCTCGATCTCCAACTGCTACCTGTTGCTCAGCGAGAAGCCGGTGCTGATCGACGCCGGCGCGCCCGGCGACCTGAAGCGCATCCTCGCCGGCCTCAAGGCGGCCAAGGTCGACCCCAAGGACCTCGCGCTGATCCTGCTGACGCACGGCCACAGCGACCACGCCGGCTGCGCCGCCGAGCTGAAGCGGCGCAGCGGCGCGCAGATCGCGCTGCACACGGGCGATGCCGGGCTCGTGCGCGAGGGCCGCAACGGCGTGCTGGCGGTGCGCGACATCCTCGGCCGCATCCTGCGCCCGTTCGTCGACGAGCAGTTCGAGGCGTTCGAGCCCGACCTCATCTTCCGCGACGGTTTCTCCCTCGAAACCTACGGCATCCGCGGCCGCGTGCTCGCCACGCCGGGACACACGCCCGGCTCGTCGTCGGTCGTGCTCGCGTCGGGCGAGGCGATCATCGGCGACGTCCTGCGCGGCAGCCTGCTGCTGCCGAACAAGGCGCGGCCGCACTATTTCTGCAACGACCCCGACTCGAACGCCGCCAGCATCGTGCGCCTCGCCCGCGAGGGCCTGCTGCGCTGCCACCCGGGCGTCTTCGGCAGCTTCCCCGGCTCGGAACTCGGCGACTTCCTGAAGACCGACTCCGGCCAGGTGATGGCGCTGTCGGGCGAGCCGGTGTAACCCACTCTTTCTGGAGGCGGGACTAGCAGTCCCGCGGGATATACGCTTCGAAGCGGGAAACCCGCGGGACTGCTAGTCCCGCCTCCAACCATGCCAGCCGCCGCTACGCCAGCACCTCGATCCAGAACGGCACGAAGACCTCCTGGCCGGCGAGATTCACCTGCGCCCAGATGACATAACTGCCGGAACGCGGGATGGTGACCTTGAAGTTGAGCTCGGGATGGAGCGAATCGGGCGGCTGCGACAGGTCGATTTCCTTCGGGTGCAGGTGGGCGAAGCCGCTGCGGTCGCGGTCGAAGGCCACAAGGTGGGCGAACGCGCCCATGACCGGCTGCAGCGGGACCGGCTGCTTCACGGCGCCCTGGGTCTCGACGCGGAAGCGCAGGTCGGCGGTCTGACCGGCGTGCAGCTCCGGCGGCAGGTCCAGCGTGAAGGTGTACCCGCCCTGCTGCCACGTCGTGTTGACCTGCTGGATGACGGTCGGGACGCGGCCCGGCACGGTGAAATCGGCGGAAGCGTACAGCCCGCGCTGCGTGGCGATCGGCGTGAAATCGGCGAACACGCGGTAGACGCCCGAGCGGTTGGGCGTGATCCGGAACTTCCACTCGCCGTCACGGCGGCCCGGTTCGGGGTGGATGTGCTGGTAGTCGGAGAGCGTCGGGTCGGCGATGAGCAGGTGCAGCTTGCGCGTGTGCGCGACGAGCAGGTCGGCCGGGCCGATCGGCTTGCCGCTGGCGGTGCGCAGCGTGAGCGTGAAGTCGATGGGCGCGTCCTTCGCGGGCGGCTGCTTCGCCTCCAGCGTCATCACCACCGGCGAGCGCACGGCCACCACCGGGATGAACTGCGGGTTCGCCGGGTCGCAGAACTCCAGCACGCCCTTCCCCTCCATCCGGAAATCCATGTGGTTCACGTTGGAACCGGTCGGCAGCAGGCGGACGACCACATACAGCGCCAGCGCGGCGCCGGTGATGAGGCCGATGGAGCGCTTCTGGGCGGGCGAGAGACCCGGTGTCGCCGAATTGTTCAACCAGCCTTCCCTCCCTTGGAGGCGGGACTATCAGTCCCGCGAGACAGGTGTTTCGCTGCCGGAAGTCCGCGGGACTGATAGTCCCGCCTCCAGGAAGAGGGCTGCGCAAAAGCGTTCATTACTTCAGGCGCTGCACGAACTCGTCGACCTGCCACGTGCTGCCGTCGACGCGGTAGGTGATGCGGCCCGTCGCATCGATGAGCACGGTCGAGAGGGAGTGCTTGATGGTGTTGCCCTCGAATTCGCGGATGACACCGAGCTGCGCGAGCAGGTGGCGCACGGCGGCGTCGGGGCCGGTGAGGAAGGACCAGTTCGACGTGTCGATCCCGCGGGCCTCGGCATACTCGCGCAGGACGCCCGGCGAATCGTATTCCGGGTCGAGGGAAACGGAGACCAGTTCGAAGTCCTTCACGCCGGCCTCGCGCGCCTTCTTCTGCAGGTCGGCCATGCGCAGCGTCGCCGCCGGGCACATGGTCGCGATCGGGCAGCGGGTGAAGATGAAATTGAGCACGACCCGCTTGCCACGGAAGCGGCCGGCCGCGACGGCGCGGCCCTCCTGGTCGAGCAGCGTGAAGTTCGGCAGCGTCTCGCCGATCTCGCGGTACGCCTCCTTGCCGCGCATCGCCGTGTCCTGCGCGAGCGCGTTGGCCGCGGCGTCGATCGTGCTGCGCGTGACGGTGTCGTCGGGCCAGATCTTCTCGAGCGACAGCTCGTCGCCGCGCTCGACGAGCTCGGCGCGGATACGCTGGCCTTCCTTGGCGTTGGCGAGGTCGGCCTTCGACACCTTGAACTCCATCGTCATCGCCATCATGTAGCCCGGGATCTTCTCGTGGCTGACGAGCAGCGTGGAGCGCTCGGGCACGACCTTGACGATCTCGCCGGTCAGCGGGTGGCGGGTTTCGCCGGGCGTGGCCGCCGCCACCGGCGCGGCGGGCGCAGCGGCTTGCCTGCCGCAGCCGGCCATAAGGAGGCCCACCGCGAGCACTGCGGCCGTCGAATAACGCAGCTTCATGTCCACAGACATTTGCCAACCACCGTAATTGTCAAAAGGTTTGCTCTGCTCCCGGCCGAAGTATCACCTGCCCGGTTTTCCGCGATAACCCGACCTGATGTCCCGCTCCGCCACCTACCAACCCGCCCTCGCCTGGTTCGCCGCCGTCGGCAGCGCCTGGGTGTTCGTGCTGGTGGCGCTCGGGGCCTTCACCACCAGCATCGGCGCGGGCATGGCGTTTCCCGACTGGCCGCTGTCCAACGGCTCGGTCAACCCGCACGGCTGGCTGACCGAGATCGACAAGTTTGCCGAGCACTCGCACCGCCTGAGCGGCACGGTCATGGGCCTGATCACGATCGTCCTCGCGGTCTGGCTGCATCGCGCGGAATCCCGCGCCTGGCTGCGGAAACTCGGCTGGTGGGCGCTCGCCATCGTGATTTTCCAGGGCGTGCTCGGCGGCACGCGCGTGAAGCTCGATCCCGTGCATGTGCCGGGCTTCGACATGACCCTCGGCCAGATGCTGCGCATCCCGCACGGCGTGCTGGCGCAGGTTTATGTCTGCATCCTCTTCGCCATCGCCGCCGGTCTTTCGTGCGCCTGGATCCGCGGCACGCTCGGCACGCCGGGCCCGGCGGTGCGCCGCCTCGGCTGGTGGCTCGTCGTGCTGCTCTTCGCGCAGCTGACGCTCGCCGCGACGATGCGCCACAACTACGCAGGCATGGCGATCCCGACCTTCCCCTTTTCGACGCCGGACGGCGCGCTGCTGCCGGCCGCGTGGGACTACCGCGTCGTGCTGCAGTTCGCGCACCGCGCGATGGCCGCGGTCATCGGTGTCGCGGTCCTCGCGTACGGCCACCTGCTCTGGCGGGACAAATCCCTCGTCACCCCGCTGCGCGCCGCGAGCTTCGTCCTCGTCGCGCTCGTCGTGCTGCAGGTCACCCTCGGCGCCCAGATCATCTGGACCGGCCGCAGCGTGGTCATGACCGTGGGGCACGTGGTGATCGGCGCGCTGACGCTCGCCACGACCTTCCTGACGGTTTTCCTGACGCGCCGCGATGCGATCGAAGGAGCGAGGGCATGACCGCCGCCGAGGAAATCGCCGCGCCCGCGGTGCCGCGCGCCACGTGGCGCCATTACCTCGAGCTCACCAAGCCGCGCCTGAGCCTGATGTCGGTCATCACCGCGATGCTCGGCTACCTCGCCGCCGTCCCCAATTGGGAATGGGCGCGCACGCTGTACGTCGTGGCCGGCACGGCCTTGTGCGCCGGCGGTGTCGCCGCGCTGAACATGTGGATGGAAGGCGATACCGACGCGAAGATGAAGCGCACCGCCGGCCGCCCGATCCCCGCCGGCATCATCCAGCCCGGCTCGGCCTTCGTCGTCGGCTGGGCGATGTGTGTCGCGGGGCTCGCGATCCTCTTCAAGCTGGTGAACGGCTATTCCGCCTTCCTCGCGCTCGCGACCATCGTCGCCTACCTCGCCATCTATACACCGGCCAAGCGCTGGTCGCGCTGGAACACCGAGCTCGGCGCCATCAGCGGCGCGCTGCCGCCGCTCATCGGCTGGGCCGCCGCGGGGCGCGCCAATCCCGGCCTCGGCTGGTCGCTCTTCGCCATCCTCTTCACCTGGCAGATGCCGCACTTCTTCGCCCTCGCCTGGACCTACCGCAAGGACTACGCCGCCGCCGGCATGCCGATGCTCTCGGTCGTCGACCCGAGCGGCACGAAGGTGTCGCGCTGGACCTTCATCTGGACGGTGCTGCTGGTCGCCGCGAGCGCCATGCCGACGCTGCTCGGCTACTGCACGTGGTACTATTTCGCGGCGGCGATGCTGCTGGGCCTGTGGTTCCTGCGCTCGGCGTTCATCTTCCTCGACCCGGCCCGGCGCGAAGCCGAGGCGCGCAGGGTGTTCTTCATCTCGATCGCCTACCTCCCGCTGCTGCTGTCGCTCCTCGTCGCCGACCGGATGATCTTCAAGCTTTGAGCAACACCAAGCAGCGAAGCAGCCAAGCAATCCAGACCGTCTTTGTTTCTTAGCTTCTTCGTGCAATTCCTTCCATGACCGTCCAGGAAATCCCCACCCTCAATGCCGCGCTGAACGCGACCTCCACCGTACTGATCACGCTGGGCTTCGTGTTCATCAAGCAGAAGAAGATCGAGGCCCATCGCGCCTGCATGCTGACCGCCGGCGTGGTCTCGGCGCTCTTCCTCGTCGGCTACGTGACGCACAAGATCCTCATGCACGGCGTGCACACGCCGTTCGGCGGCGAGGCGCCGGCGCTGCGCGCGCTCTACTACACGATGCTGCTGTCGCACATCGTGCTCGCGATCGCCATCGCCTACCTCGTGCCGCGCACGTTCTGGTTCGCGATCAAGGGCAACTACGAGACCCACAAGAAATGGGCCAAGGTCACCTTCCCCATCTGGTACTACGTGTCGGTCACCGGCGTGCTGGTGTACTTCTTCCTCTATATCTGGTGGCCGGCCAACCCGGCGGGGTGAAAGGTGGTCGCCGGTGTCCCTACCGGCGATGCGGCATGGCGTCGGTATGGAAACCGACGCCCACCCAAAACAAAAAAGCCGGACCGCGTGGTCCGGCTTCGTCATTTTCAGGGGAGATCGCCCGTTTACTTGACGACGATCGTGCCGTGCATGCCCGTCAGGTAGTGGGCCGGGAAGGTGCACAGGAACGTGTACTCGCCGGGTTCGGTCGGGGCCTTGAAGGTGATCTCGTCGCTCTGCTTCGGCCCGAGGAGCTTGGTGTGGGCGATGATCTGGTCGGCCTTGTCGGCGGGAACGTAGTCCGTCGCGGCGGCGGTCATGGCCGCGTTCGCGAATTCCTTGGCGTCGACGCCCTTCTTGAGGATGACGACGTTGTGACCCATGGCCTGCTTCGGCATGGTGCCCATGTTCGTGAAGGTCAGCTTCACGTCCTGGCCGGCCTTCACCTCGAAGCTGGTCTGGCTGAACTTCATGCTGTCGTTGGCCGTCAACTCGATGACAGCCACGGCCGGAGCCGCGGGGGCCGCGGTGGCGGCAGCCGGGGCGCCCGCCGGGGCGGCGGCCGCGGACTCTTCTTTCTTGCCGCAAGCGCTCATGAGCATGAGGCCGGCGGTCAGGGGGAGAACGAGGTATTTTTTCATGGGAAGACACTAGAACACCACCCGTGCGACGGCGCAATCGCGCAGAATCGGTTTATGTCCTGCTTATGCCATAGGGAGAAGACGTAATAGCACGGAAAGACGGCAATTTGCGGAGCGGTTTTATAGTTGAAATGGCTAAAAAATCCCAAACCCTGACGAAATACACTTGGCGCAGCGCACACCGCTGATGCCGCCACTGTTACACATGATCCGCACACGTTCCGCTTCACGCCTGTTTTCCCGCTTTGGGGCCGCGCTTTCCGCCGGCCTCGTGCTCACGCTCCTCTCCGGCTGCAGCAAGCTGCACCAGGTCTTCAGCCTGAGCGGCCCGCAGTCGACCATGGCCGCCGAGGGGCCGGTGGCCCGGGCGCAATGGGACCTCTTCATGGTCACGGTGTACGTGACGATGTTCATCTTCATCGTGGTCGGCACTGTCCTCGCCTACGCGCAGATCAAGTTCCGCGCCAAGACCGAGGCCGAGGAACACGCCCCCGTCGCCGCCGAGGCCGGCCATGGCAACCCGTTCGTGGAAATCGGCCTCATCGCCGGCTCCGTCATCCTGCTCGTCTTCATCGCGATCCCGACGGTCAAGGACATCTGGTACACCTACGACGTCCCGCAGGTCGACAAGGACAGCGGCAACGCCATGGAGGTCACCGCAACCGGCTACCAGTGGTGGTTCAAGTTCGAGTATCCCGCCGAGCAGGTGAAGGGCCCGTCCGGCGAAGCCCCGCTTTCCACCGGCAACGAACTCGTCGTCCCGGCCGGCATGGCGGTCCGCGTCAATCTCCGCACGGTCGACGTCATCCACAGCTTCTGGATCCCGAAGCTCGCGGGCAAGGTCGACATGATGCCGAACCGCGCGAACCACCTCTGGTTCAAGGCGGACAAGCCGGGTTACTACTACGGCCAGTGCGCCGAGTACTGCGGCGAGTCGCATGCGATCATGCGCTTCCGCGTCATCGCCCTGAAGCCCTCCGATTACGCCAAGTGGCTCGAGAACCAGAAGGCCGGCGCCCGCACCGTCACCGCCCAGTCGCTCGCCGACGAGGCCAGCAAGCCGGTCGTGAAGTTCGCCAGCCTGACCAACGTCGGCCCGGGCAGCACGCTCTCCGGCTCCCCCGAGTTCGACGCCGACCCGTTCGCCTTCTGGCAGAAGATGCAGGCCCACGACGCCGGCGAGGACGCCGCGCTGATCGCCACCGGCCGCAAGCTCTTCTCCGACAAGACCTGCATCACCTGCCACACCGTCCGCGGCCACGAGGGCATCGGCGTCACCGGCCCCGAGCTGACCCACGTCGGCGCCCGCTCGACGATCGCCGCCGGCGTCCTGGAAAACACCCCGGACCGCCTGAAGCAGTGGATCAAGGACCCGCTCTATTTCAAACCGGGTAACAAGATGTACAACGGCGGCTATATCGACCCCGCCACCGGCCAGCACAAGTTCACCCTCGACGAGAAGACGGAGATTCCCGCCATCGCCGCGTACCTGCGCAGCCTGAAGTGACAACCGGCAGGTTGTCATCCTGAGCCCCCGCGAAGGATCCCAGCACCCATTTAAAAACCACCCTTCACTTATGGCCCAAGCCATCGCTAAATCAGACTACACCGGCACGGCGCACGCGCCGGCGGTCAAACAGACCTTCGAGGTCATGGCCCGTCCCACGGCCAAAACCGGCCTCGTCGGCTGGCTGACCACCGTCGATCACAAGAAGATCGGCATGATGTATGGCGGCTTCGCCATCCTCTTCTTCCTCATCGGCGGCTTCGAGGCCCTGATGATCCGCACGCAGCTCATCGTCCCGAACAACCGCTTCATCAGCGCCCAGCTCTACAACGAGCTGTTCACGATGCACGGCACGACGATGATCTTCCTCGCGGTCATGCCCCTGAACGCGGCGTTCTTCAACCTGCTCATCCCGCTCCAGATCGGCGCGCGCGACGTCGCCTTCCCCCGCCTGAACACCTTCTCGCTCTGGGTCTGGGTCGTCGGCGCCATCCTGCTCAACGTCGGCTGGCTCTCGCACTTCGTCCCGTCCTGGCAGTTCGGCGGCGCGCCGGACGTCGGCTGGTTCGGCTACGCCCCGCTGACCTCCAAGGTCTTCACCCCCGACCTCTCCACCGACCTCTGGGTGCTCGGCCTCCAGATCCTCGGCCTCTCCTCGATCGTCGCCTCCCTGAACTTCATCGTCACGATCATCAACATGCGCGCCCCGGGCCTCACGATGATGCGCCTGCCGGTGTTCACCTGGATGGCGCTCGTCACGAGCTTCCTCCTCGTCCTCGCGCTCCCGGCCATCGCCATCGCGCTGGTCGAGGTGATGATGGACCGCAATTTCGGCACGAACTTCTTCGAAGTCTCGGGCGGCGGTCAGCCCATCCTCTGGCAGCACTTGTTCTGGGTGTTCGGCCATCCTGAGGTGTACATCCTGATCCTGCCCCCGATGGGTTACGTCTCGGAAATCCTCCCGACGTTCTCCCGCAAGCCGCTCTTCGGCTATCCGATCGTGGTCTTCTCGGGTGTCGCCATCGGCTTCATCGGCTTCGGCGTGTGGAGCCATCACATGTTCACCACCGGCATGGGCACCATCGCCACCGCGGCCTTCTCGCTCGCGACGATGGCCATCGCGGTCCCGACCGGCGTCAAGATCTTCAACTGGATCGGCACCCTCTGGGGCGGCCGCATCGTCACCCGCGTGCCGATGATGTTCGCCTTCGGTTTCATCTGGATGTTCATGCTCGGCGGTTTCTCCGGCGTGATGCACTCCGCCGCCCCGGCCGACGCGCAGCAGCAGGACTCCTACTTCGTCATCGCCCACTTCCACTACGTGCTGATCGGTGGCGCCACCTTCGCGCTGCTCGCCGCCATCCACTTCTGGTTCCCGAAGTTCTTCGGCCGCATGGTGCCGGAGTTCTGGGGCAAGCTCTCCTTCTGGCTCATCTTCATCGGCTTCAACTGCACGTTCTTCCCGATGCACTTCCTCGGCCTGAACGGCATGCCGCGCCGCACCTGGACCTACGACGCCAACATGGGCTGGAACGAGGGCAACCTCTTCGCCACCTGCGGCGCCTACCTCCTCGGCATCGGTATCTTCACCTACTTCGCGGTCCTGATCTACAGCTTCTTCAAGGGTCAGAAGTGCGGCAACGATCCGTGGGATGCCCGCACGCTCGAGTGGTCCCTCCCTTCCCCGCCGCCGGAGCACAACTTCGCGGCCATCCCGAAGGTTCACGCCCGCGACGCTTGGTGGTATGAAAAGACCCACAAGGAAGAGATCGCGGCCGAGAAGGCCGAACTCATGAAGGCTGAGGAATCCCATGGCGGCATCCACATGCCTGACCAGTCGTGGTACCCGCTCTTCGCGGCCTTCGGCCTGCTCATCGGCGCCTACAACTTCGCCCAGCTCCACCACCCGGTGGTTTTCCAGAAGTTCGGCTTCCAGCTCGCTTCGTCCCACCTGCCCCTGGCCATCACCGGCGGCGTCATCATGGTGGTCTCGCTTTACCTCTGGTCCCTCGAGGGCCCGGGCGGCTACCACCTCCACCTCGACGCCAACGGCAACGCCACGGAATCCCGCGGCGGCCACCACTAAGCCTTACCGATTACTCTCATGAGCAGCCACGCGGCCACCGGGGCCATTGACCATCACCACGACCACACGACGTCGACCGGCATTCCGAACAAGAAGCTCCTTTGGTGGGCCTTCCTTGCCTCGGACTGCATGTTCTTCGGCGCCCTCATCTCGACGCACCTCGTCTACCGCCTCAACCCGCCCCCGGGTAACGCGGTCCCGACCCAGGTGTTCAACATCGAGCTGACGTCGTTCTCCACGTTCATCCTGCTCATGTCCTCGCTGCTCATGGCGCTCGCGGTCGACGCGATCTCCCGCGGCAACGTCAAGAGCACCCGGGCCATGCTGCTCGGCACGATGTTCTTCGGCTGCATCTTCCTCGGCGGCCAGGTGTACGAGTTCTCGCACTTCGTGCATGTGAAGCACATGACGCTTTCGAACAGCATCTTCGGCTCCACTTTCTTCACCCTGACCGGCACGCACGGCACGCACGTCGCCATCGGCGTGCTGCTCCTCGGCATGATGTACGTCCGCACCTTCAAGCCGACGCACGGCAACGGCCTCCTGAAGAACTTCCTCCACCTCGCCTCCGTCTGCGTCGTGATGGGCGTTTCCTTCATCTGGGTCGTCCCGGGCGGCATCGAGGTCGTCTACGGCACCCCGGTGAGCGAGTTCCTGCACCACGCCACCATCCCGCTCATCGTCGGCGCCGCCGCCCTCGCGCTGGTCATCTGGTTCGGCCAGACCGCCGGTCCGGTCGAGTTCGGCGAGAAGAACGCCGGCGACGTCGAGGCGATCGGCCTCTACTGGCACTTCGTCGACATCGTCTGGATCATCATCTTCACGGCCGTCTACCTCCTGGAGTACCTCTAACATGTCCGCCCACGCTGAAGCTTCCGTCGCCGGCCACCACGAGCCGAGCAAGTTCCATGTCTTCATCGCGCTCGCGATGGTCCTGGCCGTCATCACCGGCGTCGAGGTCGTGCTCGTCTACCTGCCGCTCACCAAGTGGGTGGTCGTCTCCGCGCTCTGCATCCTGTCCGCCTTCAAGTTCCTCTGCGTCATCTTCATCTTCATGCACCTGAAGTGGGACAAGCTGTTCTGCACGATCCTGTTCTTCATCGGGCTCGTGCTGGCGGGCGGCACGATGTGGGCGCTGCTACACCTCTTCGGCGCCGACGCCGCCAAGCCGCTGAGCTCGATCGTCGGCCTGATCACGGTCTGATCCTCCCCCGACCCGATTCCCCCGGCCGCGACGCAAGTCGCGGCTTTTTTGTACCCGCGCCCGGCGCGCTTCAGCGCAGGCGCTCGAGCAACTGCCCGGCCCGGCCAATGGTCGCGGCATCGTTGCGCTGCCGGGCCACCTCGAGGATTGCGTTCAGGACCGTCCGGGCCTCCTCCGTCCGCCCCAGCGCGATGCACAGCTCACCCAGCACCAGGGCCACGCGCGAATCCGCCGGTTGCAGGCGGTAGGATTGCTCCAGCGCCTTGAGCGCATCGGGCTGCCGTCCCTGCTGCAGGTAGGTCACGCCGAGAAATCCCATCAGCTCGGCCGATTCCGGCACCAGCACCAAGCCTTGGAGACAGGCGTGCTCCACGGCGGCCGGATCCTGGCGCCGCGCGGCCTGCAGCGCGACCCAAAGATAATACCGGCTCATCATCGCGCGTGCATCGGCCAGGCCGGGAAACTGCCGGAAATAGGCGTAGGCCAGTTTTTCGGCTCCCGGCAGGTCGCCCGTTTCCATCTTCAGGTACGCCAGCGGCCGGGCCGCCTTCACGTAGGCCGGCTGCAACTGCAGGGCCTCTTCCAGCGCCGCCCTCGCCTCGTCCCGCCGGCCCAATTGCAGGAGGAGCAACCCGCGGTTGGCCACGGGCTCGGCCGAGCCCGGCGAAGCCTTCATCGCCGCCCCGTAGGCGGCCATGGCTTCCTCCGGCCGGTTGCTGGCCGCCAGCGCCAGCCCGCGCGTGTTGTGCATGGCGCTCGAGCCGGGGATCGTCGCCAGCGCCTGGTCCGCCATCTGCAGGGCCTGGTCGGGCCGGTGCAGGGCGAGATAGGCGTCTCCCAGCGAGGAAAAAAGCTGCTCCGAGGCTCCCGGCAAGGCGCTGCCCTGCTTGAGCACCTCGGCGGCTTTCGCGGCATTCCCCTGCTCGAGGTAAAGCATGCCGAGATTTTCGTAGCCCTGCGGATTGTCGGGCTCGAGGCTGACCGCCTTCGCAAAGGCCGCCTGCCCGCGATCGCCCTGCCTGGTCTGGAAGTCGATCGCGCCCCACACGATCAGCTGGTCGACGTCGCAACACCACTGGCGCAGCGCCTCCTTCCAGGGATCCGGCGCCGCCCGAAAGCGACCCGCGACCGTGCCGAGCCAGCGCTGGTTGGCCGCGCCCGCCAGGTCGTTTTCCTGCGCGAGGATCTCCGCGTAGAGGTTGTGGCTCGAGGGAAACTCCGGCACCTCCCTGACGAGCGCCTCGATCAACGCCTTGCCCTCCCCGCGCCGGTCCTGCTGCAGCGCGATGCGCGCCAGCCCGAGGCGAGCGTAGGGATCGGCGGGGAGCAGCCGGACCCGCTGCCGGTAGGCCTCGGCCGCGCGCTCGAGCTGGCCGGTCTTGAATTCCAAGTCGCCGAGCTCCAGCCACGCGGGGGCGTAGTCGGGCGCAAGGCTGACGGTCTGCTCCAGCCCCGACTGCAACCCCGCCTGGTCGGCCCGCATGCGGCTGATGTCGGACAGGTAGTAGCGCCAGCGGGCCTCCGTGGGCTGGCGTTCGCCCAGCCAGCTCCAGCAAACCCCGGCTTCCGCCGTGAAATTGTTGGCGTGGTAGATGCCGGCCAGCACGGCCACGCTCTCCGCCGAAGCGGATTCCTGCTGCACCCGGGCCTGGGCCGCGCGCAGCAGGCGCGCGAGTTCCGCCGGGCGGTGCGAAACATCCGGCGCGGCGGGCAGCCACGCCATCTGCGCCGTCCCGAGCCGGTGTTGACCGAACCAGGCCACGCTCCCGCCGGCCACCGCCACCGCGAACAGGGTCCAGGGCAGCCAGCGCCCGCGACGCACCGCCGGGCCGGGAGCTTTCACTTTCTTCGCCATAGCGTGATGTTGCTCATCCTGCCCCAGGGCGGGAATTGGTGGAACCCGCCCGTCACGATCACGGGTACGCCATTGCCATCGAGATCGCCGACCGCGGCCGTGATCAGGTGCGTCGGCGTGTGGGCCAGCACAACCGGCGTGAAGTTCTGCCGTCCGTCGTTGAGCCACGCCATCAGGGACACCGCCCCGGGCTTGGACCAGTCGGCGAAGGGACTCACCGCAAGGATGTCGGGATAGCCGTCGCCATTGAGGTCCGCCACATTCGGGCCGAACGCACAGGGCATGTCGCCGATGCGGTGGAACTGGAAGTTCCCGTCGCCGTGGTTTTCGAGCCACTGGATGCCGAACCACGAGCGGATGCCCTGGCCGAAGTAGTCGAGCGCGTCGCCATTGGTGAAGACCAGGTCCGGCTTGCCGTCACGATTGACGTCGGCCGCCACCATCCCGCTGCTCCCGTATTGTTCGTTCGACGAGCCCCACACGACCGTGTCCTTGAACTGTGTCCCGGTGCCCGCGGCAAGCTGCGGGTTCTCGCTTGTGGAGTTGGGACGCCGCCCGGCCGGAGCGGCGTTCGACTGGCCGCCGCCCAGGTTGCGGATCAGGTGCACCTCCTCCCATTCCTGCGTGATGAGCGCGGCGATGTCCGGGCGTCCGTCGCCGTCAAAATCCGCCACCGGCGTGTGGATGCAGCCCGACTGCGTGTTGACGATGTGGCTCGAGAACTGCCAGCCGCCCTGGTTCTCCATCCAGCGCGTCTCGCCCTGGTCGTAGCCGAACTGGCCGGCGACGAGGTCGAGCCGGCCATCCTTGCGGCCCGTGAGATCGGCGGCGCGGACATCGGTCACGCGCGCCATGTTTTCCATGATCACGTGCTTGCGAAACTGCCGGTTGTCGAGGTTCTCAAGCACGACGACCGCCCCGATCCGCTCGTTGGTCGGCATGATGCGGCCCATGCTGGCCACGAGCACGTCGAGCCGGCCCGAGCCGTTGACGTCCGCGGCCCAGACGTGCGCCGGGCCGGGAATGTCCTCGCCGATCACGAGGTCCGTGAACGTCCCCCGCGGGCTCTGGCGGATCCAGTGCACGGAATTCTTCCGCGCCTCGCAGTAGAGGATGTCCTGCAACCCGTCGGCATCGAGGTCGAAGACCTGCACGTTGGTCACCAGCGGGCGCTCCGACTCCCCCACCGGCGCACCAACCGGAACGGGCGCATACTCCAGGTGAACCGGTTTGGCTCCGGAAGCCGCGGCTTTTCCGGCATCGTCGGCGGGTTCGCGTCGGGAGCAGCCGATGACGAAACCAGCCAGCATGGCCAGCACGAGGGGGAATCCTTTGAAGGAAAGGGGCGGCAAGCCTTCATCGAAACCGGTGCTTTTATGTCCGCAAATGGAATCTCATAGCCGTCCACGATGGCTTTTTTGGACGTGGCTTTCCCCCTCGATCCGGTTTTCGTCGCAGGGTGATCGAATGGACCCACTGGCACAATGAATCCGTCCTGATCGGCGGACTCATCTTTCTCGGTTGGCTCTACGCCATTCTGGCCGGACCGCTCCGCGAACGCCTGGCCCCGGGACAGCCATATCCGTTTCATCAGGCGCTCAAATTTTATGCCGCGTTGCTCTGCTTCTACCTCGCTGTCGGGTCGCCGCTGGACCAGGTGGCCGAGCGCTTCCTGCTCAGCGCGCACATGCTGCAGCACCAGATCATCATCTACCCGGCCGCCGTGCTTTTCCTGCTCGGGCTGCCGGATTGGATGGTCCGGATCGTCACCGGCCGCCCCGGCCTGCGTCCGATTTTGCGTGTCATAACCGCCCCGCTGGTGTGCGGCATCCTCTACACCGCGGTGATGAGCGCCTGGCACATGCCGCTGCTCTACGACCTCGCGCTGCAAAACCGCCCGCTCCACATCCTCGAGCATTTCTCCATGTTCGGCGTGGCCCTGTTCTTTTGGTGGCCGCTGCTCAGCCCCTCCACCGAATACCCGCGCGCCTCGTACGGCACCCAGATGCTCTATCTGCCGGCCGTGATCATCGGCATGACGCCCGTCTTCGCCTACATCACCTTCTCGCAGGACGTCCTTTATCCGACCTACGAATACGCCCCGCGCATCAGCAGCCTGACCGCCGCCGGCGACCAGCTGCTTGCCGGTTCGATGATGAAGCTGATCGGCATGAGCGTGGCCATGATCGCCTTCGCCGTCAGTTTCTACCGCTGGTACCAGGCCAGCGAAGCGCGCGCCGGAAAAGTGTAACGGCGGTTTTTGACCACCGCTTACACCGATCCCACGGATGCCAAGGCCTTGATCGGTGATATCCGTGTAACCCGTGGTTAAAAACATGCCCGACGATCAGCCCACGCCACCCCCGCCCGCCCCGCACAAGCGGCGGAAAAGGTATTCGGGCAAGAATCCGCGGAGATTCGCCGACAAGTACAAGGAGCATGACCCGGCGCGTTACGCGGACGATGTCGCCAAGGTGCTCGCCTCCGGCAAAACGCCCGCCGGCAGCCACCGGCCCATCCTCGTCGCCGAAATCCTCGAAGCCCTGGCCCTGCAACCGGGTGACACGGTTGCCGACTGCACCCTCGGTTATGGCGGGCACGCCCGCGAGCTGCTCGCCCAGATTGCGCCCGGCGGCCGGCTCATCGGGCTCGATGTCGACCCGCTCGAACAACCCAAAACCATCGCGCGCCTGCGCGCGGCCGGTTTCGGCGAGGACGTTTTCATGCCGGTGCGCAGCAATTTCGCCGGCCTGCCCAAGGTGCTCGCGGAGCAAGGCCTCGCGGGGGCCGACGCCATCCTCGCCGACCTCGGCATCTCGTCCATGCAGCTCGACGACCCGGCGCGCGGCTTCACGTTCAAGGACGATGGCCCGCTCGACCTGCGCCTGAATCCGACGCGCGAGCCGTCCGCCGCCAGCTGGCTGGCCAGGGTGAAGGAAGCCGACCTCGCCGCCGCGCTCACGGAAAATGCCGACGAACCGAAGGCCGCGCTCATCGCCCGGGAGCTCGTGCTGCGCCGCGAAACGACGCCGTTCACGCGCACCCAGCAGTTCGCCGAGGCGCTCCGCGACATCCTGCGCCTGCCGCCACCCGGTCGCGGCGTCGAAACGGACGACTCGCCCGTGCGCCGCGTGTTCCAAGCGCTGCGCATTGCGGTGAACGACGAGTTCGGCGTGCTCGACCTGTTCCTGCGCAACCTGCCACACTGCCTGAAGCCCGGCGGGCGCGTGGCGATCCTGACCTTCCACTCCGGCGAGGACCGCCGCGTGAAACATGCCTTCAAGGCCGGCCTGCGCGACGGCGTCTATTCCGCCGCCAGCGACGATGTCATCCGCGCCGGCCGTGACGAGCTCCGGGCCAACCCACGCAGCTCCTCCGCCAAGCTCCGCTGGGCCGTTCGCGCCTGACTTGACGGGGAAAATGGCTTTGCTGCGGGTCATGCTTCGCCCGCTCTGCCGCTTGGTTCTGTTTCTGGTCACCACGGCCGCATTCGCCGCCGACTCCGCGCCGCAATCCCCGGCCAAAGTCCGTTCACTGAAGATCACGATCCTTTCGACCATGCTGGCCGATGGATCCACGCTGGGCGAATGGGGCTTTGCCGCCCTGGTCGAGGTGGACGGCCACCGCCTGCTGTTCGACACCGGTGCGCACAGCGATGTGGTCCTGAAGAACGCGCAGTCGCTTCACATCGACCTGACCAACGTGCCGGACGTCGTGCTCAGCCACTCGCATTGGGACCACGTCGGCGGCCTGCTCACCTTGCGCGACTCCGTGCTGCCGGGTTCGCCGGCCGCCCTCGCCCGGGTGCATGCGGGCGCCGGCATCTTCCTGCCGCGCCACGAGGAAGGCCTGCCCGCCGAAACCAACCCGATGCTCACGATCAAGCCGGCATACGAGAAAACCGGCGGCGAATTTTTCATCCACGATGGGCCGGCTCAGCTGTATCCTGGCGTCTGGCTGACCGGCCCGGTGCCGCGCAAATATCCCGAGCGCAACTGGAGCGGCAATGGCACCGTCACCACCGCCGCCGGCACCCGGGAGGACAACATCCCCGAGGACTCGGCGCTGGTCTTCGATACGGAACAGGGACTGGTCGTCCTCACCGGCTGCGGCCACGCCGGCGTGGTGAACATCATCGAATACGCCCGCACCATTGTCCGTCCCGCGCGCATCCACGCGCTGATTGGCGGCGTGCATCTCTTCAACGCCAACGACAAGACGCTCGCCTGGACTTCGGACCGGCTGCGCGAGTTAGGGGTGGATAATTTCCTCGGGGCGCATTGCACCGGCATCGAAACCGTCTACACCCTGCGCCACAGCCTGGGTCTGGATCGCGCACATGCCGTGGTGGGCGCCGTCGGCGCCGATTTCGAACTGGGACCCGGCATCCATCCCGGCCACATCGCGCAGTAGCTTCCCGCCCGGGAACCCGCACCTTCCGCGCCTGATTCCCGGCCGATTCTCTCCCGGAACATGTCATCTATTAGATGACATGTGGTTCGCAGCCTCAGCGGGCCAGCGCCAGCTCCATGAAGACCGTGTCGGCAATCGGCGTCGGGTAATAGGCCGGCCGGCGCACGAAGCCCAGCGACTCGTACAACCCGATCGCACCGCGCATCGAGGCGAGCGTATCGAGCACCATGCGCCGGTAGCCGGCGGCGCGCGCCTCGTCCACCACGCGCCGGGCCAGCGCCCGGCCCAGGCCCCGGCCCTGGCAGCCGGGCCGCACGTACAGCCGCTTCATTTCGCAGACTTCGCCTTCGAATGGCCGCAGTGCCGCGCAGCCCACGACCGCGCCCGCGTCGATCGCCAGCAACAGCCGTCCGCCCGGCGACGCGTACTTCCCGGGCAGCGACGCCAATTCCACCGCGAAGCCCTGGTAGTCGAGTTTGATCGGCAGCGACGCCGCGTACTCGCGGAACAGCCCGCGGATGGCGTCGATTTCCTGCGCGGAGGCGGCCGGGACGATCTGCATGCTTCAGTGGTGCCGGCCGTTCGACCGGGAGGCAAGGCGCGCCACGCCAGCGTTATGCCAGAGCCATCCCTTGCCGGCCGGTACACCCCGAACATCGTCCAGGGAATGCCGTCCACCTCCCGCCGCACCGCCGGTTTCACCGAGTCGCTGATCCGCGAAATGACGCGCGTCGCCCAGCAACATGGCGCGATCAACCTCTCGCAGGGTTTTCCCGACTTCAACCCGCCGCGCGCCATCCTCGACGCGGCCAAGGCCGAGATGGACGGCAACAACCACCAGTACGCCGTGACCTGGGGCGTCACGCCGCTACGCCAGGCGCTGGCGAGGAAGCTCACCCGCTTCACCGGCCTGCCGTGCGATCCGGACAAGAACCTGATCGTCACCTGCGGCGCCACCGAGGCGATGATGGTGGCGGTCATGACCGTCGCCGACGTCGGCGACAAGATCGGACTCTTCTCGCCGTTCTACGAGAACTACAGCGCCGACGCGATCCTGTCGGGCGTGACGCCGGTCTTCGCCACGCTCAATCCGCCCGACTACACCTTCGACCCCGCCGAGCTGCGCCAGGTCTTCGCCAGCGGCATCAAGGCCTTCATCCTCTGCAACCCGTCGAACCCGTGTGGCAAGGTCTTCGCCCGCGCCGAACTCGAGCAGATCGCGGCCCTCGCGCAGGAGTTCGATGTCTTCATCATCACCGACGAAGTCTACGAACACATTGTCTTTGCGCCGCATAAACACACCTACATCGCCTCGCTGCCGGGCATGGCGGAACGCACCGTGCAGTGCAGTTCGCTCTCGAAAACCTTCGCGATCACCGGGTGGCGTCTCGGCTACGTGTGCGCCGACGCGGCTTTCGTCGCCCAGGGCCGCAAGGTGCACGACTTCCTCACCGTCGGCGCCGCCGCGCCGCTGCAGCACGCGATCGTCACCGGCCTGCAGATGCCGGACTCCTATTACGCCGGCCTGGCCGGCGAGTACGACGAGCGCCGCAAGCTCCTGCTCGGCTACCTCGACCGCACCGGCCTGAAGTACACGCAGCCACAAGGCGCCTACTTCGTGATGCTCGACGTCTCGCCCTTCGGCTACCCGAACGACGTCGAGTTCGCCCGCTGGATGACGAAGGAGATCGGTGTGGCGCCGGTCCCCGGCTCCGTGTTCTTCCCCACGCCCGAGCACCGCTATGTCCGCCTGAACTTCGCCAAGCGCGCCGAGACGCTGCACGCCGCCGGCGAGCGCCTGCTGAAGCTCAGGCGCGGCTAGAGCGTTTTAAATAGAAATGTAGCCGCTGGCCCGATTGTAGGGCGGGGTCGCTGACTCCGCCTGAACGTCGAACCGCTGCCGCGTTCGAGGCGGGATCAGCGACCCCGCCCTACAACCCAGCGCCGCATCGGCCACGACATTTCTTAAAACGCTCTAAAGAAAAAGGCGGCCCGAAGGCCGCCTTGATTCAGGAACATCGGCTGGCGACTCAGGTCGTCGCAGCCGGGATCAGGTCGTCGACGTTGTCGCTCTCGACGTTCACATCGGCGAAGAGCCACGAGGACAGGTAGCGCTCGGCGCTCGACGGGATGATGGCGACGATCTGCTTGCCCTTGTTCTCCGGGCGCTTGGAGAGCTGGATCGCAGCCCAGACGGCGGCGCCGGACGAGATGCCGATCGGAATGCCGTCGAGGGCGTTGACCTGCTTGGACACCGGGGCGGAGTCGGCCTCCTTCACGCGGATGACCTCGTCGTAGATCTTGGTGTTGAGCACGCCGGGCACGAAGCCCGCGCCGAGGCCCTGCAGCTTGTGCGGGCCGGGCGCGCCGCCGGAAAGGACCGCGGAGGCGTCGGGCTCGAGGGCGATGATCTTGATGCCGGGCTTCTTCTGCTTCAGCACCTCGCCGACACCGGTGATGGTGCCGCCGGTGCCGATGCCGGAGAGGACGATGTCGACCTTGCCGTCGGTATCGCGCCAGATTTCCTCGGCGGTCGTCTTGCGGTGGATGGCCGGGTTGGCCGGGTTGGCGAACTGCTGGAGGAT
>JBEHYX010000050.1:0-28280 GCA_048497945.1 Verrucomicrobiota bacterium | reverse complement strand
CATCACCGCGATCCAGAAATCGCGCTCGAGCAGGATGCGCCCGTGCGCCGACCAGATCTCCTGCATGGCCGGCGAGGCATAGCGCTCGGCGAGCACGTTCGGGATCGGTTCGGCGGGAGGGGTGGAGGCGTTCGGCTTCAAGGCGCTGAACGCTTGCGCGTTCGGTTGAAGGTTGAAAGGTGAAAGTTGAAAGCCGCTGTGCGGGTCCGGCCTGATTACGTCTTTCAACTTTCACCCTTCACCTTTCAACTCGCTGCCCATGAGCCATTCCGTCGAAGGCCACCTGAAGCTCAACGTCGCGGATTATGACCGGCTGATCCGGCAGCTGGTGCCGGGTTATGCGGCGATGCGGGAGGCGCACATCGGGTTGCTGAAGAAGATCCTGCCGGCGGACCGCCGCGCGGTGGTGCTCGACCTCGGCGGTGGCACGGGCGCGCTGGCCGAGGCGGTGGCGGACGCCCTGCCGCTGGCGGAGGTGGAGATCTGGGACATCGACCGCGCGATGCTCGGCGTCGCCCGCGAACGCTGCGCGCGCTTCGGCGCGCGGGTGCGCACTGTGGAGCGCTCCTTCACCGAACCGCTCACGCCGTGCGATGCGGTCGTCGCGTGCATCGCGCTGCACCACGTGAAGGACCTGGCCGTGAAGGGCGCGATCTACCGCAACATCCACGTCGCGCTGAAGCCCGGCGGCGCGTTCCTGAACGCCGACCTCGCCATCGCCGCGGGCGGCGCGCTGCGCGAATTTTCCTACGCCGAGTGGATCCGCGCGATGGCGCCGCACGGGATCGACGAGCCGCAGGCCCGCGCGCATTTCGCGAGCTGGGCCCACGAGGATTATTATCCGCCGCTGGCGACCGAGCTGCGGCTGCTGGGCGAAGGCGGCTTCGCCGACCCCGAGTGTTTCTGGCGCGAGATCCCGTGCCTGATCCTGGGCGGGATGAAGTGAGATTTTTTGGAGGGCCCGCGTCTCTGCGGGCCGGCTCGCAGGGACGCGAGCCCTCCGGCAAACCGGGATCGGCGATCCCGCCCTACAATTACGTCAGGCAGCGCACCGCCATCTCGCGCAGGACGGCTTCCTGCTCGTTGGGACGGCGGATGATCTCCTCGAACGCGGCGAGGAATTCCTGCTGGTTGTCGATCAGGCGGCGCAGCGCGGGCAGGCGGCCGGTGCTGACGAGCTTGCCGGCGTACCACTGGTTCTGCGTGAAGAGATTGTACGAGCTCTTCTCGGCATCGCCGCCGAAGTGCTTCGCGTAGGTGGACTGCGCCTTGGCCCAGGCAGCCTTGTCGAAGCCGTACGGCCCCGGCATCCGGACGTCGCCGGCGTCGATCAGCACGCGCGCCTGGATCAGGATGCGGTTGCGGTTCTGGAGCGACGACAGCACCGGGCGCGCGTCGCCGCCCGCGAAGAAATGCTTCTGCAACGCGTGGAGCGTGCCCTTGAGGTCGCCCGCGAAGAAACGGTCGGCCGCCTCGAAGAAATCGCCCTCGGCCATGTTGGGCGTGAGCTCGATGACGTGGGCTTCAGTGATCACGCCGGCGCCCTCCTTCGCCGCGCCTTCCGCCGTCGCCAGGCCTTTGGCGGACGAGTCGGCGGGCAAGTCGACGTAGGTGGAAAGCTTGCGAATCTCCTCGGTGAGCAGGCGCGTGTTGGCGCCGACCTTGCTCAGGAGGATCTCGACCGCGCCCTCGCCGAACGAAACCCCGGCCGCGCGCGCCTCGGCCAGCGCGACGCCCGCCAGGGCCTCGGCGGCGTTGTCGCCGTCGCCGCCGGCGAGCGTGAAGTCGCCGTTGGCCTCGGCCCATTTCGGAAAGGTGCGGCGGCGGTCGACCGGCGAGGCGGTGACGAGCACCGACACCTCGTCGGGATTCACCTTCTCCAGCAGCTCCTGCAGCGCCTCGACCTGCTTGAGCGTGCCCTCGGCGCGGCCGGTGACGTTGTCGGCAAGGAAGCTCACGTCCTTCAGCCAGACCACGCGCTTGCCGCCGAACATCGACACCGTCTGCACCGCGTCGCGGAAACGATTCACCGCGGTCTCGACCTCGTCGACGTTGCCGCAGAAGCCGCTGACGACCTCGCGCGAGAAATCATCGGCACCGGCCTCGGCCGCCAGCGCCTCGAACTTCTCCTTGCCGAGGCGCCCGACGAGGAAGTCGTCGGGACCGCAGACGAAGGTGAACGGGGCGGTCTTGGCCTTGGGCATGGGCGGGAATTTGCCCACGAAATGTGCGAAAGGGCACGAAGATTCTTTGGCCCACTCTTCCATCCCTCTCCTTGGCTTGTCATCGCGAGGCCGGCGCAGCTGGCCGTGGCGATCCAGCAGTACACTCACGCGCTACTTTCCACGGACCGACGACAATGGGGCTGGATCGCCACGCCCGCTTTCAGCGGGCTCGCGATGACAATTGAAAACCAGATCAAACCCAGCTTCGCGGGCTTCTGGATTGCTTCGTCGCTCCGCTCCTCGCAATGACAGGGCGGGCCTGATGTGTATTACGTCTATATCGTAACCAATCAGCGCAATGGGACGCTGTACGTCGGCGTCACCAACGACCTGAAACGTCGCATTTGGGAGCACAAGAATAAGGCGACCGGTGGCTTCACCGCGAAATATGGCTTAGGCCGTTTGGTATATTTCGAAAGTTGGCAGGACATTTCGCGCGCCATTGATCGTGAAAAGCAGATCAAGGCGGGCTCCAGAAAGAAGAAGCTACAATTGATTGAACGAGAAAATCCGGCGTGGGCGGATTTGGCGGCTAACTGGTACTGAAACGCGTGCGCTGGATTGCTTCGTCGCTGCGCTCCTCGCAATGACATGCGGTTAAAATCCGTTGACGCCACGGCGCTATGCGCCTCGCGATGCCAACCGAATGGCAAACTTCAATTCCCCTGCGGGGCGCTGTGGCGGCGCGATTCCTTCAGGATCTCGCGGCGGAGCCAGTCGATGGCGTCGTTGACCGCGCGCGACTTCACGGCGCGGCGCGGGCCGGGGTAGTTCAGATTCTTCGCCCAGTCGCCGGCGGGCGCGTGCAGGCCGATGTAGATGCCGCCGACGGGATTGCCGCCGCCCTCGCCCGTGCAGGGCGCCGCGTAGCCGGTGATCGCGAGGCCGTAGTCGGAGCCGAGCTTCTCGGCCACGCCGCTCGCCATCGCGACGGCACACTCGGGGCTGACGGCGCCGTGCTGCTCGAGCAGGCACTCGGGGCACTCGAGCATGAGCATCTTCGCCTCGTTGCTGGTGCTGACGATGCCGCCCTGGAAAAACTTACACGCGCCGCAGAGGTCGGCGAAGCTGTTGGAGAGCAGGCCGCCGGTGGCGGACTCCGCGACCGCAAGCGTGCGGCCCTGTTCGCGCAGCAGGTCGGCGACGACCTTGGCGAGGCTGTCGTGGCCGAAGCACATCAGGTTGTCGCCGAGCAGCGTCCCGCACTCGCTGGCGATGGCGCGGAGCTTCTCCATGCCGTAGCGGTTGTCGGGCGAGCTGATGCGGCAGTCGACCTGCCCCTGGTGGGCGCAGAACGCGATGCCGAGGCCGGGGTAGCGCGCGAAGGTCGGTTCGAAGAGCGTCTCGAGCGCGGACTCGCCGACGCCGACGGAGCGGATCTGGATGTAGGCCTCCTCGCTGGCGAGGCGGCCCAGCGCGGCCAGGCGCGGGAGGACCTGCTCGGTGAACATCGGCTGCAGCTCGTTCGGCGGCCCCGGCAGCATGATGAGGATCTTGCCGTCCTGCTCGACCCAGAGGCCCGGCGCGGTGCCGTTGGCGTTGGGGAGGACCTCGCCGCGCTCGAAGCGGAAGGCCTGCTTCAGGTTGTTCGCGGTGGGCGTGCGGTTGAACTTCGCGAAGCGGGCACGGATGGCCTCCTCGATCGCGGAATCGAAAACCAGCTTCTGCCCGAGCACCTCGGCGACGGCCTCGCGCGTGCGGTCGTCGCACGTCGGCCCGAGCCCGCCCGTGGTGATGACGATGTCGGACACGGCCCAGCTCTCGCGGAATTGCGTGGCAATGGCGTCGGCCTCGTCGGTCACCGTGACGTTGCGCTGCAGCAGCACGCCGCGCCGGCCCAGCTCCGCGCCCATCCAGGTCAAATGGCTGTTCGACGTCAGCCCGAGCAGGAGCTCGTCACCCAGGGTGAGGAGTTCGTAGCGGGCGGAGATGGTTTTCGCGGCGGGGCGCGAAGGCTCGGTGTGTGTCGGAGGGTGGGCCATTTAAGGTGACCAGTGGGGGGCACCTTACCTCCTTTTGGGGAAAATACCAGCATGCTGCGGCCCCCGGCGTTTTTCATTAGCGAAAAGGCGAAGGCTGACTTTTCCGGGGTTTCGTGCTCCCTGTGGGGCCGATGTCCGCCGACCTGAAGGAGAAAGTCCGCGCCCTGCCCGACACCCCCGGCGTCTACCTGATGAAGGACCGGCTGGGCCGCATCATCTATGTCGGCAAGGCCAAGAGCCTGAAGAAGCGCGTCTCCACCTACTTCCAGGCCGGCCGCGAGCGGGCCCTGCGCCACCAGCCGAAGATCCGCACGCTGATCGAGATGATCACCGACTTCGAGATCATCGAGGTGAAGTCCGAGCCCGAGGCCCTGCTGCTCGAGGGCAAGCTGATCAAGCAGTGGCGGCCGAAGTACAACACCGACTTCACCGACGACAAGCGCTTCCTGCTCGTGCGCGTGAACCCCGAGGAGGAGATGCCGCGCTTCGTGCTCACGCGCTTCCGCAAGGACGACCGCTCGCGCTACTTCGGGCCGTTCGCCCATTCCGGCCTGCTGCGCCGCACGCTCGCGTCGATGCGCAAGCAGTTCGGCGTGCTGCTCGGCGACACGCGCCCGGTCAGGGTCGGCGAGGGCCGCTACAAGCTGTACGACGACGTCCGCGCCGAGCTCTACGGCTGGGCCAACGAGGTCGACGCGGCGGAGTACTGCGCGCGGGTCGACCAGGCCTGCGATTTCCTCGACGGCAAGAGCCGCGAGTGGCTGCAGGAACTGCGCGCCGAGATGGTCGCGCGCGCGGAGAAGCAGGAGTTCGAGAAGGCCGCCGAGCTGCGCGACGTCGTGCTCGCGCTCGAGCGCACGCTGGCGCGCACGCGGAAGTTCACCCGCGACCTCACCCGCCGGCAGCCGAACGCCGAGGCGCTGCGCGCGCTACAGGAGGCGCTCGGCCTGGAGTCGCCGCCGGTGCACATGGAGTGCTTCGACATCTCGCACATCAGCGGCACGTTCGTCGTCGCCTCGATGGTGCACTTCACCGACGGCCGGCCCGACAAGGACCAGTACCGGCGCTTCGCGATCAAGAGCTTCATCGGCAACGACGACTTCCGCGCGATGGAGGAGGTCGTCGGCCGCCGCTACCGCCGGCTGATCGCGGAAAAGAAACAGTTTCCCGACCTCGTCGTGATCGACGGCGGCCGCGGGCAGATCGCCGCCGCGCTCAAGTCGTTCCTGCTGCTCGAGTGCCCGCCGCCGGCGATGATCGGCCTCGCGAAGAAGCACGAGACGATCATTTTTCCCGACGCCCGCGCGCCGCTCAACCTGCCGCTGAGCCACCCGGGGCTCAACCTGCTGCAGCGCCTGCGCGACGAGGCCCACCGCTTCGCCAACACCTACAACGCCGACCTGCGCTCGAAGAAGATCCGCGAGAGCGTGCTCGATGACTTCCCGGGCCTCGGTGAGAAGCGAAAAGCCGTCCTGCTCGCGCATTTCGGTTCGATCGACCGCCTGCGCGCCGCGAGCGTGGAGAAGATCGCCGAGGTCGAGGGCTTTGGCCCGAAGATCGCCGCCCAGCTGCACGAGTTCCTCGCCCAGGCCCAGCCGACGAACGTGGTGCCGGATTGAACCGACACGAAGCAGCGAAGCAGCAAAGGCTGAGCCTTCGCTGCTTTGCTGCTTGGTGTTTTCCTCAGGCCTTCAGCCGCACGATCCAGCCGATCACGCGATCCGGCAGAATCCATTTCAACAACAAGAGGATCTTGGCGTGGAAGGGGCCGTTGTAGCGCGGGGCGGGGTTGTCGCTGGTGAGCGCGCGCTCGACGAGGCGCGCGATGTCGTCCGGCACGCCGGCGATGCGCCGCATCTGCTTCGTGTTGCTGCCGTAGCCCCGGTAGAACGGCGCGTACGGGCCGGCATTCGCGGCCACGCCGGCCGAGGCGGCGTCAGCGGCGTCGACGAATTCCGTGAGGATGAAACCGGGCCGGATGAGGGACACCCGCACGCCGAACGGCTTCAGCTCGCCGCGCAGGCCGTCGGTCAGCGCCTCGAGCGCGTGCTTGGTCGAGTCGTAGATGCTGGAGAGCGGGCGCGCGACCTTCCCGGCGACGGAGCCGATGTTGACGATGCAGCCGCTGCCGCGCTCGCGCATCGCCGGCACGACGAGCTGCGTCAGCGCGATGAGCGAAAAGATGTTCGTCTCGTAGTTTTTCCGGATGAGATCCACCGGCACGACCTCCACCGGGCCGCGCGTGCCGTAGCCGGCGTTGTTCACGAGCGCGTCGATGCGGCCGAACTTCGCCAGCGCCGCGGCCACGAGCGCGCGGCGGTCGGCGTCGCTGGTGATGTCGCCCGGCACCGCGAGCACGCTGGCGCCGGAAGGATCGAGCGCGCGCGCCAGCGCGGCGAGGCGGTCGGGCCGGCGCGCGGAGATGACCACCTTCGCGCCGCCGCGCGCGAGCCGCCGCGCGGTCTCCTCGCCGATGCCCGCGGAGGCGCCGGTGACTATGACTACCTGATTGGCGAGTGCCGGCATGACAGGCTACGGACGTGATTTAACCACGGATAGGCACGAATCGGCATAGATTCCACGGATCGCCCGGGCGAATCCCGCCGACACATCCGTGTGCTCCGTTTTCATCCGTGCCATTCGTGGTTGAATAGGTGAACGAACGCGGCACTTGCCTCACTCGGAATCGAAAATCTGCACGCGCGTCCAGAACTGCTTGTTCTTCTCGACGAAGGCGACGTGCAGCGGGTCGACCTGGTAGGCGGCCTCGGCGGCGACGTCCTGGCACTCGACGATGAGGGCGACGTCGTAGCTGGACTCGACGACCGGGCGCTTGGTGGTGGCGGCGGGCTTGCCGATGGAAACCCTGCTGACCGCCTTGATGCCCTTGAGCGACTCGACGCCCTTTTGGAACTCGGCGCGCTGCGCCGGGGTGAGCTCGGGTTTCAGCCAGAAGTAAACGCAGTGATAAAGCATGGTGGCGCGAGGGAACACGGCGCGCCCCGCGGAGGCAAATGCCTATTGCGAGCGCGGGGGTTTGGGGATTGATTGCGGCACCCCTCCCCATGAATCCGCTCCGTCTCCTTCCCCTCGGCGGCCTGCTCGCCGTTCTCGCCGTTCCCGCCGCCGCCGACACCACGCTGGCGTCCCCGTTCACCGACCACGCCGTGCTGCAGCGCGAGGTCGCCGTGCCCGTGTGGGGCTGGGATGCCGCCGGCACGGACGTGACCGTGACTTTCGGCGACCAGACCAAGCAGACGCGCGTCAACGCCTCCGGCGGCTGGCGCGTCGACCTCGACGCGATGGCGGCCAGCGCCACCGGCGGCGACCTCGTGGTCAAGGGCACGACGACCGTGACGCTGCACGACGTCGTGGTCGGCGAAGTGTGGCTCGCCTCCGGCCAGTCCAACATGGAGTGGCAGGCGAAGAATTCCCGCGGCTTCGATGCGGAGAAGGCGAAGCCCGCCAACCCGCTGATCCGCCACCTGCGGGTCGACCATCTCGGCGCCGACCTGCCGGCCGCCACCGTGAAGAACAGCGGTTGGGTGATCGCCGCCCCCGGCACGCTCGGCGATTTCACCGCCGTCGGTTATTTCTTCGCGCAGTCGCTCGCGGAAAAACTCAACGTGCCCGTCGGCCTGGTGCACGCCTCGTGGGGCGGCACGCCGATCGAGTCGTGGATCCCCGAACCGGTGCTGCGCACGTCGCGCAGCTGGCCCGCGCTCAACGCCCGCTGGCAGGAGGCGCTGAAGACCTGGCCGGAGCGCTTCGCCGCGCAGCCCAAGCTCGAGGCCGACTGGCAGAAGGCGCAGGAGGAGTTCCGCACCAAGGGCACCAAGGTCACGATGGCATGGCCGCGCCCGCCGATGGGCCCCGGCTCCGGCTTCGCCCCGGCCCGGCTCTACAACGGCATGATCGCGCCGTTCGCGCCCTATGCCTTGCGCGGCGCGCTCTGGTACCAGGGCGAGTCCAACGTCGGCCGCCCGCGCGACTACGCCGAGCTGCTGCCGGCGATGATCCAGGCGTGGCGCGCGTCGTGGCCGCTGGGCGACTTCCCGTTCCTCGTCGTGCAGCTGCCGAACTATTCCGACAACGGCAAGGCCACCGGCCGCGCGTGGGCCGAGCTCCGCGAGGCGCAGCAATCCGTGCTGCACGTGCCCGCCGCCGGCCTCTCCGTGAACATCGACGGCGACGAACCCGACAACCTGCACCCGACGAACAAGCTGCCCGTGGGCCACCGCCTCGCGCTGATCGCGCTCAACCGCGTGTACGACCAGCGCGACATCGTGTGGTCCGGCCCGACGGTGCGCGACATCCTCGTGGAGGGCGCGAAGGTGCGCGTGCGCTACGACTACGCCGCCGGCCTGAAGAGCACGACGCCGGAAGTCACCGGCTTCGAGCTCGCCGGGCCCGACAAGGTCTTCCATCCCGCCGCGGCGAAGATCGAGGGCACCTCGGTGGTGATCGGCGCGCCCGAGGTCACCGAGCCGATGGCGGTGCGTTACGCTTTTTTCAACGCCCCGGCGGCCTCGCTGGCCAACGGCGACGGACTGCCCGCCGCGCCCTTCCGGACCGACAAATGATGAATCCGGGCTAAGAAAGGCGGCGTAGAAACGTGTAAGGGTTCGCATCCATTCCCTCCCTGCCCATGAAATCCCTCCGTTTCTTCCATCTCCTGCCCCGCCTCGCCGTAGCCTTGTGCGCAGGCGGTTCCGCCACTCTCACCTTGTCCGCCGCGCCGGTGGACTCCCGCATCTCCGCCGTCACGGTCTACCAGGACCGCGCCGTCGTCACCCGCACCGCCAGCGCGCAGCTGGCGGGCGGCACGACCGAGCTCGTGTTCGCCAACCTGCCGCAGACGCTCAACGAGCAGTCGCTGCAGGTGACGGGCAAGGGCACGGCGCAGGCCACCATCCTCGACGTCAGCGCGAAGCAGACCTTCGTCGACTTCACGCCCAACGCCCGCGTGAAGGAGCTCGAGGACCAGCTGCGCGCGCTGGGCAAGCAGGGCCGCGGCATCGACGACCGCGCCAACCTGCTCAACGCGCAGTCCGCCACGCTTGACCGCATGGAAGGCGCGCTCTTCGCGCCGCCGGCGAAGGATGTGCCGCGGCCCGACCTCAACCAGTTCACCGCCTCGCTGGCCTACCTCAGCGAGCAGAAGGCCAAGATCGCGACCGACCGCGCCACGCTCGATGAGCAGCGCGAGGAGCTGCAGAACAAGATCGCCACCGTGCAGGCCCAGCTCAACGAGCTGCGCGGCACCGGCGGCAAGGCCTTCAAGACCGTGACCGTGCGCGTCGCCGCGGCCCAGGCGGGCGAGCTCCAGGTCGCGCTGTCCTACACCGTCCCCGGCGCCTCGTGGGTTTCGAGCTACGACGCCCGCCTCGCCAGCGCCGAGCGCACCGTGCAGCTCGATTACTTCGGCCTCGTGCGCCAGAGCACGGGCGAGGACTGGAAGGATGTCATGCTCACGCTCTCGACCGCGCGCCCGTCGCTCGGCGGCGCCGCGCCGGTGATGAGCGTGTGGAATCTCGACGTGTTCAACCCGATCGCGCTGCGGGAGCGCCAGGAGATGGAACGGCGGGACAAGTATGCCGCCGCCAAAGCCATGCCCGCGCCTGCCGCCATCAACATGCAGCGCTTCACGAGCGACGCGAAGGATGATGTTGTCGAGCTTTCCCCGTTCACCATGTCGGCGGATTATGCCGGCGCGACGATCGCGTCCGGCGCCACGAGCGCGTCGTTCAAGATCGCCTCGTCCTCCAGCGTGCCGAGCGACAACTCGCCGCAAAAGGTGCCGATCACGTCCGCCACCCTGAAGTCCACGCCGGAATACCTGACGGTGCCGAAGCGCCAGCAGGCCGCGTTCCTCACCTCGAAGGTCGTGAACAGCTCCGACTTCCCCTTCCTCGCCGGCGCGATGAACGTCTTCCTCGACGGCACCTTCGTCGCCACCAGCGCGCTGCGCACCGTGATGAGCGGCGAGAAGTTCGACCTCGCCCTCGGCGTGGACGACGGGATTTCGATCAAGCACAAGCGCGTGAACAAGTTCACCGAGGACACCGGCCTGACGAATTCCGGCAAGCGCATCACCTACGAGTACCTGATCACGGTCCAGAACAACAAGAAGACCACCGAGCGCGTGATCGTCGCCGACCAGGTGCCGGTCTCCCGCAACGAGAAGATCGTCGTGAAGGTCCTCTCGCCCGACGCCAAGGAAGCGAAGCCGACCGACGACGGCACCTTCAAGTGGACGCTCGACCTCAAGCCCGGCGAGAAGCGCGAGCTGACCGTGAAGTTCACCGTCGAGTATGCCAACGACGTGAATGTGACGGGGCTCGAGTAAGCCGGATATCGGGATCTCAAGGCGGAGCGCCCGGCTCCGCCTTTTTCTTTTCCGTCATCCTGAGCGCAGCGAAGGATCCACGCATGTCGCCACCACGTCCGTTTCCGTGGATCCTTCGCTGCGCTCAGGATGACAAATGATATCGTTTTCCCGGCTTGGTCCGGAAATAAACGACCCGTCATGCCTCCGCTCACTTTCCTCGTCGACAACGGCTCGCTCGAAGCCGCGGCCCCGCTGGCCCTGCGCGACCTGGCGGCGAAGCTGGCGGCGGAGATCGGGCAGCCGGTCGAGCCGGTCTCGCTGCTCCACTCGAGCGGCGTGCCGGCCAGGCAGCTCGGCGGCAAGGCGGCGGAAATCCTCGAGCCGGCGCTGGAGCAGCGGCTCAAGCGGGGCCAGGACAAGTTTCTCCTCCTGCCGCTGTTCTTCGGCCCGAGTGGCGCGCTGACCGACTACCTGCCCAAGCGCCTCACCCACGTGCAGGGCAAATATCCGGCATTTTCCGCCAAGGTGGCCGCGCCGCTGTTCGCCGCGGGCGACGACCGCCTGGCGCGCATTCTCGCCGACCATGTCCTCGCCACCCAGGCCGCGTCGCCGCGCGTCGCGCTCGTGGACCACGGCAGCCCCGCGCGGCCCGTCGTCGCGGTGCGCAACCAGCTCGCCGGGCAGCTGGGCAAGCTGCTCGGCTCGGATTACGTCGTCGCCGCCTCGAGCATGGAGCGGCGCGATGGCGCCGAATACGATTTCGGCGAGCCGCTGCTGGCAAACCTGCTGCGCGAACCGGGCTGGAGCCAGGGCGACGTGATCGTGGCGATGCAGTTCCTGCTGCCCGGAAAGCACGCCGGCCCGCGGGGCGATGTCGCCGGCATCTGCCGCGCGGCGGAAGCCGCCAGCGGCGGACGTTTGCGCACGATGATGACGGCGCTCGTGGCGGAACACCCGCTGCTGATCGAGATCCTCGCCGACCGCTGGCGGGCGGCCGCCGGCGAGTGAAACCTGGAGAGCCCGCGTCTCTGCGGGCCGGCTCGCCGGGACGCGAGCCCTTCACGGATTCGGCTCAGTGCGCCCGGCCGGCCAGGTCCGCCACGCGCGACGGGAAATCCGCCAGCTTCACCACTTCCCCGATCACGACCAGCGCCGGCTGGACGATCAGGCTGGGCGAAATCCCGGCCGCGACATCGAGGCGCGTGAGGACGATCTTCTGCGTCGGCAGCGTCGCCTCGCTGATCAGCGCCAGCGGCATGTCGGCGGCCATGCCGTGCGCGAGCAGGTTGCCCGCGATCTCCGGCAGCCGGCGCACGCCCATGTAGAAGCAAAGCGTCGCGCGCAGCTTGGCCAGCGCGGCCCAGTCGAGCGCATCGGTGTTGGCGGCGCACTGGTGGCCGGTGACAAAGACGACGGCCGAGGAAAAATCGCGATGGGTGAGCGGCAGGTTCGCCGCGGCGGCCGAGGCCGTGGCGGCGGTGACGCCCGGCACGATCTCGAACGGCAGCCCGGCGGCGCGCAGCGCCTCGATCTCCTCGCCGGCGCGGCCGAAGACCAGCGGGTCGCCGCCCTTCAGGCGCACGACTTTCTTGCCGGCCTGGGCCAGGGAAACGAGCAGGCCATTGATCTCGGCCTGGGTGGCGTTGTGTTTGCCCGCCCGCTTGCCGACCGGGTGCAGCTCACACCCTGCCGGGGCTTCCTTTAACAAATCGGCATTGGCCAGTTCATCGTAAACGACGGCCGTCGCCCCCTGCAGGGCCTTCAATCCACGTACCGTAATGAGGTCAGGCGCGCCCGGGCCGGCTCCGATGAGCCAGACAAAACCTTTTGATGGCGAGGGCTTTGAATCTAACATGACTTCATTACTCAATATGACTTCTTTTCACCTTTATCTTTTGGCCAACAAGGGCAAGTGTTCTCTCAGTCATGTCAGAAACAAACACCGCCCCGCTTTCCAAGAACGAACTCCTCAAGCAGCGCATTCCGACGCTGGCCGGCAACATTGCCGCCACGCTGAACGACCCCGCCCTCGAAAAATTTTCCGAGGATGACGAGCAGTTCATCAAATTCCACGGCATCTACCAGCAGGACGATCGCGACCTGCGCAAGACCGGCAAGAAGTGGCTCGTCATGATCCGCGGCCGCATCCCGGGCGGCGTGATGACTTCCAACCAGTGGAAGGTCTTCGACGACCTCGCCACGCAGTACGGCAACAACACCCTGCGCCTCACGACCCGCCAGAGCATCCAGTTCCACGGCGTGGTGAAGGCCGGCCTCGGGCCGCTGATCAAGAAGATCAACGAATCGATGCTCTCGACCCTTTCCGCCTGCGGCGACGTGAACCGCAACGTCACCGTCTCGCCCGTCCCCGCCACCACACGCGCGCGCGAGCAGGTCATGGCCGACGCCCACCTGGTGGTCGAGGCGCTCGCCCCCAAGACGCCCGCCTATCACTCGATCTGGGTCGACAACGTGCAGCTCAAGCTCGACGCCCCGGAGAACGTCAACTTCGTCGACCCGCTTTACGGCCAGACTTACCTGCCGCGCAAGTTCAAGACCTCCTTCGTGATCCCGCCGTCCAACGACATGGACGTGTTCACGAACGACCTCGGCTTCATCGCGATCGTCGAGGGCGACAAGCTCCTGGGCTACAACGTCACGATCGGTGGCGGCCTCGGCCGCAGCCATGGCAACGAAGCCACCTACCCGCGCATGGCGGACGTCATCGGCTTCATTCCCCGCGAGAAGGTCGTGGAGGTCGCCAAGGCCGTCCTGACGATCCACCGCGATTTCGGCGACCGCGCCAACCGCAAGCATGCGCGCCTGAAGTACGTCATCGAGGAACGCGGCGCCGCCTGGGCCATTGCCGAGGTCAACCGCCGCACGGGCCACGCGCTTTCCGGCGTGCGCCGCTTCGAGTTCACGAGCACGACCGACACCTACGGCTGGCAGCGCGCCGTCGACGGCTCCGACTTCCTCACGCTCTTCGTCCAGACGGGCCGCATCAAGGACGTCGCGGGCCACGCGATGAAGACCGCGCTGCGCCAGGTCGCGGAGAAATTCCCGCACGTCGAGTTCCGCATCAGCGCCAACCAGAACGTGATCATCGCCAATGTGCCGGCCGCCGACCGCGCCGGCCTCGACGCGCTGCTCGCGGCGCATGGCGTGAAGACCAGCAACCAGGTTTCGGCGCTCTTTGCCGCCTCGATGGCCTGTCCTTCGCTGCCGACCTGCGGCCTCGGCCTCGCCGAGTCCGAGCGCGCGCTCCCGGGCTTCATCAACCGCATCGAGAAGCTGGCCGCCGAGCTCGGTCTCGCCGGCCAGGAAATCATCATTCGTTCCACCGGCTGCCCGAACGGCTGCGCCCGCCCGTACATGGCGGAGCTCGCCTTCGTCGGCAAGGCGCCGGGCAAATACCAGCTGTGGCTCGGCGGCGATGTCTCCGGCCAGCGCCTCAACCGCGTGTACAAGGACGTCATCAAGGACGTCGACCTCGAGGCCGAGCTGCGGCCGCTGCTGACCCGCTGGCGCGACCAGCGCGTTTCCCCCGCCGAGCGCTTCGGCGATTTCGCCACCCGCGTGCTCCTGCCCGAAGCCGCCGTCGCGGCGGAAGCCAAGGCCGTGGCCGGGGCGGCCGCCCCGGCCACCGTCGCGCCGAAATCCTGATCTGCCATGAATTCCTCCGACCTCGCCCGGCTCAACGCCGAGCTCAAGGACAAATCGCCGCTGGAGATCGTGCGCTGGGCCCTCGCCCAGGCGCCGGGCCGCGCGCTCGTCTCCACCAACTTCCGCCCCTACGAGGCCGTCGTGCTCCATCTCGCCACCCAGGCGCAGCCCGACATCCCGGTCCTGTGGGTTGACCACGGCTACAACCGCCCGGCCACCTACAAGCACGCCGAGCAGCTGCGCGCGCAGCTCAAGCTGAACCTCAAGCCCTACCTGCCCAAGCTCACGCCGGCGCACCGCGACGCGGTGTACGGCCCGATCCCGTCGCTCGACGACGAGGCCGGCCTCAAGGTGTTCAGCGGCCAGATGAAGCTCGAACCGTTCCAGCGCGGCATGAAGGAGCTCGCACCCAAGGTCTGGATCACGGCGCTGCGCAAGGTGCAGAACCCGAACCGCGCGGAGCTCGACATCGTGTCGTCCGACGGGAACTTCGGCGCGCTGAAGGTCAGCCCGGTGTTCCACTGGACCGACGCGCAGATGGAAGGCTACCTCGCGCAGTTCCAGCTGCCGAACGAGTGGGATTATTTCGACCCGGCGAAGGCCGACGAGAAGCGCGAGTGCGGCCTGCACGCGTCCTGGGGCGGCAAAGCCGCCCAGAACGCGTCGGAGATGGGGGTTCGGAGATAGAAGATGGAACCGAGCAACCAGACGAACATGCCCATCTTCCATCTGCTATCTCCCATCTGCCAGCGATGAGCTCTTATCATCTCGACCACCTCCAGCATCTCGAGACCGAGGCGATCCACATCATGCGTGAGGTCGCCGGCGAGTTCGAGCGCCCGGCGCTGCTGTTCTCGGGCGGCAAGGACTCCATCTGCCTGCTGCGTCTCGCCGAGAAGGCGTTCCGCCCGTCGGACATCCCGATGCCGTTCCTCAACGTCGAAACCGGCCACGAGTTCCCCGAGCTGATCGAGTTCCGCGACCGCCGCGCCAAGCAGCTCGGCGCCAGGCTCATCGTCCGCACCGTCGACCAGGCCCTCGCCAACGGCTCCGCCACGCAGGCGCCGGGCGAGGTCAGCCGCAACAAGCTGCAGATCCCGGTGCTGCTCGGCGCGATCGAGGAATTCCGCTTCGACTGCGCGATCGGCGGCGCCCGCCGCGACGAGGAAAAGGCCCGCGCGAAGGAGCGCTTCTTCAGCTTCCGCGACAGCTTCGGCCAGTGGGACCCGAAGAACCAGCGCCCCGAGATCTGGAACCTCTACAACGGCCGCCTCAATGCCGGCGAAAACATGCGCGTGTTCCCGCTCTCCAACTGGACCGAGATGGACGTGTGGGAGTACATCAAGCGCGAGAAGCTCGAGGTGCCGTCGATCTACTTCAGCCACACCCGCGAGGTCTTCCGCCGCAACGGCCAGTGGCTGCCGCTGCCGCCGGCCCACACCGACGCCGGCAAGCCCGACCCGTACGCCGGCGCCCGCCCGCGTCCGAACGAACCGGTCAAGACGATGGTCTGCCGCGTCCGCACCATCGCCGACATGATCAGCACCGGCATGCTGGAGAGCCCGGCCGATTCCATCGACGACATCATCGCCGAGGTTTCCGCCGCGCGCGTCACCGAGCGCGGCTCCCGCGCCGACGACAAGGCCTCCGAAGCCGCCATGGAGGACCGGAAAAAGGCGGGCTATTTCTAGCCCGCGGAGATGGGAGATTGTAGATGGCAGATCGCATAAACAGTTTCGAAGAATTGGAGGCTTGGAAAAGCGCCCGGGAGCTTGTGCGTGCCGTTTACAATGTCTTTCGCCGCGAGCCGGCGTCGCGCGACTTTGGTTTGCGCGATCAAGTCCAGCGCGCCGCGGTTTCAGCCATGACCAACACCGCCGAGGGATTCGAGCGGGTTCATCTCCAGGAAAAACTGCAGTTCTATAACGTAGCCCGC
This sequence comes from Verrucomicrobiota bacterium, assembly GCA_048497945.1. Lineage (GTDB taxonomy): Bacteria > Verrucomicrobiota > Verrucomicrobiia > Opitutales > Opitutaceae > Lacunisphaera. The sequence goes on along the minus strand of JBEHYX010000050.1, from coordinate 12,140 downwards.
GCCTCATGCGGCGAAGTTCGCTCGCTAACCTACGTCATGTTCGACGCGAAGTATGTTACCGCAGACGAGCTCGTTCACTTGCAAGCCCTCGCGATTCGTACCGGCAAATTAATCAGCGGCCTCATCAACTCGACCGAGTCCCGCCGAACCTAATCCACTTTCATGTCAGTTTCTTTCTCTTCATCTCCCATCTCCAATCTTCCATCTCCAAAGACGGCCCCTGTCCCCGTCGTGGATATCCTGCGCTTCAATACCTGTGGGTCTGTGGACGATGGAAAATCCACGCTGATTGGCCGTCTTTTGTACGACTCGAAGTCGCTCATGGAGGACCAGCTCGAGGCCCTCGAGCGCTCCGCCGACATCACCGGCGGCGGCCAGATCAACCTGGCCAACCTGACCGACGGCCTGCGCGCCGAGCGCGAGCAGGGCATTACGATCGACGTCGCCTACCGCTACTTCGCCACGCCGAAGCGCAAGTTCATCATCGCCGACACCCCGGGCCACGTGCAGTACACGCGCAACATGGTGACCGGCGCCAGCAACGCCAACCTCTCCATCGTGCTCGTCGACGCCCGCCTCGGCGTGATCGAGCAGAGCCGCCGCCACACCGCCATCGCATCGCTGCTGCGCATCCCGCACCTCGTCGTCGCGGTGAACAAGATGGACCTCGTGGGCTGGAGCGAGGCCCGCTTCAACGAGATCCGCGAGCAGTTCGAGGAATTCCTGCCGCTGCTCGACATCAAGGACGTGAAGTTCATCCCGATGAGCGCGCTGAACGGCGACAACGTCGTCACGCCCTCCGCCCACACGCCGTGGTACGCCGGCCCGACGCTGCTCGGCCACCTCGAGACCGTGCACATCGCGAGCGACTGGAACCTGAACGGCTTCCGCCTGCCCGTCCAGTGGGTCAACCGCCCGAACAACCCGACCGACGCGCGCCTCCACGATTTCCGCGGCTTCAGCGGCCAGATCGCCGGCGGGATCGTCCGCCCGGGCCAGAAGGTCCTGACCCTCCCCGGGGGGGTGGTCTCGACGGTGAAGGAAATCCACACCTACGACGGCCCCGTGCCCGAGGCCTTCTGCCCGCAGTCCGTCACGCTCGTGCTCGAGCATGACGTCGATGTCAGCCGCGGCAGCATGATCGTCGGCCTCGGCGAGCAGATGCCCGGCACCGGCACCGAGCTTTCCGCCAAGGTGTGCTGGATGCATCCGCGCCCGCTGCAGCGCGGCAGGAAGTACCATCTCAAGCACACGACGAGCATGGTCCAGGCGGTCGTCACCGAGATCGAGCACCGCCTCGACATCGCGACGCTCGAGCCGCAGCCCGCGCCGGCCGAGCTGGCGATGAACGACCTCGGTGAGATCCGCCTGCGCACCTCCAAGCCGCTCTACCACGACGCCTATGGCATCAACCGCCTGACCGGCTCCTTCATCCTGATCGAGCAGGGCACCAACGCCACCGTCGCCGCGGGCATGCTCCTGCTGCCGGCGGAATTCGTGAAGCCCGAGAACACCGACTACGCCATCTGAGCCCCGCGCTTCGGATGCTTAACCACGAATGAACCCGAACAGACCCGAATCCGAACGGAAGGGCGGACACTTTGGATCGAGCCATCTTCGTGGGCATTCGCGTCCATTCGTGGTTCTCTCTGGTTTGGAAATCCGGGCATGAAGATTTCCGTCAAAGTCGATTATGCCTGCCGCGTGATGGCCGAACTGGCCCGTCTCGACGGCTCCGGCACGCTGGCGCAGATCGAGCAGCTGGCGCGCACCGAGGCCGTGCCGGCGAATTTCCTCGCGCAGATCCTCGGCAAGCTGCGCGGCCACGGCCTGATCACCAGCCGCCGCGGCAACCTCGGCGGCTACAAGCTCTCGCGCCCGCCCGAGGAGATTTCCCTCTACGACATCATGATGGCGACCGAGGGCGAGTGCCTCGGCCTCAGCGGCAACTTCCACGGCCAGAGCGGCCGGCGACTCAAGCAGGTCTGGGACGAGGTGCGCGCCAGCCTGATCGAAAAGGTCAAGGGCTACACCCTCGACCAGCTCGCGACGAAGAAGTCCGAGGAGATGTACTATATTTGAGTTGAGGCTGCAGGGCGGGATCGCTGATCCCGCCGGTTTGAGATGGCGGGGTCGGCGACCCCGCCCTACAAGATTTTCCATGCCCGCCACTTCCTTCCAGCAACGCGCGATCCCCGGGCTGCTGGTGCTGGCGCTGCTCCTGTTCGGCACCGGGATTTTCTTCCCGTTCTTCCACGTCACCAAGCTCTGGCTCTTCCACGACGCGGTCTCGGTGGTCGGCGGCATCCTCACGCTTTTCCGCGAGGGCGAATACTTCCTCTTCGCGGTGCTGACGCTCTTCACGCTGGTGTTCCCGTGCGTGAAGCTCGGCCTGCTCGGTGTCATCTGGCTGGAACGCGACCATGACCTCGCCCGCGTGCAGCGCCTGCACCGCCGGGTCGAGGCGCTGGGCAAGTGGTCGATGCTCGACGTGTTTGTCGTCGCCATCCTGATCGTCGCGATGAAGTCGGCCGGCGTGGCCGACCTCCACATCGGGCTGGGCCTTTATCTCTTCACGTTCTCCGTGATCGCCACGCAGTTCGCCTCGGCCTGGGTGGCGCGCCTGCTGGAACGCGCGTGAGGCGCCCGCGGCGCCGGAAAATGTAAGAGCCGCGGCGCACCCCTGCGCCGCGGCTCGCGCACACATTCTGCCCTTGCGGGCAGAAACTGGCTTAGAACCGGAAGTTGGTACCGACCGTGAAGGCGGTGTTGTGGTCGTCGTCGAGCTGGAGGCCCGCCGTGACCGCCCAGTTGGACTCCACCCAGTAGTTGGCTTTCACGCCAAAGTTCCAGGTGTTGTCGCCGCTGAGATCGGGCACGTCCACATACTGGACATACGGGGTGACGGTTGTGTTCCGCGCGACTTGGAATTCGGCGCCCACGGCCGCTTCCCAGACGAAGGAGTTGTCCTTGGTGCCGGCATAGCGGGTCCAGGCGTAGCCGACGCCCGCCTCCACGTAGGGCTTGCCCCAGTTATAGTGGGTGCTGAACGCGCGCAGGCCGGCGTCGAGCAGGTTGGACTTCACGCGGCTGCCCGCGATCACGCCGGACTGGCTGTAGCTGTAGCCCAGGAAGCCGTCGAGGCCGTAGGACAGCGGCTTGTTCAGCGAGAAGTCGTAGGCATCGGCGTGGGTGGAGGTGTTGTCCAGGTTGATGTAGCTGTACTCCAGGTTGCCGTATACCTGGCCCAGCAGGCCCTGGTTTTCGACGGCGAGCGGAGCCGCCTGTTCGGCCGGCAGCGCGCTGTCGGCACGGGCGACGGAACCGGCGCCGAGGACCACCGAGGCCGCCAGCGCGAGAAGTTTGAGGGAGGTATTGGTTTTCATGTTCTGTCTTGGTTTGTTGGTAGGTTTCAGCCCGAGGCACGCGGCTGATGAGCTTGGAAACATGCGACTCCCGCCTCGGTTCCACCGCGCCCGGTTTTCCCGTTTTTTTCGCGAGCGCCCGGAACCTGCGGGCCCAGCCTCTGTCTTCCGCGCGCTAATTTTAGCGTTTGTTTGCCAATCAAGCCCCGCTGGATAGCCTGATCCCGCCATGAAACCCCTCCGCTTCGTTTTCCTCATGATCTCCACGCTGCTTGGCTTCGTCGCCAACATGTTCGCCGACTCGCTCAAGGTCGGCGATACCGCCCCCGTCGTTTCCGCCGTGACCGACGCCGGCACCACGCTGAACCTCGGCGACGTCTACAAGGCCAACAAGTACACCGTCGTCTGGTTTTATCCCAAGGCCCTCACCGGCGGCTGCACCAAGCAGGGCTGCTCGCTGCGCGACGCCGCCACCGAGCTCACCAAGCGCGGCGCCGCGGTCGTGGGCGTGAGCGTCGACCCGATCGAGAAGCAGAAGGAATTCAAGGAATTCAACCACTTCCCGTTCCCGCTGCTGGCCGACACCGACAAGGTGGTCGTGAAGGCCTTCGGCCAGGCCGGCACCGGCCTCGCTGCCCGCGAATGCTACGTCATCCACGACGGCAAGATCGTCTACAAGGACACCGGCGTGACCGACCAGCAGGCCGCCAACGTGCTCGCGTTCCTGAATACCCAGAAGAGCTGACCGGGTATAGCTCATCAGTGCGGGGCGGGGTCGCTGACCCCGCCTTTTTGTTGCCTGCGCGGCGGGATCGGCGATCCCGCCCTACAACTCGTCGTCGTTGGCCGGTGCGAGGATCTCCGCCCGCGGATCGTGCCGGGCGCGCTCGATCCAATCCTGGAACAGCGGCATCTGGCCGAGCCACTCGGGCGGCAGGGGGGCCGCCACCATGTCGATCACCCGCCAGGTGTCGTCGGCCGCCACGACGACGTTGCGGTCGTGCGTGTCGGCGATGAGCCACGGCACGCCGTCGAGGAACGCCAGGCGCGGATGGTCGCGGTCGGTCCGCAGGAAGCGCGAGGGAATCGAGATGAACCGTTCCGGGTCCAGGCCGGAGACGTCGGTTTTCTCCGGCAGCATCCGGCCGAAGGTCTGCTTGGCCACCACGATGCCCTCGGGCGTGATGCCCGCGATCTCCGTGGGCATGCCGAGCATGTGGGTCAGGCGCAATTTCTCGAACAGCTGCCGGTAGTTGCCCGGGACCGCGGTGGCCTGCAGCCACTCGCCCTCGCCACGGCCGAAATGAAACGTCGCCCCGACGTCGCCGCCCTCGCGGAAGAGGAAGAATTTGTAGACCGAGTGCCGGTCGTCCGCGAAGGCCAGCGCCTCCACGCCGCCGCCGATGCGGCGCAGGCGGGTCGTGTTCGCTTCGAAGGGATCCTCGTCGTCGGCGCTGAACCCGAAGTCCTCGAGGTGCACCAGCGGCAGCCGCCCGCGGAAATCACGGATGGCCTGGCCGAGTTCGTGCCAGCGCCGCTCGGCAAACTCGAGCAGGCCTACTTCGTCGTCTTGGGCGAGGACGAGGCTGCGGTCTTGATATGCTGCGAAAGAGCATTCGGCTGCTTTTTCGCCCAGCTGATCGAGCGCCCGAAGTCGTTGCCGGTGACCGTCCAGAACAACGGCCCATCCTTCCGGGCCGGGGAGGCGGGCGCCTTCGAGCTCGGAGGGGTGTCCGGTGAACGGGTCGGTTGCGGGCATGGCTCGGCCATGACCCAACGTCGCGGCGGCCCCGGCTGAAAGCAAAAACTATTTGTGCGCAGGCTGTTCACACCGCCCGGCACCGCGCGGGCGGTGCAACGTCGAACGTTGAACGTTCAACTTTGAACGTCCAAGTCATGCCAATACGGGGGAATTGGGCCGGATTGAACGTTGAAAGTTGGATGTTGGGCGTTGAACGTTCGTTTTGGGGCCCGAAAACCTCTCGCTTGACACCCCCCCGCCCCCCCGGCGAACCTGACCCTCTTTTTGCCATAAACCATGAAGCCTACATTCCGCCCGCATCGCAAGAAACGCGCCCGCAAGATCGGTTTTCGCGCCCGCAAGGCCACCCGCGGTGGCCGCAAGGTCCTGTCCGCCCGCCGCCGCAAGGGCCGCAAGCGCCTGACGGTCGTCTGACCAATGCGTCTTCGCGCCGGCCAGCGCCTGCGGCGCACGGGTGAATTCCGCGCCGTCCGCGAACAAGGCCGCCGCCTTGATTGCGGGGCTTTTTTGCTGGCGTGGTGCGTTCGCCCGGCCGGCGACCCGGCCGCCCCGGCCCGCGTGGGCGTGGTGGCCTCCAAGGCCTCCGTCGGCAACGCCGTGCACCGCAATCGCGCCAAGCGCCGCCTGCGCGAGCTCTACCGCCGCCACCAATCACTCGTGCCAGCCGGGGTCGACGTGGTGCTGACCGCCCGGGCCTCCCTCCTGCGCCTCGACTTCGCCGAAGCCGCCCGCCGCTTTGCACAGGCCTGCGGCAAAATGCAGCCCCATGCCTGAGTCAAATCCCGTCATGGCGAGGAGCGAAGCGACGCCGCAATCCAGCCGCTTCGACAAGTTCACGGCCCCGAGCCCGTCGAGGGGCTGGATCGCCACGTCCGGCTTCGCCGGACTCGCGATGACCATAGTCCGCCTGCCGGCCCGCGCCCTGGGCGGCCTCATCTGGGTTTACCAGCGCACGGTTTCGCCCGCCCTGGTCATCATCAACCCGCATGCCGGCTGCCGTTTCTCCCCCACCTGCTCCCATTACGCGCGGATCGCGCTGCAGGAGCACGGGCTGCTGGGCGGCCTCGCCCTCGCGCTCACGCGCCTCGCCAAGTGCGGCCCGTGGCATCCCGGCGGCGCAGATCCCGTTCCGCCGTCGCCAAGCCTGTGGCGGACAAGTCCTCCGCGCTCCCGTCCCGTTTGTACCAAAGTTTGATCCTCCTTTTTCATGGATAAAAAGAACACGACCATTGGCGTGGTGCTGCTGCTCGCCGCCCTCGCGAGCTTCTTCTACAGCGCCCGCTACGCGCCCCAGCAGCCCGTCCAGGCCCCCGGCCCCGGCAGCCATGAGGCCGCCAGCAATCCGGCGCAGACTCCCACCGCCGCCTCCGCCCCCAGCGCGAATGCGCCGGCGCCAACCCCCAGCCAGCCCGCCTCCCTGAGCGCCGACCAGGCGCCGGCGGAATACGTCAGCCTGGAGAACGACTTCGTCGTGGTGAAGTTCACCAACCACGGCGGCGCCATCGACAGCATCGGCCTGAAGAAGCACCTCGCGGTGAAGGGCCAGCCGGACCTCTACACGCTCAACGCCCAGCAGGCCGCGCCCGCGCTCAGCCTCGCCGAGTTCCCCGGCGCCGACCGCCACGTGGCCTACACGCTCGTCTCGCAGACGCCCACGGAGATCGTCTACCGCGCCGTCTCGAAGGACCTCGAGGTCACGCGCCGCTACTCGCTCGCGAAGACCGCCGCGCTCGACGACTACCAGCTGCGCCACGAGACCACGTTCCGCAACCTGACCGACAAGCCGCTGCCGCTGCCGCGCGCCGTCCTCAACCTCGGCACCGCGGTGCCGCTGAGCGACGCCGACACCGGCATCTACCTCAACGTCGGCTACTCCGACGGCAACGACGCGTCGTTCGTCCGCCGCGACGAACTGGCCAGCGGCGGCTTCCTCAGCTCCGCGCCCCCGCCGCCGTTCCTCGACAAGCCGGCCACGGTCGCGTGGGCCGCCGTGAAGAACCAGTTCTTCGCGATGATCCTCTCGCCCGACCAGCCCGGCAACGGCGTCCGCATCGAGCGCGTGAAGGTCAACCCCGCGCTGCCCGCCACCGACACCCACGCCTTTGGCGTCACCGCCTACGCGCAGTTCGACCTCAAGCCGCTCGCCGCCGGCGCCTCGACGACGCTCGGCGCGAACTACTTCGCCGGCCCGAAGGAGTACAAGCGCTTCAAGAACTCCGACATCTTCAAGCACAACGAGGAGCAGGTGATGCAGTTCAGCAACGGCATCGGAAAGATCTTCTTCTCCGGCTTCTTCGCGCCGCTCCTGCTGACGATCCTGAACTGGGTCCACTCGTTCGCCTCCAACTGGGGCGTCACGATCATCATCACGACCCTGATGCTGAAGCTCGTCTTCCTGCCGCTCACGCTGTCCGCCTCCCGCTCGGCCAAGCGCATGGCCAAGCTCCAGCCGCACCTCGCCGCCCTGCGCGAGAAGCACAAGGACAACCCGCAGAAGCTGAACACCGAGATGATGCGCCTGTGGAAGGAGAACCAGGTGAACCCGGTCGGCGGCTGCATCCCGGTGCTGATCACGATCCCGTTCTTCATCGGCTTCTTCACCATGCTGCAGAGCGCGTCGGAGCTGCGCTTCGCCTCGTTCCTCTGGGTGCACGACCTCTCGGCGCCGGACACGATCTATTCCTTCGGCTCGGCCACGCTGCCGCTGCTCGGCCTGACGCACCTCAACATCAACATCATGCCGCTGCTGATGGGCGCGACGACGATCATGCAGATGCGCCTGACGCCGACGCCGGCCGCCGACCCGGCGCAGCAGACGATGTTCAAGCTCATGCCCTGGATCTTCATGATCTTCTGCTACAACTTCGCCGCGGGCCTCGCGCTCTACTCGACGGTGAACGGCCTGTTCACGATCGTGCAGCAGATGATCATCAACCGCATGCCCGAGCCGCAGCTCCCGATCAACGCCGGCGCCAACGGGCTGAAGAACGTCACGCCGAAGAAAAAGAAGTAACTCCCCCAAGCCCGCCGCACCCGGCGGGCTTTTGTTTTTGGTGGAGCGCGTTGACCCCAACGCGCTTGGTGGGGAAAATGCGCTGAGGTCAGCGCGTTCCACCCGAACAACAGTTAGAGCGCGGGCGCCTTGGAATCCGCCTTATTGTGGGTTTTAGTCGCGGTATGTACCCCTCGCGCGTCCGCCTGCTTCCGCTGCTGCTTGCCCTGATCGCGCCCGCCTTCGCCCTCGACCAGGGCAAGGCCGGCCAGAGTCCCGCCGACCACCTGCCGCCGCACATCCGGCGCCTGACCCATTTCGGCGAGCGCGCCGACTGGTCGCCCGATGGCAAAAAGATCGTCTTCCTCGCGAAGACCTATGGCGACGCGCTCGAGCTCGATGTCGCCACCGGTGCGATCACCAACCTCACCTCGCATTACGCGCACTACGGCTACACCCGCGCGCTCTACCTCGCCAACGGCGACATCCTGCTTTCCGGCCCGCTCACCTACGACACCAAGAACCCCGGCCCGTCGCGCAACCAATGCTACCTGTTCGTCCTGAGCGGCACCAAAAAGGTCCCGCCCGTCGCGTTGGGCGTGCGCTGCAACGAGGGCCCCGCCGTCTCGCGCCACCGCCTGCACCTCGCCTGGCCCGAGTGGCAGCCGCCGAAGCCGGGCGAGGGCAACCTTTCCACGTCGAAGATGTTCGAGGCCGATATCGTCTACACCGACGGCGTGCCGGCCCTCGCCAACCAGCGGCTCATCATCGACGGCGCCGAGCTGCCCTTCCGCTGCACGATGGAGACGCAGAACTTCCGGCCGATGGCCGAGAAGGAACTCACCTTCAGCGCCTACCAGGAGGGCGGCCGCAAGTGCGACGTGGTCGGCATCAACCTCGAGACGAAGCAGATCACGAAATACACCGACACGCCGGCGGTCTACGACGAGCCCGAGGGCATGTTCCCCGACGGCCGGCACACCCTCGTGGAGTGCGACTCGCAGAATCTCCTCGGGCCGGGCAACATCGACCTCTGGAAGCTGAGCCTCGACGGCCAGGGCGCCTACACGCGCCTGACGTACTTCAGCGAGTACCCCGGCTACAAGGCGTCCAACGGCGTCGTGAGCGACGACGGCAAATACCTCGCCTTCCAAATGGGCCACGCCGGCGAGGCCGCCGGCATCGGCCATGGGATCTTTCTCTATGATCTCACCGCGGCACCCAAGGACCAGCGGTGAGCGCCTGCCCTCATGTAGGGCCGGTGCTCGCCGCCGGCCACCGAGGCGCGCCGACAAGCGGCGGCCCTACATGAACCGGTCTCCATTCCCTGGCCGACCAGCGATGAATCTCTGCCCGTGTAGGGCTGGCGCTCGTCGCCGGGCCGCGCCGCGTGCGTGGTCCGCCGGCAAGCGGCGACCCTGGGCCCTCCAATCAGGCTTCCTTCGCTTTGGCCGGCTTGCCCGCGGGTTTCACGTCCACCGCCAGCTTGCGTTTCGCGTAGGCCTCGTAGTCCGGCACGAGCCGCTCGTACTTGGTGTGCATGAGCGGCGAGGAGATGATGAAGTCGGCCGTCGCGCGGTCGCACGCCACCGGCACGTTCCACACCACCGCCATGCGCAGCAGCGCCTTCACGTCCGGATCGTGCGGCTGCGGCTCGAGCGGATCCCAGAAGAACATCAGGAAGTCGATCTTCCCCTCGACGATCAGGGCGCCGATCTGCTGGTCGCCGCCGAGCGGGCCGCTCTGCAGCTTGTGCACCGTGATGCCCAGGGCCTTTTCCATCAGCGTGCCCGTGGTGCCCGTGGCCCAGATGTCGTGCTCGACCAGGATCGCCTTGTTGTACTGCGCCCAGTCGACGATGCTCTGCTTCTGCCCGTCGTGGGCCACCAGCGCGATGCGCTTGCGGTGGTTCATGGTGATTTTCTTGTAGCTCGTGATCATGCCGGAAGGGGTTGGCGCGGAGGCTACGGCGCGGCCCGGGCGGAGCAAGCAATCCCAGACGAGCTCAACGTCGAACGCGCAACTTTGAACGTTCAACGTTCAAGCCGATCCCTGCGGCCTTTCCTGAATGTTGAGCGTTGAATGTTGAACGTTCAGCGTTCGCTCCGAATCCATCACGTTTCCCCACCCACCCCATGCATCCCACCCCGCTGCCTGACCCCGCCCGCCGCCAGTTCCTCCGCCGCCTCGCGCTGACCGTGCCCGCCGCGGCGTTCCTGCCCGCTTCGTTCCAGCGTCTCGTCGCCGCCACCACCGACAGCGACCGCGATGGCCGCATCATCGAGGCGGTCGAGGTGCTCAAGGTCACGGGCCCGCAGGACAGCACACCCGGCGTGAACCGCCAGTTCAACGACACCCCGGCGCATATCTACGACGAATCCCGGCCCGCGCCGTATCGCGACAACCCCGACCCGAAGACCGTGCGCGGCCCGCGTACCCACAATTACGTCCGCATCCGCACGAAGAACGGCCTCATCGGGCTCTACGGCTCGTTCGAGACCGAGGCCGTCACGCCGATCCTCAACCAGCTCGGCCGCCTGCTGGTCGGCAAGGACGCGCTCGCCGTCGAAAAACTCTGGGACCAGATGTACCGCAGCAACCGCCACGCCCGCTCCGGCCACTACATGATGGCGATCAGCGTGCTCGATTGCGCGCTGTGGGACTGGCGCGGCAAATATTACCAGGCGCCGGTCTACGAACTCCTCGGCGGGCCGACCCGCAACCCGGTGAAGGTCTACGGCAGCTGCCTCGGCTTCTCCGTCGAACCGGAAGCCACGGCCAAACGCTGTGCGCAGCTCCGGGCGCAGGGCTTTGATTTCCAGAAATGGTTTTTCTCCACCGGCCCGGGCGAAGGCCCGAAGGGCCTGCAGGCGGCGATCGACCTGGTACGCATCACCCGCGAGGCCATCGGGCCCGGCGGCGAGGTGATGTACGACGCCTTCCAGGGCTGGGACCTGCAGTTCGCGCGCCAGTGGGCGGAGGCCGTTGTGCCCTACAAGCCCTACTGGATCGAGGAGGCTTTCCCGGTCGCGGACCAGGAAAGTTTCCGCGAGTTCGCGAAGCTCACCCGCATCCCGATCGCGACCGGCGAGCACATCTACAACCGCTGGGAAGTGCAGCAGTACCTCCGCGAGGGCTCGGTCCAGATCATCCAGCTCGATCCCGAGTGGGGCGGCGGCGTGAGCGAGCTGGTGAAGACCTGCGCGGTGGCGTCGGTCTACGGCGCGAAGGTCATCCCGCACGGCCACAACATCCACGCCGCGCTGCACGTCGTCGCCAGCCAGTCGCCGTCGGTCTGCCCGATGGCGGAGTACCTGATCAACTACATGCCCGACAAGGTGTGGTTCCAGAAGAACCCGCTGCTCACCGACAACGGCTGGCTCAAGCTGCCGACCGGCCACGGCTTCTCCCTCGAGCTGGACGAGGCCAAGATCGACAAGACCGAGGTGCTGCGGGCGACCTGACGCGCCGGCCACGCTTGTAGGGCGGGATCGCTGATCCCGCCGGTTTGGACATACGCGAGGAAGGCGGGATCAGCGATCCCGCCCTACAATTTGATCCATCGGCTGCGATTTCATTCAGGGAGTGTCTTCAAACCCCGAACATCGCATAAAGCGACGAGGCCGCAGCGCCAAGGAACCGATCCGGGTTTAGAGTTCATTTCGAAACCTGTCATTGCGAGGAGGCCCGGAACGGGCCTGCCGAAGCAATCCATCAAGCTGGATCGCCACGCCCGGCTGCGCCGGGCTCGCGATGACAAGACAGGTTTTGAAATGAACTCTTAACCACGAATGCTCCGCCTGCCGGCTCCGCTTGTAGATTCCCTTCACCTGATCGGTTTCCCCCTTCGCCAAGACTACGGCGGACGCAGCCGGTTTGGGTTCCGGGGAACGGCTGATCGCCGTTGGGGAAGGCGTTCGTCTCTCCCGTCGGCGATTAGCCGACCCCCGGAACCCACGGCGGAGCCGATCAGGCGGAGCGCACCAAGTAGCGGAGCCGGCAGGCGGAGCATTCGTGGTCA
>JBEHYX010000049.1:0-28467 GCA_048497945.1 Verrucomicrobiota bacterium | reverse complement strand
CCGGCGGTGAGCCCCAAGGCGACCGTGGCCGAACGCCGCGCGGCGCTCACCGCGCTGCGCGAACACGGCTATCGCCTGGTGGCCATGATTCGCTGGCCGACAGACAGCTGGAAAAACGGCGTGCGTCCCGACCAGCCGTTGCGGCGCCTGCCGCTCGACCTGCGCGAGGCTTTCGCGCGCTGCCGGCAGCTCGCCGCGACCTACGGCGATCTCGTCGACTATTGGGAGGTCGAAAACGAGCCCGACATTTCCTTCGTGGAGGAAAACCCGGAAACGTACGCGGCATTTTTGAAAGCGTGCTATCTCGGCTTCGCCCAAAAACCAGAGGACGGAGGACGGAGGACAGACGACGGACCAGCCACGGTTCAGGCCGGGCGACTGGTCCCGGGCGGGCAGCAGCCAGCATCGGGAAACCTGAAACCTGAAACCAAGCGGATCGCTTTGCCCGAAGATGGCGGAGCAAATGTGACGGAGGCTGGCAGAAGAGAATCTCCGTTGATGGGTTCGGGCGTGAAAACTCAGGTCTCAGGTTTCAGGTCTCAAGTTTCTTCTTCAGCACGCGGGGGCGTGCTGATGGCCGCGTTCGCCCTCCCGCCGGGGCCGTACTTCGACGCGTGGCTGGCGAACGACGGGCTGCGCTATACCGATGGCTTCAACTATCATTACTACGGGTATGCGGAGGATTTCACCGGCGTGTACCGGCAGTTCGAAGCGGCCGTGACCCGGGCGCACGTCCCGGCGGTGGCGACGGAAGCCGTGCTGCAGACCAATTTCTATCCCCCGGGCCAAGGCTGGCAGGCGCGCGTTCTCTCCGGGTTTGCCGCGAACGAAGGCGCCGCGGCGGCGAATCGCGGCGCGCTGCAATCGCGGCCCCTCGCCAGCGAAGAGCCGCGGCTGCAGGAGCAGGGACGCTGGCTGGTCTCCGCGGGGACGACCGTGACGGAAACCGCCGATGGCTGGGAATTCACCGTCACCCAGCCCGCCGACGGGCCGCTGCGCCCGGCGATGGCCGAGCTGCCGCTTGCTGACGGATGGCGGACGACGGAAGGCGGAGGACGGAGGACAGAGGACGGAGGGCGGACGACGGAGGACGGACCAGCCTCGGGAGGACGGACGACAGATGACAGACCAGCCACGGTTCAGGCCGGGCGACTGGCCCCGGGCGGGCAGCAGCCGGCATCGGGAGGACAGACCAGCCACGGTTCAGGCCGGGCGACTTCAGCCACAGTGCCGACTGGGCGACTGATCCCGGGAATCCAGCGGGATTCAACGGGAAGCCCCGGGCGGGCAGCAGCCAGCCTCGGGAGAACGGAGGACCGACAGCGGAGGGCGGACAATGCGTGGCGCGACGCGAGCCTGGCGTTTGAGTACAAGACTCAGAAACCTGAAACCGGAAACCTGAAACCGGAAAATCCATCGGGAGCACAGGTCGGAAAACAGCAGACAGAGGTCGGACGACAGATGCCAAGGCAGCGACTGCAAAACGTAGAGGTCAGCTATCCCTCTGCAACAACTTCAGGTTTCAGGTCTCAGGTTTCAGCCCTTCCGTCCGCTCGCTCCCGCGAGCTGCCCGTCTTCCTCACCGAGTACGGCTACGGCTTGCTCGACAAGGACGCGCGCAGCACCGCCGCCGGTCGCGAGGCGCAGCGCGCCTGGTTTGCCGCGGTGCGGCCGCAGATCGCGGCGCTGAAAATCGAAGGAGCGATGGCGTTCATCCTCCGGCCGTACCTGGAGGCGAACAAGAATGAGTTCGGGCTCCTGCGGGAGCTGGAGAAACCTGAAACCGGACCAGCCACGGTTCAGGCCGGGCGACTGGCCCCGGGCGGGCAGCAGCCAGCATCGGGAAACCTGAAACCTGAAATCAGTGGGACGATGGCAAAAGGCTTAGGCTCTGAGCTTCCGGTCTCAGGTTTCAGGTCTCAGGTTTCCGCCTTTGCAGCGCACGGCTACGCCGTCAGTCCGGCGCTGGCGGAATTGCTCAAGCCGTCCGCTCTCGGTCGTCTGACATCCGAGATCGCTCCGTCCTCCGCCGTCCGTCCTCCGTCGTCCGTCGGCAGCTCCGCCCCCCGCTCGTGGGCGGTGGCGACTCCGCCCCCCTCCTCCGTGGTGATCGACTTCGTCAGCGGGGACGGCCTGCAGATGAGCAAAAGCCACCGCGGCTATGCCCTCTCCGCCGATGCCGGCAGCGGACGTTTGCTCGTCTACAACTTCGGATCCACGCCGGCTTCCGGAGAGCTCACCCTCGAGGGATCCGCGTGGGGGCTTGGGGATGGTGCTCGCGCCACTCATCTCATGCTTGCTCCGGGAGAACGCCGGGAGATCCCGGTCAAGATTCAGCCTGTTGCGATGGACCGCTTCGGTCCGCAACTCGCGACAGCCCGATTCCGCCTGATTGCCGAACGCCCGCCGGCAGATATTCAGGTTTCCGGTCCCAGGTCTCAGGTTTCGATCACACCTCCACCTCAGGTTTCAGGTCTCAGCCCTCAGGCCCCGGCGGAAGCCGGCGCCGAGTTCGAAGTTTATCTTCGAACCCTCAACGGCAACCTCTACCAGACGTGGCCGCGCTTGCAGGCCCGCGAAGCGTGGCAGTGGTACGTCGAGCCGCTGGCGAATTTCACGCCGGCCTTCTTCGGTCGCGCGCACCTTCCCACGGCCCTGGCGGAGAACCAGCCGGCGGCACTGGTGTTCTTTTTCCGTCCGGAAAAATATCCCGCGACCTACGTGGTGCGGCACGCACAGGTGGTGGAGTATGTCGTCGCGAGGGCGACGACAACGAAACCTGAGACCGGAAACCGGAAGGGATGGACGACGGAGAGATGACAGACGACAGATGACGGAGGGCGGAGGGCGGACGGCAGAGGGCGGAAGGCGGAAACCTGAAACCTGAAACCGGAAGGGACGGACGACGAACCAGCCACGGTTCAGGCCGGGCGACTTCAGCCACAGTGACGACTGGGCGACTGATCCCGGGAATCCAGCGGGATTCAACGGGAGATCCCGGGCTGGCAGCAGCCAGCATCGGGAGGACAAAGGTGGTCGCCGGTCTCCGTACCGGCGACAGGCCGCGCTCATCAAGGCGCCTGTGCCTTCCATGTAGGGCCGGCGAGGCCGTCCGCAAGGTGGAGCGCGGTGACCTCACCGCGCCGGGGAGCCGCGCCGGGAAGAAGCGCCTTGGGGACAAGTCGCTCCACCTTCTGCGGCATGTTCTCGACGGAGGGCGGAGGACTGCCGACCGAGGACGGATTGGTCCAGGACCGAAAAGCGAAAGCCGGGAACCCAGAACCGAGACCCGAAAGAGGGGATCTTGCAGGCAGTGTCCTAATTTGTCATTGCGAGGAGCGGAAGCGACGAAGCAATCCAGCTGGATCGCCACGCCCGCCTACGGCGGACTCGCGATGACAATGCAAATTAGGCCACTGCCATCTTGCCCAGCCGCTTGACGATTCGCACCCAGATGTCAGATTTTCGCCGTGAGCATTACGCAGATTGAAGCCGAACTGGATGGCTTGAGCGCGGAGGATCTGCGCCGCTTGGCGCTGCGTTCCTGGTTGGCGTTCGTGGCCAAGACGGAAGCCAATCCGGCCGCGCATGAATGCAGTGAGGATGACCCGGTTTTGCTGGCGGCACTGGACGAGGCGATGGGTCGTGCGGGGCGAGTCGACGGACAGGGCTGCACGGGCGATGAAGTTCGGGCCAAAATCCGGCAGTGGACTACCAGGTAATTTTCAAGGAATCCTTCCTCGAAGACTTGGAGCCGATTGTCCGGGAGATTGCGGAGAACAACGCGTCGGCGGCGCAAGATTTAGGCGAGGCGATCGTTCGTGCCGGTGAGACCCTGACGTTCTTTCCTGAGCGGCATCCGCGCGTGCGCCAGCGTCCGGAGTTGCGCCGCTACATTGTCGCAAGGCACTACAAGGTATTCTACCGGATAAGATCCGATTTGCGGCGAGTGGAGGTGCTGCGTTGTTGGGACGGCCGCCGTGGTACGAATCCGGTGATCTGATCTGTCCTGAGCGGACGGAGGACAGAGGACGGAGGACGGAGGACGGAAGGCGGAAGGCGGAAGGCGGAGGACGGAGGACGGAGGACGGGAACCTAGCAGAAACCTGAAACCTGAGAGCTAGGCCCGACTATCAGACCCGTGCGCTGATAACAAATAACTCACAACTGAGCGCCACGCGCGGGCCCTTCACGCGTTTTTCGTAAACGGGTCGTGAGCGCGATGTGACAACGGGATGAAACCGCGCCGCGCAGGTTTCCCGCATCGCGAGGTTCGGTCCGGTTGCTACTTTCCTGGCGTCGCACTGCTCACATGACTGATTTTGTCCGCCATCTCCGCCAGCGTTTTGTTTCGCAAGAACGCGGGACGGACACAACCGCAGCCAGCAGGCTGACGAGGGTGCTGCTCTCAGCTTTCAGCCTTTTGCCCTCCGCCCTCTGCCGTCCGCCCTCCGTCGTCGGCCATCCGGCCCTGCTGTCGTTGATGGCATTGCTTTTGGTTACGACAGCCTCAGCGGCTTCCAAGCTCCCGCTGACCACCGGGCGGGTCCTCAACCCGGGCGAGGTCCTGCACGCGGTGCCGGGCGCCCTGCTGGGCGACACCAGTTATGCCGAGGTGAACAGCGCGTCGCTGCCGCGCCTCTACCGGGATTTCCGGGACGAGCTGTTCGAGCGCGGCATCATGCGGCGCTCGGACCGGTTCACGTGCAAACACTTCGCGGGCCTTTTCGCCGAGATGGCGCAGGCGGATTTCGCCCGCGAGATGCACCGCTCCAACAGCAAGGCCCGCGCGCTCGCCATCGGCTCGATCTGGTATGTGCGCGACGATGGTGCGGGTCCGCATGCGATCGTGCAGGCCCTGACCGAGCGCGGGCGGATCTACCTCGAGCCCCAGACCGGCCGGGAGATCTCGCTTTCGCCGCGCGAGGAAGCGAGCGCTTACTTTCGCTTCTTCTGAATACCGACGGATCGCAGTTGGGCTCGATGATACACCTTCCGAAACCCGACGCTCACAGAGCGTTTTAAATAAAACTATAGCCGCTGACTCGATTGTAGGGCGGGGTCGCTGACCCCGCCTGATGTGCGAAACCGCTGCCGCGTTCGAGGCGGGATCGCGGATCCCGCCCTACAACCCAGACGCTGCATCGGCCACGAAATTTTTTAAAACGCTCACAGAGCGCCGCTACAAAAATCCAGGTCTCAGGTTTCCGCCTTCAGGTTTCCATTGGGCGCTTCGCGCTCAATACGCGC
Organism: Verrucomicrobiota bacterium; assembly: GCA_048497945.1. Lineage (GTDB taxonomy): Bacteria > Verrucomicrobiota > Verrucomicrobiia > Opitutales > Opitutaceae > Lacunisphaera. Next base: position 23,217 of record JBEHYX010000049.1, on the reverse strand, counting down.
TCTTCGGCGGGGAGATGATCTGTTGCGCGGTCTTGAACGTGATCTGCACGTCCATCCAGATCGACCAATTGGCGATGTACTGCAGGTCGAACTCGATGCGCTTCTGCAGCAGCGACGGGTCGGTGATCTCGCCCCGGAAGCCGTTGCACTGGGCCAGGCCGGTGATGCCGGGCTTGGCGAAGAAGCGCGTGCGGTACGCGTTCATCTGCTGGGCGAAAAGCTCGTCATGGGTCGGCAGATGGGGCCGCGGCCCGATCACGCTCATGCTGCCGAGCAGCACGTTCAGGAACTGGGGGAATTCATCGAGGCTCGTTTTCCGCAGGAGCTGGCCGAACGGGTAGATGCGGGCATCGCCCTTGCTCGCCTGCACCGCCTCCGCCGCGGCGCTGCGCTCGGCGACATACATCGAGCGAAACTTGTACATCCGGAAAGGCTGCTGGCCATGGCCCGTGCGCGGCTGCACGAACATGACCGGGCCGGGGGCCTGCAGCCGCTGCATGATCCAGACCCAGAGGAAAAGCGGGGGCAGGACGAAGAGCACAACCGGCAGCGAGAGCGCGATGTCGTAGGCGCGCTTGAGCAAGCGGTTGAACGGGTCCTCGAGCGGTTCCTCCTGCAGCGTGTAGAACTGATGGCCCTCCTCGGTGATCGTGATGAGCGGATGGCGCAGCTGCTCCGCCAGGTTGCTGTAGATCAGCAGGCGCGCGCCCTTGTTCTGGCAGGCTTCGATCACGTAGCGGCCTTCGGTTTGCGTGCGCGGGATTTCCAGCATGACGACCTGGACCGCGCCGGTGTCCTCGATGCGCTGGCCGAGGTCGGGCAGTTCGCCGAGGAAAGGCGGCTGGGTGCCGTGGATGGGCGTGCCCTCGAGGCTCAGGAAGCCGGCGGCGTGCAATCCGAGTGCCTCCTTCGAGGCGAGCCAGCTGCGCAGGCGTTCGAGGCCGGCAACCGTGCCGACAAACAACGTCGGGACTTGCCGCGATTGCTTGAAGAACAGCACCGACATCATGCTCGGCAGCTTCCGGTTGATGATGAAGAGCATCAGCCAGCAGAGGACGAGGTAGCTCACCATGAAAACGCGGCTGAGGTTCCGGTCCTTGAAGGCGAACATGAAGCCGGACACGAAAACGATGACCAACCCCGCCTGGCGCGTCGCCAGCCAGGCGGCGTCAGCCCAGGTCAGGCGGTGAAAATCGCTCGCCAGGTGCTGCACGGACCGGGTGCTGAGGATCATGGCCACCGCGACGCAGAGGTAATAGGGCAGCAGATCCAGGCTGCTGCTCAGCGGCGCCAGGGGCAGCAGCGGCATGATGGCTGCATAGCCTGCCATCAACAACAGTGCGGCCGCCGTGGTGAAGGCCACGTGCAGGGTGATCAGGCCGCGTAAGCGTTGGACGAACATCAGGTTGAAGGGCGGAGACCCGAAACCTGAGACCTGAGTGAGGCCAACAGGAGGAATTCAGATATCCGGGAAGCGGGATTTTTAAGTGAGGCGAGTTGAGCGTTGGATTCTAGAAATCGTACAAGAAGCGGAAAGTGGCGAGGGCGGTGAGTTCGGGGGTGAGGACGGACTGCAGAGGACAGAGGGCGGATGGCGGAGGACGGATGGCGGAGGGCGGATTGAAAATGTAGGAGCGGAAGCGATTGAGAGTTCATTTCAAAACCTGTCTTGTCATCGCGAGCCCGGCGCAGCCGGGCGTGGCGACCCAGCTTGATGGATTGCTTCGGCAGGCCCGTTCCGGGCCTCCTCGCAATGACAGGTTTTGAAATGAACTCTTAATCGGCTGATGCCGGTTGAACTGGAGGGTCGAATAAGCCGGTTGCGTGCCGGCTTTTCAAGACATCCGAATGGAAAAATACCCCAGATGATTGATCGCCTCGCGATCAATCAAGAAACCTGAAACTTGGAGGGCGCGCTCATCAAGGCTCCTTTTGCCTTTCATGTAGGGCCGGCGAGGCCGTCCGGAAAAAGGTGGAGCGCGGTGACCCCACCGCGCTGGGGCTTCGCCGGAAAGAAGCGCCTTGGGGACAAGTCGCTCCACCTTCTGCTGCACGCTCCTCGCCGCGTCATCCTGAGCCGCGCGAAGGACCCAAGGGTACCAGACGACGGAAGGCGGAAAACCTGAGACCTGAAGTTTCGACCGTGGAGGGTCGGATTCCCGCTATATTTTTGGTGGTCTCCTAATTTGTCATTACGGGTCGTCCTGTCTGACAGGACGGCGAAGCAATCCAGCCGCTTCGACAAGCTCACGGTCTCGAGCCCGTCGAGAGACTGGATCGCCACGGAACGCTTCGCGTACCTCGCGATGACAATCCCAGATCAGGACACGGCCATATTTTTGTACCCTTTGCGCATTTTTGTGGCCATAGGTCTTGGCCTGCACATGGCCGCACCTGAAAAAATTCCCCTTCCTCCTTCCGTATCCGAGGCGGACTTTCGCCGGATCCTGGGCATCCGGTTCTACGTCGGCGAGCCGGAGGGGCTCATGGAGCTCACCAAACAGGGCGGCTTGATCGCCGTGCCTTCCGCGCCGGTGTTGACACGCCTGCCGGAGGATGAAGCGCACCGCGAGGCCGTCGAGGGCTGCGACTTCGCGATCACCGACAGCGGTTTCATGGTGCTGCTGTGGCGCTTCTTTCAACGCGACCGCCTCGTGCGCATTTCGGGACTGCGCTACTTGCAGGCGCTGCTTCAGCTGTCCGACTTCCGCCATCCGTCGTCCACGTTTTGGGTGATGCCGACCCGCGACGATGCCGCGGCCAATGTTGCCTGGCTGGCCACGCAGGGCATTCCGGTCGAGGACGACCACGTGTACCTTGCCCCGATGTTTGCCCCCGGTGGGGTGCTGCGCGACGAAGCGCTGCTGGCGCAACTCGAGAAAACACGGCCGCAGTTCGTTGTCCTATGCGTAGGCGGCGGCGTGCAGGAGCGCCTCGGCTATTACCTCCGCAAAAATCTTTCCTACAAACCGGCGATCATCTGCACCGGCGCGGCCATTGCATTTCTTTCGGGTCGCCAGGCGCGCATCCCGAAGTGGGTCGACCGGCTGTACCTCGGGTGGTTACAGCGTTTTCTCACAAGTCCATTAAAGTTTTTCCCGCGCTATCGTGCCGCAATGGGTCTGCCGCTGTTGATATTACGCCACCGCGAGAAAGGCGTGGCTACAGTGATATCTTCGCGATAAAGCTTATACATCATCTGCGGGGCCAACGCGGCTTGATCGCTTGGCAGGTGTTCCGGCGAGAAATTGATGCTGGTGACAAGGATTCTCCGAAAAACGCTCAAGAGAGGGGGGAGACGGACAGCAGGGATTGATAGACGGCGAGGGTTTTTTCCGCAGCCTGCTTCCATGTGAATTGCTGGCTTCGAATGCGGCCGTGGGCGATCAGGTCTTCGCGCCGAGCCGGATTCTCCGCGAGGACGGTCATCGCCGCCGAAACGCCGGCATCATCATTCGGTGCGAACAGGAGAGCGGCGTCACCTGCGACTTCCGGCAGGGAACAGACGTTGCTGGCGATCACGGGGCAGTCGCAGCCCATCGCTTCGAGGAGCGGCAGCCCGAACCCCTCATATCTGGAGAGAAAAAGCAGGCCGAGCGCTTGTTCATAGAGTCCGCGCAAAGTCGCATCACTCACCCGTCCGGCAAAGACGACCGCGTGATCTAGGCCCAGCCGGCGCACCTCGGGGCGGAGAATTTGATCGATATGTTGGGATTGGCCGACCACCACTAGCTTCTCGCCGGCGGTCGTGCGGGCAGCGAGGGCACGAATGCAGGTTTCCACGTTCTTGTGCGCTTGGTGGCCAAACGTCAGCCAATAGCGTCCCCCAATCGAACGAGCCAGGGCGAAATCCGCCGGCGGAAGTTCGCTGGTCCCATGGTGGATTACGGAAAGATATTCCGGGGCGGCATGCAGGTGACGCACGAGTTCATCGCGCGTGTAGGTGCTCACGCAGGTGATCCGGTCGGCGCGACGCAGTGTCCAGCGATAGCTCAGCTCCTTGTAGACGCGCTTAGTCCAAGACATGGGCACAGACCGGAAATTGAGATCTGCGATGGAGGCCACGCTGCGACAGGGGAGCCGTGCAAAGGGCAGTTGGCCAGTGGGCCGGTGATAGATGTCGGGTTTGAGGTGTCGGCACGCCGCCACGACCTGATGATCGGCGGCGAAAACGCCGCGACCTCCCAGCACGCGGTGCAATTCGAGCTGGGGGGCCGCTGCGTGCAGAGCGGCTTCGCTACCTTCATCGACCAGCAGGATGAGGCGGATTTTCCCCAGTGCGGCCAATGCCACCGCGAGATTTTGCACGTGATAGTAATTTCCCCCAAGATGCCCGTGCCGTCCCTCAGCAAGGCGAAGGGCGTGCATTAAGACGACGGGTTGGCGGCCGGTGGCGGGACTGGGCGGGGATGACGTCATCGCTATAGACGGCCAGCCGGCGCAAATTTCTGGATCACTTGCAGGCAGACAATGGCGAGCAGCGCCGGCGTAATGTAGGCCACGCAGCTCAGCAATCCGCCACGGAGCAGGTAAATGGAGTACGGGGAGAGGATCAGCGTCGCGATGAAGTAATAATTGGGTCCAAAGTAGGTCAGTTGCTCCCGGCGGAAAACCCATTGGATCAGCCAGCCGTAGGCCGCCAGATAAACGAGCGTTCCGACCGCGCCGAAATCGACAATGCCTTCCGCCCAAAGGGGACAACTTAGGTTGGTGTAACCGTAGCCCACGCTGGCCGCCACCCAGTCGCCGGAATTGATCGGCTTGTCCGGCCAGATGCTGCGCGGAAACCAGAACAGGACCGTGCCGAGCATCTGCCGCCCGTATTGGTAACCTTGGGCGTCCGCAGCGCGCCGGGCATTCATGACCTGCTGAAAGCAGTCGAAGTCGCCATTGAAGAAACCCTCGCGGATGTTGTCCGTAACAGAGTACATCTGATTTTGCTGGAATGCGTTCAGGTCGTACTGGCTGCGATAGACGTCTGCGACGGGGAATACGAAGAGATAGCCCAACGCGGTGATCGGACCGAAATACCGGCGGAGACGCGGCAGGAGCAGATGGACCGTGATGCCGGCAAAGGCGATGAAGACGGTGGCGAACCATGACCGGGCAGTGCTGATCGGGTTGGCCAGCACGAGCGTGTAACCGACCATCAGGAGGGCGAATGCGCGCAGGCCCATGCGGATAACGGTTGCGCGCGGCGCGTGGTCCCAAGCCGCAAGCACCAGCATGAGGCTGCCGACGAGAGAGAAACCGTGCATGCTGCGGATCAGAATCTGGTACACCGATTCGGCGCCCACTTGGCCGTAGATTTCCTGCGAGGCCTCCATGCGGGGACTGAAGAGCACGGCCTGACGTCCGGTCCCGAAGAAAATGAGCAGCGAGATAGCCATCAAGCTGGCGCTGGCAAGGATCACGGCGGTAGGCACCACCGGCCGATAGGAGATAGGTTGGGCAGATGGGGCGCTGCGCCGCCGCCACAACCAGCAGGCGATTTCAAAAGTGATCACGCCGGCGATAATGAAGAAGTAGGTCGTGAACACTTCGTCCGTCCCATAATTGCCGCGCCAGGGATAGCGGTCGTTGAGGAATTGAGGGATGGGCGAGGCGCCAAACGCGACGTAAGCGAACGCGTAAAAAAAGGACCGCAGCTGGCTGGTGACCGGTTGCAACAGCTCGCGCAGCATCATCGCCGAGAAATAAAGCGACAGCGTGATCGGGATGAGCAGCATCTCAACCGGCGCGTGTGGCTTCCAGCCCAACCACGTGAGCCCGGCGGGAATCACGATCCCCATGAGCGCGAAAATACCGAAGGCCAAGTTGCGCTCAGCCGAGGTGACCGCCGGTCGCGGTTGTATCCTTCCGTCGGCCATGGGCCGAAGGTGATGCCGGTTGGGATCCACCGGATCGTCCGGCAGGGCGGAAAGGTCTTCGTGGTCGGTGTTCATGGATTTGCCGCGGCTCGGGAGGGAGCCGGTAGATGGATGGTGCGGCAGGCCCACAAAAGCGAAACCTGGCGCAACACGCCAAACAAGGACCAAGCTAGGCCCAGTGCCAGGGGCGAAATAGGTCGGGCGAGTAGGGCAACGGCAACGACCGTCCCGAGCAAAGAAAATTGAGTGATCCGCACCGCAACCTTGGTCCGATCCAGCATCGCCAGATATTGTTCGGCCACCCCACAGCCGGCAATGAGCGTCTGCGCGATGGCGAAAATCAGAAATACGTTGCTGGCCGAGGCATCATGGATAGCAAACCAGCTGAGAGCGGTTTTTGGGAGAAACAGCGCTAGGAGCAGCACGGGCACCACCACCGCGCCGCCCAGCCACTGGCTTTCCCTCAGTTCGCGCCGCAGACGCGGGTGATCCCCCTGCAGGTGCGCTTCGCGTATAAGCGGGGAGTAGTAGGCGCCCATCGCCGTGACGACCGTCATAGGCAGATTGCAAATGCGGAAGGGTACACCGATCACCGCGACCCGCTCGGGGGAGAGTAGATAAGCCCCGAGTAGTACGAGGCTGTTGGCGGATGCGGCGCTAAGTACGTTTAAGCTCCAGAGAGCGCGCGCAGCCGCCCAAGGAAGTAGGTTGGTTTCAGTGGTCCCGGCGCGACCGAGCCGGCGGCTTACGAAAAGATTTACGGCAATGGTGTTCGCACCGGTGGCCAAAACCAAGGCGGCCAGGGTTTGGGTCGGGGTGATGACAGATTGGGTTGCGCGCAGGCCGAGCAGGATCAGGACGAACATCACGGGCATGGTGCAGAACTGAAATACACCCGACAGAGCGGGATGTTTAAGCGCGCGCACCACGCCGAGGCCGAGGCTTTGCGTGGCTAGGCCGAGGGTGCACAAGCCCAAGCTGAATACTTCCATCGGGCCGAATGTACCGATGCGGGCTGGCAGGATTCCGCGCCATTGGGCCGTCCCAAACGCAAAGGCGAGCAGGAGTGCGCCTCCGGAAATAACGAGCGTTCGCCGCACGGCACAGTAATATCGCGCCGCGGCCAACGGGAGGTTTCCCCGCATCAGGTCACCGGTGATCTCCCGCAGCAGGAGGGTGGACAGACCGGCCGAACAAAGCACGCCACCCAGAAAAGCCGCGCTGTTCACGGCGATGACGCTCCCTAGGCTGGCCGGCCCGACCCACCGGGCGTTGAGCGCCAGCGCAGCGAAATTCATGGCCATGCCGACACCGCGCACCGCCATGGTGCCAAGCGGGGAATTCCAGTCGCGGATATTTCGCGTGAGTGATCCGAGGAGGCGCATTAGGGTCCGAGTTTCGTCAGATGAAAGAGCTGGTCCACCGCACCCGGAGCCACTTGGGGGTTAAGCAGGTCGGCAATGTGGCGGCGTTTGGTGGCCGAGGTATCGATCCCGTTGCAGAACTCGCGCAATGCGACGAGCAAAGCATCAATATCGGTAAGGAGTGGCCCGGCGAGCCACTCCTCGATGGGTTCGAAAAGAAAATTCCGCTTCTGTCCGTATTCCGCTAGGTCCGGGAAATAGAAAAAGATGGGGCGGTCACGGCTCAGGAAGTCGACGTAGACCGAGGAAATATCGGTGATGAGCGCATCAACCTGGCCCAGTGCCTCGTAAAGCGTGAGCTTCTGTTCGTGCAACCACTCATCGGAGATGGTCCACAGCCATTCATCCCATTCTTTCACGATTCCGTAATGCACCGACATTGGGTGCGGCTTCACCAGCACGCGCGTCCGGGTCTGCGCCAGAAACTGCCGGAAGCGCTCCAATTCCGCAGGTTTCATTCCGATGGGATTGTCGGTTTCGCGCCCATCTTGGGTGATGAAGCCGACCTTCGACTTGCGGTAGGTGGGAAGGAACAGGATCACGCGATCGGCGCCTTGCCTCATTTTCTGAGAAAACCGGCGCACATTTTCCGTGGAAGAAAAGAGCAGGTCATTGCGTGGCAGTCCGATTGGGGGAATGCTGGCGACGGCGATGCCGGAGATTTCCGCCAGCAGCGCGGAATATCGCGATGAAGTGCTCAGCAGCCACGTGCAGGCGGGGGCCGGGTCTCCGGTTTCCCGGCTCCACACGCGCTTGATCGGCATGCCGTGCCATAGGTTAACGACTACTTGACCAGGCGCCCGCCAGCGCGAGAGATACAGACCATGCGTGATGAAGACGAAGCGTGACCGCCAATAGGCCCAAATGCCGGCAAATGACTGCTTGCCGAGAACCCGAAAGCGATCCTCCGCACCGCCGACCAGCAGGGCCAGCCGGCGTCGAACAGCCGCCGGATTTCCGCTGACTAGAATGGTGACCGGAACCGCCGGCATTTCTGGCGCCGCTAGCCGGCGCAGGACAGAGACCAGTTGGTCGTCGAGGTCGGGAAAAGAATGAAACAGCAGGGCGTGCCGTTTCGGTAGCAGAGCGTTGACCGCGGCAATGAAATGAAAGAACCCAACCTGGGCCTTGCTCCGGTTCATGCGTGGGGAGCGTCGGTCTGTCGGAGATTGTTGAGCACTTCGCTGACCAAGGTCGAACTGGTGCCCTTGGTGTAGGGGAAGTAGACCACCTTCACATTGACCGCCTTGAATTTTTCCTCGAGCTGTTGCCAGCGTTCGTGCTTGAACCAGTCGTCCCCGACAAAGAGCACGTCGAATTTCAGGCGCTCCCACGCGGCATACTTGTCCAGCGATTCTTGGGGCACGGCAGCGTCCACGTAGCGGCAGCTCTGAACAATTTCCAGTCGCTCGGAAAACGGAATGACCGAGCGTTTGTTCTTGTAGGAAACCAATTCGTCCGTCGTGACGCCAACGATCAAGCGATCGCACAAGGCACGGGCGTTGCGCAACAATTTCAGGTGGCCGATGTGAAAGAGGTCATAGACCCCGCTGGTATATCCGAGTTTCATGGTGCAGGTCGCTTGGGTTGGCGTTGATGTCGAGGAAATGCGGTTTGTCAGGGGGTGTTCAACTGGACGGAGGAAAAGAGGGCGCCGAGGCCCTTGGCCCCGAAGGTGACGTATCCACCGCGGTAGCGGTCGTCCGCCAGCGAAAGCCGCGCTTGTCCATCAACCCGCTCCATGAGTAGCGTATCGGGTGTGACGGTGATCCGGAAACGCACCGTGTCGCCGGAGTTGATTGCAGGCCCGCGAACTTCCTTGGCGAGCACGGGCTCCTGTTTCGGCGTCCCATCGTATCGGTAAACGGTCAATTCACCAGACTTCCGGAAAAGGAAATTATAGCCGCTTAAGATCTCCGCGGGCGCGGTATCGCTATTGAGGGGCTTATCCGTGGTCATCACGGCTACGGACGCCCAGCGCCGCTCGTCCATCGATTGCCCGAAGGTGATGGAGAGCTCCATGGACCATGACAGGGCCTTGGTCTTTCCGCCAATCGGACTGAGCCAGCCCTGCAGACATCCTTTATAAGTATTGGTCGCGGCGGCATCCAGGCCCCATTTGTCGGGGGCAAAAAAACGCCCGCGGCCGCCCGGTTGGGCTTCGAGCATGCCGGGGGCCCAGCGCTGGCTGCGGAAGGGGTCGGTGGTCAGCCGGTACTTGCCGCTCATTTCAAGATAGAGCGGGTCGTCCGTGTAGAACCCATCAATGCCATAGCCCAACAGGCGGTCTCGTTCAGACTGCCGGTTGACGGTGTATATGATGACCTTCAATCCGGCGGCCTTGAGGGCCCGGATATAAGCCTCCTTGGTAGAGACATGGCAGGAGACGGCCCAAAAACCCTTATGCTTCAAGGATGCTGGGGAGGGTTCCTCACCGGGATCAATGTGTTTGCAGGTTTTGTAGCCGGCGGCAATCGCCGGCGTCAGTCGATCTGCCGCTACGGAATTCACCACAGTCCAATCGGGACTGATATGGTACTCCTTTAATTTTTGGATGATCGAGAGACGAGAAGCATAATCTTTCGATTCGAGAAACACGATCTTCCGATTGCCAAAAGTCGTTAGGATTTCATCAATGTAGGGAACGGGATACTGCGCCCAGCCAGGACCAAGCAATCGGGAGGCATCTACGCGGACTTTTTCCCAATCGGCTGTGGGATAATCCTGCACGCTGCCCCGATAATTTGTTGTGCGATCCAAAGTGGCGTCATGCATCGAGATGACCGCGCCATTACTCAACGTTTGGCAATCGACCTCTACAAAGGGATTACCCGCCTTCGTTGCCGCCAGATAGGCAGTCATGGTGTGTTCTGGCCAAAGCAGGGCTCCTCCGCGATGGGCAATAACCCACGGAGTGGGAAGATCGGAGATTCCCATGGCAACCGACGATGGGATCAAAGCCGGGAAACCAGTGACCGCGGCAAGAACCGCCACGCTTAGAAAGCACAGTGATCCATCCGTGGATCCAGAACGAAGGTCGGATGCTTGAGAAATTCGCACGATAATATGAGCTTCGAGCTTGAACTGCAGGATGTCGGTTAGACGCGTAGGAAAGCGCGGATGATAGGAAGAAGAGCGCGCGTCCGGGAGTGCCAGCGTTGAAGTTTTTGCAATCGTGGAACGAGCAGTTTGCGTTCGGACGTCGGTTGCGCATTGAGGTGCTGCTTAAGGGATTCAAGACGAGTGCGTCCGCCTTTGAGCTGAGGATCAAGCCGGCTTTCCAGATAGCGGCTGATGAGTCGGCGCATTTCAAGGTCGGGAACGAAGAGTTCGGCGGGGTCTTCCTTGCGTGACACCTCCTGGACGGCGCCGACTTCGCGCAGGGCTCGCAGGCCCTGGCTGACCGAGCCCTTGCTCAGGTCGAGACGCGCCGTGATGTCGGCAAAACTGAGCGGAGCCGGGGAGGCGAAGACGATGCCATAAATGGCGGCGAGTGATTTGGGCACTCCGAGCAAATCCGCGGCATCGGCGAAAAAGGCCACGACCTCGGATTCAAACGCCACGATCGCAGCCGGGCGATCGCCGGCGACGACGAGGGAACGGGGGATCGGAGGGCGGACGGCAGCGGACGGATGACGACCGGGAAAGGGCGGATCCGAGGGCAGGGCTGAAGTTCGCGATGGCATGAAGGGGGACCTTTATCTGGAAGCCCCGCCCCTTCAGGTCGCAGGTTTCCGGTCTCAGGTTTCGAACGAAGCCAGCAGGCTTCGCCGATTTGTTCAATTCAAAATGAAGTGAGGTCGTTTTCTTTGAAACCTGAGGTCTGAGACCTGAAACGGAAACCTGAGTTTTCGGAGGGCGGATGACGGAGGACAGAAGACGGGACGACGGAAGGCGGACGACGCGGACAGAGGACGGAGAGCGAATGACGGATCGGGCTCGGGGTATTTCAGAGCATACTTCGTCCAAAGCCGCCGTAGGATGAAGCCCTACGCATGATTCCGGAAACTTCCGTGGCTAAGGCTCGGAGACTGTAGGGCCGGGATCGCTGATCCCGTCTTCTCCTGCGTACCTCCAAAGTGGCGAGATCAGCGATCCCGCCCTACAATTGATCCATCGATTCTTTTAAACCGCCCAAAGTAGCGGCTTTTCGGCCCTATTTTGTCCTCTGTACATAGCTCATTGCCGCCATTTAAGCGCTTTTAATGGGGTCAAAACCCTACTTTAAACCGGGAAAATGACGAAAGTTACATGTGGGTAAAAATCCGGCCTTGCTTGGTATTCTTCCAGCTGGCATCGGGATTCTCCTGCAAATCGCAAATCCTATGAAAATCCGCCTGCTCACCTCCCTTATCGCGCTCGCCGTAATTTTCCCGGTGGCGCACGCCGCGACGGTCGCGGAAACCGTGGCCGCTGAAGTTGCCGCTTCGCCGGACAAGTCCGCTGAAATCATCGCCAAGGCCGTCGCCGCCAACCCCGACCAGGCCGAAGCCATCGTCAAGGCAGCTGTGACCGCTGCGCCCGCCCAGGCGCAAGCCATCGTGACTGCCGCGGTCACGGCCGCCCCGGCCCAGGCCGCGGTCATCGCGAGCGCCGCTGCCGCCATCGTTCCGGCCCAGGCCCCCGCCATTGCCGTCGCCGCCGCGACCGCCGCGCCGGCCCAGGCCAGCGCGATTTCCGCCGCCGTGGTCGCCGTGGTTCCGACCCAGGCCTCCGTTATCTCCAATGCCGTTGCGACGATTCCGCCGCCGGAAGCGGCCGGTGCTGTCGTCCCGGTTGTCGCTCCCGCCCCGGTCCCCACGATTGTCCAGCCGGTCACGCCGGTCGTCGTCAGCCCGTCGTCCTAAAGAAGGGACGTCTGCAAGGAAGCACCCATAATTCCTGCGCCGTGATCGCGGCGCAGGACACACACACTACCGTAAGAAATCTATGCAAGCCATGAGGTCCAAAATCATTCCGTTCGTTGTTCTGGCCGCTTTCGCCTTGAAGGCACAGGCCGCCATCGAGCTCAGCGATGGCGTCAAGGTCATCCCGACCGCCACCGCCGGCGTCCAGTTCAACGATAATCTCTTTCTCACGCCGTCCAACGAGACGAACGAGACCATGTGGGTTCTCGCTCCGGGCGTGGCTATCACCTCCGGCGAGGGTGCGGTGAACAGCACCCGCTTTTCCTACAGCGAGCAGTTCCAGCTCTACAGTGACAACAACGATCTAAATACCAGCCTCAGCCTCGTCGACCTCGTTTCAACCTACGATGACGGCAAGATGAAGATTGGGGTGAATGCATGGTTCCATCAGGCCAATCAGGCCACGCGCGATCTCTCTAACAAAACCTCCTTGATCAATCGCAACTTGCTCCATGCGGCGATCAATGACGAGGTCGAGTGGAGCGAAAAATCCAGTGTGCTGGTGGGTGTGACTTACGACAAAACCGATTACAAGCCGGCCAACTACCGCGACTGGCAATGGTTCGAGATTCCGGTGAAGTATTATTGGAAGGTTCAGCCCAAGCTCGATTTGAGCGCGGGCGTGCGCTACCGCAGCAACAAGATCAGTGGAGCCGGTGCGATCGACAGCAATGAACTCTTCTATAGCGTCGGTGCGCGCGGCGAAATCACGCCCAAGCTGATCGGTGAGGTTTCCGTGGGTTATGTTTCCTTTGATCCGGATGCCGGCAAGAGCCAGGGCTCGATCGGTCTCGATGCGAACTTCGCCTTGGCCCTGACGCCCAAGTCCAGCCTCAACTTTGCCGCCAGCAACCGTTACGGCTACGGCGCAGTCGGCGATTCCTACCGTATCGCCAGCATCTCCGGCGGTTTCAACACGGCGCTCACGACCGATTTTACCTTGGCGGGTTCGCTAGCTTACAACCAATACGATTATAACGCTAGCACGCGTCAGGACGATTTCTGGAGCGGCAACGTCAGTGCGACGTATGCCATCAACCAGAACCTTTCGGTGAACGGTACGTATTCGTATTCGAACAACGACTCGGATCTCCCGGTCGCCACGTTCAAGAACAGCATCCTGGCCCTGTCCGCCACGTTCCAGTTCTAAGCGAAGCGCCGGTTCAGGCGCTTCTTGAAACCTGAGACCTGAAACCTGAGACCTGAGGTGAATACACCCGGGTTTCAGTCACGGTTCTCGGGTTTTTTCGTCTCTGCTCACCAAATAATTTTCTCGCCGCCGGTTTGTGCTTAAGAATCCATGAATCAAGCCGACCCTATCGTTCGGACTAAATTCTCCCCCATGCTCAGAATCCTTAAATTTCAGGTCTCAGGTCTCAGGTTTCAGGTTTCTGTGCTCGCGCTCATCTTGTTTTCGGCGCGAGCACTGGCCGCCGACAGCGGCCAGGCCGAATACGTCCTCCAGCCCATGGACCTCGTCAAGGTCGAGGTCTTCCAGGAGCCGGATCTTGAGCGCCAGGTGCGCGTCACCCAGGACAGCTCCATCACGCTGCCGCTGATCAACCGGGTCGAGCTCAAGGGCAAGACCGTCCAGCAAGCGCAGGACATCATCCGCGATCTCTACAACAAGGACTATCTCGTCAATCCGCAGATCAACCTGACCGTGATGGAATATGCCAAACGCGATGTGAAGGTCCTCGGCCAGGTGACCAAGGCCGGGGCGGTGGACATTCCCACGGATCGTCCGCTCAAGCTGCTCGATGCCATCGCGCTCGCAGGTGGTTTCACCCGGCTTGCCGATCGCAAGAAGGTCACGCTGACCCGCATCGACGCCGACGGCAAAACCACGACCACCGAAATCAACGTCGACAACATCATCCAAAGCCGCGACGCCGACCAATGGGTGCTGCAGCAGGGCGACGTGATCAACGTGCCGGAGAGACTGCTGTGACGCTAGTTCTACAGAGCAGCTGCACCCTCGTCGGCCTTCTGGCCGCGGTTGTGTCCGTCCCACGTTCCCGCTTCGCGGAACGCGGGCGGAAAACCTGAAACCTGAAATAATTTCTCGCCAAATCCTCGGCGTCCGAACTTCGCCTACCTTTTAAGTCGTCCGATATTCTCGCCCTTTGTGAAAATGACGGCGGAAAACCTGAGATCCAACGCACATAACCTACAACTTCCTCGGCCAACGCACTGAAATGGCCTGCTGACCTTCAGGTCTCAGGTCTCAAGTTTCCGGTCTCGCCTTATCTAATCCGTCATCCGCTCTCCGTCGTCTGCCCTCCGTCATCTGATCCACGCCTTCCTCGTCCATGTCTTCCTCGAAAAAATCCTCCCGGCCCGGTTACGGCGCGGGTGACCACCAATACGGCTACAGCAGCACCTACGGTTATGGCAACCAGGCGGGCTACGGTTATGGCTACGGTTATGGCGGCGGCGACTCGGTTGCCCATCGCTCACTGAAGGACTACGTCGCCATCCTGCGCGAGCGGATGTGGTATATCGCGATCGCCTTCACCCTGACGATGGCGGCAGTTTGCATCTACACGTTTGCCAGCACGCCAATCTGGGAATCCACGGCTATGGTCGAAATCTTTCGTCGCAATCCGAACGTCCTGAATGTCCAGCAGGTCATGGACAGCGAGGTGAAGTCGGCCGAGGATCTCAACACCCAGGTCAATATCCTCAAGAGCGGCACGATTATCCAGCGAGTGTTCGCCAAGCTCCAGGGCGACGAACTTAAGCGGTTTCTGGCGCCTTACGAGAAGCAGCGTAGCGAAGGTGACAAGCCACTCGATCCATTGGAGATCATGGAGCTGAACCGCGATATCGTACCGCAGCGCCTGAGCTTGGTGGTCGCGATCAAGTACCAGCATCCGGATCGCGAATTGACGGCAAGAATCGCCAACCTGTTTGCGGACGAATACATTTCCTACACGGCCAAGGCGCGCGTGGACGAATCGCTCAAGGCCGTCGAGGAACTCGAAGGTCGCGCCGACGAGCAGCGCAAGAAGGTCGATGACATGGCCCGCGCGCTGCAGGCGTACCGCGAAAAGAACAACCTCGTCTCGCTCGACCAGCGCAAGGACATCAACACTGAGACGCTGAAGGCGCTCAACCTCGCTGTGACACAGAGCGGTGTCGAGCTGCAGGGCGCCGAGACGCGCTGGAAGCAGGTGATGACCGCGAAGCAGGGCGGCATCGACCTCCTGAACCTTTCCTTCATCGCCAACGACCCGCTCGTGACCCGCCTGCAGCAGCAGGTGACGGACGCCAAGCTGGCGGTGACCAAGCTGAGCGAGCGTTATCGCTCCGCGCATCCGCAGATGATCGCGGCGGCCAACACGCTCAAGGAAGCCGACGTGCAGCTGCAGCAGGCGATCAAGACCACCACGGCGCAAATCGAGGCCACCTACCAGGCCGCGTTGCAGAACCAGGCCCACGCCCGCGCGGCGCTCGCCGCCCAGGAGAGCAATTCGCTCAGCCTCGACCGCTTCGGCGTCGAATACACCAACATGGAGCGCGATTTCGCCATCAACGAAAAGCTCCTGGAGAACATCCTCTCGCGCATGCGCGAAACCTCGATGGGCGGCACGGTGGAGACGCAGAACGCCCGTCTCGTTGATCGCGCGATTCCGGGTCGCAAGCCGGTCTCCCCGCGCGTGCTGATCAACCTCGCGCTGGGCGTGGTCGGCGGCCTCGGCATGGGCGTGGCGCTCGCGTTCTTCGTCGCTTACGCCGACGACCGTGTGAAGAGCGCCTACGACATCGAGGTGGCCATCGGCCTGCCGCTGCTGGCCATCGTGCCGCGCTTCACCTCGGCGGCCCCGGGGACCGACAGCGCCGCCACCGCCTTCGAGGCGCCGAAGGAACCCGAGATCGCCGAGGCCTTCTCCACGCTTTATTCCAGCCTCCGCCTGAAGGAGGAGGGTCGCAACGCGAAGTGCATCGTCGTGACCAGCACGATCCCGGGTGAGGGCAAATCCTTCATCACGCGCAACCTCGCGCTTTGCTTCGCCTCCCACGGCGAGAAGGTGCTGCTCGTCGACTGCGACCTGCGCCGCCCGACCGCGCACCGCGGTTTCAAGATCGACAACCTGAAGGGCGTGATCGACGTCTGCACGCAGAACACCTCGCTCGACGAGGTCATCCAGAAGGACATCCGCCCGAACCTCGACCTGATGCCCTCCGGCGGCCGTTCGGAAAACCCGGCGCAGAACCTCACCAGCAAGAATTTCGAGGTGATGCTCGTCGAGCTGCGCAAGCGCTACGACCGCATCTTCATCGACACCCCGCCGGTCAGCCTCGTCAGCGACGCCTTCATCATCCTGCCGCTCTGCGACGGTTCGATCTACTCGATCTTCTTCAACAAGGTCCGCCGCAAGGCCGCGCAGTTCTGCGTCCAGCGCCTGCTCGAGATCAGCGTGCCGCACTTCGGCGCGGTGCTCAACGGCCTCGACCAGCGCCTCGGCGGCTACTACTACGGCCACTACAGCGACAAGGCGTACAAGGGGTATTATGTGACGGGGGACGACAACAGCAGCGGCAAGGGCGACGGGAAACTCGCGCCCGAGAAAGCGCGCCGCTGAGAGGCAAAGCCGACGTCAGATGACAGACGTCAGATGGCAGACTCCTAACCGAACTGTTCGGGGTGTGTAATCATACGGCCGAGTTGCGCGCCTATTTGGAGGCAACTGGCATCCAGAGGCTCGAGCGCGGCTTGGTCTAGATAGCCGTAGGCTAAGGCGCGACCGAGCCAGTGTCGCGTCTCCTGGAGTTCGCCATCCGAATCGGTGAGTTTGCTGACAAAGTGCGCAGGATAGCGGCGCTTAGCCCAAGCTTCGGCGAGATTCGCTCCGATCGAGCGAGACGACCGTCTGACTTGATCGGTTAGCGAGTACATCTCGTCCTTCGGAAAGGTTTTTGATATTCTGAAAACCGCCAGATCAAGCGCACATGCGCGCTGATAGACCCGCAGATCCATGAAGCTATTGATCCGCTCACTCATAACCTACTCCGCTTCGCGCAGGGACGTGCGCCGGCCGTTACGCATGGCAACTTAGCGTCACCGTCCACTGAGGCAATTCGGATCCTGTTGGAGGTCTGGCGTCCGACGTCTGTTCTCCGCCATCCGTCGTCCGACCTGAGTCATCTGCCGTCGGTCGTCCAGTGCCCGGAGCCGCCGTCCGTCCTCAGTCATCCGCCCTCCGTCTTCCGGTACGAGGTCCGCCGTCAGTCGTCTGTCTTCCGTCGTCAGCGACAAACGCTAGCGTTTGCCGCTCCGCGGCTCAAACGGCGCCACCGTTTGCACCGCGGGCTTCGGTCGCCGCGGGAGCCAGCGCGGCACGGCGGTCCGGTAATCCTCGTACATCGCGCCGAACTGCCGGCGCAGCGCGTTCTCCTCGTAGAGCACGACAAACAGGTGGATGACGCACGCGAGGCAGATCAGGTAGATCAGGATGTCGGACGAGCGGAGGAAGACCGTCTCCGCTCCCACCATGCCGAGGACGCCCAGGTACATCGGGTTGCGCACCCATTTGTAGAGCCCGCGCCGGACAAACCGCCTGGGCGGGTCGATCGGCGCCGGCGTGCCCTGGCCGCGCGAGAAGAACAGCCACTGGCAGTGGAGAAAGATCGCGGCGCCGAGGACGAACACCGCGACGGCCGCCCATTGGCGCGCGACCAGGTGCTGGGGCCATTGCGCCGAGCGGGCGAACCAACGGAGCGGGACCCAGCCGACGACGAACCCCGGCACGGCCACGGTGAACAGCAGGTTCTTCAGGAGCAACCAGAGCTTGCTCATGAAGGGAAGGCTGACGGCTGAAACCTGCACCCTCGTCGGCTTTCTGGCCGCGGTTGTGTCCGTCCCGCATTCTCGCTGTGCGAAATGCTGGCGGAAGACCTGAGACCTGAAATTAAAGGCACGTTGCGGCGGGGTGGTGCGAGCGACGCTGGAAGACTCAACGTTCGACGCGCAACGTTCAAGGCTAACGACGGAAGGCAGTGTCCTAATTTGTCATTGCGAGGAGCGGAAGCGACGAAGCAATCCAGCCGCTTCGACAAGCTCACGGTCTCGAGCCCGTCGAGAGACTGGATCGCCACGCCCGCCTACGGCGGACTCGCGATGACAATGCAAATTAGGACACTAACGACGGAGGTGTGGCGGAGGAGGGCGGAGGGCGGAAACCTGCACCCTCGTCGGCCTTGCTGGCCGCGGTTGTGTCCGTCCCGCATTCTCGCTGCGCGAAATGCTGGCGGAAAACCTGAAACCGCGGGTAGGGCGGTGAGTCCCTTCGCCGCCGCGGCAGCATCCGTCGCATGGGAGGTGTAGGGTCGCCGCTCGCCGGCGGACCTCGGCCCGGCGACAAGCGCCGGCCCTACACAAGGCAAACCGAAGGACGGAAGGCGGGATCGGCGATCCCGCCCTACAGTTTCAGCTTTCCCGATGCTGGCTGCTGCCAGCCCGGGATCAGTCGCCCAGTCGTCACTGTGGCTGATCCGGCCTTCGCCGTCCGCCCTCAGGTCTCAGGTTTCCGCCCTCCGCCCTCCGTCATCCGGTCTCCGGCCTCCAGTCTCAGGTTTACGTCATCCGCCTGCGGGCGGATAACTCGCCGCCAGGCGAGCAGGATGATCCAGGCCATGAGCATCGTCGTGACCGTGTGGCTGAGGTAGTGCGCGCCCTTGAGCATCTGGTAGCCGCCCATCCACCAACCCACGCCCAGGCCAAGCGCGAGGCCGGCGCGTTTCCAGGAACGTGTGCGCCGCAGCCACATCAGGCCGAGGAGGGCGAAGCCGCCGCTGGCGTGCCCGGCGGGAAAACAATGTCCCTGGCGCGCCGGGGTGTCGTTCGCGGGATACGGCTCGCACAATTTCACGTAGGGCACATCGCCGCCATAGCGGCGGATCTCCGACGGGCAAAAGGTGTTGCTGAGGTTTTTCCCAAACCCCGCCAGCACCGGCACCGTGACCAGGACCAGCAGCGCCACCCACAGGTCGCGCCGCGCGAACCGCCGGCGGTCCCGCCAGCGCGCCGGGCCGAGCGCCAGGACCAGCACCGCCACGGCGGTCGCGATGATGAGCCCCTTGGGGCCGTGGTAGAAAACCAGCCGCCCGAGCGGGTTGTCCCCGTCCACGATCCAGCGGTGCGCCGCGGCGTCGTAGAAATGATCCTGCAGCCAGAGGTCGACGCCGGTGAACTCAAACAGCGCGAACGCGGCGGCGAACAACAACACCGCCGGCCAGAGCGTGCGATCGAGGCCGGCGGGGCGGAAGGTCATGGCGTCGACGCTGCTTCCTTTTTCCGGCCGAGCAAGCGTTTGAAATCGAAGTTCACCCGCAGCTTGGCGTTCACGCCGATGTCGTTGCCGTCCGGGCCGTGCGTCAGCCGCAGGCCGGCGCCAAAGAGCCACTTGCCCTTCGAGCCGAAAGTGAACCGCTGCGGCAGCACCCACACGACGCTGGGCCGGAGGGCATAGACGTCGCGGTTGACGTCGGCCGTGAAGCGGGTGGTCGCGTAGCTGGCCTCGACGGCGTAGGTCATCGGGCCGCGCTCGTACAGGACGCCGCCGGAGACGTTGAGGGAGTCGTCGCCCAGCTCGTTCTTGTCGAGCTCGCCGCGCGTCGTGGTTTGCGTGACGTCATCCCAGCCGAAGCCGCCGAACACGCGCCAGCCGGGATGGTCCGCGAGGTTGTGCGAAGCCGTGATGAACGGGGCGATGTGCCGCAGGCCGTCGGTGACATCGAGCGGCGGGCTGCCCAGCGGACGCGACCAGTCGAGGCCAATGGAGGTGTCCCAGCCCAGGTTGAGCGGGTCGCCCAGGCGGTATTTCGTGCCGAGATGCAGCGTGGAGAACCCGCTGTCCTCGAAAAAGCCGCCGTGCTTCAGCCCGTGGGTGAAATAGGAATCCGCCTCGGTGGACACCTCCCAGCGGCTCGTGAGGCCGTAGCGGAAGCCGAGCGCGGTGCGCAGGTGGTCGCGCTTGGTCAGGTCGCCGAGGTGCGGGTGCACGATGAGCCGGAGCGAGTTTTTCCGCTCGGTGCGCGGCAGCACGCTGTTGAACACACCCTGGATGCGCAGGTCGTCGTCGGAGGGCTTCGCCGCGGCGGGCGTGGGCACGGTTTCGGCCGCCTTGGCCGTGAGGGGGCCGAGCAGCGCCGCGGCGATGGCCAGAGACACCGCCGGAAGCCTGAAACTTGAAACCTGAGACCTGAAATACCTGTAGCGGTCCCCGGGATGACAGTCGGTTTGTTTGAAAAATTCAGGTTTCAAGTTTCAGGTCTCAGGTTTCATCGGGAGCGGATTCGTTGCCCATGGGGCAGCAGATCCCCGGGTTATGTTTTCGATCTGTCATCGCGAGCCCGGCGCAGCCGGGCGTGGCGATCCAGCCAGCCGACGGATGAATTGCTGCGCGGCCGCCGCTCGCAATGACAGGCTTTGGGTTGATCCGGAAGCGGGAGGGGCTTTATGCCCCGACGTTGCGCTCCCGAGGCCAAGGCAAAAACCAGCGCCTTGGGGACAAGTCGCTCCACCTTCACGGATTCGTCGCCACCGCGGTCTTGTCCGTCGTCCTCTGTTCACCCAGCTGGGAATAGTGCGTGAACTCGTCGGCGGAGAGCGCGCGATAGAGGTTGTGTTCGTAGAGGTAACTCGCGCCCTGGTAAAAGCTGATCGCCTCCATGCTGCTGTAGGTCGTGTCGGCGACCGGGGTCATGGTCGAGCTGCCGAGCTCGTACTTGTAGGTCGTTTCGCCGCGCGGGCGCAGGATCACGAACTGGCCCTTTTCGAGGTGGCCGAGCTTCTGGTAATTGCCGATCAGCGCGTGGGCCTCGTCCGGGTCGATCTTCCGCACGTCATGGCCGAAGAAGCGCGAGGGATAGCTCCAGTTGAGCAGGCCGAGCAGCGTGGGCGCGTAATCCATCTGGCTGGTGAGGGTCTTGATGTGGCCGGGCGCGATGTGGCCGCCGGGCGAGAAGATGATGAGCGGGATGTGGTAGTTCTGCACCGGCAGCTCCGTCTTGCCTGCGCTCGAGGCGCAGTGGTCGGCAACGATGACGAACACCGTGTTCTTGAACCAGGGCTTCTCCGCCGCGTCCCGCAGGAACTTGCCGATCGCGTAGTCGGAGTACTTCACCGCGCCGGCGCGGCCCGCGATCTTCGACGGCAGGTCGATGCGGCCGTCCGGAAAGGTGTACGGGCGGTGGTTCGACGTCGTCATGACGAAATAATGGAACGGCTTGCCCGACGCCGCGCTCGCGTCCGCCTCGCGCATGGTCCAGCGGAACAGGTCCTCGTCACAGGCGCCCCAGACATTGGCGAAGGTGACGTCGGCCTGCGGGTTGTTGCGGTCGATCACGCGGTAGCCGTTGTGACCGAAAAAGTAGTTCATGTTGTCGAAATAGCCGAAGCCGCCGTAGATGAACGCCGTGTCGTAGCCCTTGGCGCGGAAGACGGAGCCCAGCGTGAACATGTCCTCGTTGCGCGGGCGCTTGATCATCGAGCGGCCGGGCGTCGGCGGGAGCGACAGCGACAGCGCCTCCATGCCGCGGTCGGTGCGCGTGCCGGTCGCGTAGAAATTGTCGAAGACGAGGCTCTTGCCCGCGATCTCCATCAGGTTCGGGGTGAGGTTCGACGCGCGGTTGAAGATGCCGAGGAAATCCGCGCTCAGGCTCTCGACCGTGATCTGGATGACGTTCGGGTGGAGCTCGGTGCCGGGGTTCTTGACGTAGCGCAGCGTGTCGTAGTCGTTCGGGCGCAGGATGACGGAGCCGTCCTCCTTCAGCTCGTCGCGCAGCTGCGTGAAGACCTGGTCGAGGGGCTTGGTCGGGTAGAACTCGTCGTAATCGAGGACGTTGTTGCGGAAGGCGGCGAAGAGCGACCAGAGGCCGTTCTTGGCCAGCTCGCGGTTGAAGTTGTTCTTGAAGCTCGGGAGCCAGTCGATGTTGAGCACGCAGCCCAGGGCGAGCGCGCCGGCGAACCAGAGCGCGCCGTTGCGGTAGCGCAGGCGCCAGGGCTCGACCGCGGCGTCGAGCCACGCCTGCGGCATCCGGCTGCGCCAGATCAGCCATTTGAACAGCACGGCGATCGTGACGAGCGCGCCCACGATGAGCGGGATCGGGTAGGATTCACGGATGTTGCCCATCACCTCGGTCGTGTAGACGAGGTAGTCGACGGCGATGAAGTTGAAGCGCACGCCGAACTCGTCCCAGAAGGTCCACTCGGCCGCCGCGCCGAAGAGCAGCGCGAAGAGGATCGCGAAGGCGAAGCCGCCGAGGAGCCAGCGCACCCACGTGTGGCGCAGCGCGCCGGAAGGCAGCACGGTCAGCAGCAGGATGAGCGGCAGCGAGGCGAAGGCCGCCGCACCCAGGTCGTACAGCACGCCCCAGCCGAAGGCCGCGACGAGGCTGAGCGTCCAGGTGACATCATGGGCGGCCTTGATCAGCAGCGCCACGCGCGTGAGGAACGAGATGCCGAGGAAAACGACGAAGAAAAGCGCCACGCCGCCATGGCGGCGGGCCAGCAGTTTGGCCAGGAAACCGGGATTGGTATTCAACGGAGGTGAAGTGCAGGCCGGTGGGGTGCGCCGGGCAGTCCGGAAGTGAATGGCGTCCGGTCGTCGGGTTGCAAGCTGCAGAAATGCCGTCCCCCGTCTTTATTTTTGAACAAGCCGCGCTGTAAGGCGCCGCCCTACGCAGCGCGGAGGACGGAGGGCGGACGACGGAAGGCGGAAACCTGAAACCTGAAACCGGAAACGGGAAATGTAGGGCGGGATCGCCGATCCCGCCTTCCGTCCTTCGGTTTGCCTTGTGTAGGGCCGGCGCTTGTCGCCGGGCCGAGGTCCGCCGGCGAGCGGCGACCCTACACCTCCCATGCGACGGATGCTGCGCGGCGGTGAAGGGACTCACCGCCCTACCCGCGGCTTCCGGTTTCAGGTTTCCGCCTTCCGCCCTTCAGTCTTTCCGTCCTTCAGCTTTTCCCCATCGTCGTCCTCGACGATGGAATCCCAGCCCCCGTTCCGC
>JBEHYX010000048.1:0-28925 GCA_048497945.1 Verrucomicrobiota bacterium | reverse complement strand
ATGCTCTGGGCGCCGTCGTGGGGCGGCATGCTCAACGGCCTGCTCACGCTGCGCGGCGCGTGGGGCAAGCTGCGCACCGACCCGGTGATCAAGTTCTTCGCCGCAGGCGTGACCTTCTACGGCATGGCGACCTTCGAGGGGCCGCTGCTCTCGATCAAGTCGGTCAACGCGCTCGCGCACTACACCGACTGGATCATCGCCCACGTGCACGCCGGCGCGCTCGGCTGGAACGGCTTCATGGCCGCGGGCATGTTCTACTGGCTGCTGCCGCGCCTCTGGAACCGGCCGCTGCACTCGGTCGCGCTGGCCAACCTCCACTTCTGGGTCGGGCTCGTCGGCATCCTGCTCTACGTGTCCGCGATGTGGGCCTCGGGCATCACCCAGGGCCTAATGCTCAACGCCACCGCCGAGGGCGGCACGATCCTCAAGTACCCGGCGTTCATCGAGACGATCAACGCCATCCGCCCGCTCATGCTCCTGCGCGTGGTGGGCGGCGGGCTCTACCTCACCGGCTTCCTCGTCATGGGCTGGAACATCTTCCGCACGATCCGCGGCGCGGCCGCGGTCAACGGCACCATCGAGGTGTTCGTCGAGCCGCCGGCGGCGGGCGCGCGCCTGGGCCTCGCCCGCACCTTCCTCAACGCGCCGGTCGTCTTCACCGCCATCGGCATCTTCGCCGCCTGCGTGTGGATGTTCACCGACGGCTGGCTCAACCTCGTGGGCCTCGTGCTCAGCATCTTCTCCGTGCTGCTCGCGATCGGCCACTTCG
Organism: Verrucomicrobiota bacterium; assembly: GCA_048497945.1. GTDB lineage: Bacteria > Verrucomicrobiota > Verrucomicrobiia > Opitutales > Opitutaceae > Lacunisphaera. Next base: position 28,156 of record JBEHYX010000048.1, on the reverse strand, counting down.
AGTCGCGGGGCAAGGCCTGGGCCGACTGGTACGACCGCCTGTTGGTGAACGCGCTGCCCTTCACGCTGCTTACCTTCCTCGCCGTCGTGGCGGGCGGCCTGATCCAGATCGTCCCGATGATCACGATCAAGCGCAGCCTCCAGACCGAGGACCGCGTCGCCCGCGTCTACACGCCGCTCGAGCTGGCGGGCCGCGACCTCTACGTCCGCGAGGGCTGCTACAACTGCCACTCCCAGATGATCCGCACGCTCGTGCCGGACGTCATGCGCTACGGCGACTACTCGCGCCTCGGCGAGTCCATCTGGGACCACCCGTACCAGTGGGGCTCGAAGCGCACCGGCCCGGACCTCGCGCGCGTCGGCGGCAAGTACAACCATGCCTGGCACTACGACCACCTGCGCGACCCGCGCTCGATTTCCGTCGGCTCCAACATGCCCGGCTACCCGTGGCTGCTCGAGCAGCACACCGACTACGCGTCGCTCTCGGCCAAGATCCGCGTGCAGCGCACCCTCGGCGTGCCGTTCCCCAACTGGTCGCCCGCCGAGATCGACCGCCAGGCGCAGGAACAGGCGAAGGCCATCGCGAAGGAGCTCAAGGCCGAGGGGCGCTACACCGACCCCGACGCCGAGGTCGTCGCCCTCATCGCCTACCTCCAGTCGCTCGGCAAAAAATGGGAGCCGGTGGCCGCCGCGACGGCGGCAAGTGGCAGGTAACAGGCATCAAGTTTTCCCTCTCCCCTCTCCTAACTCCCAACTCCCAATCACCATGTTCCGCCGCATCATCTACGAAGACTGGCAGCTCATCTTCCCCGTCATCGCGCTCGTCGTGGCGTCCTGCATCTACGTCGTCGCCGGCTGGCGCGCCGCCCGCATGAAGCCCGCGCAGAGCGACCGCCTCGCGCGCCTCCCGCTCGAAACCGACTGACCCGCCATGTCCTCCACGCCCACGCCTCCCTCCGACCCGAACCAGCCGCCGCTGCGCGACCACGTCTTCGACGGCATCCAGGAGTTCGACCACCGCCTGCCCAACTGGTGGCTCTACACGCTCTACGGCTCGATCGTCTTCTGGATTGTCTACTGGTTTGTCTACGTGATCGCGCACATCATGCCGGCCGACGGCGTGAAGCTCGACGCCGCCATGGCGCAGATCAACGCGGCCAAGCTCGCGGCGTCGATTGACGTCACCAACGACAGCCTGCTCTGGGATATGAGCCGCAATCCCATGTTCGTCGACGCCGGCCGGCAGACGTACGTCTCGAGCTGCGTGCCGTGCCACCTCGCCAGCCTCAAGGGCAAGGCCGAGAACCCCGGCGCCATCGGGCCGAACCTCACCGACACCGCCTGGATCCACGGCGGCACGCCGAAGGAAATCTACCACACCGTCGCGACCGGCGTGCTGCCCAAGGGCATGCCCGCCTGGGAACCCGTGCTCGGCCAGAAGAAGGCCGCCGAGGTCGTCGCCTACATCCTCTCGCACCACGAAAAGGGGGAACCGGTCACGGTGGAGAAACCGTGATCGAATGCGGATCCCGGAATGCGGACTGCGGAATGAAAACCAGCCTGAACTAGCCGACCTCATCCATCCCCACGCTCATTCCACGCATGAGTGACGAACATCTGAACATCCAATCCGCGGTCCGCAATCCGCAGTCCGCAATTCCCCGGCCCGGCCGCTACGCGCCGACCGTCGACAGCGTCACGACCATCCGCGACGACGGCTCGCGGCGTGACATCCACCCGGCCGACGCCCCGGGGCGCTTCAAGCGCGCGCGCCGCTGGAGCGGGTGGGGGCTGATCGTATTCTTCATCATCCTGCCCTGCATCCCGGTGAACGGCTATCCCGCCGTGTTCCTCGACATCGCGGAGCGGCGGTTCCACTTCTTCGGCTACACGCTCGCCGCGCAGGACACCTGGCTGCTGTTTTTTGGCGTCAGCGGCCTCGGCTTCGCGCTCTTTTTCCTGACCGCGCTGTTCGGCCGCCTGTGGTGCGGCTGGGCCTGTCCGCAGACCGTCTATCTCGAGCACGTCTACCGCGTGATCGAGCGCTGGATCGACGGCGACGCGCCGGCCCGCCGCGCCCTCCAGGCTGCGCCGCTGACCCCCGCCAAGGTGGGCAAGCGCGTCGCCAAGCACGCGCTCTACGCCGTCGTGTCGCTCGGGGTGACGCATATCTTCCTCAGCTACTTCGTCAGCCTGCCCGAGGTGTGGCGGATGATGCAGGAGGCGCCCGGGGAGCATTGGGGGGCGTTTGTCTTCGTCTTCGCCGCGGCGGGCGTGCTCTATTTCAACTTCGCCTGGTTCCGGGAGCAGCTCTGCATCGTCATCTGCCCCTACGGCCGCCTCCAGTCGGCGATGACCGACGACAATTCCCTCGTCATCGGCTACGACGCGAAGCGCGGCGAGCCGCGCGGGCGGCTGCACCGGGAGGACAGGGGACAGGAGACAGGGGACAGTGGACAGAGGGCCGCCGTGGCTGGTCTGTCTCCGGTCTCCCGTCTCCTGTCCCCTGCTGCCGGCGCCTGCATCGATTGCAACCGCTGCGTGCAGGTTTGCCCGACGGGCATCGACATCCGCCACGGCCTGCAGATGGAGTGCATCGGCTGCGCGGCGTGCATCGACGCCTGCGACGAGGTGATGACGCGGGTCCAGCGCCCGCGCGGTCTGATCCGCTATGACTCGCTGGTCGGCTTCGGCGGCGGCCGCACTCGCTGGATCCGCGCCCGCACGCTGGTCTACGGCGCCTTGCTGCTGGTGGGCGCGGCGGTCGCCACCTACGCGTTCTCGACCGTCAAGCCGGCGAACTTCCTCGTCTACCGCATGACCGGCGCCGCGTACTTCGTCGACCGGGCCGACGTGCGCAACCAGTTCCTCGTGCGGCTCGTGAACAAGCGCGCCGTGCCCGCGACCTTTCGCGTGCAGGCGGCGGGCCTGCCCGTGGGGGCGGCGCAAAACGGCTTCGCCGCGCCGGTGACGCTGCCCGTGCTCGGCGAGCAGGTCAGCCCGCTCGTGATCACGGTGAACCGCCGCGACTACCGCGGGCCCTTCGCATTCACCGTGACGGTGCAGGACGACGCGCGCAGCTACGAGCTCAAGCGCGCCGTCGAGTTCCTCGGGCCCGACGCGAAGCTGCTGCAGGAGGACGAAAAGCCATGACCCGGCCGGCCACCGCAACGCAGCTGGTAGACGGTCATCGCGAGCCCGGCGAAGCCGGGCGTGGCGATCCAGTCCCGCGACAGGCTCGGGACCTTGAGCTGGTCGAAACGGCGGGATGGCTTCGTCGCCCTGCTCCTCGTCATGACCGGAGCAAATGGGGAATCACGCTCTGCGCCCTGGCCAGCGTCCTGGCGATCGTGGTCGCCTACTATTTCGCCTTCGGCGCCGCGCACGCGGCGCAGATCAGGGATGTGCCGCTTGCGACCAAGGGAGGCCGCCCATGAACGGCGAACTCGCCGGGATCACGGGACCGGGCACCGCGCTGGTCGCCGGGCTGGTGACGAGCCTGCACTGCGCCGGCATGTGCGGGCCGCTGGCCTGCGCGCTGATGCCGGCGGGCAGGAACGGCCCCGACCCGCAGCTGGTGAGCGTGGCTTACCACGCGACGCGCCTGGCCGGTTATGCGCTGTTGGGCGCGCTGGCCGGCGGGCTCGGCCGCTGGCCGCTGGCGCTCCTCGATTCCACCTTCGCGCGCTACCTGCCATGGCTGCTCGTGCTGTTCTTCGTCGCGGTGGCCGTGCGGTTCGACCAGCGCCTGCCGCGGCTCCCGTGGCTCGGGCGGATCTACGGCGCGCTCGCGGCGCGGATCCGCGGCGGCTCGCGGGTGCGGGCGGCGGCGCTGCTCGGCCTCGCGACGCCGCTGCTGCCGTGCGGCCCGCTGTACTTCCTCCTGTCGTTCGCCCTGCTGAGCGGTTCGGCGCTGCGCGGCGCGGAGACGCTGCTGGCCTTCGGCCTCGGCACGGTGCCGCTGCTCTGGCTGGCACAGGTTAACTTCCAGTGGCTGCGCGTGCGGGTCGGCCCGGCGCGGCTTGCGCAGCTGCGCACCGCCTTTGCCGTCGTGGTGGCCGCGGTGATCGCGTGGCGCCTGCGCGGCACGCTCGGCTTCGGCGGGCCGGGGGTGAATGACTTTGCCTGCTTCTGACATGAAACCCGCGACAACAATTTCCCCGGAGGCGGTCCCGCCCCCGGGGGCCGACTGGGTGGACGGGGGCGCACGGGCCGCGGCGCGAGTGCGTGGACTGCGTGCCGACCGGGGCGCTCCCGTTCACCTTTGCCGGCATTGCGGGACGCCGGCCCCGGCGGGCGCGGACTTCTGCTGCGCCGGCTGTGCGTACGTCCACCGGCTGGTGCACGAGCACGGGCTGGAAGGCTATTACCGGATCCGCGACGCCGCGGTGCCGCCGGTCGACCCCGCGGTGTTCGAGCCGCGCGACTTCGCGTGGCTCGGCGAGCTCGTGCGCGCGGCCGAGGCGGGCCCGGGCGTGCCGGAGCTGGTGCTGGGCGTGCAGGGCATCTCGTGTGCGGGTTGCGTGTGGCTCATCGAGAAACTTTTCCACGAGCAGCCCGGCGCGCTGGCGATCGAAACCGACGCGACATCGGGCCGCGTGCGCCTGCGCTGGGCGCGCACCGAGTGCGACGTGGCGGGTTTCGCGCGGACGTTGCACGCCTTCGGCTATCTCCTCGGGCCGGCGGGCGCGGAGGAGGCCGAGGCGGAGAGCCGCCGCCTGCTGCGCCGGGTCGGCCTGTGCGCGGCGTTCGCCATGAACCTGATGCTCTTCTCGCTGCCGCGCTACTTCGGCATGGAGTCGTCGTTCGCCTATGCGCGGCTCTTCGACACCATCGCGCTGGTGCTGGCGACGCTGGCGGTGCTGGTGGGCGGGACGTATTTCCTCGGGCGCGCGATGCGCGCGCTGCGGCACGGCGCGCTGCACATCGACCTGCCGAGCACGATCGGCCTGGAGGGGGAGTAAGCCGGGTCGGCGGCCGGCTGGCTGCTGGACCGCCCGGAGTTCATCTACTTCGATTTCGTCGGCGCCTTCATCACGCTGATGCTGCTGGGCCGCTGGGCGCAGGTCGTCGCGGTGGAGCGCAACCGCCGGCGCCTGCTCGACGCGGAGGCGGCGCCGCAGACGGTCGACGTGCCGGGCTCCGATGGCGCGCTGGTGGCGCGACCGCTCGCGAGCCTGGGCGTGGGCGAGCGCTTCGTGGTGGGCGCGGGCGGCCTGGTGCCGGTCGAGGCGCGGCTGGAGTCCGCCGCGGCGTCCTTCGGCACGGCGTGGATCAACGGCGAGGCCGAGCCGCGCGAGTTTCGCGCCGGTGGCTGCGTGCCCGCGGGGGCGCGCCTGCTCGGCCGCCAGTCCGTGCGGCTCGAGGCGCTGCAACCGTGGACCGGCTCGCTGCTCGAGCAACTGCTGCGGCCCGCCGCGCGCAACGCCTACCGGCACCGCGCGCTCGAGCGCATCGTCGCGGGCTACCTGGTCGCGATCCTCGGCATGGCCGCCGGCTGCGCGATCGTGTGGTGGCTGCACACCCACGACCTGCTGCGCACCGGCGCGGTGGTGACGGCGGTGCTGGTGGTGTCGTGCCCCTGCGCCGTGGGCCTGGCGTTTCCGCTGGCCGACGAGCTGGCGACGGTCGCGTTGCGGCGTCGCGGCGTTTTTGTGCGCGAGGCCGACCTGTGGCCGCGGCTGGCGCGCATCCGCCGCATCGTTTTCGACAAGACCGGCACGCTTACGCTCGAGACGCCGCGCCTGCTCAACCCCGGCGCGCTGGACGCGTTGCCGCCGCCGGCGCGCGCCGCGCTGCTCACCCTCGTGCGCGACAATCTGCATCCGGTCAGCCAGAGCCTGCTCGAGCAGCTGCTCGCCGCCGGCGCCAACGACCCGGCGTCAGGGGCCGTGACCGAGGCGCCTGGTTTCGGCGTATCCCTCGAGACACCGGCGCATCGCTGGACGCTCGGACGGGCCGGCTGGCGCGGGCCTGCTTCCGGAACATGTCATCTATTGGATGACATGTTGCCGGGGACCGAAGACGGCACGGAATTCTGCCGCGACGGGGTGGTGCTGGCGCGCTTCAACTTTGCCGACGAGATCCGTCCCGGCGCCCGCGCGGAGATCGCCGCGCTGCGGGCGCAAGGGTTTTCCGTGCACATCCTGAGCGGCGACCATCCGGCGAAGGCCGCGGCGATGGCGGCGACGCTCGGGCTTCCCGCGGAGGCGGCCGTGGGCGGCGCCACGCCCGGCGAAAAGGCGGACTGGATCCGCGCGCGCGACCGCCGCGACACCCTGATGATGGGCGACGGCGCCAACGACCGGCTCGCGTTCGACGCGGCGTTTGCCCGCGGCACGCCGGTCGTGCATCGCGGCCTGCTGGAAGGGCGCGCCGACTTCTTCTGCCTTGGCCGCGGGCTCGACGGCCTGACGCGTTTGTTCGCCGTCAACGCCGCGCGCCGCCGCACGCAGGCCGGCCTGCTGTTTTTTTCCATCGCCTACAATGCCTTCGCGGTCGGCCTGGCGGCGACCGGGCACATGAGTCCGCTGCTTGCCGCGGTTTTGATGCCGCTCAGTTCGCTGGCTTCGCTCGCCATAGTAATCGCCGGGTTGCGGCGCCAAATTGTTTCATAAGTGAAATATTGTTGCTGCAAAGCAACCTGGGCTTGGTATGTAGGACGCCGCCCTACATGGAATTTAGGGCACTTGCCCTATGTTTACTCGTCGCGTCCGCTTCTGGTTGGTGGTTGGCCTCCTCGTCTCGAACCTGGCGGTGGGTATTCTCAGCCTCTTTTTCCTGCGGTCGGTCAACCAGCGCTACGCGATTCTTTTTGAGCGCAGCATCCCGGTGGTAAACAACCTGCGTACCCTCACGCGCGAGCTGGGTTCCGTCCAGCGTCTGGCCCGCCGCATCGTCGACCCCGACAACGAGCCGAACTGGAAGGACCTGTCGCCGCTGATGGACGACATCAGCAGCAAGACGCGGGTGCATGCGCTGGACATCAGCAGCGCCGAACTTTTCAAGAGCACCCCGCACGCCGGTGCGATCGCCACCATGAGCCGCGACTACGACGCCAAGGTCGATACGTTCCTGCGGCTGGTCCACGCGGGCAAGCTGTCCGAGGCGAACCACTACAACATCGACACGCTCCGCCCGGCCTACGACAACTACCAGCTCAAGCTCGATGCCGCCGCCGACTATGTCGAGAACCAGGGCAACAACCTGCGCGACCGTTATTCACAGGAATCGCGTTTCTTCGGCGGCCTGCTGCTCGCCTTCGCCGGCTGGCCGGTCATCGCCGCCGGCATCGCCGTCATGGTGCTCGCGGTGCTGATCGTCACGCTGCTCGTGACCATCTTCACGCCGGAGTTCGGCTGGAGCAAACGCCAGCCGGCGGCGCCGCGCCCGAATCCCTGAGCCGCGCCGCGCGCAGGCTCAGCGGGCGGCTAAAAAGGCGGAATCAAACCGCAGGGAAAAGGTGGGCGTCGGTCTCCGTACCGACGCTTCAGCGGACACGTGGCCTGTCGCCGGTGCGGAGACCGGCGACCACCTTCGTCTCTACTCGCTCTTCGACCCTTTTAGAGCGCTTTCAAAAATGTCATAGCCGATGGATCAAATTGTAGGGCGGGATCGCCGATCCCGCCTTCCCTGCGTACGTCCAAACCGGCGGGATCAGCGATCCCGCCCTACAGTCCACCAAGCGGCTACAGTTCAATTTGAAATGTTCTAGACACCCGCTCAGAGGCTCTTCGGGATCGCCGCCGTCAGGTTCACCGGGTCGCCGGACGTCACGAGGATGTTGTCCTCGATGCGCACGCCGCCGATGCCGCGGTGCCGGTCGATCAGGTCCCAGTTCACGGTGCTCGCGTTGCGCACGCGCCGGACATGGTCGCCGAGGATGGCCGGGATGAAGTAGAGACCGGGCTCGACGGTCACGATGTAGCCTTCGCGAAGCACCAGGTCCATGCGCAGCGAGCGCAGGCTGGGGCGCGGGTCCTGCTTGCGGCCCGGTTCGAGCCCGCCGGCGTCGCGCACGCCGAGGCCGACCATGTGCCCGAGCCCGTGCGGGAAAAACAGCGTGTGCACCTCCTGCTCGACGAGCGACTGCGGGTTGCCGCGGACGACGCCCATCGCGGCGAGGCCGGCCATGAGGTCGACGGCGGTGGCGAGGTGGAGATCCTTCCACTCCACGCCCGGGCGGCACTTGTCGCAGGCGCGGACCTGCGCGGCCAGCACGGCCTGGTGCAGGTCGCGGTGGAACGGATCGGGCGTGCCCGCCACGTAGGTGCGGGTGACGTCGATCACGTACCGGTCCAGCTGCGCGCCGGAGTCGATCAGGATGAAATCGCCCGCCCGGGCGAGGCGGTCGGGCGAGGGCGAGCCGTGGAAGACCGCGCTCTGCAGGCCGACGCCGACGATGGTGTCGTAGCCCGTGCACTGCGCGCCGCCGCGGAAATACTCCGCCTCGAGCTCGATCTGCAGCGCGCGCTCGCTGACGCCCGGCCGGAGCAGCGGCTGGATGGCGGCGTAGCCGCGGGCGGTGATCCCGGCGCAGCGCTTCATCAGCGCGACCTCGGCGAACTCCTTCGGCCGGCGCGCGTGCTTGTAGCGTTCGCGCACCCCGGCGGTCTTTGCCTCGTCGGCGGCGAGGCCGGCCACGGGCGCGCCGAGCATGACGAGCGGGCGACTGCGGCGGCTGGCGAGCCAGGCGGGGAATTTCTCCAGCAGCTCGCCGGGCAGCTGCTCGCGGCCCTCCCACACGCGGTCCAGCTCGGTAACCTCGGGGACGAAGGAGATCCATTCGCCGGTGCGGGCGTCGAGCGCGAGGATCGCGCCGGGCGCGTCGGCGTGGCCGGTGAGGTAGTAATACTCCTGGTGCGCGACGAAAGGGAGGTGCTGGTCGCTGACCTCGGCGCGGGGCACCGGCAGGCCGGCGCCGACCAGCAGGACCTCGTCGGTCAGGTGCAGGGCGCGCGCGATGCGCTGGCGGCGGGCCGGGTAGTCAAAGGACATGGCGGAATCGTTGCTCGCTGCATGCAGCCACAAAACGACCCAAAAGGAAAGGCATGAGGATGGGTGGTTTTGAACGTTGAACGTCCAACGTTGAACGTTCGACGTTCAATGGCCCGCCCCGGGCGGGCCGAGGTCACAACAGCCCCATCTCCCGCGCGCGCAGCGCGGCCTGCGTGCGGTCGAGCACCCCGAGTTTCTCGAGGATGTTCGTCATGTGGTTCTTCACCGTGCCCTCGGTGATGTGCAGGCGGGAGCCGATCTCCTTGTTGCTGCAGCCGTCGGCGAGCAGGCGGAGGACGCCCAGTTCGCGCTCCGACAGCGGGTCGGCCAGCGTTTGCGCGACCTTTTTGCCGGTGCGCGCGGACAGGCGGTTGAGCTCGGCCATCATCTTGGCGGCGACGGACGGCTCCAGCACCGATGCGCCCTTGGCGGCGGCGCGGACGGATTCGCAGAGCTTGTCCGCGGAGCAGGCCTTCAGCAGGTAGCCGACGGCGCCGGCGCGCAGCGCCTCGAAGATCTCCTCGTCCTCCTCGAACGTGGTCAGCACCACGACGCGTGCCGACGGCAGCACCTGCGTGAGGCGGCGCGTGGCCTCGACGCCGCCGAGCACCGGCATGCGCAGGTCCATGAGCACGACGTCGGGGCGGTGGACCTTGGCGAGCGAGACGGCGCGCTCGCCGTTCTCCGCCTCGGCCACGATCTCGAAGTCCGGCTGCAGGCCGAGCAGCGTGCGCAGCGCCTCGCGGAAGAGCGACTGGTCGTCGACGAGCAAAAGGCGGAGCGGTTTTGAATTCGTCATTGCTGAATCGTCAATGGGCAGGGGTGATTTCGATCCGAAATAACCAATGCCCAACAGGTGATGCTTGATAGCTGATTGGATGAAGCGTGGTTGATCACGCCGGCACCTCCACCCGCAGCGCAAACCCGCCCTCGAGGCGGTTGGCCGCGTCGACCGTGCCGCCGATGACCTCGATACGCTCGCGCAGGCCGCGCAGGCCGAAGCCGCCCGCGGCCGCCGCGGCGCCGACGCCGTTGTCGGACAATTCCAGGACGATGCGCGAGGGCGCGCGGAAATCGAGGCGCAGCAGCGCCTGCGTGGCGCGGGCGTGCTTGCGGATGTTGGTCAGGCCCTCCTGGGTGGCGCGGTAGAGCGCGTGTTCGACCCCCGGCGCCAGCGGCCGCGGGTCGCCCTCGATCGCGAGGGTGGGCACCGGCTCGCCGAGGCTGGCCAGCTCGCGCAGCGCGTCGGGCAGGGGCGGGCGGGCGACGTCGCTGCGCAGCGCGCCGACGGAGCGCCGCACGTCGTCGAGCGCCTCGGCGGCCAGCTTCGCGGCCTTGGTCACGGCCTCGCGGCCGCGGTCGGGCTGGGAGGGGATGAGCGCGGCGGCGGCGTCGAGCTGGGTCTTCACCACGGTGAGGTAGTGGCCGACGCCGTCGTGGATCTCGCGGGCGACGCGGTTGCGCTCGCGGGTGGTGGCGAGTTCCTCGAGCTGCGCGGCGTGGGCGCGCAACTGCTCGTTGGCGACCTCGAGCTCGCGCCGGAGTGTCTCCTCGCGCCGGCGGGCATCGAGCGCCCGGCGGGTGATGGCGGTGAAGACGGTGGTGAAGGCGAAGGCGGCCGCGTAGTTGAGGAAGGCTTCGAGCGCGGCGTCCCAGCCGTAGGGGATCGCCCAGAGGGAAATGACAAGGGCGTAGAGGTAGACGAAGACCAGCGTGGCGCCGCGGCGGCCGAGGTCGAAGATGGCCTGCGCCAGCAGCGGCAGCACGATGATGCTGAAAAATCCGCGGATGGGTGTCAGCCACAGCAGGGCGGTGAGCACGGCGCATTGGGTGACGAAGTAGACGCCCCGGCGCGGGCTTTCGCTGTCGACCAGGGTGATGCCCAGCACGCCGAGGGTCGTGTAGATCGAGCAGAGCGCCAGGCTCACCAGCACCATCCACTCGGAGTGGTAGAAGGTGCGGGTGAAGAAATAGCCGGCAAAGCAGGTCAGGATCACGCTCGCGTACGCAAACGACCCGTAGAGGGTGCCGGTCGAATGGTGGCTGCGCTTGGGCTCTGGCATTCCCGCAGCCTACCACGCCCCGCCCGCTTGGCGATATAGGAAGAAAGTCATGGCGGGGTCATGCCGGCGGGAATGGCCGGCGCCGCCGGACGCCGGCCCGCCATGTTGGCCGCGGCTACCGGCCGAGGTTTTTGGCCAGGAACGCCTCGATGCGCGAATAGAGCTCCACCTCGTTCTCGAGGTGCCCCATGCCGTGGTCCTCGCCGCCGACGAGGAACGCCTCGTAGGCCACGTCGTGCGCCTTGAGCTGCGAGATGAGCATCTTCGACTGCACGATGCTGACGACGGTGTCGTCCTTGCCGTGGGCCACGAAGACCGGGACCTTGATGTTGGCCACCGCTTTGATGGGCGAGATGCGGTCGAATTTTTCCCGGGCGGTGGCCGGATCGCCGAGCTTCCGGATCATGCGCGCGTACCAGGGGCTGTCGAATTGGTAGTACTTTTCATTGCGCACCATTTCGCTCCAGTCGAACACGCCGGCGATCGTCACGGCGCAGCGGTAGAGGCCGGGTTCGCGCGTGACGCCCGAGACGGCGAGGTAGCCGCCGAAGGAGCCGCCCATGATCGCGATGCGGTTGCGGTCGACGAGGCCGGACTTGACCAGCGTGTTGGTGGCGTCGGTCACGTCCTCGTGCATCTTCACGAAATCCCACTGGTCCTCGATCGGGAACATCCAGCTGTAGCCGGGGGAGCCGCGGTAGTTCGGCTGCAGGACGGCGTAGCCGCGGCTGGCCAGGAACTGCGCCTCGCCATCGAAGCCCCAGGTGTCGCGCACCCACGGGCCGCCGTGGGGCAGCACGACGAGCGGCGCGGGGTTTTCCTTGGTGGCGCCGGCGGGCATGGTGACGTAGGCGTCGAGCTGTTTCCCGTCGCGGGTCTTGTAGCGCAGCATCGAGATCGGGCGCATCCGCTTGGGGTCGATCCACGGGCGCGAGTTCTTGAGCAGCGCCAGCGAGCGGGTCTCCAGGTTGACGTAGTAGTAGATCGGCGGCTGCCGGTCGGAGTAGGTGCGGACCAGGAAGATGGTTTCCTTGAGGTTGCTGCCCATGATCTGCGCCACGACGCCGGGAAAGGAGGAGTCGATGACCTTCTGCAGGTCGCGGTACTTGTCGGTCAGCCACACGGTCTGCGGGCCGGCGCGATCGTACATGAGGCCGACGATGTCGCGCGTCGCCGGGTCGCGGTAGAGCTCCCCGTCGAAATCGTAGCCCTTGTCCTGGAAGAGCACCGTGCCGGGCGTGCCGGTGCGCACGTCGACGAGCTGCAGGACACTGGGCTGGCCCGGGGCGCCGGGGCCCAGGGTGAGGATTTCGCCGGGCTGGTTGCCGGCGGCGTAGATGTCGACGTCCTCGAGGTCGATCGGGGATTTCTTCCAATCGTTCTTTTCCAGGTAATGCAGGCTGGTGTAGCCGCCCTTGGCGGAAAAGCCGAAGGCGAGCGTGCCGGTCTTGTCGGCCAGGTAACCGGACGTGATGGCGTCCTTGAGCTTGAGGGCCGGCAGCGTCTTCTGGATATGGCGCTCGTTCGAGTCGCGCACCTCGAGGAAGTCGTCGTGCCGGACGCCGGCATCGTGCAGGTTGATGAAGGCGCCGACGCGGGTGATGGTGTTCACCGTGGCCGGGCCGAGGTCCTGCTCGCTGTCCGCGGCGTCGTAGCTCATCCACACGACGGGAAATTCCGGGGTGGCCTGGGGAATGCTGACCAGCCGCGCGCCGACGAACTGCAGGAGGGGATAGGGATGGTTCAGGTTGCCCGTCTCGACGGCGAACATGCCGAGGTTGTAATACTTCAGCGACGACATCTGGAAGAGGAGCCGCTTGTCCGTCAGCCAGCGGAAACCGAAGATGTCCTTGTCCCCGGTGCCGCCCAGCGACTCCAGCGTGTTCTTCTTCATGTCGTAGATCAGCAGGCGGTACTCGTCGGTCCCGGCCGTCACGAGCGCCGCGATGTGCGTGCCGCTCGGGTTGATCTGCGGTCCCGTGAAGAGCGCGGGCCGGAAGAAATCCTGCAGCGGAACCGGCTGGGTTTCCGGGACCGGGGTGACCCGGGTGAGGTCGATCTTTTCGGCGGACAGCCGCGGGAGCGCGGCGGCCAATGCGGCGGCGAGCACGGCAAGCGTGCGGGAGGGGTGTTTCATCGGGGGTGTGCGATTCGGCCCGTCGCGCCGGCGAGCTGTAAGGGGAACCGCCGCGGTGGCGAGGGCAATCGCGGGCAGAACAGGCTTGGTTAATCGGGGTCTGCATTTATGACATAAGCAAAAACTCCCCATGTCTTCCCTCCAGACTCCCGACAACTTCAACTGGCCGCTGGCCTATGAGGCCGAGGCGCTGCTCTCGACCTGGATCAACGCCTTTCTCGAGAAGAATTCCTTCGCGCGACAGCTCGCGCAACGAATGCACGCCGAGACCGGCACCGAGTTCTTCGAATGGACCGACAGCTTCGTGGTCTCGAAGAACCACGAGGCGGCGTTCCGCGCGGCCGGCTTCGTGACCGAGCGCGTCGAGGCCCCGGCGCACGTCACCGTCCTGGCGCATCCGCACGCCATGCTGCCGCGCGTGCGCGTCTGCACGCGTTCGCCGGAGTCGGCCGCGCCGGTCGCGCTGCTGCTGCGGCCGGAGTTCCTGGCCGATTTCATGTCGCGCCACGGCCTCGCCGGCGAGATCGACGGCGCGCCCGGCGCGCGCTTCCGCACGCTGACGGTGAGCGAGGAGAACGGCTGCACGCTGCGCGCCTGCGAGCGGCTCGGCTACCGCGGCTTTCTCACGGCGGAACCCGCGCCCGGCTTCGCCGCGGCGGTGATGAAGGTGCGCGAACTCTGGCGCGCCCGGAAGCGCGACTACGCCAACGACGACGACGGCGCGAAGCACGCCTTCGCCGTGCTCGACCAGTGCATCGGCCTCGTCGGGCGCGACGTCGCCTGCGAGCTCTTCTTCGCCGAGGAGCGCGACTACTGGATGTTCCGCAACCGCGCCGGCCGCGTGCAGAAGCGCCGGCAGGACCAGCTCGGCCTCGGCTGGGCCAACCACGACCACCACACCTACCGCTGCTCGCGCCGCCATTTCCCGGACCTCGTGAGGTTCATGGAGCAGCTCGGCCTCGAGAAGCGCGAGCGCTTCTACGCCGGCGCCGAGGCGGGCTGGGGCGCGCAGGTGATGGAGACGGCCAGTGTGGGCATCGTCGTCTTCGCCGACGTCGACCTGCTGCCGGACGAGGTGAACGAGGACTACGCGGCCAAACGCCTGCCCGAGGTGCCGAAGGCCGGCACCGTCGGCCTCTGGTGCGGCCTCCACGGCGACAGCTTCCTGCAGGCGGGCATGCACCACCTCGAGGCGCGCTTCAACCACCCGCTGTTGCGCGAACAGCTGGCGGCCGAGGGCATCGTGACGATGAAACCGTTCTCGGATTTCCCATTCCTCAAGCAGGCGTTCACCGAGGGCGAGCGCTGGCAGGTCGATCCGCGGCGCGTGGACGCGCTGCTGGCGAAGAAGCTCATCACCGCGGCGCAGGCCGAGGGTTTCAAGCGGGACGGCGCCATCGGCAGCCACCTGGAGAATCTCGAGCGCAAGGGCGGATTCAAGGGCTTCAACCAGAAGTCCGTGAGCGCGATCATCGCGGCGGTCGATCCCCGCAAAGTCCAGGAAGCGGCGCACGCGCACTGACCTCACACCTTCAATTGGAGGCGGGACCATTGGTCCCGCGGGACTGATAGTCCCGCCTCCATAACCCATTTATCGGATGAAAATCGGAATTGTCGGCGCCGGCAAGGTCGGCGGCACCATCGCCACGCTCCTCGAGTCGTGCAAATTCTGCTCCGGGGTCGCGCTGGCCGACGCCCGGGCGGGCATCGACCTCAAGGGCCTGAAGAAATCCAGGTTCGTCCAGGTCGACGTGAACCAGGCCGCGGCGCTCGCAGCCTTCGTGAAGGGCAGGGACGCCATCGTCAGCGCCGCGCCCTATTTCCTCAACAAAACCATCGCCAGCGCGTGCGCGAAGGCGGGCGTGAGCTACTTTGATCTGACCGAGGACGTCGAGACGACGGCCTTCATCCAAAAGCTCGCGGCGAAGGCGCCGCAGGCGACGTTCATGCCGCAGTGCGGACTCGCGCCGGGTGCGATCAACATCGTCGGCGGCTCGCTGGCGTCGTCGCTGCAGTTCGTGCGCAACTGCGAGATGCGCGTCGGCGCGCTGCCGCTCAACGCGAGCAACCAGATGAAGTACTACCTCAGCTGGAGCACCGCGGGCCTGATCAACGAGTACTGCCAGGTCGGCGAGGCGCTGCACGGTGGCAAGCTCGTGACCACCATGCCGCTCGACGGCGTGGAGCGCATCACGATCGACGGCACCGAGTACGAGGCGTTCAACACCTCGGGCGGCGTCGCGACGATGTGCCAGACGTTCGCCGGCAAGGTCGGCGACCTGAACTACAAGACGATGCGCTATCCCGGCCACCGCGACCTGATGAAGTTCCTCCTGCAGGACCTGAACCTCGCGCCGCGCCAGGAGCTCGTGACGCAGATCTTCGACCAGGAAGTGCCGCTCACGGAGTCGGACGTCGTCGTTTTCTACGTCAGCGTCGTCGGCAACGAGGCGGGCGGCGGCCTCAAGCAGCGCAGCTTCATCAAGAAGATGCACGGCGACACGATCCACGGGCGGAAGCTCAACGCCATCCAGCTCACCACCGCTGCCGGCATCACCGGCGTGCTCGAGCTCTTCGCGAAGCAGAAACTCGGCCCGGGTTTCGTGAAGCAGGAATCCGTTTCGCTCGAGGCTTTTCTCGGCACCAAGTGGGGCGGCCGCGTGTATGGTGACTGAGCTGACAACTCATTCGGGCGTTTTCTTTGCCACGGATTCCACGGATGATTGCGGATCGATCCGGATAATCCGTTCCAATTCGTGAAATCCGTGGTCAAATCATCCCCGCTTTCCCTTATGGCTTCGAAATCCTCTTCCGTCTCCACCGTCGCCAAGGCGATCTTTCCCCAACTCGGCCTGTCGCTGACGTCGCCCAATCCGGGCGCCTTCTCCGGCACGTGGGGCGGCGCGGGTCCGCTGCTCGAGAAGCGTTCGCCGGTCGACGGCTCGCTGCTCGGGCGCGTGCGCCAGGCGGCGCCGGCCGACTATGAAAAGGCGTCCGCCGCCGCGCATGCGGCGTTCCTCGAATGGCGCGAGCTGCCGGCCCCGAAGCGCGGCGAGGTCATCCGCCGCTGCGGCGAGGCGCTGCGCGGCCTGAAGCAGGAACTTGGGCAGCTCGTCTCGCTCGAGGCGGGCAAGATTCTCGCCGAAGGGCAGGGCGAGGTGCAGGAGATGATCGACATCTGCGACTTCGCCACCGGCCTGTCGCGCCAGCTGCATGGCCTGACGATCGCCTCGGAGCGTCCCGGCCATCGCATGATGGAGCAATGGCAGCCGCTCGGCGTCGTCGGCATCATCTCGGCCTTCAATTTCCCGGTCGCAGTCTGGGCCTGGAACAGCGCGCTCGCGGCGGTCTGCGGCGACGCGACCCTCTGGAAGCCTTCCGAGAAAACCCCGCTCACGGCCATCGCCTGCATCCGGCTCGCGGAAAAAGTCTGCCGCGAGTGCGGCGTGAATCCCGCGATCTTCTCGCTCGTGATCGGCGACGGCCCGGCGATCGGCGAGCTGCTCTCGCATGACCCCCGCGTGCCGCTGGTCTCCGCCACCGGCTCGACCCGCATGGGCCGCCGCGTCGGCGAGGTGGTGGCGAAGCGCTTCGGCCGCTCGCTGCTCGAACTCGGCGGCAACAACGCGATCATCGTCACGCCGTCGGCCGACCTTGAGCTGGCGAAGCGCGCGATCCTCTTCGGCGCCGTCGGCACGGCCGGCCAGCGCTGCACGACGACGCGCCGCCTGATCGTCCACGAATCCATCCGCAAGAAATTCACGGCGTCGCTCGTTGCCGCCTACAAGTCGCTGCCCATCGGCAGCCCGCTCGAGGCCGGCAACCTGGTCGGCCCGCTCATCGACGAGGCGGCGGTCGAGCATATGCAGGACACGCTGGCGCAGGTGAAAAAATCCGGCGGCAAGATCCTCCACGGCGGCGAGCGCCAGTTCGGTCTCTACGTGGCCCCGGCGATCGTCGCGGCGCAGAACGACTGGCCGGTGGTGCAGCACGAGACCTTCGCGCCGATCCTTTACGTGATCGGCTACAAGACGCTCGACGAGGCCATCGCGCTGCAGAACGGCGTGCCGCAGGGCCTGAGCTCGGCGATCTTCACGACCGATGTGCGCGAGTCGGAGCGCTTCCTGTCCGCGCGCGGCAGCGACTGCGGCATCGCCAACGTCAACATCGGCACCAGCGGCGCCGAGATCGGCGGCGCCTTTGGCGGCGAGAAGGAAACCGGCGGCGGCCGCGAGAGCGGGTCCGATTCCTGGAAGGCCTACATGCGGCGGCAGACGGTAACGATCAACTACTCGGATAGTTTGCCCCTCGCCCAAGGCATTAAGTTCAACGTTTAGCGGCGCATCAGCCTCCGCCGAGCCTGCGGCTGACAAGGGGCATCAAGTTTACGGTGTAGGAATTTTGGAGGATCCGGCTTCCGCTGGACCGACCCGGTGGGGGCTGGCCCTCCGCCAACCGGTCGCTTGCCGGATCTGCACGGACGGGCCCTTGGCGGGGCCATTCGGGTGCGATGTACGGCCGACCCCAAGGGAAAATCGGGGGCCGGTTGGAAAACCCTCCGCGCCCAAAGCCGGGTGCCGGACAAATCCAAAACCTTGCCTGGATTTCGAAATTGTTTGGAGTTTGGCCTTTGGCATTTGGATTTTCCCCGCTAGAAACCGGGTCATGCATACGTGGAAATTCTTCCCGACCGGCGGACTCGATCAGGTGGCGCTCACCAGTGCCGCGGACCTGCTGAACCTCGAGTCGCTCGACCAGAAGCTGTGGGTGGCGCTGAGCTGCCCGGTGAAGGGGTTGGAGCTCGACGAGGCGACGCTCAAGCTGATCGACACCGACGGCGACGGACGCATCCGGGTGCCCGAGCTCCTGGCCGCGATCAAGTGGACCGCGCCGCGGCTGAAGGACGTCGGCGGGTTGCTGCAGGGCGCGGACGGATTGCCGCTGGGCGCCATCAACGACGCCACCCCCGAGGGGAAGATCGTGCTCGCCTCGGCGAAGCAGGTGCTGGCGAACCTCGGCGCGAAGGACGCGGCGGTCATCACGGTCGCCGACAGCAGCAACACGGCGAAGATTTTTGCCGCGAGCGCGCTCAACGGCGACGGGGTCATCCCGCCCGAGGCGACCGACGACGCCGGCGTGCAGGCGCTGATCAAGGACATCATTGCCTGTTTCGGCGGGGAAAAGGACCGCACCGGCTCGGTCGGCGTCACCGCCCCGCAGATCGCGACCTTCTTTTCCGACCTGGCCGCGTACGCCACGTGGGTGAGCCAGAGCGCGGCCAAGGACATCGCCGTGCTCGGCGAGGCCACCGACGCCGCGGTCGCGGCGCTGAAGGCGGTGCGGCCCAAGGTGGAGGATTATTTCGGCCGCTGCCGCCTCGCGGCGTTCGACGGCCGCGCCGCCGGCGCGCTGAACCGCGCCGAGACCGAGTACCTCGCCATCGCCGCGAAGGACCTGAAGATCACCGCCGACGAGGTCGCCGGTTTCCCGCTGGCGCGCATCGAGGGCGGCCGCGCGCTGCCGTTGCTCGAGGGCGTCAACCCGGCCTGGGCCGCCGCCCTCGCGACGCTGCACCGCGCCGCCGTCGGCCCGGTGTTCGGCGCCGCGAAGACGAGCCTGACCGAGGCCGACTGGGCCGCGCTCAACGCGAAGTTCGCGCCTTACGAAACGTGGCTCGGCGGGAAGGCCGGCAGCGCGGTCGAGAAACTCGGCCTCGCGCGCATCAAGGAGATCCTCGCCGGCCCGGGCCGCGCCGCGCTCGACGCGCTGGTCGCGCGCGACCGGGCCCTCGAGCCGGAGTTCAAGGCGATCAGCGACGTCGACCGCCTGACCCATTACTATCGCGACATGCGCGCTCTGCTCCACAATTTCGTCAACTTCGCCGACTTCTACTCGCGCGACCGCTGGGCGGTCTTCCAGGCCGGCACGCTCTACCTCGACAGCCGCAGCTCGGAACTGTGCATCCGCGTCGACGGCCCGAGCCCGCTGGCCGCGATGAGCAAGATCTACCTCGCCTACTGCCAGTGCACGCGGCCGGGCGGCGCGACGATGACGATCGCGGCCTGCTTCACGCAGGGTGCGAGCGATTTCCTCTTCGTGGGCCGGCACGGCATCTTCTACGACCGCCAGGGGCGCGACTGGGATGCCGTCATCACCAGCATCGTCGAGAACCCGATCAGCCTGCGCCAGGCGTTCTGGTCGCCGTACAAAAAATTCGTCCGCGTGATCGACGAGATGGCGGCCAAGCGCGCGGCTGCGGCCGACGTCGCGGCCAACGACCGGCTCGGCAAGGTGGCGGACAAGGCTGTGGACGCCGCGGCCAACGCCGCCGCGCAGAGCGCGGTGCAGGCCGCGCAACCCGCGCCACCCCCGCCGCCGAAGAAAATCGATGTCGGCGTCGTGGCCGCGTTGGGTGTCGCGGTGGGCGCCATCGGCGGCGCGATCGCCACGGTCAGCGCGAAGGTGGCCTTGCTCTCCTGGTGGCAGGTGCCGCTCGTTCTGCTGGGCATCATCCTCGCGATCTCGTTGCCCGCGGTGATCATCGCGTGGCTGAAGCTCCGCCAGCGCACGCTCGGCCCGATCCTCGACGCCAACGGCTGGGCGATCAACGGCCGCGTGAAGATCAACATTCCCTTCGGCACCAAGCTCACCGATGTCGCCACGCTGCCGCCCGGCGCGCAGCGCTCGCTCGACGACCCGTATGAGGACAAGGACGCCGCCCGCCGTCGCCGCCTCATCTGGGTGCTGCTCCTCGTGCTCGCCGCCGCCGCTGTCTATATCCGTTGGGATCATGGCCAGCGCGGGCACTATTTCTGGCAGACTCCGCCCGTTGCTCCCGCTGCTGCTCCGGCACCGGCCACCGAGCCCGGGAAGTGAGTACCGGGCAGAGGATTAGCCGCCGTCCGGGCTTGATCTCAGCCTAGGGTGCCGGGTGGCGGGAAAACGGGAAAATTTGCCAAAATACCAGCAGGACATGGGGTTGGGGCGTTCTTTATCGGACTCATCTATAAAAGGATAGCGGCCGTTTAGTGGACCTAATACTATACCCTAAACATACTAGGTTATTAACCCTATCTTGATATAGGGTGTAACAGGGATCATGGTTTTGCGCATCACTTTTGCGCGTCCATGAATCCTTCCTCCACTTCCGCTTCCGATCCAGCCATGCCGTTATGGTTGCTGGTGGTCGATGACGACGAACCGATCCGCGTCATGGTCGCGGAATTTCTCGCCGACTCGGGCCTCGAGGTCGTGGGGGCGGCGAACGGGGCCGATGCGCTGGCCGTGCTCGCGGCGCGTCCGAACGAGCCGGTGCTCGCGCTGGTGGACGTGCTGATGCCGGGCATCGACGGCCTGACGCTCGCGCAGAAGCTGCGGGTGCGTTTCAAGCGCGGCGCGGTGGTGATGATGAGCGGCCACATGAGCAACCTGTCGTGGTGGCCGATGGAATTGCGCGACGTGCCGTTCCTCATGAAACCCTTCCGCCTCGCCGAACTCCGGGAGCTGGTGGTCGTGGCGCGCGCCAACTACGAGGTCGAAAAATGAGCTCCGACATGGAGACCAACCTGATCCTCACGGCGAAGCAGTGGCAGCTGGCCCCGCAGATCGAGCGCACCGCGCTCGCGGGTGGGGTCCAGGTGGTGAAGAACATCCCGGAACGGACCTACCTGCGGATCACGCCGAAGCAGTGGATCATCCTGAACCGGTTCCGCGCGGCGCGCACCGTCCCGCAGGTGCTGGAAGCGGCGATCGAGGATCGCGTGACGCCCGCACTTGGCGAATTCTATGAGCTGATCCTGAAGGCCGTGCGGGCGCGCATCCTCGTCGAGCCGGGCCACAGCGTGGCGCCGATGCCCGCGGTGAACTGGTCGCTCGCATTGGAGCCGAAGCACTGGCGCTATCCGCTCTGGGCGCTGCTCGCCGGAGGCCTCGCCGCCACCTTCATCCTCAAGCCCGCGCTGCCGCTCACCGCGCACGCGGCGGCGGCCGGCCTGTTCCTCTGGGCCGTGACCACGGTGCTGGGTTCGCTGCTGGCAGCCTCGCTGCTGCGCGGCGCCGGCGCCGAGGTCTACCGCCGCGGCTGGAACATGTGCCTGAACGACGTCTGCATGCTGTTCGCCCCGGAACAGCGGCTCGTGCTCCTCGCGCCGGCGGCCTTGCTGGCCGGCGTCACGGGCCTGCTCGCGTGGTACGAGCCGCAGTGGAGTTTCTTCCCATTGCTCGGCCTCCTGCTGAAGCTCCGGCCCATCCTCGGCGGCGCGGTCAACCCGGCGATCCGCCTCGGCGGCACGCACCAGCTCAGCGACGCGGAGCACCATTTCATCTTTGCCGGCAACCGCACGCTGGCCCGGCGCCTGAAGCTGCTCGGCGCGGGGTTGCGCAGCGGCGTGACCTGGCTGGAGATCGGCTACGGCGTGCTCTGGACGCTGGCGCTGGCGTATTTCTTCGGCGTGCTCGCGGAAGTGCCGCCGTGGAAGCTGGCGTTCTGGCAGACGCAGGGCCCGCGCCTCGGCGGGGCGGCGGTCGGTTCGCTCGCGCTGCTGGGACTGGTCTATGTCGGCTGGGAAACCTGGCTCTTCCTGCGCGACCGCGCGCGGGTGCGCCACGCCTCGCTCCGCCGCTGGTGGCAGCGCTGGTTCGGGCGCGACCGGATCGCCACCGACGAGGGCGCGCGGCTGCGCGCCGTGCTGCAGGCCCCGCCGTTCCGCCTGCTCCCGCCGCCGGTCCAGCAGGCGCTGGCGAAGGCGTTCAAGCCGTTTGCGCTGGGCCCGTGGAAGGTGCTGCATCCCGCCGGCGAGCCGGTGGGCCACGTCTCGATCATCCTTTCCGGCCAGATGGGCGTCTACCGCCGGTCGCGCACCGGCCGGCGGCTGCTGGTCCAGGTGCTGGGCGAGAACGACCTGGTCGGCCTGCACGCGGTCGCGGATCCCGACCGGCCCGATTACGCCTACCGCACGCTCACGCCGGTGCTGCTGCTGCGCGTGGAATGGGCGGAGGCGGAAAAGCACATCCTGCCGCGCGTGCCGCCGGTGGTGCTGGCGAGCCAGGTGCAGAAGATCCCGTTCCTCCTGCGCACCGGCCTGTGCCGGAACTGGCACAAGCAGGCGATCCAGCGCTTCGCCGAGCTGTCGCGCATCCGCGACTACCGCGAGGGCGAGGTCATCCTCGAGAACGGCTTCTACAGCGACAGCTTCTACATCGTCTTCGAGAGCGAGGCGGATGTCATCGCCGGCGGCCGCCGCGTCGCGACGATCGGCGGCAGCAGCTTCTTCGGCGAGATCGGCCTGCTGCAGAACAGCAACGCCACGGCCCGGGTGCAGGCCCGCGACGGCGCGCGCTGCCTGTGCATCCCGCGCAAGGAATTCCTGCGCTTCGTGGCGCACAACCACACGGTGGCGCTCGAGCTCGAGCGCGTGAGCTCGCAGCGCCTCGGCCGCCCGATCTTCCCGCTCTCGGTGGGGAATTTCAAACAGCTGTAGCTCCGGAAGGCAGGAGCGGGTTTGGCCCGCGACCGGTCGGGGCATAAAGCCCCTCCTACGGCTTCCGGCGTCTGGCGTTCTCCTCGCTGAACCACCGCAGCGCTTCCTCCACGTGCGGCGCGTAAACTTCATGGCCGCCGGGGAAACGCTCGAGCTTGAGCGGGTGAAAGCCGGTGCGCGCCAAATCGGACCGCACGTCGTCCATCTGCGCCGGCGTGGCAATCGGGTCGCGGCTGCCGCTGCTGAGGAACACCGGCGTGGCGAGGAACGGCGCGTGCGGCAGCTGCGGGAGCGCGAGGGCGAAACGCAGCGTCGCCTGGTTGCAGCCGGCCTGGAAGACGCCGATGGGCGGATGCCCGAGCAGCAGCGAGAAGGCGGCGAGGGTGCCCGAGCGCTTGGCCCCGCCGGAAAAGCCGCCGAAGGCGCGCGGCCACGTCGCGAGCCCCGGCCATTCCGCCTGCAGGCGCCCGAGCGCGGCGGCGAGCAGCGCGTAGCGCAGCGGGTCGGTGTCGGCCGCCATCCCGACCGGCACGGGCGGGTCGGCCGCGACGACGATCCAGCCGGTCTTGAGCGCGGGCGCGGCAAACTGGCGGAGCAGGGCGCGGCTGGAGTTGTAGCCGGGATCCGAGGTGGCGCTCACGAGCAGCACGGGCCATTCGCGGTCGGGGGAAAAGCCCGCCGGCACGGCGACGGCGCATTTCGCCGCGGTGAAGGCCACCGGCCGGTCGGTCGGGCTGGCGAAGCTGCGGAGTTCGTTGGCCAGCGGCGCGTCGAACTCGACGACCACGCCGGGCGGGATCGCCAATTCATCCGCTGCCACCAAGGCATTGGCCGCAAAAAGGCACAAAAAGCGCAAAAAAAAGGTCGGCGAGATCACGAGCACGGCAGTGCGGGCGGGTTTGGTTTTGCGCCTCTGGCGCCCTTTTGCGGCAACCCGGCATGGGCTTTCTCTCAACCCACTACCCTCATCGCTCAACTGCAATGCGTCCGGCCGGCCTCATTTCACGATGTAGAACGGATTCGGGAGCTTGAACGTCTTTTCCGCGAAGCCGCCCTGCAGGTCGCTGTTCTGGTCGCCGACGTTGAGGATGATGGTGTAGCCGTCCTGCTGGATTTGCGCGCGGATGTTGGTCTTGAAGAGGCGGGCGGGCTTCTCCTCGTCGTCGCCGAGGTAGTAGATCTTCGCCCACGTCTCGTAGCCGACGTCGCGGAGGTTTTTCTCCGTCGCGGCGCGCTCGCTCTCGCGGCGGGCGGTGATGAAGAACACCGCGGCCCCGTGGCGCACGGCGTTTTCGTAAATCACCTGCACCGGCGTGATGGCCGGGGCGCGGGCCTCGGCCAGCCAGCGTTTCCAGACCGCGGGCACATAGCCGAAATCGCTGTCCTGCATCTCCGACAGGTTGCTGAGCACGGTCTCGTCGATGTCGAACACCACGGCGAGCTTCTGGTCGGGCTTCGCGCGGGCGAGGCGGCGGGTGAGGTACTTGTTGGCCTGCAGGGCGACGTCGGCGATGTCGCGGCCGTACTGCCCGGAGGCGGCGTATTGCTGGACGGCCCACTTGGCGCTGTTGAGATTGGGCGGTTCGACCGCGAACTGGCTGGCCGGCAGGACGAGGAAAAGCGCGGCGGCCAGCAGGGCAGGGAGGCGTTTCAGCATGGTGCGAGCAAAGCACGGGCGGCGGAAAACTCAATGCACGGCTGCGGGGGCGGAAATTTTCACCGTCCTTTCTCCCGGCCCGCCCCGGGACTTCTTCCGGAAATGCCGGATTGCCGCCCGGGGCGGAAATCTTTGGATGGCCGCGACAAAGTTTGAATAAAGGGGATGCGGGCCACGTCGCATCCCCCGCGCACACCTCCCATGCCCCCCTCTGCACCCGCCGGGTCCATTCCGGTCATGCCAGCGGATTGCCTCGAAACGAGGCGGGGGGAGCTGTCTCCACCCCATGACGACTGAAGCCGCCCCGACCCCCGTCCCGAAACCGAAACGCACCGGCCTCATCATTGCCATCGTCGCGACCGTCGTGGTCGTCATCGGCGGCGCCCTCGCGTGGCCCGGCATCGCCAGGCGGCAGAAGGTCTCGGACCTGCGCGAGAGCGCGCACGAGGCCTTCCTGAAGTCCGACTGGCTCGCCGCGGTGTCCTCGCTCCACGAGGCCGCGCAGCTGCGCCCGACGGACAACGAGTGCCGGCGCGACTACGAGGACATGCAGGACAAGTGGCTGCGCTACGTGGAGGAGGTGCTTTCCAACAAGACCGTCGAGGAGGCCCACGGCTTCCTCGGCCTCGACGCGAACCAGCGCATCCGCGAGTTCCTGACCGAGCCGGTCCGCACCAAGTTCGCGAATGTCATCGACCGCAACCACCAGCGCGTCGTCGCCCTCGTGAAGGCCGCCATCGCGCAGGCCGAGTCGACCTCGACCGGCGGGGCGGAGGCCGCGGGCTTCAAGGCCGCGCACGCCGCGCTCGACAAGGTCGCGGGCATCGCCGGCGTGGCGCAGGCGGAGTACGACAAGGCGCGCGAGGGCGTCGTCCTGCGCGACTGGGCCTACCGCCTCGAGCGGGCGCACACCACCGCGCGCGACGCCACCAAGGGCGCGGAGGGACAGCCCACGGACACCGCCGGTTACCGGGCGAAGCTGGCCGATGCGCTCGCGCAGCTGTCGATGGACCTGGTGGCCAAGGAAAATTACGCGGCCGGGACGCTCAAGCAGGTGCAGGATCTCCTGCAGAAGGAAACCGACGAGTTGCTCCGCGACGAGTGGCGCGAAAAGGCCGGCGAGCGCCTCAAGGCGGCCGGCATCGACATCGAGAGCCCGCAGCGCGTGGACCTGTCCGCGGCCCGCATCGAGCTCAAGCGCCTCCGCGACGAACTGGGGCGCGTCAAGGGCCGGTTGTCCGCGGCGGGGCTCGCCCGGATCGGCGACGACCTGACGGAGCTCGATTACCACGCCGCGAGCATCCTCGTCATGCAGATGCTGAAGGAGACGGGCGAAAAGGTGGACACGCAGGATTTCGACGCGGCGTTCGCGCTCTTCGACCAGACGCAGGCCATCGCCGAGGCGGCCGAGGCCGGCGAGGGCCGCCGGCTGCTGGGCGCGGAGGCGAAGCAGCACGGCGAGAGCGAGGACCAGTACTATTTCACTTCGAAAAAATTCTGGGTGGAGGCGAAGGCGAGCATCATCCGGCTGATGGAGGCGGACAACCTCGGGAAACTCACGGCGGCGCTGCAGGAGAACAACTACAACCAGGCGCAGCTGACGCTCGACAAGTACGCCCGCTATTCCGGCCGCAAGGTCTCGGTCACGGGGGAGACGCTGATCGGGGAGAAGGACCTCAACAAGTTCCTCGCCCAGCTGGGCGAGCTCAACCTGAGCCCGGCCAAGGGGACCAAGCGCACGAGCTACGGCGATGTTTTCCTCGTGGAGAAGCTCCGCGCCCGCTTCGCCGATCCTGAAGCCGTGCAGGCGTTCCTGACCCAGGCCTACGCCGGCTGGACCCGCGAGCTCCTCGCCGACCGGCCCGGCCTCGCGCTCTACACCCTGAAGCTGGGCGAGCGCGCGACCGGTGCGCTCGACACCGCGCTCGAGGCGGAGGTCGTGGCGAAATTTTCCGCCAAGTACCCGATGGCGATCTATGCCGGCTCCGTGGCCGGCGAGCAGCCCGGCGCGGCCGCGATCACCACGCCCGCCTGGAACGGCCTCACCCGCGGGCTGCGCGACGCCACGCGCGGCTGGGTCACCTGGAACACGGAGGCGCCGCCGGATGCGGACAAGGACACGGTGGTGAAGCTTTACGCCACGGCCGCCGTGAGCGAGTCGCCCCGCGAGCAGGTCGAGCTGATGCGGGCGGTGCGCTACCAGAGCGGCACGCAGCAGGTGCCCAATCCCGACTACCAGGCGGTCTGGGACCGGCTGCAGGCGGCCCAGCAGGAATACCAGGAGGCCGTCAATGCGGCGGACCAGGCCCAGGCCACGCTCGACCAGGCTTCCGCCTCCGGCAACAGCAGCGGTGCAATCTGGGCCGGCGCCGCCGCGCTCACGGCGCGCACGGCCCAGGGCTACGCGCAGGGCAAGCGCGACAACGTGCAGCGCGAGCTCAATTCCACGCCCCGCCTGCTGACGGTGCCGGCTTACGCCGACGAGACCTACCCGGTGATCACGCACCGCCGCCACCACCTGGCGAGCCTCCTCACCCACGTCTCCTACCACAACGAGGACCTGCCCGCAGCCACGCTGCCGTGGGTCGCCAAGCTCCGGTATTCCTCCCAGGAAATCAGGGGCAACGCGCAGCACGGCGTGCCCGTCCGGAAGGCGGTCTTCCTGGCCAACAACGTGATCAACGACCGCCTGGCGAAGATCCTCGCCACGCAGGTCGCGGCGCAGACGAACTACGGCGTGCTGAAACTCGCCGCGGGCCTCAACGCGGCCATGACCAAGCGCGTCGAGGAACTCGGGTTGCCCGGCGGCGGCGGCGCCGAGATCATCGATTTCGGCTGGGGCCGCGCCGCGCTCTGGCAGCGCGCCGGGCTCGACCTCGGTTTCGCCAAGGAGGAGTCCGCCGCGCGCGGGCTGCTGGGCCTGCCCAAGGATGAGATCGTGCTGGCGCACCCGGCCGAGACCGGCGTGACGCTGCCGGGCTACGTGCAGGAGAACTCCCTCGGGCTCAGGCTGCGGCCCGTGCCGGGCACGAAGGTGCTCTTTGCGCAGACGGAGACGCGCGTGTCGGATTTCAAGCAGTTCGTCGACGAGACCGGGCGCAAGACGACCACCAACGTCAACTCGCTCGCCGCCGACGGCTGGAAGCCGCGCGGCGCCACGTGGCAGAATCCCGGTTACGACCAGGATGGCGACCACCCGGTCGTGTGCGTGAGCTGGGAGGACGCGGAGGCGTTCTGCGACTGGCTGACGAAGAAGGAACGCGCGGCCGGCCGGATTTCCGAAAAGCAGAAGTACCGCCTGCCGACCGACGCGGAGTGGGGCATCGCCGCCGGGTTCACCGGCGAGGCGGGCGCCACGCCGGCGGAGAAGGACGGCAAGACCAAGGGCGTCTATGCATGGGGCAACGACTGGCCGCTGCCGGTGGGCGCGGGCAATTTCGCCGGCCACGAGGTGGCCGACGCCGACTGGCCGTCGAACTGGGCGCCGCTCGAGAATTACGGCGACGGTTACGCGCGCACGGCCCCGGTGGGGTCCTTCGCCGCGAATGCCTACGGCCTGTACGACATGGGCGGCAACGTGACCGAGATCTGCGAGGACTACTACGCCAAGGGCCCGAACCGCGTCGGCCGCGACGCACCCTTCGCCTACAACACCGCCGACCTGCTCAACGTTTCCGCGCGCACGGAGCTGCACCCGACCTTTGGCGGCTCGTTCCTCGGCTTCCGCATCGTGCTGGAGCTCGAGTGAGCGGGACTGCTGTAGCGGCGTCGAGGAGCGCATCATCTTCCTCGGCGTGCAGGTCGACGACGCGTCCGCGAACGAC
>JBEHYX010000047.1:0-28952 GCA_048497945.1 Verrucomicrobiota bacterium | reverse complement strand
CGTCCCTGCGTGCCTCGGCCCGGAGAGACCCGGGCCCTCCACAGATGCTCACGGGATCCGCAGCTGCTGCCCCACCCGCAGCGAATTGCTGCCCTGCAGGACGTCACGGTTGGCGTTGTAGATATCCTGCCAGCGGTTGGCTGTGCCGTAGTAGCGCAGGCTGATCCGCGACAGCGAGTCGCCATCGGTGACGGTGTGGTAGCGCACGTCCGGCGTGGCAGCCGTCGGCGGCGCGGCCGGGCGGACCACCGGCGCGGGACCGCCGGAGGCGATGGTCGCCGCGGGCGTGCCCAGGCGGGCCGCCGAGGCAATCTGGTCGAGCGTGCCCTGGGCCTGGTTGAGCCGGGCCGCCAGCGCGCCGTTTTCCGTGCGCAGCTGCGTGATGGTGGCCGTGCGGTCGCGGTCCTGCGCGGCAAAATTTTCGTTCAGGCGGGCCTGCGCCGTGCGCGCGGCCTCGAGGTCGCGGCGGAGCTGGGTCATCTGCGCGGTGAGCGCATCGATGTTCTGCTGGCCGCCGCGCTCCGCGTCGGCGCGCTGCTGCTCGGCACTGCGCACGTTCTGGGTCAGACGGGTGATGTCGGCGCGGTAGGAGTCGACAAGCCGGCGCATGTCCTCGTGCTCGCGCTCGAGCTTGTCGTTGGCGGCGGTGAGCTCGGCGACCGATGCATTGTGCGACTCCGAGGCCTTTTCCGCCTCAGTGGCCTTGCTTTGCACCGCCGCGATGTCCGCCTGCGCCTTCTCGGTGGCCTGGCGACTCGCCGCGAGCTGCTGGGTCAGGTCGGCGTTGGCCTTCTGCAAATCATCCTGCTCCTTCTGCAGCTGCACCAGCTGCGAGCCGACGGCCTCGAGCTTTTCCTGCAACGCCGCCTTTTCGTCGGAGAGACCGGGCAGGACGGTCGCCACCTTGCGGGCATCCACCAGCTGCCCCTGCAGGCTGTCGCGCTCCGCGGTAAGCGAGCGGACGGCGTCGGCCTGCTGCTGGTTCTGGCGGCGGAGCTGGTCGTTCGCCGCGGCCAGGTCCTTCGCCTTGCCCTGCGCCTGCTCCAGTTCGTCCTTGGTGGCGGAAGTGTCGGTTTCCTTCGCCGAAAGCAGGGCGCGGTTCGCGTCGGTCAGCGACTTGTTCGTCTCGCGCGTCCGCTGCAACTGGCCGGCCAGCGTGGTGATTTCCTTGGCGGCGTTGGTGCGCTCCTCCTCCAGCTGCCCCTCGAGCTGCTTCACCCGCGTGTTGAGGGTGCTGATCTCCATCTGGAAGGCCTCCGAACCACCGGCTGCCTGCGACTGCGCGGCCAGCGCCGCCGCCGCGGACTTCTGCGAGGTATCGAGATCCTTCTCCAGTTTGTCGTTGGCCGCGGTCAGGTCGGCCACCGTGGCGGTCAGTTTCTCCACCGTGCGGTTGGCGTCGGCGAGATCGGACTGCAGCTTCTGGGTCGAGCCGCTGCCGGACGTGCGAACAGTCAGCGCGTCGGCCAGCTGCTTCTCGAGCTCGGCGGAATGGGCCTGCGCCTTGTCGAGATCGTCCCGTGCCGCGGTGAGGGCTTCGGTCAGCTGCGCGTTGCCGCGACCCAGCTGGTCGCCGGCGGCAGCTTCCTTGCGCAAGCGGATATTTTCCTCGCGCAGGGTCGCCAGTTCCACGAGGTCACGGCGCGCCCGGGCCAGCTCGTCGCGCTGGGCGCTGGATTCCGTCGCATCCTGCTTCGCCGCGGCGAGATCCTTCTCCAATTTGTCGTTGGCGGCGGTGAGTTCGGCCACCGCCATGCTGCTCTTGTCGAGCGCCTGGTTGGCGTCCGCCAGCTGCTGCTTCAGGGCTTCGGTGCCGGCGCTGGCGCCACTCGACTGCTGGCGGGCGGTGGCCAGGTCACGCTGCAGGTCGGCCACCTGCGCTTTCGCCTGGGCCAATGAGGCCTGCAGGCTGGCGGCGTCCACCGCCCCGCCCTGCGCGGCGGAAAGCTTTCCCTGCAGGTCGTCCCGGGCCTTCGTGAGATCGGCGATCGAGGCGGCCAGCTGGTCGTTTTTCTGGCTGAGGTTCGCCACCTCGACCCGCAGGCGGATGCTTTCGCTCGAATCGCGCCCGGTGGCATCGCGCGCCGTGGCCAGATCCCGTGCCGCCTGGGCCAGTTTTTCCCGGGCGGCCTTCGTTTCGTGATTCGCCGCCGCCACCTGTTCGCTCAGGTCGCTGCTTTGCTGCTCGGCGCGGGCCAGGCGGGCTTTGCTGTCCGCCAATTCCTTCTGCAGCCGGTCGATTTCCACCGCGTCCGCCTTGCGGCTGCCGGCGGATTTCGCCTGGGCCTCGGCCTTCGCCAGGCGATCGGTGAGATCCTTGTTGTCGCGCAGGGCCCGGGCGGCGGCCTGCTTCTGCGATTCGAGCGCATCGTCCCGCTCCGAAAGCTGGCCCTGCAGCTGGCCGACCTTTTGTTGCAGGTCCGAGGCCTTGCCGTCGGCGAGCTTGGCCACGGCGGCCTGCTGGTTGAGATTCGTCTCGATCGACTTCGCCCATTTCTCCAGGTCGGCCTTCTCGGTCTGCAGGACTTCGAGCTGCTGCTTCAGGTCGGCAGCCGTCTTCTGCGCCTGCGCGAGGGTCTTGTCGTTGCCCGGCTTGGCCGAAACCTGCTCGAGCTCGGTGACCCGTGCGGCGAGGCGCTTGTTCTCGGTGGCAAGGCGCTCCGCCTCCGCTCCGGCCTGCTGGACCTTGGTGGTCAGCTCGGCCACCTGGGCGGCGGTGGCGCTGTCATCCTTGGCGGCGCCCGGCGCCGGCGCGGCTTTCGCGGCGTCGCGCTGGAGGGTGCGAATCTGGCTGTTGAGCGAAAGCAGCTCGCGGGTGGCGCGCTTCACCTCGTCGTTCAGGCGGGCATTGTCCCGCTGGAGGTTCGTCACGATGGCGGCCTGTACGCCGCTCGCCGGCGCCGAGGGGTTGTTCGCGTCGGTGGCGGCCTTTTCCTGCGCCTGCTTCAGGCTGGCTTCGAGCTGCGCGTTCTTGTCCTGCGCCTGCTTGAGGGCGGACGCGGACTGCTCGAGGCGCGCGTTCAGCGCGGCAAGCTGGGTTTCGTAGCGCGAGACGTCCGCCGCGGGAGCGGACGGCCCCGACGGTGCACCGGTGCGTGCCCGCGCGAGTTCCTGTTGTGCGTCCTTCACCTGGGCGGTCAGGAAAGACACCTGGCGCTCCGCGGCCTCTTTGTCGGCGCTGAGCGACTCCACCTGGCCCGCCAGCCGCCGACTCTGGTCGCGCAACTGGCTGATCAGGTTGGCGGAATCATTATCCGGCGCCGCGACGGCGGGCGCGGGAGCAGCGGCCACGGCGGGCTGCGCGGTTCCCGCACCGGAGAGAATCTGGTTGGCTGCCGCCACCTGCTCGGGCGTGAGCCGGCTGGCAACCAAGTCGCGGGCATCCGGGCGCGCGCCGTTTTGCACGGCGCGGCTGAGCCAGACGAGCGCCTGCACACCATCCTTCGCAACGCCGGGGCGTCCTTCGGAAAGCAGCAACCCGTAGTTCATCTGGGCCTGGACGAAACCCTGCTCGGCCGCCGCGCGATAGTAGTTCGCCGCAGCCACCGGATCCTTCGCCATGCCGCGGCCGTCCTCCGCCATCAGGCCGAGGTTGTACTGCGCCGGCGGGTAACCTTTCTCGGCGGCCTGACGGTACCAACGCACGGCCTGGCCGTCGTCCTTCTTCATCCCGTGGGCCAGCTCATACGCGAGACCGAGGGAGAACTGCGCCTCAGCGAGCCCGCCGTCGGCCGCCTGCTTGAACCAAAGATTGGCCTCGAAATAATCCTGTCCCACGCCGCGCCCCTGCGCGTACATGTTACCGGCGTTGTACTGCGCCGGGCCGTAGCCCTGTTCGGCCGCCATCAGGTAGTACTTGAACGCCTGGCGCTCATCGGCCGGGATACCGCGTCCGGTTTCGTATGCCACCGCGAGGTTGTACTGCGCCGGGGCAAATCCCTTCTCCGCCGCCGTCCGGAACCACTTCAACGCCTCGGCATAATCGGGCTTAATGCCCCCAATGCCGTTGCTGTAAATTCCGCCGAGCTGGTTCTGGGCGTCGACGTCCCCCTCATCCGCCCGGGCGCGCAGCGCCGCCACGTTGGGGGTCACCTGCGACTGGGCCGGGGACGCCAGCAAGACGATGCCTGCCAGAGCCAAACCTGCTTTCAAAAGGGAAATTCGCCGGGGAAACGGACCTAAGGTGCGCACGCGTCAACTTAAGGAGAAAACCCTAGACGGGAGCAAGGCTGCATCGGTCATGCCGTGGATGATTTTCTTGTCCGGCGGGCAGAAAGTGGCGAGTGCGCCGGAGAGGCGGGCCGCACCGCCGACGACGAAGTAGTACGGGCAGAGGCGCAGGCGACCCGCCTTTGCCAAAGCTACGGCGGGCTGACCGTCCTTCTGCTCATAAAGCACGTGTTCGAGTTTCTTCGGCTTCCGGTATTCCTGGAGCACGTGGAGGTTGGTCGGCGCGAGGCGGAGCGCTTGGTCGACGCCTTCCTGCCATTCCTCGCGGGAGCAATCGCTGCCGAGCACGACGCTGCGGGCGCCCCAGGCGGTCTCATGGAAGCCGCTGATCTTGATGATCAGGTCGCGTTCCTTCTGCGACGCCGTCGCGAGGTCGCGCCAGTCGTTGAGCAGGCGTCCGCCCACGAGCGGGCCGTCGAGCACCGCGCCCGGCGGCAGCGGCGCGGGGTCCATGATCCACGACTTGGGAATGAGCTTCTGCAGGAGCTTGAGGCTGCGGCCGCCGATCGACTCCACCCAGAACTCGCGCAGCAGGTGGTGATGAAACAGCGCGAGCGCGAGTTTCTCCTCCTGGAAATGGCGCATCGGCGGCGCGATGGCGACGGCGCCCGCCTGCCATGCCTCGAGGATTTCCTTCCCCACCCTCACGTTGGCCCAGTCGAACAGCTCGAAGAAACGATAGATGACGTCGATCTTCTCGGGCGTGCCCTCGACATCGAAGAAGAGTTCGCCGCCCAGCGGGAAGACGTCCTCCGGCTTCATGCAAAAGATGCGCCGGCCGAGCCGCTGCAGCTGCTCGGAAATCCACTGCATCTCCGGCCGGTAGGTCGCGGCCTCGTCGCTGACGAGGATCGCGATGAGCGGGTTGCGCACCCCCGGGCGCAAGCCCGCGAGCGATGCGTGGAAATTCTCGATCATCGCGTCGCCGTGGCCGAGGATCGCGCGGTCCTCCTCGCGGGGTGAGGGCACCCCGCCTCCATAGAGCCGGTTGAGGAAAGCCGTCAGGCCGATGCCGCCGGGCACGGAATCCAGCTCGGTCAGCGCAAAGCCCTCCTCGGTCAGCAGCAGGTCGGGCCGCAGGACCGTGGGGAACGCACCGCGGTTCTTCGGGTCGCGCGCGTGCGTGACGAGCTCCGGCGGCTTGCCGCGGTCGAGGTAGTCCGCCACCCACGGCGCGAGCAGCGGCTTGTTGCGCAGCAGGTTCTTCCCGGCCGCCGAGCGCAGGTAGAGCGTCTCGAGCGCCTGGTGGAACTCGAGGCACGCCGTGCCGATCTGCTCGAGCTCCTTCGCCTGGTCGGGCGTGAGCGGCCACGCCTGCGGCGACAGCTGCCACGTCTTGTCCTCGAAGAGCGACTGGGCGCCGAAGGCGGAGCGGAGCGTGTCGAGGGCGAGGTCGGACATGGTCGAGATCAGGAGACAGGTGACAGGAGACGGAGGACAGAAGCCGGATGGACCAGAAACACAACCTGTCCCCTGTCCTCTGTCTCCTGTACCCTGTTACTCGTCATCGATCTGTATATCCTTGTTGCGGTGGCGCGGGCAGCCGGCGCGCAGCCAGCCGTAGATGAAGCGGTCGAGGTCGCCGTCGAGCACGCCCTGCGTGTCGCTGGTGCTCACGCCGGTGCGGAGATCCTTCACCATCTGGTAGGGCTGCAGCACGTAGCTGCGGATCTGGCTGCCGAAGCCGATTTCGCCCTTCTCGCCGTAGAACTTCTCCATCTCGCTGCGCTGCTCGTCGAGCTTGCGCTCGTAGAGCCGCGCCTTGAGCACGTTCATCGCGGCGGCCTTGTTCTTGATCTGCGAACGTTCGTTTTGGCAGACCACCACGAGGCCGGTCGGCAGGTGCGTGATGCGCACGGCGGAGTCGGTCGTGTTGACGCCCTGGCCGCCTTTGCCGGAGGAACGGTACACGTCGATGCGGATATCGCTGTCGGGGACCTCGATGTTGATCTCCTCGTTGATCTCGGCGACGACATCGACCGCGCAAAAGGAAGTGTGGCGGCGCTTGTTGGCGTCGAACGGGCTGATGCGCACGAGGCGGTGCACGCCGCGCTCGGCCTTGGCGTAGCCGTAGGCATTCTCGCCCTTGATGAGGATCGTGGCCTTGGAAATGCCCGCCTGGTCGCCGGGCTGCACGTCCATCAGCTCGACCTCGAAGCCGCGGCGCTCGCACCAGCGCGAGTACATGCGGAAAAGGATGTCGGCCCAATCGTTGGACTCCGTGCCGCCGGCGCCGGCCTGGATGCTGAAGATGGCGTTGTTGCGATCGAACTGGCCGGTGAGGAAAGAGGCGATCTCGAGCTTGTCGAGTTCCTCCACCATGGCCGCGACGGTCGTGTCGAGTTCCTTGGCGTAGGCCTCGCGCTCGGCGGCGTCGGCCGCCTCCACGAGTTCCACCATGACGCCCGCGTCGTCGAGCTTCTTGTTGAAAGCCACCAAACCGCCGATGGTCTTCTTCAGGCCGTTGAGCTTGCCGATGTGCTTCTGGGCGCGCTCGTTGTTGTCCCAGAACGTCGGGTCACCCATCTGACCCTCCATCGCCTCTATCTCGCGCTGCTTTTGTTCGACGTCAAAGAAACCTCCATAAGTAGCCGGCGCGCTTCTTTATGTTCTCGAGGTGGGAAAAGGTTTCGGGAGCGATCATGGACCCGAATTTTGTCCGGATTAACCCGGTTCACCGCAAGGGAATTAAATCGTCCTCTTTCACCGCCGCGGTCTCGCCCAGGTAGATGACTTCGCGGCCGGTCAGGTTGTACCAGGTCGAGGGGACCAGTTCCGAGCCGATGCCGTAGGAACGGCCGTCCGCGAGCCGGTGGGTGGCGGTGTCGTAAAGGACGATCCAAGGCCGGGAGTCCTGCGGCCGGAATACCGGCACGGCCAGAAGCTCCGTGCGTTCCTGCCGCGGGTACGGCGTGAGCAGCAGTTCCGCGCTCACGATGGCAAAGGCCCGCTGGTTGCTCGATGCCGGGGCCTCGCCCACGATCTTCAGCGCCGACGGCGCCGCCGGCTTTGCCAAATTCCAAGGCTTCAACGGCCCGCGCCGGTGACCACCGAAGCCATCCTGCACGACTTCGTAAAGCAGCGTGCTGCCATCCGGACCGGTCTCGTGCACCAGGACCGGCTTCGCTTCCGCCTGTGAGGTGGCCGCTAGGGCGGCCGCGGATGGATCGGACGGCGACAGCGAATAGCGCGGCGCCACCACGCCGGCGAGCAGGACCAGCGGCGCCGCCATCGCCACGGCCGAACTGAACCACATGGCTTGGAAATGCGGTGCGATCGCCGGCTGGGCCGAACCGACGGGCAGCGTGAGCCGGTGGAAGGCCTCATCGAGTCCCGCGAGTTCCGCCTCAAGTTCGCTGGTGGCGCGTTCCGTTTCCTGCGGCAGGATGGCGCGGGCTTCGCGCCGGCAACGAATGGCCCGGTCATGCCACTGCCACGCGCCGCGGCCGGGCGCGCAACGGGCCACCGCCGCGCGCACCGCCTGGGTCCCGGCCCAGCGTCCGGCCACGGCCACGAAGGCGGTGAGTCCCGCCAGCACCCATTCCTGCGCCAGCAAGGCGATCGCCAGCGGCAGAACCCAGATCGCCAGGCTCACCGGCCAGAACCCGAGGAATGCCGGCGTGGCGGCCACCAGCCGCTCGAGACGGCGCCAGAAAAGCGTCTCGGCCAGCAGCGCCGATCGCGCGAGAATTTCGGCGTGCCGCCGCCGGTTCCATTCCTCGCGGGTGACAAAACCCTGGGCCTCGGCCTCCTCGCTTGCCGCCGCCAGGAGCGCCATGCCCACCCGGGTCGGCGTGCCGCCGCGCAGCCACTCCTCGAGGGTGGTTTCACGACAAACCATGTAGCGCGCGCGCAGGGCGTCGCATTTGGCCCCAAGTTCGGATTCGGAGGCGAGGATCCAGCCGAGCAGGGCCGCCTGCCCTTCCGGCCGCAGGGGCACTTTCCAGCCGCGGGCCGCCGCCACGGCCTCCCGTCCGGCCTTGGCCAGCAGTTCGAGGGCCTTGGCCGCCGCCGCATCCAGTGACGTCACCCGTTGCAGGTAGGGTTCGGCGGTCAGCACGGCCAATGCGGCCTCCGCCTCGGCGGGCTTTTCGCGGAACATGCGGCGCAAACCGGGCACGTTGAGGCTGTATTCGCCAAAGCAGAGCGGACGCCGCTGGCTTGGCGGCACCAGCGCCAGCCAGATGAGGCCGGCGACCGCCATCCGGCACATGGCCGGCGGCTGCCCCTGCCACGGGGGCATGCCGGTCATCTCGCGCAGGACGCGCACCCGTTCGAACTCGGTGCGAAACTGCGGCGTCTCCTGCAGGATCCGCCAGACGGATTCCACCGCCTCGTCCTCGGGAAACAGCTGGGCTACGCCTTCGGCGAAATAAGCCGGCTGCGCGTACAGGTCCGCGATTTCCGCCAGGGTCAGCGCCTTCTCGCCGCGCCGGATGAGCCGCGTGTTGCGCGGGAGATCGTAGCGGTCCGGCGCCGGCTCGCCGCGCAGCCAGGCTTCGATCTCGGACCAGCGCCAGCGGCCTTCGCGGACGCTGGCAAGCAGGCCGCGCAGGATCTGCCGCAGGCGCGTCCCGGTGTCGTCGGGGAGCAACTCCACCGCCCCGGCGCGTATACCGGTCGGGTCGCGTTCCAGCAGGAGCGCTTCCGCCCGGGCCCGCAGCTCCGGGGGATTGCCGCGCACGTCGCGCTCCATCACGAGGCCGTAGACATGGCACCCGAGCACCATTTCCTGCACCAGGCGCCCGAGGGCCCACCAGTCCCACGCGCGCAATCCCTCGCCCGCCTCGTGCTGGAAAAGTCCGCCCGCTTCCGGCGGCGCGTAGTAAGGATTCACCGCGATGGCGACCAGGCCGCTCCCGCCCTTCAGCAGCGTCTTCTGCAGGCCGCCGATCACGATTTCGAGGTGCTGCCCCTCTTCGCCGATGAAAATGGTCTCGGGCCGGAGATTGAGATGCACGAGTCCCGCCTGGTGCATGGTCTCGATGCCCTGCGCCACCTGGCGAACGACCGTCTCCACCATCTCGAGGTTGCTGCGGTGCGCCCGCAGCCATTCCCGCAGCGACTGGCCCGGCGCCGCCGCGAAGGTTTCGTAGCGAAAGCCGTTTTCCTCCACGGCGTCGAGCGCCTGGGTGAAAGCCTGCGCCGGCAACTCCTGGAGGATGCTCCAGGCCCCGCGCCGGTTGTCGGCATCGGCGCCGAGCGGGCGGGCATGCAGGACGACATCCGCCATCACGCTGGCATCCGTGGCCAGAAAGCAACCCTCCGCCGGGGCGGGAAGCTCGGCCTTGATCGAGTAGTTTCGCCAGCGCTTTCCCGCCGCCAATGCTCCGCCCGTCCCGCCGGCGGCCGGCGAGCCTGGGACATGATCGGGTGAGTCGGCCCCTGTGACTGGGTCGGACATGGTGCTACGCGGGGATTATCCCGTGATTTCGGCACCAAATCGCCCGGGTTTAGTCCTCCGGGGAATAAGCCCTAGGCCGATGGTAAAAATAAAAAGCCGCCCGGGTGGGCGGCTCGGCAACATCAGGAGCGAGGACCGGCAATCAACCGTTAACAAAGGCCCCCTTGAACAAGTCCTGATAGGCGGCGCCCACCACCGGCAGCAGCTTCTTCTCGCCATTGATCGCGCCCATAAACGCGATGAACCAGAATACGACGGCGACAAGGCAGAGCGCCCCGTAAACGAACAAGCCAAGCAAGGGAATCGCCAGGACGACGCCGCAAAGGCCGAGCGTCGTCATCAGCCCGAGCATTTGACGCAGATGGAAAGCAGCGAACGACGTCGGCTTCTGGCCATGGAGAATCGTGGCGACCAGCAGGCCGATGCCGGTGAGATAACCAATGATGGCAACCGTGGTGTCTTCCTTGGGAGCGGCGGCAACGGGCGGCGGAGTGGCGGGATCGGACATGGTAGGTAGGGGTTGTGTGCGTTGATACGGGACTGGCCAACACCCCGAGGCTGAACGACTGGCTCCGGGTCGTCAACGCCCGCCCTGCCCTTTTACGGTTAGTTGCGCAACGTGCCGGCCGCCTGTTCGGCGAGGAACGACGCGTAGGTTTTCTGCACGCCTTCCTTCAGGCCGATGCACGCCTTCCAACCCAGCGCGCTGAGCCGTGAAACATCCATGAGCTTGCGCGGCGTGCCGTCGGGCTTGGTCGAGTCCCAGACGATCTTGCCGTTGAAGCCCGTGATTTCCGCCACGAGTTCGGTCAGCTCCCTGATCGTGACATCCGTGCCGGTGCCGATGTTGATCAGGTCGGGCGGCGCCGGCTGCTGAAGCAGGAACGCGCACGCGTCGGCCAGATCGTCGACGTGCAGGAACTCGCGCTTCGGCGAACCCGTGCCCCATGCGACCACCTCGGGGCGGCCAGCCTGCTTCGCCTCGTGGAATTTCCGGATCAGCGCCGGCAGCACGTGCGAATTCTGCAGGTGGTAGTTGTCGCCCGGACCGTAGAGGTTCGTCGGCATGCCCGAGTGGTAGAGCACGCCGTGCTGCTTGCGGTAGTATTCGCAAAGCTTCAGGCCGGAGATCTTGGCGATGGCGTAGGCCTCGTTGGTCGGCTCGAGCGGGCCGGTGAGCAGGCAGCTCTCCGGCATCGGCTGCGGCGCGAGCTTCGGGTAGATGCACGAGCTGCCGAGGAACAGGAAACGCTTCACGCCGGCCTTGAAGGCGCCGTGGATCGTGTTGGTGGCGATGACGAGGTTGTCGTACGCGAAGTCCGCCGGGTAGGTGTTGTTCGCATGGATGCCGCCGACCTTGGCGGCCGCCATGATGACGACGTCGGGCTTGGCCGCGGCGTAGAACGCCTCGACCGCAGCCTGGCTGGTCAGGTCGAGCTCCCTGCGGGTGCGCAGCAGAAGCTCCACGCCCGGCTCCGCGCGAAAGCGGCGCACGAGCGCGCCCCCGACCATTCCGTTGTGTCCGGCGACAAAGAGTTTCATCGGCAGTCCAGTTACCGCGGAATGCGGTTTAGGCAAACGGGGTCTTCGTGGGCTCCGGCAGCGCGGCGATCTGCGCCTCGCGCTTGGCGAGTTCGAGATCGGAGAGCGTCATGATCTTCACGAGCTCCTTGAAGCGGACCTTCGGTTCCCAGCCGAGTTGGCGCTTGGCCTTGGCGGGATTGCCGATCAGCAGGTCGACCTCGGCCGGGCGCTCGTAACGGGCGTCGTACTTCACGTACTTCTCCCAGTCGAGGTCGAGCAGCGCGAAGGTTTCCTGGATGAACTCCTTGACCGTGTGCGTCTCGTTGGTCGCGACCACGTAGTCGTCGGGTTTGTCCTGCTGGAGCATGACCCACATCATCTCGACGTACTCCTTGGCGTAGCCCCAGTCGCGCTTGGCGTCGAGGTTGCCCATGTAGAGCGACTGCTGCAGGCCCAGCTTGATGCGGGTCGCGGCGCGGGTGATCTTGCGCGTGACGAAGGTTTCGCCGCGGCGCGGGCTCTCGTGGTTGAACAGGATGCCGGCGGACGCGTGCAGGTTGTAGCCCTCGCGGTAGTTCACCGTCAGCCAGTGCGCGTACATCTTGGCACAGCCGTACGGCGAGCGCGGCCAGAACGGCGTGTCCTCGGTCTGCGGGACCTGCTGGACCTTGCCGAACATTTCGGACGACGACGCCTGGTAGAAACGGCACTTCTTCACGAGGCCGGCCTCGCGGATGGCCTCGAGGATGCGCACTGCGCCCACGCCGACGACGTCACCGGTGTATTCCGGGATGTCGAACGACACGCGAACGTGCGACTGCGCGCCGAGGTTGTAGATTTCATCGGGCTGCAGCTCGTAGAGCAGCTTCACCATCTGCACGGAGTCGGCCAGGTCGCCGTAGTGCAGGAACAGCTTCACGCCGTTGATGTGCGGGTCGCGATAGAGGTGGTCGATGCGGCTCGTGTTGAAAGTCGAGGCACGGCGGATGATGCCGTGGACTTCGTAGCCTTTGGCGAGGAGGAGTTCCGCAAGATAGGATCCATCCTGCCCCGTAATGCCGGTAATCAGCGCTTTTTTCATGAAGGTTTTGAGTTAGGTGGCAAATGCCGGGGCGAGCAAGCCGCTCGTCTAGACCAATCCGGCCAAAAGGCGTTCCGTTTCGGCCTTCTTGGCCTTGAGGTCGGCGAGCTGCTTGCGCGCGCCCTCGAGCACGGCCGGCGGGGCCTTGCTCACGAACGCCTCGTTGGCCAGGCGCGCCTCGGTGCCGGCGATATGTTTCGCCAGGCTTTCAATTTCCTTGGCCAGGCGCGCCTTCTCGGCGCCGGTGTCGCCCTTCACCTGCTTGATCAGGTTCCAGGAGCCGAGCGGTGTCACGATGGCCGGCGCGGTGGGCGACATCGCCCCGCGCACGATCGAGGCGGCGCCGAGCATGCGCTTGAGCTTCGCGAGGTTGGCCTCGAGGAACGCCCAGTGGGCGTCGCCCGCCTCCACCACGAATTCCGAGGCGCGGCTGGCGGCCTCGCCATGCGACGCCTTGAGCGCGCGGACTTCGGACACGACATTCTTGAGCGTCTCCACCTGCGCGGCGGCCTGCGGATCGAGCGTGAGGCCGCGCCCCGCGAGCTGGGAGGAATTTTCCAGCTGCGCGTCGCGCATCAGAAACGTGCCTTCCGGTCCGTAGCCCAGCTGATGCCAGAGCTCCTCCGTGATAAACGGAATGAATGGATGCAGCAGCAGCAGCGTCTGGCGCAGCACGAGGTCCTGGATCGCGAGGCAGGTTGGCTTCGTCGCCGGGTCCTGCAGCTTGGCCTTCGAAACCTCGACGTACCAGTCGCAGAAATCGTTCCAGAAAAAACCGTAGAGCTGCTGGACGGCGGCGCTGAACTCGAACTCGGCGAAGCAGCGGTCCACTTCGCGCGTGGTCGCCAGCAGGCGGCTGAGGATCGCGTGATCGTCGGCGTCGAACTTCGCCGCATCGATGCGCGCGAGAATCGCGCCGGTCGACGAGTTGTCACCCATCTCGCCGCTCATCTGGCGGAAGCGGCAGGCGTTCCAGAGCTTGTTGCAGAAGTTCTTGCCGCCCTCGATGCGGTCTTCCTGGAAACGGATGTCCTGCCCCTGCGGCGCGATCGACACGATGCCGAAGCGCAGGCCGTCGGCGCCGTACTTGGCGATCAGGTCGAGCGGGTCCGGCGAGTTGCCGAGCGACTTCGACATCTTGCGGCCCTGCTGGTCGCGGATGATGCCGGTGAAGTAGACGTTCTTGAACGGAACGCGCTGCTCCAGCGGCTGGCCGGGATTCGTGAACTCCAGGCCGGCCATGATCATGCGCGCCACCCAGAAGAAGATGATGTCCGGGCCGGTCACGAGCGTCGTGGTCGGGTAGAAATAATCGAAGCCCGCCTTCTCCATCGCGGCCTGGTCGGGCCAGCCGAGCGTCGCGAACGGCCAGAGCCACGATGACGCCCACGTGTCGAGCACATCGTCCTCCTGCGTCCAGTTCTGCGGGTCCGCCGGGCCCTCGAGCGACACGTGCACCTTCTTCGGGTCGGCGATGTCGGCGTCGGTCAGCGTCTCCTTGTCGAGGCCCTTGGCGTACCACACCGGAATGCGGTGGCCCCACCACAGCTGGCGGCTGATGCACCAGTCCTGGATGTTCTCGAGCCAGTGCAGGTAAACCTTGGACCAGCGCTCGGGATAAAACTTGATGTGGCCGTCGCGCACCGCGGCCTTGGCTTCCGCCACGCGCGGGTACTTGAGCCACCACTGCCACGTCAGGCGGGGCTCGATCGGCACGTCGGCGCGCTCGGAGTAGCCGACGTTGTTCTCGTAAGCCTCCTCCTTCACGAGGTTGCCGCGTTCCTTGAGCAGCTCCGCGGCCTTCTTGCGGCCGGCGAAACGGTCGAGACCCGCGAGTTCCGGGCCGGCCAGTTCGTTGAGCTTGGCGTCGGGCGTGAGCACGTCGATCGGCGCGAGCTTGTGGCGCTGGCCGACCTCGAAATCCACCTTGTCGTGCGCCGGCGTGATCTTGAGCGCGCCGGAACCGAACTCCTTGTCCACCGCCGCGTCGGCGATGATCGGGATGTCGGCGGCGGGGCCGATCGGGCGCTTCACCTTCTTGCCGATCCACGCGGTGTAGCGCGGGTCGTCCGGGTGCACGGCGATGGCGACGTCGCCGGGAATCGTCTCCGGGCGCGTCGTCTTCACCTCGATGAACTGGCCGGGCGCGTCGGCGCGCTCGTAGCGCACCTGGTAGATCGTGCCCTTCACCGGCTTCATGATCACTTCCTCGTCGGAGAGCGCCGTGAGGCTGGCGGGACACCAGTTCACCATGCGCTTGCCGCGGTAGATGTGGCCCTGGCGGTAAAGGTCGACGAACACCTTGAGCACGGCCGACGAATACGCCGGATCCATCGTGAACTGCGTGCGGCTCCAGTCGGCCGAGGCGCCGAGCGCCTGCAGCTGCTTGAGGATGATGCCGCCCTTCTCCTCGCGCCACGACCAGACCTTCTCGAGGAATTTTTCGCGGCCGAGGTGGTGGCGCGTCTTCTTTTCCTTGCGGAGTTCACGCTCCACCACCGACTGGGTCGCGATGCCCGCGTGGTCGGTGCCCGGCAGCCAGAGCGCCTCGCAGCCCTCCAAGCGCGCGCGGCGGACGAGGATGTCCTGCAGGGTGTTGTTCAGCACGTGGCCCATGGTCAGCACGCCCGTGACGTTGGGCGGCGGGATCATGATCGTGTACGGACGGCGCTTCGGATCGGCCTTGCCCGCAAAGCAGCCGGCCTGCAGCCAGTCGGCATACCACTTCTTCTCTACTTCCTGTGGTTCGTAACTCTTGGTGATCTGGGCCATGGGTCGGGTTTAGCCGACCAGTCAAAAGCCTGCCCGTACGCCTGACAAGCCTCCTTCAGGGCCACTTGAATTGTCATCGCGAGCCCGGCGCTGCCGGGCGTGGCGATCCAGCGGACTGGATTGCTTCGTCACCTGCTACGCAGGTTCCTCGCAATGACTGTCTCAACCCCGGTCCGAATCGCGTTTTTCGCGCATTTCCAGCCGGTCGGCCCCGCGTTTGCCGGGTTCCGCGGCCGCCGCGCCGACGGGCGCCGGCTTCTCGTGCGAATAATAGGAGTAATTGTTCGTGTAGTAGCTGTAGTCCTCGCCCGTGCCGGTCGGCACCTGGTTGAGCACCACGCCGATGACCGGCACCTTGACCTGGGTGTCGATGATCTGCTTCGCGCGCTGCACCATGCTCTCGGGATTCCGGCGGTGCTGGATGAGCAGCACGATGCCGTCGGAGATGCTGGCGATCACGGCGGCGTCGCTGACGCCGATGATCGGCGGCGAGTCGAAAAGGATCTTGTCGTACTTCTTTTTGAATTCGCCGACCAGCTCGCGGAGCTTGTTCACGTAAAGCAGGCCGAGCGTCACGTTGTTCGCGCCCGCGCCGGCGGGGATGAAGTCGAGCAGCCCGGATTTGTCGCGGCGGATCGCATCGGGCCAGGCGACCTTGTTCAGCACGATGTCGGTCAGGCCGGGGTCGCGCGGCAGCTCGGCGAGCTTGTGCTGCGTGGGCCGGCGCACGTCGGAATCGATCAGCAGCACCTTCTCGCCGGCGGACGCCATGCACAGCGCGAGCTGGCGCAGCGTGGTGGACTTGCCCTCGCCCGGGCCGGAGGAAAGCACGACCAGCACGGTGGATTTGTCCGCGCGCAGTGCGAGGTTCAGGTTGGTCTGCAGCACGCGGTAGGGCTCGCCTTCCGGGGAATTGGGGTCGTACGCGCCGGTCGCCTCCGGGACGTGCGGGATGACGCCGAGCACGGGCAGGTTCAGCTTGCTCTCCACGTCGGCCACGTTGCGGAAGCTGGTGTCGAAGTATTCCAGCAGCACCGCGGCGCCGACACCGAGGATGCAGCCGAACACGACCGCGAAGGCCAGGTTGAGGATCCAGTTGGGCTTGCTCGCGGCGCGCGCGGGCTCGGCGACGTTGAGGATCTCGATCGTTTTCTTCGGCACCTGGAAGTCGATTTCGCGCTGGCGCAGGGTGAGCTTGAGCGTGGTCAGGAGGCGCTGCTCGTCGTCGAGTTTGGTGGTGGCCTCCTCGAAGGGGCGCATGCGCTCGCGCGCGGAAAGGATCTGGTCGACCTTGGCTTGGGCGAGCTGGCGCTCGAGCTCGGCCACGCGGGCGTCGGCCTCCTTCCACGCCATCTCGAGCGAGCTTTCGTAGCCGCGCAGCTGGCTGTCGAGCTGCTGCTGGATCTTCGCGCTGTTCTCGATGGCGGCGATGAGTTCCGGGTGCGCGGAGCCGAGGCGCGCCATGAGCTTCGTGACGTTCTGGTCGGAAACGAGGTAGGCCTGCAGCAGGTTCTGGATGTTGGTGTCCTGGATGAGCTCCGAGTTCACCAGGTTGCGCCGGTCGGCGGTCGGGATGCTCTTGAAGCGCTCCCAGCGCGTCTTGCGGCCGATGGCGTCCACGCGCAGGGCGATGAGCGAGTTCTGCATCTGGCGCAGGGTCTCGATGTCCATGTCGGTGTAGCGCTGGCTGAGGTCGACGCCGGCGATGTCGAGCTCCTTGCGCAGCTTCTCGACATGGTCGCGCTGGGTGACGACGGCCAGCTCCTGCTTCTCGAGCTCCTT
The DNA here is from genome assembly GCA_048497945.1 of Verrucomicrobiota bacterium. Lineage (GTDB taxonomy): Bacteria > Verrucomicrobiota > Verrucomicrobiia > Opitutales > Opitutaceae > Lacunisphaera. The sequence goes on along the minus strand of JBEHYX010000047.1, from coordinate 12,159 downwards.
GCGCAGCTGGGCGAGGCCCTCGCGCTGGTCGGAGGTGGCGAGCGTGATGCGATCCTCGGCGTAGACCTTGGCGATGGCGTTGGCGATGTCCGCCGCGAGCCGGGCATCCCGCGCATAAACGTTGATTTCGATGATCGACGAGGCGCGCGGCGCCTCCGGCCGGACCATCTTGTCGAGCATGTACTTGTAGGTGATCGCCCGCGGCAGCGCCACGCCGTCGTTGATCTCCTTGCCGAGGATTTCATTCAAACCCAGCTGGTCGATGACCGGGTAGATCACCTTCTCCGCCTGGATGATCTTGAACTGGTCCTGGATGAAATACGGGTCGTAGTAGCTGTTGCCCTGGGCCTGGAACAGCTTCACCTCGCTCTCCGGCTTCTGGACGCTGATCTTGGTGGTCGAAAGATACCACTTCGGCAGGAGCGCGGTGACGCCGATGGTGGTCAGGATGACGAGGGCCAGAACGAGGAAAACGAGTCCCTTGCGCAGGCGCAGCAAACCGAAGAAGTCGCCGAGCGTCGCGCTCCCCTGGCTGGACGAAGGATTGGCCATGCGCCGGCGGCGGGGTCCGCTTAGAACGTGAAGTTGGCGGACATGCCGAAGCGATTGCGATTCTGGCCGCGATCGGCGTCGTCGGAGTCAATATTGTCCAAGTCGTAGGTGGTGCTGACCGTCCAGTTCTTGTTGGGCTGCCAGATGAGGCCGAGGCCGACGCGCGTCGTGGTCTCGTCGATGTCGGCCTGGGCGCCGCGACCCTGGAGCTTCGAGGGCGCGTAGGTGAACGAGCCGGACGCCGTGAAGGCGCCGCTCAGGCGGTGCTGGAGGTTGAGGAAGAGGCGGCTGACCTTGGAATCGTTGAAACGATTGGTGTCGGAGGGCTCCTCGATCGTGTAGGAATAACCCGCGGCCAGGAACGAACCCTCGCCGTAGCTGTACCGGGAGGTGAGCTCGATGTACGGGGCCGTGGTGTCGGGCTGCGAGTCGCGGCTGCGGTCTTCAAAACCGGCGCGGCCGGAAATCATCGTCTGCTTGCTCGGGTTGTAGTCGAAACCACCCATGAGGAAATGCGAGTGCTTGTCCTTGGTCGACGCGCCGGTGTCGTAACCGATCGTCTGGTAGCGATACTCGCCCACCAGCTTGGTCTCGGGCAGCATCGCGTAGGAAAGCTCCGCGCCGAACAGGTTCTCGGTCCGGTCCAGCTCGTTGGAAAGGTTCGCGTTGTCGTAGGCGTAGTTGAGCAGGCGGTACTTCAGGACCGTGCCCACCTTCTGGCCGATCGCCGTGGTGTAACGGACGTCCGCCTCCGCCCGGTCGAAGGACTGGTCGGTGTTGAGCGGGACGCCGGCCAGCAGGGACTGCGGGTTTTTCTCGATGTCGTAGGCGCCGCTGACGTCGATGTTGGTGGCCGGCGAGAACGAGTGCGCGAGACGGCCGGCGAAATTGTGGCTGGTGAGGTTCTTCTTGCCCGGGCGGTCGGCGATGTGGTCGTTGCTCAGGTCGTAGGAAGCCGAGGCGAAGGTCTGGTCGTCGATCGAGCCGTTGAACGAAATGCCGCCGTTGAAATTGTAGACCATGCTGTCGCGCTCGCCTGTCGCCGCGCCAAAAATATTGCTGTCGTGATAAATCGAGGCGCCCAGGCGATAGGTCAGGGCCTTGCCCTGTTCCTGTTCGGGGATCGGGGCGTAGATGGCAAACGCCAGGGCGGGAACAACAGCTGCGGCCAACGCGGAGAGAATTCGGGTTTTCATAGGAGGAGCCAAGACGTTAGTTGCGGCCAACTTAAGGCCCAGTCCGGGAGGCGTGGCAAACACTTTCACCGCCGCTTCACCGTCTGGGGATTGGCCAGGAGGACCATATTCTCAGTCAGTTTTTCGGGCGGAAGGTTCAACGGAAAAGCCGCCGGCATCCGCCGGGTCACCAATCCCGCGTAAACCCCGCCCCACCCGCCGGCGTCCGTGAGGTTGATGGCGTCGTCCTTGCGCGCCGCCAGCTCGGTGAAAAACGGCCGGTCGAGCGTCACCGGGGTCAGCAGGAGCGTCCCGATGTTCTGCTCGACGATGATTTGTGAAAAATCGCGCAGCCGCTCCGGCTTGGCCCATACGCGGGTGCGCGCATACCAGGCTGACCCCGCCGGCACGTCGGTCGAGACGCCGGTGCCGGGCAGGAAGCGGACCTGCAGGACCTTGTGCAGCTCGATGAAGAGGGCCGGATAATACGGCGGAAAATAGAAATGGATTTTCTTGGGCTCGAGCGAATCGCGCATCAGCGGCAGCCCTTGCAGGATGAGCAGGCCCGCCGCCACCCACTTCCAGTGCTGGAACAGGCTTTGCTGGCTGTCCACCAGCACCAGGAAAAACCCCGAGCCGAGCACGATGATGAGCGGCGCGAGATAAAAGGCGGGCAGGCGCGGGCTTTCGCCCGAATTCAGGAACGGCTGGCCCACCAGCAATACGAGCGCCATGACCGCAAAGCACCAGCGCACCCGGTTCACCGGGCCGTGGCGGAAACGATAGGCCAGGCCGGCGATGAAAAACGCCGTGAGCATCATGCCGCCGCCCGACCAGAGGCGTTCCTTGAGGTTCAGCTCCACGCCCGTGAGGCCCTTGTTGCCGAGCTTGTTGAAGCTGAAAGCCGGCGGCTCGACCGTGGCCAGGTTGCGCTGTGCGGCCGGCTCGGCCGTGGGATCGCCGGCCTTCAAGGCGAGATTCTGCCAGGCAAGCCCGAGCGGGTGGCCGGACACCGCGACATTGCGGGCCAGCCACGGCACCGCCACCAGCAGGAACAGCCCGGCGAAGACCGCCAGCACGCGGGCGCGCACCGGGCCGTGGAAGCGCCAGGCGAAGTAACCCGCCAGCACCAGCGCCACCAAGCCGCCGGAATATTCGGTCAGGAAGATCAGTCCCGCCAGCGCGCCGAGCGCGCCGGCGCGCAGCGCCAGCTTCCGCGAGAAATGCGGCGGCTCCGCCAGCCGGTCCTCGAGGTCCGCGAGCACGTTGAACACGCCGACGACCAGCACCACGAACAGCGGCAGGCCCGTCAGCGCGATCGTCTGCTGCCAGAGCGAAATGGAGAGCACCGTGGCGAGCGTCGCGATCCACGCCGCGCGCTCGTCGAAGAGTTTCTTCGCCAGCCGCCAGACCAGCCCGATCCCCGCCCAGAGCAGGACAAGGTTGAGGGCGAGGATCACGTAGTCGGGTCCCCACCCGTCCGGCGACCAGCGCCCGGTCGGCGGCATCGGCTTGGATTGCCAGACGGACTCGGGGACGAACACGAAACCCGCCGCCAGCACCATCGAGTACAGCGGCGCGTGGTGCAGGTCCGGGTACGGCTTCTTCTCGTCGAAGGGCACGCCCCGCGCCTTCAGCACGGCGTAGGTCTGCGGGTAGTTCACCAGCGTCGTGAAACCCTGCCCTTGCGCGAGCTGCCGTCCCAGCACCGCCTGCTGCATCACGAACTCCGTCGGAACGCCGTGGAACTGGCCCCACGAGTAATACCAGGTGAACAGCAGCGCCGCGAGGGTCAGGCCCGCGCGAATCACCCAGCGTGCGCCCCGGCCCTGCTCCAGCCAGTGGATGAATTCCTGCGTGGATTTCATTCGCGCGGCGGGGGCTCAACCGCGATCGACGACGTCGAGCTCGGGCCACTGCGCGATCTTGCGGTGCAACGTGCGGCGGCTGATGCCGAGCAGCGAGGCCGCCCGGGTGCGGTTGCCGCGCGCCTTCATCAGCGCCTCCTTGAGCAGGCGCTTTTCATTGTCCTCGACCGAATACGGGTTGGCCGGCGTCGCCGTGACCATCGCGGGCGGCGGCGGCGCCTCGCCGCGGAACTTCGGCTCGAGGTCGAACTCGCTCAGCTTGCCGCCGCGGCGGAGCACGACGGCGTTCTCGGCAAAATTGCGCAGCTCGCGGATGTTGCCCGGCCACGGGTAGGCCTGCAGGTGGCGCATCGCGCCGGGCTCGACGGTGACCGGCTCGTAGCCGTTCTCCTTCGAGTAGACCTTGATGAAATGCTCCAGCAGCACCGGGATGTCCTCGGTCCGCTCGCGCAGCGGGGGCGTCGTGATGCGCACGACGTTGAGGCGGAAGAACAGGTCCTCGCGGAACTTCCCCTCCTTCACCATCTGCTCGAGGTTGCGGTTGGTGGCGGCGACGAGGCGCACGTCGACCGTGATGGTCTTGGAGCTGCCGATGCGCTCGAAGCTCTTCGTCTCGAGGAAGCGCAGCAGCTTCACCTGGATCTCGGGGCCGATCTCGCCGATCTCGTCCAGGAAAACCGTGCCGCCGTCCGCCGCCTCGAAGCGGCCGTCGCGCTTCTCGGTCGCCCCCGTGAACGCGCCGCGCTCGTGGCCGAACAATTCGCTTTCCAGCAGCGTCGCGGGCAGCGCCGCGCAGTGCACCGGCACGAACGGGCCGCGGGCGCGCGGGCTGGCCTGGTGGATCGCCTGCGCGACGAGTTCCTTGCCCGTGCCGGTCTCGCCCTCGATCAGGATCGTGGCCTTGGAGGGGGCGACGAGCTTCACGCGTTCGATCACCTCGGCGAGCTTCGGCGAGTGGCCGACCAGGCCGTCGATGTTGAATTTCTCGTCGAGCCGCTCATGCAGCTGCTTCACCTCGACCTCGAGGGTCTTGGTCTTCAGCGCGCGCTGGATCAGGATCTCGAGGCGCTCGATCTGCACGGGCTTGGTCAGGAAATCCACGGCGCCGCGCTTCATGGCCTCGACCGCCGAATCGATGCTGCCGTAGGCCGTCATCATGATCACCGCCGGCCGGTTCGGCAGGGCGAGCGCCTTGTCGATGATCTTCAGGCCGCTTTTGCCCGGCATGCGCAGGTCGGTCAGGATGACCTCGAACTCCTGGGCCTCCATCAGGTTGAACGCCTCGTCGGCATTGGCCGCGACGGATACGTCATAATGCTCCTGCAACGCCTGCTGCAGGCCTTCACGGGTGTGCTTCTCGTCGTCGACTATCAGGACACTCGGAACCATGCCTCCATGAAGCTCACGACCTTAGCTCCGGTCAAATCGTAAATGAGACGAGGTGACACACGGAGCATTCTGCAGTTGATCCTGTCAGAGCACCCGGGCTTCTTACCGCCTAACCCTCTCGCCCGATCCAACAATCATGAAGCGTTTCCTTCTTTCCGTCCTCCTGCTTTGCTCCCTGACCTCCCTGGCCGTTGCGGCCGAAAAGAACACCGCCCTGATCCATCCCGGCGAAACGGTGTATGTGAAGTTCGAAAACCAGGGCAAAAAGATCAAATTCGTGAGCGCTTCGACCGAGAAGGACGAAGCCGCCCAGGTGATCATGTCTTTCAGCAAGGAGCTGAAGGGCGGCCTGCGCACGCTGAAGGTGGAGAACAAATTCCCGTCCGACCTGGTGTACAAACTCGAGCTGCGCCAGCCGAGCCAGCACCACGAGATGCGCGGCAAGCCCACCCCGGTCGTGGGCGGCAAGGTGGCCTTCGACGAGTATCCTTACTTCATCGAGGAAATCGCCTGCTTCGACTTCAAGCTGGAGCGCTGAGCCCCGGCGGTTAGCGTCGGGGTCCATGGCCAAGCCGGACCCGCGCGTTGATGCGTATGTGAAGTTTTCCGCGCCGTTCGCGCGCCCGCTGCTGCTCCGGTTGCGGAAGCTCATTCACCAGGGCTGCCCGGCGGTGGAGGAGACGATCAAGTGGAACTGCCCGTTCTTCATGTACGAGGGCAGGATCCTCTGCTTCTTCGCGGAGTTCAAAGCCCACATTTCCTTCGGTTTCTGGGGACCTGACATGAAGGAGCTGCTCATCGGCGACGGCGTCAAAACCGGGCGCGGTCTCCTGGGCCGGATCAAAGACGACGACGACCTGCCCGATGACCGCACCCTGCTGCGCTACATCAGGACCGCGATGAAAATCCACGATGCGGGCCCCAAGGCCAAGGTCGTGCGCAAGGCCCGCCCCGCCCTCGTCTCGCCGCCCGAGCTGGTGCACGCGCTGAAGCGCAATCCCGCGGCCGCGGCGCACTGGGAGAAATTTCCGCCGGGCGCACGCCGCGACTACATCGAGTGGATCGTCGAGGCCCAGCGTCCCGAAACCAGGGAAGAGCGCCTGCTCACGACCATCGAATGGGTCGCCGAGGGCAAACGCCGCCACTGGAAATACGAGAAGTGCTGACCGCCGCTTTCCCGCCATGAAAACCCCCAAGCTCATTGTTTTGTCCCTTGCCCTGGCCCTGCTGCCCGCGACTTTCGCGGCGACCACCGACCCGACCCCGCCCGCCACCCCGAGCACAACCACGGTCAACGTACCGACCATCGCCTCGGAACTGGCCGCGGGTTATGCGCAGGCGGTTTCGCTCATGTCGCTCAAGAGCCTCGTGATCTACATGCGCAGCGAAGGAAAGATCGTTCCCATCAAGGGCATTCGCTCGGCCCGCGCCATGGGCGCCGTGCTGCTCATCACCTTCTCCGCCGGCGACACCATGGCGATCAACGCCGAGCATATCATCATGATGACGGACGGGGCGCGGACGCCGTAAGGTCTGTCCCGCAACGCATGCTTGAGCCGTCCGTCGCCGAGCCTATGGGCGGCACTTTTCATCGGCCTCCGATGAAAAGTGGTGGCAAGTCTCGGAATCGAACCGAGGACACAAGGATTTTCAGTCCTCTGCTCTACCAACTGAGCTAACTTGCCCCAAGGAAAAGAGCGCGAGATAAAAGGCCCGCACTCCGACGCGTCAACGGGGAATTTTAAGATTCCGCCGCCCGTTACAGGCGCTTGAAAACCAAGGCCGCGTTGTGGCCGCCGAAGCCCAGGTTGTCGGTCAGGACGGCGTCGATCCTGGCCTCCCGCTTGACGTTCGGCGTGTAGTCCAGGTCGCAGTCCGGGTCGGGCGTTTCGTAGTTGATCGTCGGCGGCACGATGCCGGTCTCGATGGCCTTCACGCTGATGACGGCCTCGATGCTGCCGGCGGCGCCGAGCAGGTGGCCGGTCATGGACTTGGTGGAGCTGATGTGCACCTTGCGGGCGTGGTCGCCGAAGATCTTCTTGATGGCGATGGTCTCGAACTTGTCGTTGTAGGGCGTCGACGTGCCGTGGGCGTTGATGTAGTCGATCTGGTGCGGCTCCACGCGCGCGTCCTTGAGCGACTTGATCATGGCCTGCGAGAGGCCCTTGCCGTCGGGATCGGGCGAAGTGATGTGGTAGGCGTCGCACGTGGCGGCATAGCCGGCCAGTTCGCAATAGATGTGGGCGCCGCGCGCCTGCGCATGCTCGAGGCTCTCGATGACGAGGACCGCCGAACCTTCGCCCATGATGAAACCGTCGCGGTTCAGGTCGAACGGACGGCTGGCCTTCTGCGGGTTCTCGTTGAAGGTGCTCATCGCCTTCATGGAACAGAAGCCGGCGTAGGAAAGCGGCGTGATGGAAGCCTCGGCGCCGCCGCAGATCATCACGTCGGCATCGCCGTAGCGGATCATGCGCAGCGACTCGCCGATGGCATGGGTCGAGGTCGAGCAGGCGCTGACGACGCCGAAGTTCGGGCCGCGCGCGCCGAGCTCGATGGCCACCAGGCCGGAGCACATGTTGCTGATCAGCGCCGGGATCATGAAGGGCGAGACCTTGCGGGGACCCTTCTCGAGGAGATTCTTGTGCTGGTTCTCGATCGTCCACATGCCGCCGATGCCGGAGCCGATGAGCACGCCGACGCGGTCGCCGTCCTCCTTGGCCATGTCGAGCTTGGCATCCGCGATCGCCTGCTTGGCGGCGCAGAAGCCGAAATGCGTGTAACGGTCGTTGCGGCGCACTTCCTTCGCATCCATGTGCTGCGTCGGGTCCCAGCCGCGCACCTCGGCGCCGATCTGGCAGGCGTAGTCCGTCGGGTTGAACAGGGTCACCCGATCGACGCCCGACTTGCCGGCCGTGAGGCTGGCCCAGAAATCATTCACGTTGTGGCCGAGGGCGGAGATGACGCCCATGCCGGTGACGACGACGCGACGAGGAGTGGTGGCTGCTGTTTCCATCAGGGATAGTGCGGTGCGGAAAACAAAATCGCCCTACCGGGCCAGCGAAGGGCCAGACGGTAGAGCGATCAGTTCAAAAGCCAAAACGTTATTTCTTTCCAGCCTTCTGCTGGATGTAGGTGACGACGTCACCGACGGTCTGGAGCTTCTCGGCATCGGACTCCGGAATCTCGCCCTTGATCTCTTCCTTAAATTCTTCTTCGAACGCCATGATGAGCTCGACGATGTCGAGGGAATCGGCGCCGAGATCGTCGAGGAAAGAAGCCTGCGGAGTGATCTGCTCCTCGTTAACATTCAGCTGGTTAACGATGATTTCCTTAACGCGCTGTTCGATGGTTTTCTGGTCGGCCATGTGAGTAAAAGAGAGGTGATTCTGTTGGCGGATAAAGGGTCACATGACCATGCCGCCGTCAACGGTAAAAACTTGTCCGGTGATGTAGCCGGCTTCCTCGGAGCAGAGGAACGCCGTCATATGCGCGATATCTGCCGCTTCACCAAGGCGTTTGAGCGGGATGACGGAGGTGATTTTCTCGGCGGCTTCCGGCGGCAGCGCGGCGGTCATGTCGGTCTTGATGAAACCGGGTGCGACGGCGTTGGAGGTGACGTTGCGCGCGGCGAATTCCTTGGCGATCGACTTGGTGAAACCGATGAGGCCGGCCTTCGCGGCGGTGTAGTTGGCCTGGCCGGCGTTGCCCATGATGCCGACGACGGACGTGATGTTCACGATGCGGCCCCAGCGCTTCTGCGTCATCGAGCGGCCGATGTGCTTCGTCCAATGATAGCAGCTCGTGAGATTGGTCGCGATCACGCTGTTCCAGTCGTCCTCGGACATGCGGAAGAGCAGGCCGTCCTTCGTGATGCCGGCGTTGTTCACCAGGATGTCGATCTGGCCGAACTCCGCGAGCAGGTCGGCGCTGGCCTTCGCCACCGCCGCGCCATCGGCCACATCCACGGCCAGCGCCTTGGCCTTGCCGCCGGCGGCGGTGATCGCCGCGGCCGTCGCGCCGCAGCTGTCGGCGGACTTGCTCACGCAGATGACGTTCACGCCGTTCTTGGCGAGTTGCTCGGCGATGGCTTTGCCGATGCCCCGGCCCGCGCCGGTGACAAGGGCCACACGATTGTTATAGGTGAGGCTCATGAGGGATAGGGCGCACATGGCACGCACTCCCCCCACCCGCCGCAAGCGCGAAGTTTCTTCCAAGGTGGTCGCCGCCGTCCCGGCGGCGACCGGCGTCGGTGTGGAAACCGACGCCCACCCGCAGCTCAATACACGTCGCGCTGGTAGCGCTTGTCCTTCTTCATCTGCTTCACGTACTCGGCGGCCGCAGCGGCATCCATGCCGCCCTGCTGCGCGATCACGTCGTGCAGCGCCACGTCGACGTCCTTCGCCATGCGCTTGGCGTCGCCGCACACGTAGAAGTGCGCGCCGCCCTTGATCCAGCTCCAGAGTTCCGCGGCGCTCTCGCGCATGCGGTCCTGCACGTACACCTTGAGAATCTGGTCGCGCGAGAACGCGAGGTCGATGCGGGCGAGCTTCCCGTCCGCCTGCCATTTCGTCCACTCCTCCTCGTAGAGGTAATCGGTGGCGCGGTGCTGGTCGCCGAAGAACACCCAGTTGCGGCCGGTCGCGCTGGTGGCGAGGCGCTCCTGCATGAAGGCGCGGAACGGCGCGATGCCGGTGCCGGGCCCGACCATGATGATGTCCTTCGCCTTGTCGTCCGGCACGCCGAAGTGGGAGTCGGAAACGAACACCGGCACCGGCGTCGGCGCCGCGGCGCGGTCCGCGAGGAACGAGCTGGCCACGCCCACGCGCGAACGGTGGTTCGTCTCGTAGCGCACGATCGCCACGGTGAGATGGACCTCGGTCGGGAACGGCTTCGAGGACGACGCGATCGAGTACAGACGCGGCATCAGCTTGCGCAGGTGGTCGACGAATTCCTGCGGCGTCAGTTTCGCGCTCGGGAACTCGCACAGCAGGTCGATGTACTCGCGATCCTCCAGGTAGCCGGGCAGCGCCTCCTTGGCCTCCGGCGCCAGCAGCGCGGCGAGCTTGGCCTTGTCGCCGTCGGCGGTGGCCTTGGTGGCGAGGGTCTCGAGGATCTTGCGGGTCGGCTTGGCCAGCGCGAGGCGGCTGGTCAGGGCCTCGCGCAGGGAGATCGGCGCCGCGAGCTTGAGCATCGCGGGCGACACGGCCTCGTTGCCGCTCACGCCCAGGCGCAGGATGATCTCGTCGACTTCGCCCTGCCGGTTGGTCGGGAAAACGCCGAGCGAATCGCCGACCTTGTAGTGCAGGTCGCTGCCGGAAATATCGACCACGAGGTGGCGGGTTTCCTTGTGGGAGCCGGCCTTGTTGAGCAGGCGGTTCTCCTTCAGTTTCGCGGGAAACGGATTGTCCTTGGTGTAGACGCTGGTGTGGGCGGATTCGCTCATGGATGCCGGAATTTAAGTGAACCTGGCTGACCGCAACGCAAGCACCGTTTGTGCCATAGTGAATCTCGTTGCGCCCGCCGGAGCCGCCTGCCAATCCAGCCGCAACCATGGAGCCCGTTCGCATCCAGAAATTCATCGCCGAGTCGGGCTTGTGCTCGCGCCGCGCCGCCGAGGCCCTGATCGCCGCCGGCGAGGTCTATGTGAACGGCACCGCCGCCACCCTCGGCCAGAAGGTCGACCCGTCCGTCGACAAGGTCACCGTCCGCGGCAAGGGCCTCCGCCCCCAGGGCCAGCCCAAGATCACGCTCGTCATGCACAAGCCGCGCGGCGTCATCTGCAGCAACAGCGACCCGCACGAGGACAAGACGATCTTCGACCTGCTCCCGCGCGAGTGGGCCCGCCTGCGCCTGTTCTGCGCCGGCCGCCTCGACAAGGACAGCGAGGGCCTCGTGATCCTGACTTCCGACGGCGACCTCGCCCACAAGCTGATGCACCCGTCGAACCTCGTGGTGAAGCGCTACTACGTCTCGCTGGAGGAGCCTTTTCCCGCCGGCCGCCTGCGCCAGCTGCTGCGCGGCGTCGTGATCGAGGGCGAGCACCTCAAGGTCGAGCGCGCCAACCTCGTCAACCCCAAGGCCGACAAGTCGTCCACCGAACTCGACGTGCACATGCACCACGGCAAGAAGCGCGAGATCCGCCAGCTCTTCACCGCCCTCGGTTATGACGTGCGCCGCCTCCGCCGCTACCAGATCGGCGCCCTGCGCCTGAAAGGAATTCCTTTGCGCGGCGTGAAACAACTTTCTACGAAGGAAATCCAATCATTGTTCGTCGTTCCCGCGTCCCACCAGCGCGAAACGGCCTCCCCCACCCACGATCTCGATGAAAATTAAATCCGCCCTTTTCGCCCTCCTCGCCGGCCTCTCCGTCGCCCGCCCCCTCGCCGCCGACATCCTGCCGTCCGACACCGCGGTGTTCATCCAGCCGGACCCGAAGTCCCACGTCCTCTCCCGCCTCAAGGCCGGCAGCACGATCATCTACACGGGCGACGCCCCGGCCGGCTGGCGCCGCGTCGAGCTGACCGGCACCTTCGAGGCCTACGTCCACAACCGCGACATCACCAAAGGCCTCGAGGTCCGCGAGGGCGCCAATATCCTCGGCACGCCGAAGAAGGACGCCGCCGTCATCACCACCGCGCAGGAAGGCGACAAGACCGAGGTCGTCGGCATCGCCAACGGCGACTGGTGCCAGATCAAGCTCACCAAGAAGCTGCAGGGCTTCATCGCCGTCGGCGCCACCGCCAACGTGGGCGAGAAGCCCGCCGTCGTGGCCGCCGCCCCGGTCGCGCCCGTCACGCCCAGCAACGGCATCGGCCGCGCCGTGCCCATGGCCGCCAACAGCGCCGACCTGCCGCGCGATTTCGCCGGCCGCTTCGTCCTCGCCAAGCGCCCGATCATCAATCCCAACCCGCCGTACGATTACCAGGTCATGGACCAGTCCGGCCGCCGCTTCGCCTACGTCGACACGCGCCGCCTGCTCATCACCGGTCGCATCGAGAACTTCGTCGACCGCGAGGTGACCATCTCCGGCACCGTCCGCAACACCGTCGACGGCAAGGATCTCGTCATCGCCGCCGAGTCGATGCAGATCAAATAAGGTGGAACGCGCTGACCTCAGCGCGTTTTCCGTTTTCGCGGCGCGCTGATGCGGCGATGCGCAGGGGAGCGAGCGCGGG
>JBEHYX010000046.1:0-28982 GCA_048497945.1 Verrucomicrobiota bacterium | reverse complement strand
TCCCCGGCGACTCCGGCATGGCCAATGCGGAGAAGGGCCTGGACAAGATGAAGACGACCCTTGCCCGCAGCCGCCTCGTGCTGGGCGACTACTACTACAAGTACCGCAAAAACTACAAGGCTGCCAAGGTCATGTACAACGAGGCCATCACCGCCTATCCGGATTCCGGCGTCGCCAAGGAAGCGCACAACAAGCTCACGGTGGTCGAGGCCAAGCTCGATGAGCAGGCCAAGGCGGCCCCGGCCACCCCGGGCGCGCCCGCGCCGGCGAAGCCCGCCGCCAAGAAGAAGCGTTTCTGGCTGTTCTAAACTGGAGCGGTCCCGCGTCCCATGACCGCTTTCACGTATTCTGTCAGCAGCCTGCCTTCGGTCCTCCGTCGCCTGCCTACTGTCGCCTGTCTCCTGTTTTCCGTCCTCTGCTTCACCGCCGGTTGCGCCCACTACCGCCTCGGCACCGGCGCGACGCTGAAATTCTCGACGCTGTACGTCGCCCCGGTCTCCAGTGACGCCCTGATTCCCCAGGCCCGCGTGCTCGTGACCACCCAGGTCCGCGAGGCCTTGCTCCGCGACGGACGCGTCACGCTGGTGGACTCGCCCGACCAGGCGGACGCCACCCTCACGATCGTCCTGCACAGCTACGGCCGCACGGTCGCGGTTTCCCGCACCGATGACACCGGCCTCGCCCGGCGCTTCGACGTCAAGCTCGAGGCCCGCGCCACGCTGGTCGACAACCGCACCAAGCAGCCCTATTTCGCCCAGCGCCCCCTGGAAGCCACGCGCGGCGTCTTCACCGACAGCGGACTCGTGCCCTCGGAATACGAAGCCCTGCCGCTGCTCGCCGAGCAACTGGCCAAGGAAACGGTCCACGCGGTGCTGGATACGTGGTAAGGCGCGCCAGCGCGCGCCAATAGTTATCAGTCATTGACCAATCGTTAGTGGCTATTTCGCGCCGGGCGGGCGCATACTTCCGTTGGCCTTGGCGGCGACTTCACGCGAAGTGTCGAAATAATCGATGCCGATTAACTAATGACGAATAACGATTTTTCCCCTTAGCTTGACGTCATGCTGCATCCGCCTCTCCTCGCCCCCTCCCTGCTCGCCGGTGACCACGCGCATCTCGCCGCCAGCGCCGGGGCGGTCGCCGCGGCCGGCGGCCAGTGGCTGCACATCGACATCATGGACGGCCATTTCGTGCCGAACCTGACCTTCGGGCCGGAAGTTCCCGCCGCGCTGCGCCGCGCAGGCCTCAAGACCTTCTTCGACGTGCACCTGATGCTTTCCGAGCCGCAGAAGTACGTCGAGGCCTTCGCCAAGGCCGGCGCGAACAACATCAGCATCCACATCGAACCCGAGTATGACCACGCCGCCACGCTCGCGCACATCCGCAACCTCGGCTGCCAGTGCGGCCTGGTGCTCAACCCGGGCACGCCGGCCCAGGCCATCGAACCGCTGCTGGATCGCGTTGACCTCGTGCTCGTCATGACGGTGCAACCCGGCTTCGGCGGCCAGTCCTTCCGCGCCGACATGCTCCCGAAGCTGCGCGAGATCGACGGCTGGCGCCAGGCGCGCGGCCTGAAGTTCCGCCTCGAGGTGGACGGCGGCATCGACCTAGCCACCGCCAAGCAGTGCCATGGCGCCGGCGCCGACACGTTCGTGGCCGGCACGTCCTTCTTCAAGGCGCCCGACCGCGCCGGCTACGTGAACGCGATCGCTGCGCTGCGCTGAGGGCAATGATTCCCTCCAACAATGTCATTGCGAGGCGTCCGCAGGACGTCGAAGCAATCCATCTGTCTCGCTGGATCGCCACGCCCGACTGCGTCGGGCTCGCGATGACAATTCGGGGATGGTGCTGACATCATGGAACGTCGCTGCGGCACCTATGTAGTCTCGGACGATCCCGCACGGCTGGATGCCGTCGCGATCCACGCCTACCTAAGCCGGTCCTACTGGAGCCCGGATATTCCGCTTGGGACGGTGAAGCTGGCGCTGAAGAACTCGCTTAGCGTCGGGGCATATGCAGCCGACGGAAAGCAGGTCGGACTCGTCCGCATCATCACGGATTTCGCCACCTACGCCTACCTCTGCGACGTCTACGTGCTCGAGGAGCACCGCAAGCACGGCCTCGCGCGGGCGATGATGGCGCTGACGATGGAACTGCCAAACCTGCGGGGCCTGCGCAGCTGGAACCTCCGCACCCGCGACGCCCACCCGCTCTACGCCCAGTTCGGCTTCAAGGTCGTCGACAATCCCGGCGGCTACATGATCCACCGGCCGTCCGGCGTACCGCCGCCGGAAGCTCCCTGAACGACCTGCTAAGGGCGTTCGTAGGAGTCCTGGACGGTATAGGATTTCAGCTGCCGCTCCGCGGTAAACCACGCGTCGATCACAATCGAGTGACGCGTTCCGTCGTGCTCGCGGCCGGCGGCGATCGTTTCCGTATACCGGTTGCCCATCGGCGCGTAGTGCGGTTTCCATCCCTGCGCTGCACAAACCTTCAGGAAGTCCTCCTCCGCCATGCCGGTGTGCAACTGCCGGGAGAACAGCTCCCGGATGCGCCGGCACTCCGCGGAGGGCTGGCCGGAATGAGGGGCAACGCAGCCGCCCAGCAGCAGCAGGCTCAGCAGCAGCCAGGGCAACCGGGTTGCGCGTTTCATCGCCCTATTGACCGCCGCGGGCAATTTCGGTTGCGCGCTGGTATTGTTTTCTAAACTGCGCGGCCAGTTCGCTGGCGAGGCGGACTTCGTCCACCTTGTTCTTCGAATTCAGCGCCGGCTTGATGCGGCTGAACATCTGCTCGTAGTTCACGATCGAGAGATCGCTCAGCGCCGCCATTGCGCGCTCCCGCTCGCTCGCGGTGACGTTCTCCGCGCAGATCGCCTTCCACGCCTCGGCGAGGTCGGCGTGGGTGTCGATGCACATGACGCGGATGACAAAGGACATTTCGCGGAAGAGGCCGCCGGTCCAGGCCGCGTTGTAGACCAGCGGATTCGCGCTGGCGTAGGGATTCACCTCCGGGTCCGACCGCAGCGCGACAAACTCGGGATGCGCGTAGAAGTCCTTGCGACTGGGCAGGCGGCGCAGCGCGAAGTGCTCGGGGCCGTCCGGCGTGCCGGGCTTGAAGTTCCAGAGCTTCTGCCCGTCCAGCGACATCACGTATTCGATGAAGGCCACCGCGATCTCATGGTTGGGCGCGCCGCGCATCAGCGCGATCGGGTCGGGCGAAAGCGTCGTGCCGCCCACCGGCATGTGGAAGCCGAGCAGCGGCCGCCCGCTGCGCTCGCGCGAGCTCTGCTCCTGGTAACGCCCGTAGAAATCGATGCACATGCCGACGGCGCAGTTGCCGGCCGCGACGTCGATCGGCGGCTTCTGCGAGGAGTCGGTGAAATAGCGGGCGTTGGCCCCGATGTTCTGCAGCAGGCGCAGGCCGCGCACCCAGCCGAGGCCGACTGCCTGCTTCTCCAGCTCGGCCTTCGGCCGGCCGGTCTCCTGCGCGAGCCGGTCCCACTCGAGGTAGATCTGCTCCTGGATGATGCTCTCGAAGGATTTCGCGATCGAGCCGCTCTTGGTCGGGTCGCACACCGCCACCTCGCCGAACAGCTTCGGGTTGACCAGGTCGCTCCAGTTCTCCGGCGGGGCAACGCCCAGGCGGGCCAGCGCGTCGCGGTTGTACAACATGCCATGGCCGCTCAACACCGGCCCGAGCCAGCGGCCCTGCTTGTCCCAGTACGGTTCGCCCGTGTAGCTCTGCGGCAGCACGTCGGGCGTGAACCAGTCCGGATGCAGCTTGAGCAGGCCCGCGTCGACGATGCGGCCGGCGTCCGCCTGCCGGATGAAGTCGAACGAGCCGCCGCCGAAAAACACGTCGATGCCGCAGCCCACGTCGGACGCGAGGAACGCCTGCCGGGCCTCCTGCGCGATGGGCGTGGCGTCCTTGGGCAGGCGGGGGTTGGCGAACGCCGCCTGCACGTCGATGCTCCACGGCTTGCCGAGCTGGTTGCGCCAGTGGTTCTCGAACGAGGAAACGTATTCCGACTCGAGGAAGCGCGCGATCTCGCTGGTGCCGCCGATCACGCGCCAGTCGACCGTGACGGTCTTGCCGGTGCGCGCCTTGTACCATTCCTGGAAGCCGTGGGCGTACTCCTGCCGGATCGCCTCGTTGTGCGGCGTGATGATCACGACCGTGCCGTCGGCCTGGCCGATCGCGCTTTTCTCCGGCCGCAGGAGGAACGGCAGCGCCACCACCAGCACCAGCGCGAGGATGATGAGCGCGCGCTTCATGGTTTGGTCATCGCGAGTCCGGCAACGCCGGGCGTGGCGATCCAGATGGATTGCTTCGTCGCTCCGCTCCTCGCAATGACAGGCATCAGGAAAGGCGGTTCAATCCGTCAGCACCACCACATCCTCCGGCTCCACCGTCGCGTAGAGCTCGCCGCGCGAGCTGCCGTCGACGAAGCGCGGGTTGCGTTCGAACACCTTCAGCTTCTCCCCGGCGGGCGTGATGAAGTCGTACTGCGCGACCTCGCCGAGGTAGACGGATTCGCCGATGCGGCCCTTCACGAAATTGCGCGACTCGGGGTTCTTGTGCAGCTCCCAGCACTCGGGGCGGATCGAGACCGTGACGTTGGCGCC
This sequence comes from Verrucomicrobiota bacterium, assembly GCA_048497945.1. Lineage (GTDB taxonomy): Bacteria > Verrucomicrobiota > Verrucomicrobiia > Opitutales > Opitutaceae > Lacunisphaera. The sequence goes on along the minus strand of JBEHYX010000046.1, from coordinate 24,354 downwards.
CACCGCCGGCACCCGGTCGGGATCGCCGAAAATGCCGTCGAACTTGCCGATCGCCGTCTCGACGGTCACGAACCCGCCGGCGATGCCCAGGACCTTGCCGGGCAGGAAATCGGTCTCCCCGATGAAATTCGCCACGGTCTTCCGCTTCGGCCGCTTGTAGACCTCGCGGGGCGCGCCGACCTGGAGGATGTGGCCGCTCTCGAGGATGGCCATGCGGTCGGCGATGGACAGCGCCTCCTTCTGGTCGTGGGTCACGTAGACCGTGGTCAGCTTGAATTCCTTGCAGACGCGGCGGATCTCGGTGCGCATCTCGAGGCGGAGCTTGGCGTCGAGGTTGGACAGCGGCTCGTCCAGCAGGAGGCAGCGCGGGCGGATCACCAGCGCGCGGGCCAGCGCGACGCGCTGCTGCTGGCCGCCGGAAAGCTGGTTGGTCTTGCGCTCGGCGTAGTTGCTCATGTGCACCGAGGCCAGCGCATCGGCGACGCGCTGCCTGATCTCGGCCGCCGGCACCTTGCGCTGCTCGAGGCCGAAGGCGACATTCTCGGCGACGCTCATGTGCGGCCAGAGCGCGTAGCTTTGGAACATCATGCCCGTATTCCGCTTGTGCGGCGCGAGGCGCGTCACGTCCTCGTTGCCGAACAGGATCTGGCCTTTTTCCGGGATGTAGAAGCCGGCGAGGCTGCGCAGGAGCGTCGTCTTGCCGCAGCCGCTGGGGCCGAGCAGGAAAAACAGTTCCCCGGGGTTGATCGTCAGGTCGAGGCCGTGGAGGGCGGTGACGTTTCCAAACTGCTTGGTGAGCTGTTTGACTTGGATGGAAATCATTCGCGTAGGCGGTGGTTGAAGCAACCGGCGGGCCGGAACTGAGTCAAAAGGATAAACCTACCGGGAGCTGATGTCACCGAAGCCCGATCCGTTTAAACCACTAATGCCTCGCCTAACGGCTCGGCTACAGGATGCGCTCCGCCTGATCGGCTCCACACTGGACCTGCGGGTCGGCTAATCGCCGACAGAAAATCAAACAACTATCCCAGCGGCGATTAGCCGCTCCCCGAAACCAAGACTGGAGACGATCAGGCGGAGGGCACTTCCAGGCCGAACCGTTAGGTGAGGCATTAGTGGTGAATCCCTCTGAGGCCGGGCTTTCCCGCCCCTTGCCTCTTGCCCCTTACCCCTTGCCTCTCCTTCATCCCCCCATGCCCGCCCCCAAAGGTCCGCCCGAGCTCAAGCACCTCGACCACGTGCTGGTCACCCCCGCCGCCATCAAGCGCCGCATCGCCGCCCTCGGCGAGACGATCAACCGGGACTACCACAGCAAGGACCTGATGGTCGTCGCCATCGTCAACGGCGCGCTCATTTTCACCGCCGACCTGCTGCGGCAGATGCGCAGCTCCCTGCGCCTGGACTGCCTGCGCGCCTCCAGCTACCACGACGGCACCAAGGCCGCCGGCGAGCCACGCATCGTCGACTCGATGAAGCTCGATGTCCGCGGCCACAACGTCCTGCTCGTCGACGACATCCTCGACACCGGCAAGACGCTCGCCGCCGTCGCCGGCATGATCAAGACGAAGGGCGCCCTCAGCGTGAAAACCTGCGTGCTGCTCGACAAGAAGGCCCGCCGCGCCGTGCCGTTTGAAGCCGATTACGTGGGTTTCGAAATTCCCGACGAGTTCGTCGTCGGCTACGGTTTGGACTTCAACGAGCGCTACCGTAACCTCCCCTGTATCGGGGTTTTGAAGCCCAAATACTACGGCGGGAAGTAGCGTCGTCGCGGTCTGCGACGACGCATTGGCCATTAATCATTGGCCAATAGTCATTGGTTATTTCGAACCATGATCGCAGCACGGCCTCAAGTACCTCGTAAGAATGCCCCAAGCCCGTCCACCACTGGATTGCCTCCGATATGACCAATGACGAATGGCTAATGACCAATGACTAATAGTGGGGCCGCGCCCCACGAGATTGCCCTTGCGCTCGCCGGAGGCGGGCTTTTTCCTGCCAACTCAACTTTGGAGAGATGGCCGAGTGGCTGAAGGCACAGCTTTGCTAAAGCTGCATAGGGGAAACTCTATCGAGGGTTCGAATCCCTCTCTCTCCGCCACTTTTCCCGCGGTTCGGAAATGGTTTTAACCACGGATTTCACGGATCGTCACTGAGGGATGGGCACGGATGCTCCGGTCGTATTGATTAAGTGCCGATCCGGGTGAATTGGTGATTCCAAGGATTGGGAAATTAATCCGTTCTGTTCCGCGTCCATCCGTGGTTAAAAACGCCGTGACCTCTCCGCTCCTCATCGATTTCCAGCATGTCACCCTGGTGCGCGGGGACCGCACGATCAGCCGCAACCTCTCGCTCCAGATCAAGCGCGGCGAGCACGTGGCCATCCTCGGCCCGAACGGCTCCGGCAAGTCGACCCTCATCAAGGCCATCACCCGCGAGATCTACCCGCTCGATACCGGCCCGCGCCTCCGCTTCCAGGTGCTCGGGCTCGACGACTGGGATGTCGGCGATCTCCGCCAGCACCTCGGCATCGTCACGCTCGACCTCCTGCACAATCTCTCGCACGAGGTCACGCTGCGCCAGGTCACGGCCCGCGAACTCGTGCTGTCCGGCTATTTCAACAGCGTCGGCCTCTGGCCGCACCACAAGGTCAAGCCCGCCCAGGAGCGCGAAGCCCGCCGCATCCTGCGCTTCCTCGAGATCACGCACCTCGCCGACCGGCCGGTGTCGATGATGTCGTCCGGCGAACAGCGCCGCGCCCTGATCGGCCGCGCCCTCGCCCACGATCCCGAGGCGCTCATCCTCGACGAACCGACCAACAGCCTCGACCCGGGCGCGGTCCGGGAATTCCGCGACCTCCTGCGCAAGCTGGCCCGAGCCGGCCGCAGCCTGCTGCTGGTCACGCACCACATTGCCGACGTCATTCCCGAGATCGACCGCGTCATCATGATCAAGGACGGCGCCGTCGTCGGCGACGGCCCGAAGCAGGCGATGCTCACGTCGCCGCGGCTCACCAAGCTTTTCGGCACCAGGCTGCGCGTCATCGCCCGCCGCGGCCAGCAGTACGATCTCGGCTGAAACTCAGCCACCACTGGCCGTCATCCTGAGCCATGCGAAGGATCCAAGCGGTTCTTGTGGCTGCCGTCGACTCAGTGGATCCTTCGCTCTGCTCAGGATGACGGAAGCGGATGGCTTGGGTGGTTCAGTAGGCGTCACACCCTTCGCTCACTTACGGTTTACGTACGCCATTTTTGTAGCCATTTCCGCCCGCGTCTTGCTTACTGGCGGCGCAATCATGGCCGATCTTCTTTCCCCGATTTCCGTCAAAGGCATCAAGAGCCTGCCCAAGGATGGTGGCGACACCTTCGCCAGCGTGGTGCTCGTGAAGCGCGTCTCGGCCAAGACGGCCAAGAACGGCAACCCGTTCCTCAACGTCGAGCTCGCCGACAAGACCGGCGCCTTCGGCCTGAACGTCTTCAGCGACAGCCCGGCCTACGATCTCTTCAACTCGCTCAAGGAGGGCGGCATCGTCCGCCTCGAGGCCAAGGTCGATTATTTCCAGGACCGCCTCTCCCCGCGCCTCCTGCGCGCCGAGCAAATCACCCTCGACCAGCTCAATGGGTCGCCCTTGCTGGCCAACCTCGTCGAGACCGCCCCCGAGGACGCCGACCTGCTCTGGAACGAGCTGCAGCAGTTCATCGCCGTCATCGGCCAGGCGGAGCTGCGCGCCACGGTCCAGGCCCTCTTCGAGGAAATCGGCGAGCAGTTCAAGACCGCCCCGGCCGCCATCTCGATGCACCACGCCTACCGCCACGGCCTGCTCGAGCACACCGTGCACATGGCCCGCGCGGCCAAGGCCCTGCTGCCGCTTTACCCGGAAGTCGACGGCGACCTTGCCCTCGCCGGCATTCTCGTCCACGACACCGGCAAGGTCATCGAGTACCAGGGCGACCTCGTCACCTCCAAGAGCCGCCGCGGCATCCTGCAGGGCCACGTGGTCCTCGGCTACCAGCTCGTGCGCAAGGCCGGCATCAAGGCGAAGCTCAATGCCGACCTGCTGGAGCGCCTCGAGCACATCGTGCTGAGCCACCAGGGCGAACTCGAATGGGGCGCGGCCACCATTGCCGCCACGCCCGAGGCCGTGTTCGTCGCGAAGGTCGACGACCTCGACGCCAAGATGGGCATGGTGCAGCGCCTGCTCCGCCAGGCCAGCGAGGGCGACGCGTTTTCCGACAAGCACCTCGGCCTGAATTCCCCGCTGCTGCTCACCAAGCCGCAGAAATGACGCGCCGGTGAACCGCTTGCCTTTCTGGATTGTCATCGCGAGGCCGACAACGTCGGCCGTGGCGATCCAGCAGCGCACGCCCCGGATGGCCGCGTCGCTTCGCTCCTCGCCATGACCGCAGAAGAAAGCAGCCGTCCGTCCGCCCGGTTGATGTCGCTGGATGTGCTCCGTGGCTTCGACATGTTCTGGATTCTCGGCGCCGACGCCGTCGTCCACGCCCTCGCCCACGCCTGGAACATCGCCCCGCTGCGCCTGCTCGCGGGCCAGATGGAGCACAAGCATTGGGATGGATTCGCCTTCTACGATCTCATCTTCCCGCTGTTCGTGTTCATCAGCGGCGTCTCCCTGGTGTTCGCCCTGTCCAAGGCCCTGGAGCAGCAGCCGCGTTCCGTCGTCATCCGGCGCATCTGGGTTCGCGCGGCGATCCTCTTTGCCCTCGGCATTCTCTATAATGGAGGGCTCACGCAGCCCTGGCCCGACGTCCGCATTGCCGGTGTCCTGCCGCGCATTGCCCTCGCGTATGCCGCAACCGGCACCCTGTTCTGCCTCTGCCGGCCGCGCACGTGCGGGTTCATCGGCGCCGGCCTGCTGCTCGGTTACTGGGCGTTGCTGGCTTTCGTGCCGGTGCGGGCGGTCACGCTGACCATGGAAGCCATGGCCGAAAAATTCGGCACGCCCACCGCCGCCCAGGTTCGCCAGCTCTACGATGCGACAACCGCCACGGTCACCGGCAGCTACGCCCGCGGGCTCAACCTGGCAAACCACGTCGACTACCTCTGGATGCCCGGCGCGATGTACCGCAGGTACTGGGACCCCGAGGGCATCCTCAGCACCCTGCCCGCAATCGCCACCTGCCTGCTGGGCATGATGGCCGGCCAGCGGTTGCGTCGCGCCGACCGCACGCCGGCGCAAAAGCTGACCTGGTTGCTCGGCACGGGCACACTCTGCGTCGCCGGCGGCTGGCTGTGGCACCCGGTGTTCCCGGTCGTGAAGGACCTGTGGTCATCCAGCTTCGTGCTCGTCGCCGGCGGCTACAGCCTGTGGCTGCTGGCTCTCTTCTATTACCTGCTCGATATCCGCCAGTGGCGTGGCGCATGGTGCCAGCCATTCCTGTGGATCGGGTTGAACCCGATCACGCTCTATCTTGCCGCCTCGCTGGTGAACTTCGGCGAAATCGCCGCGCGCCTGACCGGCGGCAGCATCGCCGGGACTTTCGACGCCCTGCATCCCGGCCTCGGCGGCCTCGTGCTCGCGCTGACCGGACTCGGCCTGGTGGTGCTGCTGGCGTGGTTTCTCCACCGCCGGCAGGTCTACCTGCGGGTGTGAGATATTCTGTAGGGCGGGGTCGCCGACCCCGCCGCGAAGGAGGCGCGCTTACCGATCAGGCGGGATCAGCGATCCCGCCCTACAAAAGGCCATGTTCACGCGAACTTGCTGAACCGCCCCGCGACGTCGGCCCGCAGGCGGTCGACGTAACCGAGCGTGTACTCGAGCGGGTCGAGCGCCGGGTCCTTGACCAGCGGCGTCAGGTCCATCGCCCAGGTGATGCCCGCCAGCTTGTCGGTGGCGTGCGAGGTATGGAAGGTGGCGTTCGCCAGCCGGCGCCCGATCGTCGCCAGGTCGTAGCGCTTGCCGCCGGTGACCTGCGAATCGAAGACCTTCAGCAGCGGCGCCGCGAGTTCCGGATGACGACCGGCATCGAGCCCGGCCTTGTCGGCATCGACGAGCCAGTCGAGGTCGCGCCACACCTCGCAGCCGAGCAGCTTGAAATTCCGCTGCCCCGCCGGCAGCGCCCGCATCGCCTCGAGGCCGCGCAGGAAAACCGCGACGTGGGTGTCGTGTTTGTCGGCCGGATTGTGCACGTACACCATCTGGGGCGAACAGCCGGCGACAATCGCCTGCAAGTCGGCCACCACATCCGGCTGGCGCGGCTGCTTCACCACCGAGCTCGGATGCGCCAGCTGCAGCTGGATCGCGTAGCGGCCGAGGCTGGCGGCCTGGCGCTGTTCCTCGCGACGCACGCCCTGCATCTGCTCATCGGTCAGCGCGGCGTAGCTGCCGGTGCGCGGCGAGCCCCCGCCGTTGGTCACCACGACACCGCCAAAGGCCAGCGCCGGGTTGTCGAGACAGTCGCTGATGCCGGCGTGGGCCATGATCTCGATGTCGTCCTGGTGGGCGCCGATGCAGAGATGGGTGACGCGCCGCAGCGCGTCGGCGGGCGAGCCGCCGGCCGGAACAAAGATGTCAGCCTGGGGATGGGATAATTTCATGGGAAAATCAGCGCTTGAGAGCCGGCAGGCTGGCCGCGGCGATCGCCTGGCCGTGGCGCTTGTCCTTCTCGTCCGGCATGTGCAGCCGGATCTTTTCCGCCAGCGCCGGGAATTCGGCGCGCAGCACGGTGTTCGCATGATCGATGATCATCGCCCCGCCCGGCCCGGAGGTAACGCGCCCCAGCAGCAGCAGGTGCCGGATCTCGTAGAAGTCCGCGTAGTGCCCGAGCGCGTAGCCGAAGCAGGCACCGACGGTGGCATAGACCGCCCGGGCGCGCGCATCGCCGGCCGCCATCGCCTGCTGCACCATGACCAGCTGCTCCGGCAGCGGCATGCCCGCCGGAAAGGCGAACCCGGCGCGCGCCGCGAAGCGACCGACACCCTGCTGGGAAAAATATTGCACGCCGCAACCGGTGTCGCCCGACCATTCGTCAGCCGGCGCATCCGGGTGGTAGTCGATCGGCGCGAAAGCCAGCTCGTTGAGCCACGGCGTGATGTCGCCCGTCGGGCGCACATAGCCGCCCGCCATGCTCGTGCCCATCGACACGCCCAGCACCGCATTCTCGCCGAGCGCCATCGAACCGGCAAGCGCGGTGACCTCACCGTCATTGGCCACCTCGAAGGGCACCCCGCCCCAGCGTTCCTGGAGGGTGAAGAACATCCGGCGGATGCGTCCGGCAAAGAGGTCCGGCGGGACGCCGCGAAACAGCGAGCCCACGCGCACCTCGTTGTTCACGTAGACACCGGCCGCGCTGCCGCCGATGGCATCGACGCGCGGCAGGTGCGCGGCGGCGCGCTCGAGGGATTGATGCACACCCTCGATGTGGTACGCCGGGTCCTTCTGGAAATACGGATCCCACGCGACCTCCTCGGAGAAGACGACCTTGCCGTCGACGACCGCCGCGACCTTTCGGTCGCTGCCGCCGATATCGAAGCCGATGCGGCAGCCGTTCAGGTTGCGACCCAGCGGCAGGCCCGACTGGGTTTCCGGCGGCAACTCCGTTTCCGCAACCGCCTCGACGGCGAACGGACGCCCGTAAACCCGCGCGCCCATGAACTCGTGGTCGAACGCCCGCACGCCCGACGGGCTGTAGAGGCGCGCCAGCTCGGCGGCAATCTCGGGCGCACCGGAAACCAACACGCGGCAGCCACCGCGCTGCCAGAGCAGGAATTTCACCAGGCGCTCGACGTAGCGAAGGGTCAGCGACGCCGCGGGATGATCCCGTCCCAGCGCCCGCGTGGCGAAACGCGACGTGCCGCCGTCCGCGCGCACCAACGCGAGCACCAGCGGGCGCCCGTGCGGGTCGGATGCCGCCATTTTCCGGTAGGCGCGGTTCCAGAGCGCAGCGGGCACGAAGTTGGGCTCGAGCGCGGGGCGGATGAGCGGAAGAGGATGAACGTCGGGCATGGAAAAATGTGGGCGAAGCGGTAGCTGGACCGGGGGTGGCGCCCCGGCGGAGGGATGGTAGGTTCGCGTCAGGTCAGCCGGTCCGTCCGATCCGGTGGCCCTTGATCGCGAAGAAAAGGATGTAGAGGTAGCACGGCAGTGTGCACCAGAAGAACGCGGCCTGGTGGTTCATGCTGTGCGCGAGGAACCCGTAGGCCTGCGGGATGAGCGCGCCGCCGGCGATGCCCATGATGAGCAGGGCGGAACCGATCTTGGTGAAGCGCCCCAGCCCGTCGATCGCCATGGGAAAAATCGCCGGCCACATCAGCGAGTTGGCCAGCCCGAGCAGCGCGATGAAGGTGATCGAGGTGTGACCGCCGGTGAGGAACGCGCCGGCCGAAAACAGGATGCCGACCACCGCGGAGAGCTTCAGCGCCGTCTCCTGCTTCAGGTATTTCGGAATGGCGAAGACGCCGATCGTGTAGCCGATCACCATCGACCAGAGCGTGTACGACGTAAGGCTCTTGGTCTGGTCCAGGCTCATGCCGAGTGCGCGGGCATACGGCCCGATGACGTCGCCGGCCATGACCTCCGCGCCGACATAGACAAAGATGCACAGCACGCCGAGCAACAGGTGCGGGAACTGCAGGATGCTTGTCTTGGAGCTGCGCGCACCGCCGGTCGCGGCGTCATCGCCGTCGGTGTTGATCTCGGGCAGCGGCGAGAGCTTGATGAGCAGCGCGAGGAGCAGCAGCACGCCGGCCATGATCGCGTACGGCGTGACCACGCGGCCGGCGAGTTCCTGCAGCAGCTGGAAGCGGGCGGCCGGGTCGGTGGCCGCGTTGATCTTCGCCTCCACCTCGCTCGCGCCCTTGAGCACGATGGCGCCAAGGATCAGCGGGCTGAGCGCGCCCGCGATCTTGTTGCAGATGCCCATGATGCTGATGCGCGACGCGGCGCTCTCGATCGGGCCGATGACGGAAATGTACGGATTCGAGGCGGTCTGCAGCAGCGCGAGCCCCATGCCCTGGATGAACAGGCCGGCGAGGAAGAGCGCGAAACTGCGGCTGTTGGCGGCGGGGATGAACACCAGCGCACCGACCGCCATGATCGCGAGGCCGAGCGACATGCCGTTCTTGAAACCGGTTTTGTTCAGGATGAACGACGACGGGATCGCGAGGAAGAAGTACGCCATGTAGAAGGCGAAGGTCACCAGCAGCGCCTGCGAGTCCGAGTGCAGGTCGCAGGCGAGCTTGAGGAACGGAATCAGCGTGCCGTTCAGCCAGGTGACGAAGCCGAAGATGAAAAACAGGGCGCCGATGATGGCGATCGGCAGGGCGTAGCTGCGGGAGGAGCGGTCGGGGGCTGGGGTCATGGAAGAAGGGGAATCAGCCGGGCCAGCGTGGCGGCGACGGGCAATTCGACCGCGGCGTGCGGTTCACCCGCGCGCGTGATGGCCTCGGCCAGGTGCTGCTTCACATCCGGCGGCAGGGTGCGCCCGGCGTGGAGCGCGTCGGCCATCTTCCCGCCCGCGTCCGCCGCATCGACCAGCGCCTGCAGCAGGGGCTGGGCTTCCTGCAGCCGCGGCGGCAGGTGCGCCAGCACGTCCTGCGCCGCCGAGCCCCATTGCGCGAGCGTGGCCTGGATCCGGTGGCAGGCGGCGTCCGACCTGGGGTCGGCGAGAAAATCGTCCATCGCCGCGGCGAATTCGCGCGCCGGCGTGCTGTCGGCGCGCGCGCAGTCGACCAGGCCGGTCAGCGGCGTGAACTGCGTCGCATTGGGTTGCTGCTGGCCGCGGCGGTACCGCTTCACCGGTTCCACCAGGTCGGCCAGCATGCGCAGCGCCTGCAGGTCCCGCGCGGTGGCGCCGTCACCCGCCAGCCGGCGGAGCGCCGGATCGAGATAGCTTTCGTGCGTCAGGCCCAGCTCCTCGAGCCGCCGCGACACGATCGCCAGCCGGCGGTACATGTCGGGCACGTCGCGCACCGTGACCGGCGACCACAGGCGCTCGGCGATCGCCGCGGTGCGCGGCCAGATGCGCGAGTCGATCGTCTCCGGCGTCACCCACTCCGCCCACATCGTCGCCTCGCCACCCAGGACGAGTTTCTGCTGCTCGGCCGTGAGCGCGCTGCCGGGCGGCACCGGATCATTCAGGTAATGCTGCGCCGTCGGATACATCAGGTCGATGTAGTAGCCGTTGGAGAGGATGGTGGCGTAGCCCAGCTTGGTGGCCTCAGCGATGCCCGCCGGGCCACGCCACGAATGCACCACGCTGCCTTGCGGCAGGTCCGGGTGCAAAATTTCGTCCCAGCCGACGAGCTTCTTGCCGTGCCGCTGGAGAATCTCGTTCACGCGGCCGTTGAAATACGCATGCAGGCCGGCGTTGTCCTTCAGGCCGTGCTCCTTGATGAAGGCCTGGATGTGCGCGTTGGCGCTCCATTGCACGCCGTTGTTCTCATCCCCGCCGATGTGGAGGTACGGGTCGGGAAACAGCGCCGCCATCTCGCCGAGGAAGCCGTCGAGCAGCTCGTAGACTTTTTCATTCGTCGGATCGAGCACTGGGTCGAACACGCCCCACTTCCGCTCGATGTGATACGGACCGGGCGCGCTCGCGAGCTCGGGATAGGCGGTGACCCAACTCGTCGCATGGCCGGGGATGTCGAATTCCGGCACGACGCGGATGCCGCGCGCGGCGGCGTAGGCGATGATCCCGCGCATCTCGTCCTGCGTGAAGTAGTGACCGTCGGATCCGAGCTCGTGCAGCCGCGGGTGCGTTTTGCTCTCGATGCGGAAGCCCTGGTCCTCCGTCAGGTGGAGATGCAGCACGTTCAGCTTCACCAGCACCATGGCGTCGAGGTTGCGCTTGATGACCTCCAGCGGCTGCCAGTGGCGGCAGACGTCGATCATCAGCCCGCGCCACGGGAAGCGCGGCCGGTCGTTGATTGCCAGCGCGGGCAGGAACCAGCCGCGCGCATCGGCCTGCAGCAGCTGCAGGAAAGTTTCGGTGCCATGCAGCACGCCGAGCGTCGTCGGCGCGCGCAACACGGCGTGCTCAGGCGTGACGGTGAGCGTGTAGGATTCGTCCTCGCCCAGCGCCGGCACTGCCGCCGAAGCCGCGCCGCACTCGATCACCAGCGCCGCCGTGGCCGGTTCACCCGCCACATCCGGACCCGCCGGTTGCCGGGGGAAAGTCAGGCCGGTGCGCGCCTCCGCGCGGCGCAGCAGGCGCTCGACCGCGGCGGTCACGCGGGCGTCGGCCGCGCCCGACACGGCGATCTTGAAGCCGGCGTTGATCTCGAGCCGGCCGGAGGCGGCGGTCATTTCCGCCGGAGCCGGCATGAGCGTGCCGGTGTCGGCCGCAACGGCCGGCGCCAGGGTCGCGCCGAGAAGCGCGAGCACGCCGGCGAGGCCGAGTGCCAGGGAACGGGGGAACTTAGATGGCAAACTGCTGGAGGAACTCATCGGGGGCGTAACGCTTGAAGGCTTCGATCGCCTCGTATTCGGCAAGGCCGAGGGCGTTGTAGGATTCGGCGAGCTGGCGGCAACGATCTTCCGTGACCTGCCAGAACTCGCGGCGGTCCTTGCCGAGGAAAAGCGCCTGGTCGCGCTGCGTGCCGTGGCAGAGGATCGCCCGGCGGCGGCGCTGCACTTCTTGCGGGCTCAGCGGCACGGCGAGGTCGATCTCGTCGAGGCGCCACTCGGACCATGCGCCGCGATAGAGCCAGAGTTCGGCGTCGGTGCGCCACGCGGCGCCGGCGCAGAGTTTCAGCGCATCGCGCAGCGCCTGCAGGCAGAGGCGGTGCGTGCCGTGCGGGTCCTTGAGGTCGCCCGCGGCGTAGATCAGGTGCGGCTGGATCTCGTCGAGCAGCGCGGCCATGACCCGCACGTCGTCCGGCCCGAGGCGGCGCGAGCGCACCGTCGTGTTGGCGTAGAACGGCAGGTCGAGGAAATGCAGGCGCTCGGGCGCGACGCCACACGCGCGGGCGGCGGCCGTGGCCTCATGGCGGCGGATGAGCGCCTTCCAGCGCATCAGCTCCGGGCCGGCGGGAAACACGCCGTTCTTCTGGTAGGATGCGCACCACGCCGCGAGCTTCGCCACCTCGGCCGGTGCCGCCAGGCCGGAGCCGCGGGTGAACTCCAGCGCGCGCCACAGCGCGTCGTCGGCCACGCCGCCCGAGCCGGAAACCTGGTGCGCGACGTGCACCGCATGGCCGTGCTCGACGAGGCGGCAGAGCGTGCCGCCCATGGCGATGACGTCGTCCGCCGGGTGCGGCGAAAGGACCAGGATGCGCTTCGGGAACACCTGCGCCGAGGGCGCGCGCAGCGGCCGCACCGGGGCGTCGCCGGGCTGCGTCCGCGCCGGGTCGCGCCCGCCGGGCCAGCCGGTGATCGTGTGTTGCAGCTGGTAGAAACCGGTGCGATTTGCCTCATAGGCCGAGCCGTACACGCGCAGCAGGTCCTGCAGGCCGGCCTCGTTGTAGTCCTCGTCGGTGAGTTTGAGGATCGCCTTCCTGCGCTCCTGCGCGAGCCAGAGGATCGCGCGGCGCGTCATGCGCTCGTCCCACTCCAACCCCTGCTCCTCCAGCGGGCCGAGGCGCCACGGCGTGCGGAAACGCGTGAGCGCACCGGACGCGGCCTGGTCGAGGACGAAAAGCGCGTTGTCGTGCTCCTGCAGGAATGACGCCGAAACCTGCGACGTCGGCTCCTCCTCGACGGCCTGGCGGACGATCGCCGCCTTGTGCTCGCCCCACGCCATCAGGACCACGCGGCGCGCAGCCAGGATCGTGGCGACACCCATCGTCAGGGCATGCGCGGGCGTGCGTTCCTCGCCGCCGAAGTCGCCGGCGGCGTCGCGCCGCGTGATCGGGTCGAGCGTCACCAGCCGCGTGCGCGACCGGCGCGGGCTGCCGGGTTCGTTGAAACCGATGTGGCCGGTGCGGCCGATGCCCAGGATCTGGTAGTCGATCCCGCCCGCGGCGGCGATCGTCTCCTCGTACTTCCGGCAGTGCGCGTCGACCTCGGCGGCCGGCACGGTGCCCGACGGCAGATGGACGTTCTCCCGCTTGATGTCGAGGTGCGAGAACAGGTGCGTCCACATGAAGTGGTGGTAGCTCTGCGGGTGCTCGGGCGGCAGCGGCAGGTACTCGTCGAGGTTGAAGCTGACGACGTGCGCGAAGCTCAGGCCTTCCTCGCGGTGCAGGCGCACCAGCTCCGCGTACACGCCGAGCGGCGTCGAGCCGGTGGCGAGGCCGAGCACCGCCGGCCTGCCTTCCGCGGCGCGGCGGCGGACCAGGGCGGCGATCTCCGCGGCCACGGCCCGGGACGCTTCCGTGCTGCCGGCATAGACCGCGAGGGGCACGTGTTCGTGGTGGTAACGGGGCAGCGGACTGGGCGGGTTCATGCGGGACTGGGCGACATAATAAGGCTCGCTGGCGCGGTTGAAAATGGCAGAAACGACGATGTTTTTAACATATATGCCACTCGCCCCCGCGCCCACCCTCGAGACCCTCGCCGCCGACCTGCCCCACCCGCCGCACCAGCTGCTCGGCCGCCGCCCCGGGCCGCTCGTGCTGCCGGACAACATCGTGTGCTTCCAGCGCCGCTCCGCCGCCGAGCTGAACCGCCCGCGGCGCGGCCGCGCGCTCCACCACCGCTTCGTGCTGATCATCGCGCTGCGCGCGACGGTCTCGGTCTGCGTGGACGACCAGGTGATCAAGCTGGCGGCCGGCGAAGGGCTGCTCGTGTTCCCGTTCCAGTTCCACCACTACATCGACAGCGGGCAGACGGACCTGCTGTGGATCTTCATCACGTTCGACCTCGCGGAGGCCGAGTCGTTGAAATCCCTGCGCTACCGGCCGTTCGTCTTCTCGCCCGAGGCCCGCGACCTGGCGACCGAACTCATCGCCGCCTACCAGCGGGAAGGCCGCATGTCCGAGCTGCCCGCGCTCCTCCTCGCGCTGCTGCTCGCGCGCCTGCGCCGGCAGCAACCCGCGGCCCGCCGCAAGACCGTGCCGGTCGCGGCGCCCGCGATGGGCATGGTGATGCAGGTGAACCAGCTCGCGCACCAGCGGCACGAACTGCCCGGCATCAAGGAAATCGCGCAGGCGCTCGGCATCAGCCAGAGTCACCTGCGGGCCCGCTTCCGCGCCTCGTGCGGCGTGAGCGTCGGCCGCCACCTGCGCCGGCTGCGCCTCGAGAAGGCGTGCGGCCTGCTGCGGCTGACGCCGAACCGCGTCTCGGAGATCGCCGAGCAGTGCGGCTTCAACTCGATCTACAGCTTCAGCCGCGCGTTCTGCGCGGCGTTCGGCCAGTCGCCGATGGCGTACCGCCAGCACGTGGGGCCGTATGGCGGGGCGCGCGCGGCGAAGCGGCGGTGAGCCGCGAAATTTCCCGCCATCTTTACCGCCTGACCCGCGCGAGGAATTCGCACCTGGCAGGCCGTGTCCCCTTTTGAACGTTGAACGTCCAACGTTGAACGTTCGACGTTCAACCTCCGAACACCCCGAAGACGAGGGAAAGCAAACGGCCCGGACGCTTTCGCATCCGGGCCGGTAACACAAACCGTGCGGGCGTTTCGCCCGGGCGGAATCAGAACGAGGCGTGGATCGCCGCGGAGAACGAGCGGCCGACCTTGTACGCATCGGCGAACAGCTTGCTGCCGTTCGGCATCAGGAAGTACTGCTGGTAGGTCTCGTCCGTGAGGTTGCGCGCGGTCAGCAGGAGCGCGATGTGCTTCGTCAGCGGGATCGAGGCGTTCGCGTCGAGCGAGGTGTTCGGGCGGGTGTAGACCGTGGTCGAGCCGTTGAACGAGCCCGTCGCGAAGTCGTCGCGCCAGGTGTAGGTCAGGCGCAGCAGGCCGTGGCGGTTCTCGAAGTAGGGTCCAACGTTGACCTGGTTCTCGGAGGCGAACGGCAGCGGGCCATTGGCGCCCTCCGCCTTCATGTGGGTGTAGTTGGCCTGGAGGCCGAAGCCGTTGCGGAAGGCCTGCTGGTAGGCCAGCGCGACACCTTTCGAGGTGGCCGAGCCGCCGTTCTGCGGGCGCGTCACGTAGAACCACTGGTCCTCCCACGTCGTGGTGTTGGCGTGGATTTCCGGGGCGGTCTGGTTGACGATGTAGTTCGAGATGTCCTTGTAGAACAGGTCGACCGAGAAGTAGGAGTTCGGCGCGAAGTACCATTCGTACGCCAGGTCGGCGTTGGTCGACTTGTAGGGGTCGAGGCCGGCGGTGCCGCCGACGCCGTTGCCGCCGATGTCACCGGGGGTGTTGATCGGGTACAGCGTCGTGTAGCTAAATTCCTGCAGGAGGTTCGGGCGGGCCATCACCTCGGCGAGCGCGAAGCGGAGGACCTGGTCGTGTTTCACCTCATAGGCGAGGTTGAACGCCGGGAGGATGCTGTTGTACGTGTTGTTCACGTAGCCCGTGACCGGGACCTCGGTGGCGTCGTACTGCTCCTTCGTCCACGCGGCCATGTTGGCCTCGGCCTGCGTCTGGCCGGGGCCGGGCACCGGGATCGGCTGGTAGCCGGGGGCGCCGTACTGGCCGAGCGAGGCGGCGGTCAGCGGCTCGCCGCCCGGCAGCGCGCCCGTATAGGGCGAGCCGGAAATGCGGCCGACGTTGGTGGACCAGCCGGAGGTGGTCGTCTGCACGAGGCGGACGCCGAAGTTGCCGGTCAGCGCGCCTTGCGAGAAGTCCGTCTGGAGGAAAACGGCGTTGATCGTCTCCTTGGCCTCGAAGGTCGGCCCGACGGTGGCGGAGTCGGTCGGCAGCGCGAGCCAGTTGTTGATCACCGCGTAGGGGTGATCCTTGGAGTACTGCGCGAGCGTCTCGCCCACCTTGAGGCCCGGCCAGTAGCCGGCGTCGACGTCGGCCTGCGAGGCCGGGGTGTTGGCGGTCTGGTCGAAGATCGCGTTGAAGTTGCCGACCGGATGGTTGGCCATCGACGACGTGATGCCGGGGAGGCCGGACAGGAAGTTGGACGGCGGGGCCTGTAGCAGCGCGAGGTAGTTGCGCTCGCCCGGCCCGAACAGCGCGACCTGGTGCGCGGAGGATTGCGAGGTCTCGTGTTCGCTGGAGCGGAAGCCCGTGCGGAGCTTGCGGAGGAAGCTGCCCTTGAGCGGCAGCTCGAGGTCGATCTGCGCCCATTTTTCCTGGTCGACCTCGGGTTCCTCGACGAGGCCGCCCCAACCGGAGTTGTTGTTGCCGTCGAGCGTGATGTCGCCGGTCTTCGGGTAGTTGGCCGTGGCCGACGTCACGTCGTAGGACGCGGCGTTCGCGCTGTTGGTGACCACGTACGTGTTGAACGCATTCGCGCCGCGATAGGCCTGCATCTTCGTGCCGCCGGTGGCGCGAGTGTAGCCGACCTGGCCCGTCACGGTGTAGTCGTCGCCGGAGAGGATGACCTTGGCGTTGTAGTCCTGGGTCTTGATCTGCGCCTTGCGGGCGAACAGGTCCATTTCGAGCTGGTTGCCCGAGACCGTCACGCCCTGGAGCAGGCCGTTGCCGAACACGGGGTTCGTGAACGTGCCGCCCGCCATGTACATCGGGTAGAACGAGCTGTTGGTGTTGTCCATGTTCTCGTCGACGTAGAGGCCGGTGAAGTCGATCTCGAGGTTCTTGGACGGCTTGTACTCGATCGCGGCGTTGGCGCCCCGGCGGTGGCGGAGCTGCTCGAAGAGCGCGGTGTTCACGACCTCGTCGATCGCGAAGTTGCCCGGGCCGGTCGCGGGCTGCGTCGGCGTGCCCGCCTGCGGCAGGCCGGTCGCGGGGCCGAAGGTGTTCTGCACGACGACACCCTTGGCGTCGGTGTAGTTGCCGAGCACGCCGAGCGCCTCGACGCCGTCGCGGCGGATGAAGTCCTTCTGGTCCTGCGCGCCGATGAGCACGCCGAGGGTCTTGTCCCGGTTGTGCCAGCTGACCTGGCCGCTGAAGCTCGGCTCGTATTTCTTGCTGCGGGCGTTGTAGCTCTCCGTGACGGTGGCGCCGCCGGAAAGCGGCGCGCCGTTCAGCGGGCTGACCGTGTTGACGATGATGGTGCCGCCGATGGAGCCCTCGAGCAGGCGCGGCTCCCAGGAGCGGTAGACCTCGGCCTTGCCGATGACATCGGGCGCGAGGAGCGTGTAGTTGAACTGGCGGCTCGGCGTGTCGAGGATGTACCAGTCGGCCGTCGCGATCGGCTGGCCGTTGAGCAGCGTGCGGTTGAGGTTCGGGTCGGTGCCGAGGATGCTCACGCGCTCGCCCTCGCCGAAGAGGCGGTCGATGGTGATGCCGGGCAGGTGCGAGAGCGACTCCGCCAGGTTGGTGTCGGGATATTTGCCGACATCCTCGGCGTTGATCACGTCGACGATGGCGTTGGCCTTGCGCTTGTCGTCGAGGGACTGCGCCAGGGAGACGCGGAAGCCCTTCACGACGACCTTTTCGAGTTCGACCACCTTGTCCTTGCCCTCGAGCGGCGCGGCGGGATCGGTCGTCTGCGCGGACAGCGCGCCGGCGGCGAGGAGCGCGGCGAACGCGCAGGTGGAGCGAAACAGCGTGGCTTTGCGAACGCCGCGGAGGAACGGCGGGGAGACAATACCGATTCGTGCAGTAGTCATGGTCTGGTGTAGCTAACGCGGGCAGCTGGGGGTCAATGGTCCGTCCGGGCCGGCCGCGCCACGGGTCCCTGCCGCCGTCATCGCGCCCGGTTTCCCGAGGGAGAAACGGTTTCCGCCGGCCGGAGAACTGCTCGACAGGGTCGCGCGCGGCGCGGCGGATCGGATGGTGGTTTGGGGGATCATGGCAGCGGTGGCGGCCAGAGCGGTGGGTTAATTTTCGTATAATACAAATCACCCCTCTTTTTAAAAATGGCAGAAGCGACTATGTTTTTAACGATTCTGCTACTCGGAAAAATACGCCCAAAGGCCTCCGCGCCGGCGGTGCCCTGCCCGCGACGGCGGTGTTTTTCCCTCTGAAAACGCCCGCGGCGTACCGCTCAGCTCAACAGCTGCACGATGCGGATAATCGGCAAAAACAGCGCGATCACGATCGTGCCGACGATCAGGGCCAGGAAGAGGATGAGGACCGGCTCGATCAGCGCGCTCAGGCCGGCCACGGCGTTGTCGACCTCGTCCTCGTAAATGTCGGCGACCTTGCCGAGCATGGCGGGCAGCTGGCCCGAGTGCTCCCCCACCTCGATCATGCTGCTGACCATCGGCGGGAACACGGCGCTCGCCTCGAGCGGACGCGCCACCGGGGCGCCTTCCTTGACCCGGTCGTGCACGGTCGTGATCGCCTCCGCGATGCGCGCGTTGCCGCAGGTGTCGCGGGTGATGACCAGCGCCGGCAGGATCGGCACGCCGCTGGCGAGCAGCGTGCCCAGCGTCCGTCCGAAGCGCGTGATGATCGCCTTCAGGATGAGCCCGCCGAAGAGCGGGACCTTGATCACGAGCGAGTCGACCAGGCGGGCGCCCGGCCCGGTCCGCCGGAACAGGCGGAAGGCGATGAAGGCCAGCGCCAGCGCGCCGAGGAACGCGAGGACATTGTGCTGCACGGCCTCGCTCACGGCGAGCACGGCGCGCGTCAGCGGCGGCAGCGGCGCGCCCTTGAGCAGGTCGGCGAAGATCTGCTTGAACTTCGGCACGACGAACACGAGCAGTCCCGCGAGGATGACGACGGCGACGCCGAGCACGATGATCGGGTAAACCAGCGCGGCGCGGATCTTGCCCCGCAACTGCAGGCTCTTCTCCTGGAAGCGCGCCAGCCGGTCGAGCACGACATCGAGCACGCCGCCCGCCTCGCCGGCCTTGATCATGTTGATGTACAACCGGTCGAAAACCTTCGGGTGCCGGCGCATCGCCTCGGACAACGGGCTGCCGGAGCGGATGCTGTCCGCCAGTGCACCGATCACCCTGCCGAAACGCGGGTTCTTCTCCTGCCGGCCGAGCACCTCCAGCCCGCGCAACAGCGGCATGCCCGCGTGGATCAGCGTGCCGAGCTGCCGGGTGAAAACCGCCAGCTCCTTGGCGCCCACAATGCGCAAAAACGGCAGGTTGACCGAACGCTGCAGCCCCT
This sequence comes from Verrucomicrobiota bacterium, assembly GCA_048497945.1. Taxonomy (GTDB): domain Bacteria; phylum Verrucomicrobiota; class Verrucomicrobiia; order Opitutales; family Opitutaceae; genus Lacunisphaera. The sequence goes on along the minus strand of JBEHYX010000046.1, from coordinate 5,368 downwards.
TGCCGGCGACGGGAGCCGGCGCTCCACCCGCGGTGGCAATCGCCGGCGCCACGGCCGTCGGGAAAAGCCCCTGCCGGCGCAGCATGGCGGTGACCTGCTTGCTGTCGGAAGCCTCCAGCAGCCCGGCCTTCTCCGTGCCCTCCGCATCCAGTGCCGTGTAAGTGAAACTAGGCATGGCAATGCGATGGAACCACAGAGGCACAGAGGCACGGAGAAATTCCTCCGGTCAGGGTTGAAGCTAGCATGTGATCACCTCGTCCTTGAAAAGATCACCGCAAACGATGCGCCGCACCCCGTCCTTCAATACCGGCTCGTTGAAATTGATAAGCAACCCCAAGGGTCGACGCTCCAATTTTAGATAGGTGAGCATCTGCGCATGATGCACTGGGAGCAGCCCGTCCGCGGCTTTCAGTTCGAGAACGAGTTCATTTTCGATCAGAAAATCCAGCCTATACCCGCAATCCAATCTGACCCCTTTGTATACCAGCGGCATTGTCCGCTGCCGCTCAAACTTTATGCCGGCTCGCATCAACTCGTAGGCCACGGCTTCTTCATAGGCGGATTCAAGCAAGCCCGGGCCTAGCTCCCGATGTATTTCCATGCAGAAACCAATGACTCGATAGCAAAGATCATTCAGCCGCTTTCTCCGTGCCTCTGTGTCTCTGTGGTTCATGTGTATTTCATGACCTCCTCGACCGTGGTGTCGCCCGCCAGCAGCGCGGCAAGGCCGGTGTCGCGCAGCGTGACCAGGCCCTCCGCCACGGCCTGCTTTTTCAAGTCGACCAGCGACACGCCCTTCACGGTCAGCTCGCGCAGCGTGTCGGACATCGGCAGGAACTCGAACAACCCGATGCGCCCGCGATAGCCGGTCTGGTGGCACTCGGGGCATCCCGCGCCGCGATAAAAATCCCGGCCCGCCAGTGAACCATGCGCCACGTCGAGCTGGCGCAGCAAGGCGTCGGTCGGACGGTAGGCGGTGCGGCACGTCGGGCAGATCCGCCGCAGCAGGCGCTGCGCAAGCACGGCCTCGACGGTCGACGCGAGCAGGAACGGCTCGACGCCCATGTCCATGAGGCGCGTGACGGCCGACGCCGCGTCGTTGGTGTGCAGCGTCGTCAGCACGAGGTGGCCGGTGAGCGAGGCCTGGATCGCGATCTGCGCCGTCTCCACGTCGCGCACCTCACCGACCATCACGATGTCCGGATCCTGGCGCAGGAAGGTGCGCAGCGCGCGGGAAAACGTCAGGCCGGCCGCAATGTTCACCGGCACCTGCATGAGCCCGTCGATCTCGTACTCCACCGGATCCTCGACCGTGAGCACCTTGGACTCGACGGAGTTCAGGCGCTTCAGGCAGCTGTAGAGCGTGGTCGTCTTGCCGGAACCGGTCGGGCCCGTGACGATGAAGATGCCGTTGGGCCGGCGGATGACCGCCTCCACCCCCGCCCTCACCTTGTCCGGCATCCCGATCTCGTCGAGTTCGAGCCGCCCGGCCGACTGGTCGAGCACGCGCAACACGACGCTCTCGCCGAACTGCGTCGGCAGCGTCGACAGGCGCAGGTCCACGGCGCGGCCGCCGAGCGTCAGGCGGATGCGACCGTCCTGCGGCACACGGCGTTCGGCAATGTTGACGTTCGCCAGCACCTTCAGGCGGGAAATGATCGGCAGCGCCAGCGCGCGCGGCGGCGGCGCCAGCTCGTGCAACGCGCCGTCGATACGGTAACGGACGCGGAAGTCGTGCTCGAACGGCTCGAAGTGGATGTCCGACGCATGGTCGCGGATGCCCTGCGCCAGCACGAGGTTCACGAATCGGATGATGCGCGCCTGTCCCGCCATCTGCGCGAGGTCGAGTTCGGTCAGCGTCGTCTCGTCGATCGGCTCCGCGCCCTGCGCCTGCAGGTCGTCGACCACCGCGGCGAGCGACGCCTCGTCGTCGCCGTAATGCCGGCGGATGAGCCGCTGCACGCGCTCCGGATCGGCGACGGTGACCTTGATGTCGTGCTCGAGCGCGAACGTCAGGTCGCCGACGAGGTTCGGGTTGAACGGGTCGACCGCCACGACGGAGAGCGACTCGCCGTCCCCCGCCAGCGGAGCGACGCCGTAGGTGCGGGCGAGCGGCGCGTCGATCAGCGCGGCCGTGTCGGCCGGCAGCTCGGCCGGCAGCTGCGGCACGTACTCGCAGCCGAGGTGTCCGGCCACCGCGCGGAGCAGCGCCGGCTGGTCGATCAGGCCGAGGTCGACGACGACGCGTGCCAGCGGTTTGCCGGCCTCGCACCCGGCCATCGCCGATTGCAACGCCGCCGGGTCGACCAGCTGCCGGTCGGCGAGCAGGTCGTGGATGGCTTGGTCATGTCCTTCAAACACGGGGAAGGCGGCCGAGCCCGCGGCCGGAAAGTGGCTCAGACCTCGCGGAGCTTGAAGCCCATGCTGGTCAGCTTCTCCTTCATCGCGACCGGCTCCTGCGATTTCTCGAGCGCCTCGTCGGGCTCGATGAGCTCGCGGTTGACCAGGCTCATCAGGTGCGTGTCGAGCGTGATCATGCCGAGCGCGGCGCCGGTCTGGATGTCGGAGGGAATGCGGAACGTCTTGTTGTCGCGGATCAGCGAGGCGATGGACGATGTGTTGACCATGATCTCGTAGGCCGCGATGCGGCCGCCGGTCTTTTTCTTGCAGAGGGTCTGGGAGATGACGGCGATGATCGACGTGGAAAGCTGCATGCGGATCATCTCCTTCATGTTCGCCGGGAAGGCGTCGACGATGCGGTCGACGGTCTTGGCCGCGCTGTTGGTGTGCAGCGTGCCGAACACCAGGTGGCCGGTTTCGGCCGCGGAGATCGCCGCCTCGATGGTTTCCAGGTCGCGCAACTCGCCGACGAGGATGACGTCGGGGTCCTGGCGCAGCGCGCGGCGGATGGCCTCGGAGAAACTCGGGACGTCCGAGCCGACCTCGCGCTGGGTGACGACGCACTTCTTGTGCGGGTGGTAGTATTCGATCGGGTCCTCGATGGTGATGATGTGGCCGTCGCGGTTCTCGTTGATGTAATTCATCATCGAGGCGAGCGTCGTGGACTTGCCCGAGCCCGTCGGGCCGGTGACGAGGAACAGGCCGCGCGGGCGGTAGAGCAGCTCCTTGATCTTGTCGGGCATGCCGATCGTGCGCAGGTCGAAGAGCTGGTTGGGAATCTGGCGCAACACGAGGCCGTAGTTGCCCTTGGCCTTGAGCACGGAGACGCGGAAGCGGGCCTTCTCGCCGTAAGCGAAGCCGAAGTCGGTGCCGCCGTTCAGCTTCACGTTCTGGATGTGGTTGTCCGGCGTGATCGAAAGCATCAGCTGTTCGGTGTCCTCCGGCTTCAGCTCCGGGCCGTCGATCGGTGTCATGCTGCCGCGCAGGCGCAGGCAGGGCGGCACGCCGACCTGCAGGTGGAGGTCGGAACTCTTCTGGTCGACGACCAGCTCGAGAAGATCGTTCATTTCGTAGCTCATGCGGTGGGGGTGGGTTTGGGTGCTGGTTTAAACTTGGTCGCCGACGGTCACGGACACAACCTCTTCGATTGTGGTCAGGCCGGCGAGAACTTTGCGGATGCCGTCTTCTCTCATGGTGCGCATGCCATCACGGCGCGCCTGCTGGCGCAAGCGGACCGCGGTAACGTGGTCGTAAATCATGGCGCGAATCCCGTCGTGGACGAGAAAGATTTCATAGATCCCGAGGCGCCCCTGGTAGCCCGTTCCCTGGCAGGCCTTGCAGCCAACGCCGTGGGCGAACGTCGCCCCGGCCGCCTGCTCCGAGGTCAGGCCGAGGGCGTGCAGCTCGTGCGCGGCCGGCTTGTAGGCCGTGCGGCAGGACGGACAAATCCGGCGGACGAGGCGCTGGGCGACGACCGAGCGCAGCGAGGCGGCGACGAGGAACGGTTTCACGCCGATGTCCATCAGGCGCGTGACGGCCGACGGGGCATCGTTGGTGTGCAGCGTGCTGAAAACAAAGTGGCCGGTGAGCGAGGCATTGATCGCGATCTCGGCGGTCTCGCGGTCGCGAATTTCGCCGACCATGACGATATTCGGCGCCTGGCGCAGCATCGCGCGCAACGCGGCGGCGAAGGTCATGCCCGTGGTGGTGTTCACCGGCACCTGGTTGATGCCGGGAATCTGGTACTCCACCGGCTCCTCGACCGTGATGATCTTGCGATCGACGTGGTTGAGATGGTTCAGGCTGGCGTAAAGCGTGGTCGTCTTGCCGGAACCGGTCGGTCCGGTGACGAGCATGATGCCGTCGGGCGACGCGATCTGGCGCTCGAATACGGCCTGGTCGTCGGGCAGCATGCCGAGTTCGGGCAGGCCGAGCTTCAATTGCTCCTTGTCGAGGATGCGCATGACGATGCTCTCGCCGTGCACCGTGGGCAGCGAGGACACGCGCAGGTCGAGCGACCTCCCCTCCACTTCCACCTGGATGCGCCCGTCCTGCGGCACGCGCTTCTCGGCGATGCTGATGTTCGCCATGATCTTCAGCCGGGAAATCACGGGCAGCTGCAGCCGCTTCGCCGGCCCCTCGACCTCGTGCAGCACGCCGTCGATGCGGTAGCGCACGCGCAGGCGGCGCTCCAGCGGCTCGAGGTGGATGTCGGATGCGCGGTGCCTGATCGCATCGGCCAGGATCTCGCGCACGAGCCGGATGATCGGCGCGTCGCTCGTCGCGGTCAGGGGCGTCGACGATTCGGTGAGCGCGTCCGCCGCCGGCGTCCAGGCGCTGTCCGCAAGGTCCTCGCCGTAGCAGCGCGCGATGGCCTGCCGGATGTCCGCCGCCGCCGCGAGCGCCGCGATCACCGGCTTGCCCGCGAGGTGCGGCAGGCTGTCGAGCACGTCGACGGCGACCGGATCGGCCACGGCCACGACGAGCGCGCCGCCTTCGAGGGCGTAGGGGATGACGTTATGCGCCACCACGAAGTCCCGCGGCAGCGCGCGCAACACCTCGCCGGCGATCGGCTGGGCGCCGAGCTCGACGAACGGCATGCCGAAATCCGCGGCCACGGCTTGGACAAGGCCGACGGGCGCGAGCCCGTCGGCGGACAGCAGGCCGCGCTGCCGGGCGACTTCGAGGAGCGTGTCGGCGGCGGTCACGGGGGCGTTCCCTGGCGGATCAGCGGTTGAGACTGAGGAGGAACTCGGAGTTCGTCTTCGTCTTCTTCAACCGCTGGATGAGCATGTCCATCGAGTCGGCGGCCGGCACGCCCTGCATGGCGCGGCGCAGCGAGTAGATCTTCAGGAGTTCGTCCGGATGGTAGATCAGCTCCTCCTTGCGGGTGCCGCTCTTGTCGATGTTGATCGCGGGGAAGATGCGCTTGTTGACGAGGTCGCGGTCGAGGTGGAGCTCCATGTTG
>JBEHYX010000045.1:0-30825 GCA_048497945.1 Verrucomicrobiota bacterium | reverse complement strand
GATCCCTTCGCCGCCATCCGCCGCAACATGCGGATCAAGTCGCCCCAGGTGCGCGTGATCAGTCCCGAAGGCCGCCAGCTCGGCATCATGGACACGCCGAAGGCCATCGCCCTCGCGCTCCAGTTCAACCTCGACCTCGTCGAGGTCGCCGCCGCCGCCACGCCGCCGGTGTGCCGCATCATGGATTTCGGCAAGTACGTCTACGAGGAGCAGAAGAAGTCCGCGCACAGCAAGCCGGCCGGCACGAAGCTCAAGGAGATCGAGTTCACCGTCCGCATCGAGGCGCACGATTTCGAGACCAAGCTCCGCCACGCCGAGGAATTCCTCGACCACGGCAACAAGGTGAAACTCCGTCTCAAGTTCCGCGGCCGCGAGATGGCCCACACCGAGATGGGCTTCGATGTCATGAAGAAGGCGCTCGCCGAGCTCGAGATGATGGGCCACCCGGATTCCGAACCGAAGCTGACCGGCAAGCAGATCAACGTCATGCTGACGCCGCTGCCGGCCAACAAGCGCAAGCCGAAGCTTTATTCCCGTCCCGCCGGACATGCGCCGGATCATCCTGCGGCCCCGGCGGCGGGCGAGTAACGGGCGGCGTGTCATGGCGCGGCTCACCGCACGCGGCCTGTTGGGGATCATCGCCGTTTTCCTGACGGCCTGCGCCGCCCCGGCCCCCGCTCAGTCGTCCGTTGCGGCGAAACCCGTTCCCGCGAAGCCGGCGGCCGCCGCGACCAAATCCGCGCCGCCGGAGACATCCGCTCCCGCGTCTGTGCGCGCCGCGCCGACCCGCCCGCCGGAACAACTCTGGCCGTTCACCAAGCTGCAGGGGACGGACTTCGTCAGCGTGGCCGAGATCGGCAAGCGTTACGGCCTCAAGCTGGCGTGGGAGAAGACGGATTTTGTCCGCACGCTGTCCGACAGGAGTGGCGTGCGCTTCAAGTTCGAGGCGAGGCAGCGCGACTGCTACCTCGACGGCGTGCGGGTTTTCCTCGGCTCGCCCGTGCAGCTCCACAAGGACGAGCTCTGGGTCGGCAAGATCGACGTCATCAAGATGATCGCGCCGCTGCTCCGTCCCGAGGACCACGTCATCCAGCTGCCGTCCCCGCCGAAGCTGATCCTCCTCGACGCCGGCCACGGCGGCGCGGACCCGGGCAAGCAGAACTTCAAGCTGAAGCTGAACGAAAAGGACATGACCCTCGACGTGGTGCTGCGCCTGAAGAAGCTGCTCGAGCAGCGCGGCTACGCGGTGAAGCTCACGCGCAGCGAGGACGTGAAGCTGGCCGCGGACCAGCGCACCGACCTCGAGCGCCGCGCGAGTCTGGCCAACGAAATCAAGGCGGACCTTTTCCTCAGCATCCACTTCAATGCGGTCGAACCCCGCGACGCCCCGCGGGTCATGGGCAGCGAGACCTACGTGATGACCCCGCAATTCCAGTTCTCGAGCACCGACAACACCGGCGATTCGCTCACCGCCAAGGCGTTTCCCAACAACCGCCAGGACATTGCCAATGCGGTGCTCGGCTTCCACCTGCATCGCAGCCTGCTCAGCAACCTGAAGACCTCCGATCGCGGCTTCAAACGCGGCCGCCTGCGTGTCCTCTGTTTCCCGGAGTGCCCGGCCGCGCTGCTCGAGGCCGCCTATCTTTCCAACGACACGGAGGCCGCGCGCGTCGGCACTCCGGAGTTCCGTCAGCGCATCGCCGAGGCCATCGCCGACGGCGTGCAGGATTACAGCGCGCTCCTGTCCACCATCCATCCCCCGCCACCGCCGACCCAATGAACTCCCTGAAATTCCGCCTCCTTGCCCTCCTCGCCACGCTTGCCGCCGCCACCGCGGCGCAGGCATGGGACCTGGTCGGCCACCGCACGGTCAATCTGCTCGCCCTCGACGCGCTGCCGGCGGATTTCCCGGCCTTCGTGCGTGAGCCGTCCGCGGTCGCGCGCATCGGCTTTCTCGCCAGCACCCCGGATCGCCACCGCAATGTCGATCCCTGGCTGAAGCAGCCCGGCTCGAGCTGGACCGACCACTACCTCGACCTCGAGCAGCTGCCGGAAGCCGGGCTCGATCCACGCACCGTCTCGTCGTTCCGCCTCGATTTCGCCGTCGCCTTCGCCGCCGGCCGCGCCGCGCACCCGGAAAAATTCCGCACCGTCGACCCGGCGAAGAACACGGACCATACCCGCGAGTGGGCGGGCTTCGCGCCGTGGGCCATCGCCGAGTGGACGCAGAAGCTCCGCTCCGCCTTCGGCTACCTCAAGGCCTTCCAGGAAATGGGCGGCACGCCGGAGGAAATCGCCAACGCCCAGCAGGACGCCATCTATGCGATGGGCATCCTCGGCCACTACGTGGGCGACTCCGCACAGCCCCTGCACACCACCGACAAGTTCAACGGCTGGACCGGGCCGAACCCGAAGGGCTTCACGACCTGGAACGGCTTCCACAGCTGGATCGACAGCGGGCTGATCAACAAGTCCGGCATCACGTACGAGCCGCTCAAGCCGCGGATGAAGCCGGCCGAGGCGCTGCCGGCGACGACGCCGGCCGACGGCCGCGACCCGATCTTCATCGCCGCGATGGATTACGTCCTCACGACGCACGAGCTGCTCGAGCCGCTCTACCAGATGGAAAAAGACGGCCTGCTCGGCAACGGGCATCCCGGTCCCGACGGCAGGTTCGTCGAAAACAAGCAACCCGTCTCACCCGAGGGCAAGGCCTTCATCGAGGATCGCCTCGTGGCCGGCGGCACCATGCTGGCGAAGCTCTGGGTGACGGCGTGGAAGACCGCGCCGGCCGATCCCTACCTGCGTTCGCAGCTGGCCAAGCGCAACGGCCTGCCGGTGCCCGCGGCGGGCAAATAAAGGCGTCACACCGCGGTTTTCGGCACGCCGGCCCGTTGGGCGGCGTAGATGCCGGCGTGCCCGCTGAACAGGTACGCCACAAAGCACGCCACGGCGAAATACACGGCGTGGCCGCCGCCGAACAGCTCGATGCCCATCATCGTGCACGCCAGCGGCGTGTTGGTCGCGCCGGCAAAGACCGCGATGAAGCCCAGGCCGGCAAACAGGTCGACCGGCGCCCCCAGGGCGGAGGCGAGGGCGTTGCCCAGCGCGGCGCCGATGAAAAACAACGGGGTCACTTCGCCACCCTTGAAACCGCAGCCGAGCGTGACCGCGGTGAACCCGAGTTTCCAAGCCCAGCTCCAGGGCGTTGCGCCCCCGGCGGTGAAGCAGGACAGGATCGAAACGCCACCGGGGTCGGGCGAGGTGACGCCGATGCCGAGATAGTCGCGCGTGCCGGCAACATAAACGAGGGCGATCACGAGGACGCCACCCAGCACCGGGCGCAGGAAGGCCGCCGGCACGAGGCGGGCCGCCGTGTTTTTCACCGCGTGCGTGGCGCCGACAAAGAGCCGGCTGGCCAGGCCGAACAACGCGGCGGCGAGCACGGTCTTGGCCAGCAGCGCGCCGTCCACGAGCCGTCCCGGCCCATCCGCGAAGGCAATGTGATAGGGCGTGTGGTGGATGCCCCAGGCGGAGCAGGTGTAGTCGCCGATGATGCCGGCGACCAGCACCGGCAGCAGCGCGTCGTATTGCATGCGGCCGATCACCAGCACCTCCATGGCGAAAATGGCGCCGGTCAGCGGCGTGCCGAACACCGAGCCGAAACCGGCGGCGACACCCGCCATGAGCAGCACGCGCGTGTGCTCCGCCCGGATCCGGCAAAGCCGGGCAAAGCTGCCGGCCAGGCTTCCGCCCATCTGCACGGCCGTGCCCTCGCGCCCGGCCGAGCCGCCGAAAAGGTGCGTGACCAGCGTGCCGAAGAGCACCAGCGGCGCCATGCGCGCGGGCACGCCGCCGCCGGGCTGGTGGATTTCCTCCATGATGAGATTGTTGCCGCGCTCGGCGTCGCGTCCGAAGGCATGATACAGCCAGCCGACAAGCAGGCCGCCCGCCGGCAGCAGGAAAAGCAGCCAGCCGTGCGTCCAGCGCAAGCGGGTCACGTGGTCGAGCGACCAGAGAAATCCCGCGCTGGCCGAGCCGGCCAGCACCGCCACGGGCACGACCAGGACCGTCCATTGGACGAGGTGGCGCAGGCTGCCCAGGAAATCGCGGGCGGACTGGGAGGCGGACAAGGAGGAGGATACGGACGATGACATGGCTGAGAAGTGCTGGACTTGTCAGGAGTCATCAGCCGGCACCTTGCCGGCGGTTTACCCTTGCGGGACGGCGGAATCCATCGCCGGCCGCCAGCAAAGCAGCCGGCAGTCGCTTGGCAAGGCTCGGTTGGAGCCGAAAGCGGACTCGATTTACGGGTCCGGATGGACAGCGTACGGAGGTGCGCGGACGCCTTTTCATCTTCGCTCTGCTCTGCCTGTGCGGCGGGGGATTCATGCGGGCCGCCGACGCCAATCCCGCGGCGCGCCTCGTGATCCTGGCCAACTCGCGCCTGCCGGAGTCGGTCGCGCTGGCCCATTTCTACGCCCAGCAGCGCGGGGTGCCGGAGGCGAACATCGTCGCCCTGCCGATGCCCGTCGACGAGAGCATCACGTGGCGGCAGTTCATCGACCAGGTCTGGCAGCCGGTGCAGGACGAGCTTTACCGCCGCGACTGGATCGAGGGCACGGCCAGCACGCTGCTCGATCGCTACGGCCGCAAACGCTACGCGTTCACCGGGCACCGCATCTCCTACCTCGTCACCTGTCGCGGCGTGCCGCTGCGCATCTTCAACGACCCGACGATGCTTACGGAAACGACGCGGCTCATCAGTCCGTTCGTGAAGAACGAGGCGGCGGTCGACTCCGAGCTGAGCCTCGTCGCCTGGGGCGACTACGATATCACGGGCCCGCTGAGCAACCCGCTCTTCGGCCGCGACGGTCCGGCCACGCTCGATGCACTGCAGATCGTGAAGGTCAGCCGCCTCGACGGGCCGACCTGGGAAAACGCACGCCATCTGGTCACCGCCGCCCTCGCCGCGGAGCGCAACGGGCTCAAGGGCCGCTACTATGTCGATCTCGGCGGGCCGCATGCCGAGGGCGACCAATGGCTGCGGCAGACGCTGACGCAGCTGCGCGAGCTGGGGCTGGAGGGGGATGCCGACGAAGGTTCGGGAACCTTCGGTTGGGACGCCCGCTTCGATGAACCGGTCCTCTACTTCGGTTGGTACGCCCCCGATATCAACGGTCCTTTCCTGCGCCCGGGCTTTGCCTTTCCCGACGGCGCCATTGCCGAGCACATCCACAGTTATTCCGCCGAAACCCTGCATTCCGACAATGCCCATTGGTGCGGCCCGCTGCTTGCGCGCGGGGTGACGGCTACCGTCGGCAATGTGTTCGAGCCGGACCTGAAGTTTGTGCACCGGCCCAACCTGCTGCTGCGCGCGCTGGCACGCGGGCAGAATTTTGGCGACGCGGTCTATTACGCGCTGCCGGCGTTGAGTTGGGAAGAGGTCGCGATCGGCGACCCGCTGTACCGGCCGTTCGCGAAGATGGCGGACACCCAGGCCAAAACAAAAGGCGCCCCGGAAAGCGGGGCGCCTCTCGTGAAGGGGAAGTGACGGCGGCTTACAGCTTGTCGACGATGTGGTCGGCCAGGCCGTAGGCGATGGCTTCCTCGGCGTTGAGGTAGAAGTCGCGGTCGGAATCCTTGGAGACCTTCTCGTAGGGCTGCCCGGAAGCCGTCGCGAGGATCTGGTTCAGCTCGACGCGGAGCTTCTCCATTTCCTTTGCCTGGATGTTGATGTCCGAGGCCGGGCCCACCATGCGGCCGCTGATGAGCGGCTGGTGGATGAGCACGCGGGCGTGCGGGTAGATGTAGCGGTTGCCCTTCTTCGCGGCGGAGAGGAGGATCGAGCCCATCGACGCGGCCATGCCGGTGACCACGATCTTCACCGGCGAGGTGATGATCTTGATCGTATCGTACACGGCCATGCCCGCGGTGATCGAGCCGCCGGGGCTGTTGATGTAGAAGGTGATCTCCTTGCCCGGGCCGACGGCCTCGAGGTACAGCAGCTTCTCGGTCAGGTCCTTGGCGGTCTCGTCGGTGACGGCGCCCCAGAGGAAGATCTTACGCTGCTCGAGAAACTTTTTCTGGATGAGGGCCCCGACCGGCGCGGCGGACGGCTTCGGGGCGGCGTCTTCGCGTTCATCCTCGTCATCGTCGAAACGGGGCGTGACCGGATTCAGGTAGTCGCGGGAGAAATTTTCGGTCGGCATAGGGGACAAACAGTTGCCAGAAAGCCCCCCGTGTAAACTGAGAAAACCCGGCAGGGCTCAGGCGGCGGATTGCGCCGCGCCGGGCCGGACGAAATTGCGCACGAAGCCCCAAATGCCTGGGCCCCAGCGCATCAGCGAGCCGACCATTTTGCGGCGCTTGAAGAGCTTGCCCATCAGCCACGCGCCGATCGGCCCGGCGGCGATCTTGGTGAGCGGCCCGACCTGACGCCAGTAACCGCGGACGCGATCAACCCATTGCAGCGGCTGCGTGACGCGCGCGACCTGGCCGATGGTTTCGGTGCGGCGGCGCGTGATGCGGCGGCGCAGGCCGGCCTTCACCTCGTCTAGCCGTCTCAGCTCTCGTTCCGCATACATGAGCGGTCCTCCCGGAGTTCCTGCAGCGTGGCGTCGAACGGCCGGGGCTGGCGGGCGAGGTAGCGGCGGAAGACGAGCGCGGCCGCAACCAGCGCGGCGATATAAAACGCGGCCAGGCTGCCGAGCACGGCGAGGCGGGCGGTGTCCCAGAACAGGTAGACCAGCGTCAGGCTGACGAAGGTGATGGCCATGACGGCGGCGAAGGCGATGCCCCCGATCCAGAGCAGGATCTGGATGAGGCGGACCTTCTCCTCGTGCAGCTCGACGGTGAACAGCTCGACGCGGTCGTGGACCGTGCCGAGGAGGTTCGCGCCGAGGCCGCGCAGGGAGTCGAGGAATCCGGGCGGGGCCGGCTCGCGTTCGCTGGCGTTCATCGGCGGCTCAATGGCTGCCGTTGCGGCGGACGAGGGCGCCGATCAGGACGCCGACGCCGAGCGCGACGGCGAGGGATTCGTAGGGGTGGGCGCGGATGGTGGCGTCGGTGGACTTCGCGCCGGCCACGACGCGGTCGCGGGCCGACTCGTAGAGTTCCTGCAGGCGTTCCTGCGCCTGGCCCAGGCGCTCGCGCATGGCCTCCACCTTGTCGCCGGCGGAGTCGCCGACCAGCGTCTGCGCCTCGGTGATGAGTTCCTTCAGGTGCGTGACCAGTTGTTCGGGTGATTCGGCATGTCCGTTTCGCTTTTTCATGGGCGGATGTGGATTTGTGGGTTGCGGGGAGTGACGCGGCCGGGGCCGCGGGCGGACGGGAAGTCGTCCTTCTGCTTGGACCGCGGCGGCGCGGCGGGGTTTCTCAAAAGGTGCGGGAAAGCATGATGGAGCCGTAGTAATTTTTGCCCTTCTGCCCCCGGAACTCGAGCGAGCGCACGGCCTCGGTGTACGTCAGCTGCCAGCGGCCGCGGATCACGCCGACGCCGTAGAACGCGTCGCCGACGAAGTATTTTTTGTCCACGCTCGGGCTGTCGCGAAACGTGTTGCCGTCGAGAAAAATGTCCCGGCCCACCGCGCGGCCGTCGCCGCCGCCGAAGGCGAAGCCGCTCCAGCGGCGCTTCCGGGCGACGCGCGGGTCGTTGTCATCGGTCGGGCCGTTCGGCAGCGACGCGCCGCGGATCATGCTCACGCCGAAGTCGCTCGGCAGGTTGAAGCCGAGGCGCAGCGTGAAGCCGGCGTTCGCGAAGGTCTGGATGTTGCCGAGCGAGAAACCGGCGTGCGGGATCAGGTCGGCGCCGAGGGCATTGCCGAGGCTGCGCGCGTAGAGCCGCCATTTGCGCTCATAGACGACGTTCAGGCCGAACTCGTTTTGCAGCTGGTAGCCCCAGCCCTTGGGATCCTCGTCGTTGATCCACTTGTGGATGGCGCGCTGGAATTCATCGGCCTGCGAGGCGCGGCCCACCATGCCGGCCTGGATCGAGAGCGAGTCCATGACCCTTTCCGTTTTGCCGATGAAGGTCAGCTCGAGGTAGCTCCAGCCCGCGTACGGCCGGTCGGTGGGATCGGGCGGCACGCGGCTGATGTCCTGCGGCGTGTACATGAACTGGCCGAACGCGAAGCCGAAGTTCTTCTGCGTGCCCGGGTCGTTCACGAACGGCAGCCGGTCGATGATGCGCTGGCGCCAGCCGGTCTGGCCCCAGTCGCCGAGGTCGCCCGAAAGCCACGAGAACTTGAAGCCGTTCGTATAGTGGCGGTCCTGCCCGCCGAAATAGTCGTTCTCGTAGTACAGCGTGAAGACACCGCGGTCGCGGGCGCGTGTGGAAGGCGGCGGGGTGCCGGGGTCCGCGCACAGCAGCGACCCAGCCAGGCCGGCCGCCAGCAGGGCGAGGAAGGTGCGCGGGAATTTCATCATGCAGGACCCAGCGATAGTGTCCTTTCCCGCCCGCCGGGTTCCGGCGGAAATGTTCCCCGCGACCGGAACAATCCGGTCGCCGCTCGGTCGCGGCGCGGTCAGTCCGCCTTCGCGCCGGCCCTGACCCATGCCGCGATGACGGCGCGCTCCTGCTCGGTCATGCCGGTGACGTTGCCGAGCGGCATGATGCGCGTGACGATCACCTGCTGGTACACGCGCTGGGAGTTGGCGAGGAGGTCGGCCGGCGTGTGCAGCAGCACGCCCGCGGGCGGCGCCGTGATGCCGGCGAAGGTCGGGACGGGCGAGTGGCAGGCGACGCAGCGCTCGCCGACGATGCCGCGCACGCGGTTGAAGTTCACCACGCCCTCGACGGGCGGCAGCGGCTGGAGGCGCGGCGCGGTCCACCACGCCACGACGCCGAGCAGCACCGCGCCGAGCGCCGGATACTGCCACGCGTAGACGCCCTTGTGCTTGCGGTTGAAAAAATGCCGGATGCTGACGCCCGCCGCGCACATGAGCATCAGCACCGCCCAGTTGTAGGGGTGCGAATACGTCGCGGCGTAGTGGTTGCTCAGCATGATGAAGATCACGGGCAGCGTGAAATAGTTGTTGTGCACGCTGCGCTGCTTCGCGCGCTTGCCGTCCTCGGGATTCGGCGCCGAGCCGGCCTTCATCGCCTTCACCATGCGGCGCTGGCCGGGGATGATCACCATCGCGACGTTGCCCACCATGATCGTGCCGATGGCGGTGCCGACGTGGATGAACGCCGCGCGCCCGCCGAGCGTGTGCGCCAGCCCGTAGGCCAGCGCGCCGATCAGGCCGAAGACCACGAGGCCGAGCAGGCCGTCGCGCTTGCCGAGCGGGGATTTGCACAGGAGATCGTAGACGATCCACGAGCCCACCATGCTGCCGGCGCCGATGCCGACGGCCTGCAGCGGCGTGAGCGCGCGCACGTTGCCGTCGATCATCATCGAGCCGGCCTTCAGCCAGTAGACGAGCACCAGCAGCGCGGTGCCCGACAGCCAGGTCGTGTAGGCCTCCCACTTGAACCAGTGGAGCTTTTCCGGCAGCGCGGCCGGGGCGACGGTGTACTTCTGCGGGTTGTAGAAACCGCCGCCGTGCACGGCCCAGAGTTCGCCGCCGACGCCCTTCTTCCTGGCGTCGGAGCCCTCGGGCGGCGGCTCGATGGTGTTGTCGAGCCAGATGAAATAGAACGACGAGCCGACCCACGCGATGCCGGCGATGACGTGCAGCCAGCGCACGAGCAGGCCGAGGAAATCAAGCAGGTAGGCTTCCATGGGAGATTAGCTAAGGCGGAAGGACTGAACCACGAATGGACGCGAATGAACACGAAGGGAACCAAACCCTCTCCACCCGTCATCCTGAGCCGTGCGAAGGATCCACGACCAAGGACGCATATTCGCCGACTCCGTGGATCCTTCGCGCGGCTCAGGATGACGCTGGCGAGCGTGGGATCTCCATTCGTGCGAATTCGTGTCCATTCGTGGTTTCTTGCGAAAGGATTTGATTCAGTACCGCACCTTGTCCTGTTTGCCGGCCCACGCCTTGAACGTGGCGAGGCCCTCCGCGCGCAGCAGCGGCTGGATCTTGATCGCGCGCAGCTCGAGCGGCAGCGGGATCTGGCGGTAGATGAAGTCGTCGTCGAAGCCGATGTCCGCGGCGTCCTGGCGGGTGTTGGCGAAATACACCTGCGGGATGCGGGCCCAGTAGATCGCCGACAGGCACATCGGGCACGGCTCGCAGCTCGTGTAGAGCTCGCAGTCGGTCAGCTGGAAGGTCTTGAGGCCGGCGCAGGCGTCGCGGATCGCGACCATCTCGGCGTGCGCGGTCGGGTCGTTGGTGGAGGTGACGCGGTTGTTGCCGCGGCCGACGATCTTGCCGTCGCGCACGATCACGCAGCCGAACGGCCCGCCCTGGCCGCCCTGCATTCCGTTTTCCGCGAGCTTGATCGCCTCGCGCATGAATTGGTCCTGGCTCATGTTGGCGCCGATCAAAGCAAAACACGTGCCGCTGGCGAGCACGATGCCGCCGGCCATTCAACCGGTTCCCCCTGCTCCGCTCCTTGGCTCGCCGATGTTCGTATTACGAACATTCGTCACGCTGGCATTCCGACGGGGGCGGGCCAGGCGATCCGGCCGATGTTCGTATTACGAACATCAGCGGGCGCGCGGTTTGGCGGGGGAAGACGGGAATGAGGGGGAGGAAAGAGGAGAATCTTGTGCTGACAGGCACGCATCCGGCTTTAGCTTGGGCCGCAACATGAGTTCTTATCCCACCGTCAGCGGCCTCGAGATCCGGGGCCCGATGAACCCGGGCTACGCGGAAATCCTGACGCCCGAAGCCTGCGCCTTCCTGGCCGGCCTGTTCGAAAAATTCGGCCCGCGCCGCCGCGAGCTGCTGGCCAAGCGCGTCGAGCGCCAGAAGCAGATCGATGCCGGGCAGCTGCCCGACTTCCTGCCGGAAACCGCGGCCATCCGGGGCGGCGACTGGAAGGTCGCGACCATCCCGTCCGACCTCGTCGACCGGCGCACCGAGATCACCGGCCCGGTCGACCGCAAGATGGCGATCAACGCCCTCAACTCCGGCGCACAGTGCTGGATGGCCGACTTCGAGGACGCCAACTCCCCGACGTGGGAGAACGTCATGGACGGCCAGATCAACATGCGCGATGTCGCCGCGCGCACCATCGCCTACACCTCGCCCGAGGGGAAGAAGTACGCGCTGAAGGACAGGATCGCCACCGTCGTCGCCCGCCCGCGCGGCTGGCACATGGAGGAGAAGCATATTTTCCACCAGGGCGCGCGCGTCTCCGCGTCGCTCTTCGACTGGGGCACCTACTTCTTCCACAACGCCAAGGCGCTCATCGCGCGCGGTTCCGGTCCGTATTTCTATCTGCCGAAGATGGAGAGCCATCTCGAGGCGCGCCTCTGGAACGACGTCTTCCTCCACGCCCAGGCCGCGCTCGGCATCCCACGCGGCACGATCCGCGCCACGATGCTGATCGAGACGATCACCGGCGCGTTCGAGGCTGAGGAAATCCTCTACGAGCTGCGCGAGCACGCCTCCGGTCTCAACGCCGGCCGCTGGGACTACATGTTCAGCATGGTGAAGAAGCTGCGCAACCGTCCGGGCTACATGTTCCCGGACCGTACGCTCATCACGATGGACGTGCCCTTCCTCAAGGCGTACGTCACCCACATCATCAACGTCTGCCACCGCCACGGCGCCTACGCGATGGGCGGCATGGCCGCGCAGATCCCGATTCGCAACGACGCGGCCGCCAACGCCGCGGCGCTGGCCAAGGTCCGCGCCGACAAGACCCGCGAGGTGAAGGCCGGCCACGACGGCACGTGGGTCGCGCACCCGGGCCTCGTCGCGACCGCCCTCGAGGCGTTCGGCGAGCACATGAAGGGCGTGAACCAGCTCAACGTCATTCACAACGTGAAGGTCACCGCCGCCGATCTGCTCGCGCCGCTGCACGGTCCGATCACCGAGGCGGGCGTCCGCTGGAACCTCCACGTCGGCGTCCGCTACCTCGAGGCCTGGCTGGGCGGCTCCGGCGCCGAGCCGATCCACCACCTGATGGAGGACCTCGCGACCGCGGAGATCTCCCGCTCGCAGCTCTGGCAGTGGCTGAAGTTCGGCGCGAAGCTCAGCGACGGCCGCCCGGTCACCGCGAAGCTCTACGACGAGCTGCTCCCGCTCGAACTCGCCGCAATCAAGGCCGAGTACGGCGACGCGCGCTACAACGCCGGCAACTTCCAGCAGGCGACGGAACTCTTCATGCGCATGTCGAAGAGCGCGGAGTTCGACGAGTTCCTCTCGCTGCCGGCGTACGAGCTTCTCCCCTAAGAAGATTGCCGCAAAAAGGCGCAAAAGGCGCAGAAGCAGCTTTCCTTTTGCGCCTTTTGCGCCTTTTTGCGGCCAATTCCTTTCCGTGGCTTCCCTCACACAGCTCAATCAATCCGATCAGGCCGCTTTCGTGGCCACGCTCGGCCATTTGTTCGAGCATTCGCCCTGGGTGGCCGAGCTCACGTGGTCCCGGCGTCCGTTCGCCAGCGCGGAGGCGCTGCATGCCGCGCTCTGCGCCACGATGCGCGCCGCGCCGCGCGAGCGGCAGCTGGCGCTGATCCGCGCGCACCCGGACCTCGCCGGGCGCCTCGCGCAGCAGAAAAAACTCACCGCCGAATCCACGCGCGAGCAGGCGAGCGCCGGACTGGACCAGCTCACGGACGCCGAGCTGGCCGACTTCACGCGCTGCAACGACACCTACAAGGCGAAGTTCGGCTTCCCGTTCATCATCTGCGCGCGGCTCAACGCCAAGTCCGCCATCCTCACCGCCATGCAGGCGCGGGTGGATCATTCGCCCGATGCGGAGTTCGCCACGGCCCTCGGCGAAATCGAGAAGATCGCCTGGCTCCGCCTGCAGGACGCCCTGAAGCCATGACGTTGGTTGAATTTCAGGCTTACAGCTTGGCGCTTATCGCTTAAACCTCATCCCATGGCTGGAAAATTAAGCACTCACGTCCTGGACCTCACCAACGGCCGCCCCGCGATGGGCATGCGCATCGAGCTGTGGAATCTCGATGGCAAACCCACGCAGATCAAGGCGGTGAACACCAATCTCGACGGCCGCACCGAGGAGCCGCTCCTTGCCGGCGGCGAGATGGCCGCCGGCACCTACGAGCTGGTTTTCTTCGTGAAAGATTACTTCGTCACCCACCACAAGGACTCGCCGTTCCTCGACCGCGTCCCGGTGCGCTTTGTCATCGCCGACGCCAAGGCGTCCTATCACGTCCCCCTGCTCGTCACCCCGTGGGCTTATAACACCTATCGCGGGAGCTGACGCGATGATCGACCCGCACCAGCTGGGCCTGTTTCTTGTTGCGGCTGTTCTCCTGAGCATCGCTCCCGGCCCCGGCATGCTCTATGTGCTGGCGCGCACGCTCCATGGCGGCCGCAGGGAGGCGGTGGCCTCGATCCTCGGCACCACCGTCGGCGGGCTGGCGCACGTGGTCGCCGCCACGCTGGGTCTTTCCGCCATCCTGCTGAGCTCCGCGCTCGCCTACAGCGTCCTCAAATACGCCGGCGCCGCCTACCTGGTTTATCTCGGCTTTCGCATGATCGCCGACAGCCGGCAGCCGCTGGAGCTGCGCGCGGCGGCCAGCGGCGGCTCGCATGCGACCTTCCGCCAGGGCGTGCTGACCGAGGCGCTGAATCCCAAGACCGCGATCTTCTTCTTCACCTTCCTGCCGCAGTTCGTTTCGCCCGGCGGCAACGCCACGCTGCAGTTCCTGCTGCTCGGCTGCATTTCCGTCGTGCTCAACTCGACGGCCGATGTCGTGGTCGCGCTGCTCGCGGCCCCGCTGGCCCGCAGCTTCGAGCGGCATCCGCGCTGGCGCCGTGCCCAGCAGGCGGGCTGCGGCGTCGGCCTGGTCGGCCTCGGCGCCTACGTGGCGGTCGGCGGCGAACGTTGATCCTTTTCCCCGTGAAGTCTCCCTCGGCAGCCCAACTCCTGGTCCAGCGTCTCGACGAACTTGGCCGTGTCACCGACGAGCCCGGCCGGCTCACGCGCACCTTCCTGTCCCCCGCGATGGAGCGGGCGAACCTGATGGTCGGCGGCTGGATGAAGGACGCCGGGCTCGCCGTGCGCGAGGACGACACCGGCAACATCATCGGCCGGCTGGAGGCCCGGACCCCAAATCCGAAAGCCAAGACCCTCTTGCTCGGCTCGCACCTCGACACCGTGCGCAACGCCGGCCGCTTCGACGGCGCGCTGGGCGTGCTGCTGCCGATCGTCGCGCTGGGCGAACTCAAGCGCCGCGGCGTGCAGCTGCCGTTTGCGGTCGAGGTCATCGGGTTTTCCGAGGAGGAGGCCGTGCGCTTCACCGGCGCCTACATCGGCAGCAAGTCCTTCACGGGCAAGCTGACGAAGGACGACCTCAAGCTCACCGACGCACGCAACCAGACTCTGGGCTCCGTGATCGAGGCGCATTCGGGCCGCAAGTTCTCGCCGCCGAAGTCCGCGCATCGCTCGCGCGACCTGTTGGGTTACTTCGAGGTGCACATCGAACAGGGCCCGGTGTTGGAGGATCGGCAGCTCGCCGTCGGCACGGTGTCGGCCATCGCCAGCCAGACGCGCGGCCGCCTGACTTTCCGCGGCAAGGCCGGCCACGCCGGCACGACGCCGATGAACCTGCGTCGCGATTCGCTCGCGGGCGCCGCCGAGTTCGTGCTCTTCGCCGAGAAGCTGGCGGGCGGCCGGCCGCCGCTCGTCGCCACCGTGGGCACGATCAGCGTGCCGTCGGGCGCAGCCAATGTCATTCCCGGCCAGACCGTGCTGTCGCTCGACGTACGCCACCCGCATGACGCCGCCTGCAAGCGCGCCGTGCAGCAGCTG
This sequence comes from Verrucomicrobiota bacterium, assembly GCA_048497945.1. Lineage (GTDB taxonomy): Bacteria > Verrucomicrobiota > Verrucomicrobiia > Opitutales > Opitutaceae > Lacunisphaera. The sequence goes on along the minus strand of JBEHYX010000045.1, from coordinate 15,977 downwards.
GTCGCGCAGGCGCAGAAGATCGCCAAGCGCCGCGGGCTGGAGCTGGCTTGGCAGCCGACGATGCAGCATCACGCGACGCCTTGTGCGCCGCAGCTGACGGACGTGCTCAGCCAGAGCGTGAAGGCGGTGCAGGGAAAGAATCTCTCGCTTGTGAGCGGCGCCGGCCACGACGGCGTGGTCATGGCCGCGCTCACGCCGATCGCGATGCTGTTCGTCCGTTGCCGCGATGGACTCAGCCATCATCCCGACGAATACGCCTCGCCCAAGGATCTCGCGGTCGCGCTGCGCGTGACGATCGATTTCCTCGAACGGCTGGCGAAGGAGAATCCATGAGCTCGCCGATGAATTCCTCGAGGCGGGACTATCAGTCCCGCGAGGCAGGGGCCACGAAGCCTGCAACCCGCGGGACTGGTAGTCCCGCCTCCAACCGATGAAGAAGCGCGGCAAAAACGTCGTCGAACCGGCCGAGCCCGAACGCCTGGACTTGCTGGTGCGCGGCGGGCGGGTCGTGACGCCGGACGGCGTGACCGGGGCCGATGTCGGTATCCGCGCGGGCAAGATCGTTCAGGTGGCTTCGCAGATCGGCGACGAGGCGAACGAAGTGCTCGAAGCCGGCGGCCGCTACGTTTTCCCGGGTATCATCGACGCCCACGTGCATTTCAACGAGCCCGGCCGCACGGAGTGGGAGGGGTTGGCGTCCGGCTCGCTCGCACTCGCGGCGGGCGGCGGCACCTGCTTCTTCGACATGCCGCTCAACTCCGAGCCGCCGGTGCTCGACGCCGCCGGGCTGCGCACGAAGCGCGAGATCGCCGAGCGGCAGGCGTGCACGGACTTCGCGCTTTGGGGCGGGCTCGTTCCGGGCAATCTCGACAAGCTCGCTGGCCTGCGTGACGCCGGCGCGATCGGCTTGAAAGCCTTCATGTCCAACAGCGGCATCGACAGCTTCCCGCGCGTCGATGCGAAGTCGCTCTACGAGGGCATGAAGCGTGCGGCCAAGCTCGGCCTGCTCGTGGCCGTGCACGCCGAGGACGATGCCCTCGCGACGAAGTTCACCCAGAAGCAGCTCAAGGCGGGCAAGCACGACGCCAAGGCCTGGCTCGCGTCGCGTCCGGTCGAAGTCGAGCTCGCGGCGATCAAGCAGGCCACGGAATTTGCCGGCGAGACCGGTTGCGCGCTGCACGTCGTGCACGTCAGCAGCCCCGAGGGACTCGCGCTCATCGCGGAGGCCCGCGCGCAGCGCGTCGACGTCACGGCCGAAACCTGCTCGCACTACCTGCTCCTGAACGACAGGGACGTGGCCAAGCTCGGCGCGCCGGCGAAGTGCGCCCCGCCGATCCGCGACGAGAAGAACCGCATCGCGATGTGGCGCGAGCTGCGCGCCGGTAACATCCAGACGATCGGCTCCGATCACTCGCCATCGCCGCCGGACATGAAGACGTCGAAGAATTTCTTCGAGATCTGGGGTGGCATCGGCGGCGTGCAGCACGGTTTCCAGCTCCTGATGAACGAAATTGCCGACACGGCGGACCAGGATCTGCCGCTGCTGGCCGCGGTGCTCGCGCGCAACGTTGCCCGGCGCTTCCGGCTCGACGCCCGCAAGGGCCTGCTCGCGCCGGGTTTCGACGCGGACTTCGCCTTGGTCGAGTTTGGCCCGGCGCACAAGATCACCGCCGGGGAGCTGTGGACCCGTTATCCGATCAGCCCCTACATCGGGCGGAAGACCAAGGCCCGTGTGACCCATACCTACGTGCGGGGCTGTCCCGTATGGGCTGACGGCAGGGTTGCATCCGGCTCGCCCAAGGGGCAGTTTCTCCGACCAAACCTCACCTGACCATGCCCGACCTCTTTGGCCACACCCGCGCGCGCATCGCCGCCCGCCACGCGCTCATCACCCCACAGAACCATGTGAACAGCGCGGTGCCCGGCATCGTGGGCGCGACGACCGTCATCCTGATCAACGAGGCCATGGGCGCGAAGTTCGCGCAGCTGCTCGTGACGTTCGCGGCCGACGGCCGCGCCGGCCATGAGGCGGGCGAACTGCAGACCTTCGGCTATGTCCAGCACGGCGGTGGCTCGGTGGTCGTCGGCAAGTCCAAGGCCAGGCTTTCCGCCGGCGGTTATTTCTACGCGCCGGCCGGCCAGGCGTGGAGCTTCACGGGCGTGAAGCCCGGCACGCAGCTCACGCTTTTCCAGAAAAAGTACGTCCCGCTGCCCGGCATGCCGGCGCCCGCGCCGATCATCGGCGACGCGGCCAAGGTCAAGGGCACGCCGTTCCTCGGCGACCCGGCGGCCAACCTGCAGGTGCTGCTGCCCGACGAGCCCGCCTTCGACATGGCCGTGAACCTCTTTGCCTACCAGCCGGGCGGCCACCTGCCGTTCGTCGAGGTGCACGTGATGGAGCACGGCCTCGTGATGCTCGACGGCGCCGGCGTTTACCGCCTCGAGGATTCCTGGTATCCGGTGCAGGCCGGCGACGTGATCTGGATGGCGCCGTATTGCGCGCAATGGTTTGTCGCGATGGGCAAGAGTCCTGCTAGCTATCTCTACTATAAAGACGTCAACCGTGCCGCCCTGTAGGGCGGGGTCGCCGACCCCGCCACGAGGATATCGCGGGTGCGTCCTGTCGGCGGGATCAGCGATCCCGCCCTACATCATTGTCCACCCCCACTTCCAATTTTGATCTTACGCTGAACGGCAAAGCCGTGCGGGTGGAAGGGGTGTCGCCCACGACAACTTTGCTCGACTGGCTCCGCTCGTCCGGTCGCACCGGTTCGAAGTGTGGCTGCGCCGAGGGCGATTGTGGCGCGTGCACCGTGGCGCTGGTGGATCGCAACGCCGCCGGCCAGCCGACCTATCGCGCGGTCAACAGCTGCATCGCGCTGCTGCCGATGTTCGCCAATCGCGAAGTCGTCACCGTCGAAGGTCTCGCGGACGGCAAGAAATTGCACCCGGTGCAGGACGCGATGGTCGAGCACTACGGTTCGCAATGCGGCTACTGCACGCCCGGCTTCGTGGTCTCGATGTTCGAGGCGTACTATCGCGACAAGTGCGAGAAGCCCTGGCAGATCGCCGACCAGCTTTCCGGCAACCTCTGCCGTTGCACCGGCTATCGCCCGATCCGTGATGCCGCGGTGGCGGCGTGCGCGCAGCGCCAAGGTGGAACGCGACCTCCGGGCGCGTTGGAAGCCCGCCCGGAGGTCGGGCTCCACCCCGATCCTTTCGCCGAACGCCTGAAGGCCCCGCTCGCCGCGCCGACATCCCTCGACTACTCGGCGAATTCCGCAAAATTCCTGCGCCCGACGTCGCTGGCCGGCCTCTTTGCCGCGCTCGCGGCCAACCCGGGCGCGCAGCTCGTGGCGGGCGCGACCGAGATCGGCGTCGAGCTGAACAAGAAGTTCAAGCCGTTCCCGCTGCTCGTCTCGACCGAGGGTGTGCCGGAGCTGACCCGCATTACCAAGACCGACGCCGCGTGGCATCTCGGGGCGGCGGCCACGCTGACCAACATCGAGGAGGCGCTCGCAGGCGAGTATCCGTCGATCGCGAAGATGTTGCGGGTGTTCGCGTCCCGCCAGATCCGCAACCGCGCGACGCTCGGCGGCAACCTGGTCACGGCCTCGCCGATCGGCGACAGCGCGCCGGTGCTGCTGAGCCTCGATGCCAGCGTCGTGCTTGCGAGCGCGACCGGCGAGCGCACCGTGCCGCTGGCCGACTTCTTTGTCGCCTATCGCAAGACCGTCCTGAAGCCCGGCGAGGTCATGCGCGAGGTGGTGCTGCCGCGCGGCGGCCCGGCGGCCGGGCTCACGCGGAAGGTCGAGTTCTTCAAGGTTTCCAAGCGCCGCGAGCTCGACATCAGCATCGTGGCCGCGGCTTTCCGCGTGGACCTCGATGCCGCGGGTATCGTGTGTGTGGCGCGACTGGCCTTCGGCGGCGTGGCGGCGATGCCGTCGCGGGCGCTGGCGGTCGAGACGGCGCTGGTGGGGAAGAAGCTCACCGATCCGGCGGCCGCATCGCTGCTGCTCGACGCCTTCAAGCCGATCGCCGATGCCCGCGGCGGCGCCGAGTACCGCCGCAGCCTGATTGCCAGCCTGTGGGAGAAGTTTGTCGCCGGCGAACAGAGCCTCGCGCAGGACGCCGACCTCGATTTTGCCCACGACCACAAGTGGAGCGGGGAGGACGCCTCACGCATCCTCACGCACGAAAGCGCGGTGGGTCACGTGACGGGCAGGGCGCTGTACGTCGACGACACGGCGCAACGCCGCCGCATGCTCGACGCGTGGCCGGTCTGCGCGCCGCATGCGCGGGCGAAGATCCTGAAACGCGACGCCACCAAGGCCCGGCAGGCGCCCGGCATCCATGCGGTGCTGCTGGCCGAGGACATTCCCGGCGAGAACAACACCGGGCCGGTGCGCCATGACGAGCCGTTGCTCGCAACGAACGAGATCCTTTTCCACGGCCAGATGGTCGCGATGGTGATCGGCGAATCGCTCGAGGCCTGCCGCGCGGCGGCGGCGTTGGTCGAAGTCACCTACGAGCCGCTACCCGCGATCGTCGGCCTGCCGGCGGCCATCGCGCAGGCCAGCTACCACACCGACCCGCACGCGCTGAAACGCGGTGATGCCGCGGCCGCCCTGGCGGCAGCGCCGCTGAAATTCGAGGGCGAGTTCGAATTCGGCGGCCAGGAACATTTCTACCTCGAGACGCACGCGGCCTGGGCCGAGGCGGGCGAGGACGGCACGGTGCTGGTGAATTCCTCGACGCAGCATCCGTCGGAAATCCAGGCGATCGTCGCCGAGGTGCTGCACGTCGCCCGCCACAAGGTCGTCGTGCAGGCGCCGCGCATGGGCGGCGGCTTCGGCGGCAAGGAGACGCAGGGCAATGCGTTCGCGTCGCTCGTGGCGCTGGGCTCGGTGAAGACCGGCCGGCCGGTGCGCATCCAGCTCGACCGCGACGTCGACATGAAGCTCACGGGCAAGCGGCACCCGTTCCACGCCAGGTTCGCCGTCGGACATGACCGCGACGGCCTGCTGCTGGGCGCGAAGGTGGAGCTGGTGTCCGACGGCGGCTGGTCGCTCGACCTGTCGACCGCCATCTGCGATCGCGCGCTCTTCCATCTCGACAATGCCTACTATATCCCGGCGGTGGATTTCAGCGGGCGCGTCGGCAAGACGAACGTCACGTCGCACACCGCCTTCCGCGGCTTCGGCGGCCCGCAGGGCATCATCGTCATCGAGGAGATCATCGACCGCATCGCCCGTCGCCTCGGGCTCGCGCCGGAGGTCGTGCGCCAGCGCAACCTGTACCGCGGCACGGGCGAGACGAACCGGACGCATTATTTCGAGGACGTCGGCGACAACCGCATCCAGGACATCTGGGCGCAGGTGATGGCGAAGGCGAAGTTCGCCGAGCGCCGCGCCGAGGTGGATGCCTGGAACCGGGCGCACCCGCACATGAAGCGCGGCCTGGCGATCACGCCGGTGAAGTTCGGCATTTCCTTCACGCTGACCCACTACAACCAGGCCGGCGCGTACGTCGTGATCTACTCCGACGGTTCCGTGCAGGTGAACCACGGCGGCACCGAGATGGGGCAGGGCCTGCACACCAAGATCCAGGGCGTGGCGATGCGCGAGCTCGGCCTGCCCGCCGGCAGCATCCGCATGATGACGACCGCGACCGACAAAGTGCCGAATACCTCGGCCACCGCGGCGTCGAGCGGGGCCGACCTGAACGGCGCGGCGGTGGCGGCGGCCTGCGTGACTTTGCGCGGACGTCTCGCGGCGGTGGCGGCGCCGTTGCTCAAGGTTTCCGTCGAGAAAGTGGAGTTTGTCCACGGCCACGCGGTCGAGCGCGGCAACGATGCGAACAAGGTGCCATTCGCGAAGGTGTGCAGCCACGCCTACGCGGCGCAGGTGAGCCTTGCGGCCGCGGGTTTCTACAAGACGCCCGGCATCCAGTGGGACTGGAGCACGGCGTCGGGCCGGCCCTTCCATTACTTCGCGTGCGGCGCGGCGGTGGCGGAAGTCGAGGTCGACGGATTCTCCGGCATGCACCGCGTGCGGCGCGTCGACATCGTCCACGACGTTGGCGACTCGCTCAACCCGAGCATTGACCGCGGCCAGATCGAGGGCGGCTTCGTGCAGGGCATGGGCTGGCTCACGCGCGAGGAGCTGAAGTGGAGCACTGACGGCAAGCTGCTCACACACAGCGCCAGCACCTACCAGATTCCCGCATTCAGTGATGCGCCGATCGAGTTCAACGTCACGCTGCTGCCGAAGGCGGCGCAACCGAATGTCATCCACGGCAGCAAGGCCGTGGGCGAGCCGCCGCTCATGCTGGCGTTCAGCGTGCGCGAGGCGATTCGCGATGCAGTTTCCGCTTACGGTGAACCCGGCGGCGAGGTACGTCTGGCCTCACCGGCCACCGGCGAGGCGATCTTCGCGGCGATCCAGGCGCGAGCCAGAGCCTGACCGCTATTCCTTCACCGGCGTCGCCTCGATGTCGATGACGTCGCCGCGTGCCGGCGGCGGAGCGGACGGCCGGACTCCGGCGCGCTGAAAGCGCACGTTCACGGCCGGGCGCGCACCCGGACGGCGGAAGAGCCAGCCCAGGATCAGCAGGAAAAACGCGGCGATGACTCCGAAGACGACCAGGCAGACGGAAAGGATGATGCGAACGATGCGCATACCGGGAAGACTCCGCAGGACCCGGAAAGTTGCAAGAGAAGGGGTGGAGGAATGAGGGGCGGAGTTTCCACGCGACGTTGGAACGCTGGTCATTTGACCAGCCGGCCGGTCAGGAGACCGGCCCTCCATCTCTCGATCAGCCCTTCGTCCGGTCGCGCTCGGTCAGCAGCTGGGCAACGATGCTGAGCGCGATTTCGCGCGGGTCGTTGCTGCCGAAGGGCAGGCCGACGGGGCAGTGGAATTCCCTGGCGCGTTTGGCGGAAAGTCCGCCCGCGATGAGTTCCTTCTGCAGCACCTTGGCCTTGGCCGCGCTGCCGATGACGCCGACGAAGGGAAAATTCCGCTCGGCCAGCGCGCGCTGCAACACGGGGCGGTCGAAGGCGTGACCCTTGGTGAGGCAGAGCAAAAACGCGTGGTCGGGGATCGACGGGACGAGATTGGCCGGCTCGGCCGACTCGAGGTAGCGCGCGTTGCGGGCGCGCGGGAGCTTGTCGAGCCATTCGCGTCGCGGGTCGACGACGGTGATCTGGCAGTCGAGCGGCGCGAGCACCGGCACGAGCGCCTGCACCACGTGGCCGGCGCCGAAGAGCCAGATCGGCCACTTCGCACCCGCGCCACCGGCAACGTGCGGTTCGAAATACAGCTTCACCGAACCGCCGCACGTCATGCCGACGTCACCCTTGAGCGTCCAGTTGACGAAGCGTGACGCGGATGCGCCTTCATTGAGCAGCGTCGTTGCGAGTTCGATCGCCTTCGCCTCCACCTTGCCGCCGCCGATGGTGCCGGTGTGCAGGCCCGCGGCGGTCACGAGCATCTTGGCGCCGGCGTCCTGCGGCGTGCTGCCGAGCGCGTCGGCCAGCACCACGAGCACGAAGGCCGTGCCCTCGCGCTCGAGGGCGACCAGTTGCTCGTAGAAGGAGGCGGATTCCATGGCGGATTAAAGGTAGGGGCCGAGCTTGCTCGGTCTTGGGAATATGGCCGCCGAGGAGGACCGAGCAAGCTCGGCCCCTACCGGAAAATCGGCGAAGCCTTCGCTCAGTCCTGGTGCGACGTGCGCCGGCGTTCCTGCCAGCGCTCGCGTCCGACGTACAGCGGCAGCGAGTCGTTCACCGGCTCATCCTTCACGAGGAGGAAGTAGCGGGAGAAAAGTTCGTCCGCCGTGCCCCACGCGAAACCATACGGCGGGCCGTCCATGATCAGCGGCTTGTTGTAGTAATAGTAGCCGATGAGCAGCCCGCGGTACTTCAGCAGCTGGGCCATGCGGTCGCGATAGGCCTGGCGGCGCTCGGGCGGGATGGAACAGATGAAGGACCGCTCGTACACGACGTCGAAGGCCGCCAGCGGGAAATCGTACTCGAAGAAATCGCCGAGGAGGACGCGGTCGGCGAGGGCCGGGCCGACCATGCGCTTGGCCCGCTCGACGGCGAAGGGCGCGAAATCGAGTGCGGTGACATCGTAACCGGCCTCGGCGAACGCCTTGATCTCATAGCCCGAGCCGCAGCCGGGAATCAGGACCTTGGCGTTTTTGCCCTTCTTCTTCAGGAAAGCCTTCAGATCCGCCGGAACCCCGCCGAAATCCCAGGGGGTGTTGTCCTTGATGTAGCGCGTATTCCAATACTCCGGCTGGCTCGGGGTCGGCATGACTGCGGTGACTACGGAAGAAGTTTTAAGGTGTGTAAACCCGATAGCTCAGGAGCTTGGGTGCGGCGGAAATTTTTGACACCCGCGTTACGGATGCAGATCGCCTATTGCACATAGCTTTCGCGACGGCGCAAGAAGAGAGCGGTGGATTTCTTGCGGAACGTTCCTGTAGCGGCGCTCTATGAGAGCCGTTAAGCAGAGTCGGCGGTCACAGACCGCCGCTACAGAAATGCAGGGCGCGGTTACTTTTTGTCGGACGCTTCCGCCGCGAGGCCGAGCTTGAGCAGATGCGCGATGCGCTCCGGGTCGTAGACGCAGCCCGCCCAGCTGCCGCCGCTCGCGTTCTGCAACGCGGACCAGAGACGGGTGTCGGCCGGCACGTGCGGATTCGGCTGCAGGCTTGGATGCAGGGGCCGCGCGGCGAGTTCGGCGGCGGAAATGGAAACGGCATCGACCGAGCCCTCGAGCCGGCGCGTGTCGATGCGGATGCGGATGACATCGCCGTCGCGCAGCTTGCCGATCGGGCCGCCGGCCCACGCCTCGGGACTGATGTGCCCGATGCACGCACCGGTGGAGACGCCGGAGAAGCGTCCGTCGGTGATCAGCGCGATGCGCTGGCCGTCCTTCACATGCTTGAGCGCGGAGGTCACCTGGTAGGTTTCCGGCATGCCGCAGCCCGGGCCGATGCCGGCGAGCACCATGACGTCGCCGGGCTTCACCGTGCCGGCCTTGATGGCGGCGATTGCCTGGTTCTCGCTGGTGAACACGCGCGCCGGGCCCTCGTGCAGGAAAACGCCGTCGGCGCCGATGACCTGCGGGGAAATCGCGGTGCTCTTCACCAGCGCGCCATCGGGCGCGAGCCCGCCGCGGAGGAAGGTGACCGTGCTGGTGAGGCCGCGCTCCTTGGCGCGGGTGCCGGACATGATGACATTGTCCGGGTCGATGCCGTCGAGCGCCTTGAGTTTCTCGCGCAGGCGCGTGCGGCGCTCGCTTTTCTCCCACCACGCGAGGTTTTCGCCGAGGGTCTTGCCCGTGACCGTGTGGGCGTCGAGCTTGAGCAGACCGAGGTCGCGCAGGTGGAGCATCGCCTCGGGCACGCCGCCGGCGAGGTACACCTGCACGGTGGCGTAGTGCTGCGGGCCGTTGGGCAGGGAATCGACGATGCGCGGGACGGCGCGGTTGATGCGCGCCCAGTCGTCGACGGTCGGCTGGCGCAGGCCAGCGGCATGCGCGATGGCCGGGACATGGAGCGTGAGATTCGTCGAGCCGCCGAACGCCGCATGGCAGACCATGGCGTTGTGGATGGAGTCGTCGGTGAGAATGTCGCGGTTCGTCGTGCCGGCGGCCTCGAGCGCCATCAGCGCGCGGGCGGAGCGGCGGGCGACGTCGCGCCAGATCTCGGAGCCGGAAGGAGCGAGCGCGGAATGCGGCAGGCCGAGGCCGAGCGCCTCCGCCACGACCTGGCTCGTCGCGGCCGTGCCCATGAACTGGCAGCCGCCGCCCGGCGAGCCGCAGGCCTTGCAGCCCATCTCGGCCGCGTGTTCGAGGGAAATTTCATCGCGGGCGAAGCGCGTGGCGAGCGTCTGCACCTTGCCGGTGTCCTCGGCCTCCTCGGCGAGCAGGGTCACGCCGCCGGGCACGAGGATGGTCGGCAGGTCGTGGGTGCCGGCGAGGGCCATGAGCATCGCGGGCAGGCCCTTGTCGCAGGTCGCCACGCCGAGCACGCCGCGGCGCGTCGGCAGCGAGCGGATGAGCCGGCGCAGCACGATGGCGGCATCGTTGCGGTAGGGCAGGCTGTCGAGCATGCCGTTCGTGCCGTTGGTGCGGCCATCGCACGGGTCGCTGACATAGCCGGCGAAGGGAATCGCCTTGGCGGAGGAAAATTCGCGCGCGGCCTCCTCCATCAGCAGGCCGACTTCCCAGTGGCCGGTGTGGTAGCCAAGCGCGATGGGCGAGCCGTCGGGCGCGCGGATGCCGCCCTGGGTGCTGAGGATGAGGTACTGCTTGCCCAGCATCGCGGCGGGCGACCAGCCCATGCCGGCGTTCTGGGTCCAGCCGAAGAGCTCGCCGCTCGACATGCGGCGCAAGCGGTCGGCGTCCAGCGGCAGGCTGCCGCTCGGGCCGGGCCCGGTGGTGCGCAGCGTGTAGATCGCGTCGTTGCCGGAATCGAGGATGGGGTCGCGGCTCATGGGGGGACAGAATCGTTGGCCGCAAAAATGCGCAGAAGGCGCAAAAAGTCAGCAGCTGGTTACAGGATCGATTTTGCGCCTCTTGCGCCTTTTTGCGGCCAATGCCTCAGGCTACCGGGTTCACCAGCGTGCCGATGGGCTCGATCGTGATGCGGATCTCGTCGCCGGAGCGGAGCGTGAACGCATCGGGCGGCACGACGCCGGTGCCGGTGAGGAGAAACGCGCCCTGCGGGAAGGAATTGTCGCGATAAAGATACTCCGCGAGCTCGGCGAACTTGCGCTTGATCTGGCTGACCTGGGTTGCGCCGTTGAACACCGCCGCGCCGGCGCGGCGGATCTCGAGGGCGATCGTGGTGGACGGCGGGAGCGCGTCGTTCGTCAGCACGAGGCACGGCCCGAGTGCGGTGGATTTGTCGTAGACCTTGGCCTGCGGGAGATAGAGCGGGTTCTCGCCCTCGATGTCGCGCGAGCTCATGTCGTTGCCGACGGTGTAGCCGAAGATTTTTCCCTGGGAATTGATGGCGAGCGTGAGCTCGGGCTCGGGGACGTTCCACTTGGAGTCGCCGCGGATCTTCACCGGCGTGCCGGGGGCGGCGACGCGGTGCGGCGTGCCCTTGAAGAAGATCTCGGGACGGTCGGCGTTGTAGACCTTGTCGTAGAATGTGCCGCCGCCGGCATCCTTGGACTCCTCCATGCGCGCGGTGCGGCTGCGCAGGTAGGTGACGCCCGCGGCCCACACTTCCTGCGTGCCGATCGGCGCACCGGGCTGGGCGGGAAGCGCGGCGGGCTGGCCGGATTCCCACGCGCTGCGGGCGAGGGCGACGGGATCGGACGCGGTGAAGACGGCGTCGATCGTCAGGGGCTGGGCAGGACGGCGCACCGAACCGGAGTGTTCCAGCAGGACGCCCGAGGCATCGGAAAAGAGGCGGATCATGGGGGTGACGGATACAAACGCCCAAGCCCGCTCAGTTGTCGAGCCGGGCGTGGGGCTCGCGGGAGCTAAGTTGTTATAATTGTCGACGGATCAGGGGGCGATTCGGCTCAGGTGGGGGCCCTTTGTGCCGATTAAAAGGGGCAACCCCTTATCCCCATGAAAGCACTCCGCCTCGCTGTTGCTGCCTGCCTCGCTGTCGGTTCGTTCCTGCCGCTGACCGCGGCGGACGACGCCAAGGTGAAGGTGCAGGCGAGCAGCAGCCTCTCGCTTGCCATCGTCGATCTCGACCGCAACAACGCCGCGAGCGACCAGCTGCACGATGCCTTCAAGGAAAGCCTGAGCTTTGAGATGAGCCAGCGCGTCAAGGCGCCGACGCCGATCAAGGTCCAGAAGGTCGACGGCCCGCGCGCCGGCTGGGGCCTTGGCACCGGCCTCTACGACGTGGCGATCGTCATCGGCGGCTCCGTGCCGAAGACGATGATCAGCTCCCAGTTCACGATCTACAAGGCGGTCCCGGCTTCCGGCGACGCCAAGCGCATGGTCACCCTGGTCACCCGCAACGAAGATCCGGGCCTGGCCAAGCTGCTCGCCGACTCCTTTCCCGAAGCCCTCAAGGGCCAGTTTTTCCAGAAGGCGCTGCTCCGCTACAGCGGCGCGCCGGACACCAAGGAAACCGAGTGGAAGGTCGCCGGCCTCGGCAACTGAGCTTCCGGGCCCCGACAGTCTCCTCGCTTGATTGTCATCGCGAGGTGCGCGCAGCGCGCCGTGGCGATCCAGCTGGATTGCTTCGCCGTCCTGCCAAGCAGGACGACTCGCAATGACAAGTTGGATTCGCCGGGATTTCTGACGGCTTGCCTCGCCGCTGGGCGCGGGGGAGCGTAGGCGCAGGATGACGTCCGCCCCGACCGCCGAACCCAGCTCCGGGTCCATTGTCCGCACGTTGAAAGACGGCTATTGGGATCGCACGGAGGTGATCGGGCTGGCCGACGGTTCGCTCCGGGTGCGCAAACGGAACAAGGGCGCCGCGGCGCCGGGCCCGTGGGGCCTCAATTCGCTGCGCCGTGAGATCCGCTACCTGCGTTCGCTTTCGCCCGCCGCCGCGACCGTGCTGCCGCCGTTGCTGGCGAGTTGGGACCGCACCGTCGCCGGTGTGCCCGACCTTGGCTACGAGATGCCCTTCTACCCGCAGCACACCGACGCCGGCGAGCTGGCCCGGCGCGGGCTGCTCGCGCAGCCGGAGATCGATCGTTTCCAGGAGGAACTGGCCGTGGCGTTGCTCCACCGACTGCATGAGCCACAGCCGGCGGCCGAACCGCTGTCGCGCCACCTGTGCGCCGCGGTCACCGAGGCGCTGGCCGGGCTGGCCGCCGAGCCGGCTTTCGCGGCGCTGATCGCGGCGGAACGCGTGCAGCTCAATGGATGCGACCTGTTCGGCCCGCGCGCGGCGCTGGAAAGGATAGTGTCCGGTACGGATGCCCTGGCAGCCCTCGATGCGTCGCCGACTGGGCGGATCCACGGCGACTTCTTTCTCGAAAACATCCTCTGGCGGCGCGAAGAGGCCGGGACCGAGCCGCGGTTGATCCTGATCGATCCGGTCTCCGTCGCCGGCATCGATTGCGCGCTGCCGTTGTTCGACCTCGTGAAATACGAATCCTACGCCACCGGGGAACTGCTGGCGTTGCGCACGGAAAAGGTGGAGATCGCCGGGTACGGGGCCGGTGGCGGCCGCTATCGCTACGCGATCCGCTGGGAGGACGAGACGCTGCAGCAATTCCGGCGCGTGGACTGGCACCGGATATTCCGCCGGGCTTATGAGGCGCAGTACGGCGCGGTGGACGCGCGGCTCTACCGGCTGCTCGACGGTTACTTCAGCGTGGCAATGGCGCTGAACACCTTTGGCGTCCAGCGCCAGGCGCGGTTGCTGAAGGCAACGGCCGACTTCAACGCGGTGTTGGGATCATCCTGAATCGTGCGATCCAAGGTGGTCGCCGCCGTCCCGGCGTCGACCGGCGTCGGTGTGGAAACCGACGCCCACCTTTCCTTCGCACGGCTCAGGATGACGGCGGGAAATAAAAAAGGCCGGTCAGGAGACCGGCCCTCCAGGTTCAGATCAGCCCGAGTTTCATCTTACCTTCCTCGGAGATCATGCTCTGGTTCCACGGTGGTTCCCAGGTGATGCGGACATCCGCGGCGGCGACGCCGGGGACGAGGAGGATCTTGTTCCTGGCGTCCTCGGCGATGACCGGGCCCATGCCGCAGCCGGGCGCGGTGAGCGTCATGGCGACGTCGACCTTGTGGCCGGCGGCCTCGTCCTTGGAGATGTCCATCGTGTAGACGAGGCCGAGGTCGACGATGTTGACCGGGATCTCGGGGTCGAACACCTGGCGCAGTTGCGCCCACACGGCGTCGGGATCGGGCGAGCCGTCGGCGAGCGTGCCGCCGGCGACCTTCTGGTCCTTCACCGTCTCGCCGATGGCGTCGGCGTCCTTGCCGTCGAGGCGGTAGAGGCCGGTGTCGGTCTGCACGGTGTAGCTGCCGCCGAGGACCTGGTGGATGAAGACCTTGGCGCCGGCGAAGAGCGTGTGCTTGTCGCCGGACGGGATCTGCGACGCGTTGACGTCGCGGGACAGGGTACGTTCGCGGTTGTCGCTCATGGAATCGATCAGGAGTTAACCACGAAATACACGAACCACACGAAAAGGAATCATGCCTTTCGTGTATTTAGTGTGTTTCGTGGTGGTTATCTTCACTTTTTGAATTTCTGGCGGATGATGGTGCTGAGGGCGTCGTGGAGCGCCTCGTGCTCGATCTTGCCGAGGACTTCCTCGAAGAAGCCGAAGACGAGCAGCTCCTGGGCCTGCGCGGGCTTGATGCCGCGGGCCTCGAGGTAGAACTCCTGCTCGGCGTCGATGCGGGCGCTGGTGGCGCCGTGGGTGCAGCGGACGTCGTTGGCCTGGATCTCGAGGCCGGGCAGCGAGTGCGCCTCGGCTTCGTCGGAGAGCATCAGGTTGCGGTTCGACTGGTAGGCGTCGGTCTTCTGCGCGTCCGGATCGACGACGATCAGGCCGGAGAAGATGGTCTTCGCCTTGTCGAGGAGCGCGTTCTTGTAGAGCAGGTTCGAGCCGGTGTTCGGCGCCTGGTGGATCTGCAGCGTGCGCTGGTCGAACTCCTGGTCGCCCTGCGCGACGGTGAGCGCGAGCATCTCGGAGTGGGCGCCGGGGGCCTGCAGTTGCGAGAAGGACTCGTGGCGGGCCTGTTTTGCGCCGAGGTGGACGTTGAGCGAGAGCACCTTCGCGTCGCGCTTGGCGACGGTGGCGTTGAACTGGAACGACAGCGTGTCGCGGCTCCAGTCCTGCATCGCGACGTAGGTGAGCTGCGCGCCGTGGCCGGAGTAGAGGTCGTTGCCGCCGCAGGCGAACGCCTGCGGCGCGGGCGATGGGCCAGAGGCGAGAGGCGAGAGGGCCGAACCGAAGAAATCTGCGACCGTGACCTTGGCGTTCTCTTCAGCGACGACGAGCGTGTGCGGGAAGACGGCGGCGCCCTTGCCGTCGGCCTGATGATACACGGCCAGCGGGCCGGCGACCTCGACCCCCTTCGGGACGTACACGAAGGCGCCGTCCTCGAGGAAGGCCTCGTGGAGCGCGGCGAACTTGTCGGAACCGAGCTTGGACGGCTGCGTGAGCAGGTGGGCCTTCACGAGGTCGGCGTGGGTCTTCAGCGCGTTCTGCAGCGTGTCGAAGATGACGCCGGCGGGTGCGGCGCCGGTGCGGCCGGCGGCACGGTTGTTGAGGAAGGTGAGCGAAGCGCCGGCTTGGAACGCGGGCGAAGGAGCCGTGCCGGGGACGGCCCGGCCCACCTCGAATCCGTCGAGGGTCAGCGCGGCGAAGTTCGAGAAGCGCCAGCCTTCGTCGGTGCGTTTGGGCATCGGGAGGGCGGCGAAGCGCTCGTAGGCGGCGCGCTTGCGGTCGAGCCACCACGCGGGGAGGTGCTTCACGCGCTCGAGGTGGGCGGCGAAGGCCTCGCGGGTGAACGAGCCGGTCAGGGAAACGGGAGAGGAGAGGACAGTGGCCATGTTTTTAACGGGTCATTGCGAGGAGCGAAGCGACGAAGCAATCCAGCTGGATCGCCACGCCCGCGAAGCGGGCTCGCGATGACAAAAGAATTTAACCGACGCTGCCCTCCATCTCGAGGTCGATGAGCCGCTTCAGCTCGACGGAATATTCCATCGGGAACTGGCGGGCGAGGTCGTTGATGAAGCCGTTGACGGCGAGGCTCATCGCCTGCGCCTCGGTCAGGCCGCGCTGCTGCATGTAGAAGATCATGTCCTCGGAAACCTTGGACACGCTCGCCTCGTGCTGCGTGGCGTTCTTGTCGCCGCGCACGGAGATGGCGGGATAGGTGTCGGTGCGGCTGTTGGTGTTGATCAGCAGCGCATCGCACTCGGTGTTGTTCTTGCAGCCCTTGAGGTGCTTCGGGATGTGGACCTGGCCGCGGTAGGTGGCGCGGCCCTGGCCGACGGAGATGGACTTCGAC
>JBEHYX010000044.1:0-31265 GCA_048497945.1 Verrucomicrobiota bacterium | reverse complement strand
CTTGCCGAAGTGACCGTAGTTGGTCGTCTCGCGGTAGATCGGGCGGAGGAGATTGAGCTGCGCGACGATGTCGGCGGGCTTGAAGCTGAAAACCTTCTGGACGGCGGCCGTGATCTGCTCGTCGGAGATGCCGAGCTTGGCGGTGCCGAAGGTCTCGACGCGGACCGAGACGGGCTGCGGGTGGCCGATGGCGTAGGCGAACTGGATCTCGGCGTGGGTCGAGAGGCCGGCGGCGACGATGTTCTTGGCGACCCAGCGGCCCATGTACGCGGCGGAGCGGTCGACCTTGGACGGATCCTTGCCGGAGAAGGCGCCGCCGCCATGGCGGCCCCAGCCACCGTAGGTGTCGACGATGATCTTGCGGCCGGTGAGGCCGGTGTCGCCCTGCGGACCGCCGATGACAAAGCGGCCGGTCGGGTTGATGAGGTACTCGGTCTTCTTGTTCAGCATGCGCGCCGGGATGACCTTCTTGATCACGTGCTCGATGAGGTACTGCTCGATCATCGCGTGCTCGGCGTCGGCGGCGTGCTGGGTGGAGATGACGACGTTCACGACCTCGACGGGCGTGTCGTTCTCGTAGCGGACGGAAACCTGGGACTTCGCGTCGGGGCGGAGCCACTTCACCTTGCCGCTCTTGCGGAGCTTGGTGAGCTCGCGGCCGAGGCGGTGCGCGAACATGATCGGGGTCGGCATGAGCTCGGGCGTCTCGTTGCACGCGTAGCCGAACATGATGCCCTGGTCGCCGGCGCCCTGCTCGGCGGTCTTCTTGCCCTTGGCCTTCTTGGCGTCGACGCCCTGCGCGATGTCGGGCGACTGGCCGGTGAGGTAGTTGTTGATGAAAACCTGGTCGGCGTGGAAGACGTCGTCGCTGTTGGTGTAGCCGATCTCGCGGATGGCGTCGCGGATGACCTTCTCGAAGTCGACCTTGGCCTTGGTCGTGATCTCGCCGGCCACGACGGCGACGTTGGACTTCACGAGCGTCTCGCACGCCACGCGGCTGTACTTGTCCTGCGCCAGGCAGGCGTCCAGCACGCTGTCTGAGATGAGATCCGCGACCTTGTCGGGATGCCCTTCGCCCACGGATTCGGAAGAGAAAACAAAGGAATTAGCCATGCGGGAGGGAACGGCACGTTTCGGGGTCAGGCAAGTACAATTATCATCGCATCAGGATTCCATGATATGTGGCGCCTTACGGCGTAGTTAAGAGTTATTTGTTAGGAGTTATGGGGATGTGGTGATCGCCGATTTCCACATCGGCGACAGGCGTCGGTATGGAAACAGACGCCCACCTCCATAGAGGAAAATCCCTAAGGCGGGTGCAGATTCGTGCCGTTTACAAGCGTGCGTAATACCCATGAATCCACCCGCTGATTCGTCCCGGCCGGAACTGGCCGGCCGCCGCATCCTGATCGTCGACGACGATCGGCTGAACGTGCGCATCCTGACGAGCATGATCAAGCCGGAGGGTTATGAAATCCGCGCCGTCCATTCCGGCGAGGAAGCGCTGGTGATCTACGAGGAGTTCAAGCCCGACCTCGTCCTGCTCGACGTGATCATGCCGGGCATCAACGGATTTGAAACCTGCCGTGCGCTGAAGGCGAAGCACGGCGACATGCTGGCGCCGGTGATCTTCATCACCGCGAAGTCCGAATCCGACGACGTCATCGAAGGCCTCGCCGCGGGCGGCGTCGATTACCTGCCGAAACCTTTCAAGGGCCGCGAAGCCCTCGCGCGCCTGCGCACGCACCTGCAGAACCGCCTCCTGAGCGAGCAGCAGCGCCAGCTCGTGGCCCAGCTGAGCTCGGCGAACACCGCCAAGAACCGCCTCCTCGGCATGGTGGCCCACGACCTGCGCGGTCCCCTCGCCTCCATCCGCGGCCTCACCGATTTCCTCGCCGACGGCTCGCTCGGCCCGATCACGCCCGACCAGGTCGACATCGTGAAGATGATCCAAGACACCAGCCAGTCGCTGCTGACGATGGTGAACGAATACCTCGACGTCTCCGTGATCGAATCCGGCGAGCTCAAGATCTCGCCCGAGGAGCGGCCCATCGCCGACCTGCTCGAGCGCTCCGTCTACCTCAACAACATCAACGCCGCCAAGAAGGGCTCGCGCATCGAGCTGGCCGAGGTGCCGGACGACGCCGTGCTGCGCATCGATGCCGACAAGATCCGCCAGGTCGTCGACAACCTGCTCAGCAACGCGATCAAGTTCTCCCCGCCCAACTCCACGATCCGGGTCCTCCGCGAGCGCGACACGGCGCACTACTCGGTGCTCGTGCGCGACCAGGGGCCGGGCATCCCCGAGGGCGAGCGCCACAAGCTCTTCAAGGATTTCGGCCAGACGTCGGTGAAGCCGACCGGCGGCGAAAAGAGCACCGGCCTCGGCCTCGCCATCTGCAAGCGCATCATGGAATCGCACGGCGGCAGCATCGCCGCCGAGAGCGTGCCCGCCGGCGGCAGCGTGTTCCGCATCACCTTCCCGCTCCTCGCCGCATGAACTGCCCGCAGACCATCCTCTTGACGGACGACGAGGCCCACATCCGGAAATTCATCGGCCTGGTCCTGCGCAAGTTCGACAACCCGCGCATCCTCGAGGCGGCGAACGGCGCCGAGGCCATCGCACTCTACCAGCAGCACCAGCCCGACCTGGTGCTGCTCGACGTGAACATGCCCGTCATGGACGGCGTGCAGGCCCTCACCGGCATCATGCAGGCCGATCCCAACGCCGTCGTGGTGATGCTTACCTCCCTCGCCAACCGCCACACCGTCGAGCAGTGCCAGCAGCTCGGCGCCGTCGACTACATCCGCAAGGACACCCCGCGTGAGGAGCTGACCGCCCGCTTCGAACAGATCATCGCCGACTGCTACGGCTCGGAGGTCCCCGCATGAGCGCCGCGCCCCAGCCCGACCCGCTCACCGCGGGCCTCGTCGGCGTCCGCTACTCGCTCCCGCAGCTGCTCCGCGAGGTCCAGCTCGAGCGCAACGCCGCCGCCTTCGCCATGGAAAAGCTCGAGCAGGTCGAGATCGCCAAGCTCTTCCAGAAAAACCGCCCCCGCCGTGCCATCAAGCCTCGCAAATAAGACCTTCCTCGACCTCGTCCGCGAGACGCCCCACTTCGACTTCGAGGCGGAGCTCGCGGCCACGGGCCGCGACCACGGCGCTGGCACGGTCGCGCAGCTCCAGGCGCTCATCGACAAGCGCCTGCTGACCAAGGACGAGGCCTGCCGCCTGTGGTCGAACTCCATCGGCATCGCCTACGTCGACGTGCTCGCCTCCGCCATCACCGACGAGGCCGTGGAAAAGATCCCCGTGACCATCGCGAAGAAGGTCAACGCGATCGGCCTGTATGTGTTCGACGACGTCCTGACCGTCGCCCTCGGCGCGCCGGAGGACAAGGACCTCGTCCGCCGCCTCGAGCAGATCACGCAGATGGCCATCAGCCCGGTGTTCTGCCTGCCGTGCGAGATCGCCGACGCCATCTCGATCCAGTACAGCACCGAGAAGACGCTCGTCGACAGCCTCGCCGAGCTCGAGCGCAGCCCGGACTTCACCAACGAGCGCTTCGACACCTCCGCCGAGTCCGAATCCCTCGTGAAGGTGCTCGACGAAATCATCTTCTACGCCCTGCGCGAGCGCGCCACCGACGTCCACATCGAGCCGATGGAGATCGCGTCGCGCATCCGCTTCCGCGTCGACGGCATGATGCGCGAGGTGATGACTTTCCCGCGCAAGCTCCACCGCGCCATCGTCGCGCGCCTGAAGGTGCTCTGCAGCCTGAACATCGCCGAGGCCCGCTTCCCGCAGGACGGCCGCTTCTCGCTCGCGATCGGCACGAGCACGGCGAACTTCCGCTTCTCCTCCCTGCCCTCCGTCAACGGCGAGAAGGTCGTGATCCGCGTGCTGGCCTCGACCGGCAAGAAGTCGATGATGACCCTCGACAAGATGCTGATCTCGCAGCCGATCATGGGGCCGCTCAAGCGCCTCGTGCAGAACCCGAGCGGCATCATCTTCGTCACCGGCCCGACCGGCAGCGGCAAGACGACCACCCTCTACGCCGCGCTCAATGAGATCAACGACCCGACGGTCAACATCTCGACGATCGAGGACCCGGTGGAAATCCCGATGCAGGGCGTCACCCAGAGCCAGGTGAACTCCCACATCGACCTGAAGTTCTCCACCCTGCTCCGTTCGCTGCTCCGCCAGGATCCGGACGTGATCCTCATCGGCGAAATCCGCGACCTCGAGACGGCCAAGATCGCCACCGAGGCCGCGCTCACCGGCCACCTCGTCTTCGCCACGCTGCACACCAACACCGCCGCGCAGGCGATCGTGCGCCTCATGGAAATCGGCGTCGAGCCGTACATGGTCGCGCCGTCGGTCATCGGCGTACTCGCGCAGCGCCTCGCCGCCCGCATCTGCGAGCGCTGCAAGGAGGCCTATTACCCGAGCCGCGAGGTGCTCAGCCGCTACTTCGAGGACGAGGGCCTCGCCGAGGTGACGTTCTACCGCGGCCGCGGCTGCAACCAGTGCCGCGGCACGGGCTACAAGGGCCGCATCGCCTTCCACGAGCTCGTGCTCATCACCGAGGAAATCCGCCAGCTGATCTCCGAGGGCAAGAGCGCCCAGGAAATCACTCGCGCCGCCGCACGCGTCGGCTACCGTTCCCTCCGGTACGACGGCATGCGCAAGGTCCTGCTCGGCCTCACCACCATCGAGGAGATCGAGCAGAACACCTCCTTTGAATGGGCCTCCTGACTACCATGACGACCATGACCAACCCCGCCATCGATGCCGAGACCGTCGCCGCCCTGAAGGACCTCAATCCCGACGATCCCAACTTCCTGCGCGAGCTGATCGACATGTTCCTGCAGGACGTGCCGGAGCGCATCGCGGAACTCGAGCAGGCGCTCGCCAGGCAGGACGCCGCGCTGCTCACCCGCGCCGCGCACACGGTCAAGGGCAGCTCGAGCAATTTCGGCGCCGCCGGCCTGGTGAAGGTCGCGCTCGAGATGGAGCACCAGGGCAAGAAGGCCGACTTCGCCGGCGCCACCGCCAGCCTGCCGGCCCTGAAGGCCGAGTTCGCCCTCGTCGCCGAGGCGCTGAAGGCGTTTCGCTAAGGCAACGTGCAGCTGAGAGTTGAGAGTTTGGAGCCCTATCAACCCTTGCTCTCCACAACGTCATCCTGAGCCGTGCAAAGGAATAGGTGGGCGTCGGTCTCCGCACCGACGCCTGTCGCCGCCGTCCCGGCGACCACCGCTGCTTCGCACGGCTCAGGATGGCGGAACAGGCATTCCAATGTACTTTGCTGTTCGTTCCCTTCGTTGGCTTCTGTGAAACTGTATTGCTGATTGGCTTGATCGGGGTTTTGTAACGCCACTTCCCTATGAAGTCCCTTGTTGCCTTTCTCGTCCTCCTGCTGGCCGCCGGCCCCGCTGCCGCGCTCGAGTGGAAGACGCAGCATCTCTCGCTCAAGGCCGCGCCGCTCGACCGCACCGCGGAGATCGCCTTCGATTTCACCAACCGGGGCGACAAGCCCGTCACCATCCGCAGCGTCGACACGAGCTGCGACTGCCTCGAGGCCCATGCCAGCGCCAGGACCTTCGCGCCCGGCGCCTCCGGCCAGATCATCGCCCGCTTCACGCTCGGCGACCGCGTCGGCAAATACGGCCGCACCATCATCGTCAGCACCGACGACGGCCAGGAAGCCGCGGCGCTCACCGTCGAGATCGAGGTGCCGGAGGTCGTGACCCTCTCCCCGCGCGTCGTCGACTGGAAGCTCCACGAAGCCGCGGGCGAACAGACCGTCGCCCTCGACGTCACGCCCGGGGTCGACCTCGCCTTCGGCGACGTCCAGGCCACCAGCGAGGATTTCAACTTCCGCCTCGAGAAAGCCTCGGCCACCCGCGCCGTGCTGCATCTTTCGCCCAAGGATATCGGCAAGCCCGCCAACGCCGCCTTCCGCATCCACGCCAAGACGGCGGCCGGCCAGGAACTGGTGTTCAGCGCGTATGCGAATGTGAGGTAGCGGCGGGACTCAGGGCATTGTGTAGGGCCGGCGCTCGTCGCCGGGCCGGCCTGCCGACGAGCGGCAGCCCTACACAAGACAACCGCCCCGCTCAGCGGTACAACGCCGTGACAGGCGTGGCCGTGAGCACGTTGTACTGGCGCATGGCCAGGCGCCACCAGGGCGAGAGCTGTCCCGCGGGCTGCTTCCAGAGCTGTTCGTGGAGCCAGTTCATCGACTCGGCGTCGAGGAGCAGCGCCATCTTCTCGCGGGTGGAAAACCTGTCCGGTCCCTCCGCCAGCAGGCGGCGGCGAAGCTCGACAAAGTACCGGCGCACCGAGTAGCTGCCGGGCCGGCGCTGGCGCAGGAGCGACACGTGCACCGCGTTCACGTACGGGTCCAGGATCGCCTGCATCAGGCCGTAGTCGCGGCGCAGCTGCTTGATCGGCTGCATCTGCTGGTAGGCTTCGTCGAGGTTGCGCTCGAGCAAGGCCAGCTCCTTGGCCGGCTCGGTCTCGTCGGGCGTCAGGAACAGCCCGAGTTCGCGCGCGCGGCGGCCGAAGCCGGCGCGGCTGAGGAAAATCGAGAGCGGCGCCGACAGCACCAGGCCCAGCAGCACCGGCAGCAGCCACCAGAAGAAGGCCGGCGCGATGATGTAGGCGGACACGCCCCAGATGACGCCGAAGAGCGTCTGGCCCGAGTGCGTGATGATCGCCTCGCGCCAGTCGGAATCGTCGCTCGCGGTGCGCGTCTGCGTCACCCACGACACGCCCTGGCCGAGCAGGATGTAGGCGACGAACTTCGCGTGGAACATCATGTTGATCGGCGCCAGCAGCGCCGAGGTGATGACCTCGAGGATGGCGCTGAGCACGAGCCGCAGCGAGCCGCCGAATGCGTCGCTGCGGCCGTGCTTCAGCACGAGGCCGACGCTCAGGATCTTCGGCAGGAAGATCAGCGTCATCGTGAGCGTGAACAGGGCGAAGGCCTCGGGCACCGGCACCGGGTAGCCGAAGACCATCGTGTAGTTGCGCATCGGGTCGATGGAGACGGCCGTGTTGAAGCGGTGCAGGCTGCTGAGCAGCATGAAGAGCAGCCAGATCGGCGAGCTCAGGTAGCCCATGATGCCCTGGAAGAGGTGGAAGCGGTTGATCGGGTGCAGGCCGGGCGCCGACAGCAGCCAGCTGTGCTGCAGGTTGCCCTGCGCCCAGCGGCGGTCGCGCTTGGCGGCGTCGATCAGCGTCGGCGGCCCCTCCTCGAAGCTGCCCTCGAGGTCGTAGGCGAGCCACACCTTCCAGCCGGCCTTGCGCATGAGCGCGGCCTCGACGAAGTCGTGGCTCAGGATGCGCCCGCCGAACGGCTCCACGCCGGGCAGCTCGGGCAGCGAGGCGTGCGACATGAACGGCGCGACGCGGATGACGGCGTTGTGGCCCCAGAAATTGCTCTCGCCCTGGTGCCAGTAGTTCAGCCCGGCGAGAAAGAGCGGGCCGTAGAGGCGGCTGGCGAACTGCTGAATGCGCGCGTAGAGCGTGACGCCGTTGATGATGCGCGGAGCGGTCTGGAGGATGCCGACCGTCGGGTTGCGCTCCATCATCGCCACGAGCTTCACGATGGATTCGCCCGTCATGATGCTGTCGGCGTCGAGCACGACCATGTAGCGGTAGCTCTGGCCCCAGCGCCGCAGGAAGTCGGCGACGTTGCCGCTCTTCTTGTTGATGGAGATGCGGCGCTTCCGGTAGAAGATGCGGCCGAAGCCGTTGAGCTGCTTGCAGAGCTCGGCCCACGCGACCTCCTCCTGGATCCAGCGGTTGGGGTCGTTGGAATCGCTGAGGATGAAGAAGTCGAACTCGTCGAGGCGGCCCGTCTGCTCGAGCGAGCGGTAGATGACGCGCAGCCCCTCGAAAATGCGGCTGGGATCCTCGTTGAAGACCGGCATCACGATCGCGGTGCTGCCGAGCGGAAGCCTGGCGAGCGGCTCGCCCTCGATCGTGCGGGAGATGCGCGCGGTGTCGCCGCGGTTGATCACGTAGAGCCCGAGCAGCGCGGTGCAGAAACCGGTCGTGATGTTGGCGAACAGGATCGTGAAGAGCGCCAGCAGCGGCAGCTCGAGCAGGTTCACCTGGCCCTGCCAGAGGATGTCCGCCATGAACCACGCCGCGAGGCTGGTCAGGAGAAAGACGAGGCAGAAGAACGTCACGCGGCGCCGGCTGACGCGCGCCTGGTCCACTTGCTCGACGTTGAAGGCGGTGGGCATGGTCAGGAAACGCGAACGCCGGAAACACACCCCGCCCTGCCGGGCACCCCTCTTGATGGAGGGGACCCAATCCTACGCAGACGGAAGTCCCCTCGATCAAGAGGGGTGGCGCGCAGCGCCGGGGTGTGTGGATGGGAAGGCTTCATCGCGTGGCGTAGAAGACGAGGGCGAGCACCGAGATGAACAGAGCCCAGAGCAGGAACACGCGCAGGATCGGCCATTTCTCGATCTGCTCGAAGGTCTGGCCAGCCACCTCGGTGAACGTGCCGAGTTCGATCGGGCGCGGCACCATGCTGGTGACGGTCATGTCCGGCCCCGCCTGGATGGAGCGGCGCTGCATCTCGGTGGCGAACTCCGGCGGGACCTGCTGCTCGTCGAGGAAGGCATACGGCCAGCGGTCCACGCCGTCGGACAGCAGCAGCGCCACGCGGCCCTCGACGGCGATGCGCTCGTGCGGGAGATTCTTGTCCCCGAGCAGTTCGCCGAACCACTCGTCCATCATGCGGTCGACCTCCTCGGCCGCGAGCGTGGTCGGGTCGAGCGACGGGTCCAGCTCGTGCCGCCGGGCCGCGCGCGCGATGACCTTTTCCAGGATGGTGATCTGCTGGAGCCGGTTGTGCACGCGGTGCGCGCGCAGGTAATCCTCGACGCGGATGAACGCGGCGTTCCATTGCTCCGGCGTGCCCGTCCGGGGGCGGAAGGCGTTCAGGGGTTCCAGAGGTTGCTCCATGTCTCGGTGAGAATGTCCTTACCGTCCTGCATGAAGCAGCGCAACTCCACAGGCCGGCCGGAACCATCGGGAATCAGTTCAAAGACCACGCGCCACACGCCGAGCGGGCGGATCACCTGCACGCCGGGCGTCGTCACGAGCTTCGCGCCCGGGCCGACCGTCACCATGCCGCGCATGTCGCGTTCCGGGCCGTCGAAGGGTACGCCGCCGAAATCCACCACGAAGCGCCGGCGCTCCGGATGGTCGAGCACGCCGCCCTGCCGGGTCGACACCACGAAACCGGACGGCGGCAGGCCCTTCGGCTGGGCGACCCAGTGCAGGCGGTATTCGTAAGTGAGCGGGTGGCCGATCGCCGGCAGCGTGGCCGGCACCCAGCAGGCGACGATGTTGTCGCTGGTCTCGTCGGGCGAACGGATCTCGAGCAATCGCACCGCGCCCGCGCCCCAGTCGCCAACCGGCTCGACCCACGCGCTCGGCCGCAGGTGATAGTTGGCCTCGAGGTCGTCGTAGTGTTCGTATTGGCGATCGCGCTGCATCAGGCCGAAACCGCGCGGCGACTTGTCGCTGAAGGTCGACACCCGCGTCGCCGGCGGGTTGGCCAGCGGGCGCCAGATCCATTCGTCGGCACCGGTATGGAGCAACAGGCCGTCGGAATCGTGGACTTCCGGGCGAAAATCATCCTTCGACCAGCCGCTGTTTTCGCCGTGCTGGAACATGCTGGTGAGCGGCGCGAGCCCGACGACCGCCGGGTGGCGGCGGAAGAAGACCGTGGCTTTCACGTCCGTGACCGTCTCGTCGCCCGGATGGAAGGTGAAGCGGTAGGCGCCGGTCGCGCTCGGGCTGTTGAGCAGCGCGAAGAGCGTGACCGAGTCGGCGCCGGCGGCGGGCCGCACGACCCAGAACTCGTCGAAGCGCGGGAATTCCTCGGGCTTCGGCTCGCCCGTGTCGATCGCCAGCCCGCGCGCGGAAAGGCCGTAGGCCATTCCCCGCCCCACCGCGCGGAAGTAACTCGCGCCGAGAAACACCGCGAGTTCGTCACCGGCGTGGTTCAGCGGGTAATGGATGCGGAAACCGGCGAAGCCCGTGTGCTCCGGGATCTCGCCGGTCTTGGTCTCGCCGTAGTTGAAGAGCGCGCGCGAGTAGTCGATGGGCTGCACGCGGCCGCCGACGATCTCGTTGATCCGCACCGGCACCTTGAAGAGCCAGCCCGGATGAAAGAACTGCAGCTGGAACGGCAGCTTCTGCGCGCGCCACCAGGCGTGGTCGCGGTCGAACTGGATGGCGCGGTGCTGCTCGTAGTTCAGCGACTGCATCCACGCCGGGAGATCGGATTTCGGCTCGACGTACGGCTGCGCGGCCAGCGCCTGGGCGCGGGTTTGGACGTCGGCGAAGTCGAAGTCGGCATGAGCCGGACAGAGTAGAGCAAACGCGAACGCGAGGATTCCGCCGATCCACACACCCCGCCCTGCCGGGCACCCCTCTTGATAGAGGGGACCCAATCCCGCCCGGCCGGAAATCCCCTCTATCAAGAGGGGTGGCGCAACGCGCCGGGGTGTGTTCCGAGAGCCTTCGAACCGAAACATGGCGCTTCTCACAGAAAATAGTTGCGTTGCTTTTCCGAGATCGGGAGCGACGCGCGCTCCATCACCGCCAGCAGGTCCTCCCAGGCGTCGCGCTTGATCTTCTTCGCGGCCGCCGACACGAGGCCTTCCTGGCGCAGCAAATAGGACGGGTGGTACGTCGCGCGCAGCGGCGTGCCGGCGTACTCGTGCCACGTGCCGCGCGCCGCGCCCATGGACTTGAAGCGGTCGGCCCCGAGCAGGCCGTCGACGGCGGTCTTGCCGAGCGCGACCAGCACCTTCGGCTGGATGATGGCGATCTGCGCCCGGATGAACGGCAGGCAGTAGGCCATCTCCTCGGCGGTGGGCGGACGATTGCCGGTCTGGAAGCCGTCGCTGCTGCGCGTGCCCATGGCCGGGCGCCAGTTGAGGATGTTGCCGATGTAGACCTGGCTGCGCTCGAGGCCCATGGCCTTGATCATGCGGTTGAGCAGCTGGCCGGCGCGGCCGACAAACGGCTCGCCCTGTTCCTCCTCGTCGCCGCCCGGCGCCTCGCCGACGAACATGATCTTCGCGTCGAGGTTGCCGACGCCGAACACGACCTGCTTGCCCGGGTGGACGTTCTTTTTGCAGACCTCGTCGTGGAGCACGATGTCGCGGAGCGCGTTCCAACGCGTCTGCTTGTCGCCGTCGGGCAGCGTGAACTTGGCTGCGGCCATTGGGGCCGCCGGGGCGGCGGGTTTGACGGCAACCGGAACCGGGAGAGAAAACGCGGCAGCCGGCCTCGCTGCGGCCGAACCGGGTTCGGCGCTCCCGGCGACAAAACTGCGCTCTTCGCGGGGTGAGGGCACCCCGCCTCCAATTTCTTCGTCGGGCTCGTCGGCCAGCGCCGCCCGCAGCATGGCCACGCTTTCCTCGGAAACGGAGACGTTGCGGCGGCCCTCGGATTTGAGGCGGCGCAACTCTTCGTTCAGGGCCAGCAGTTGTTCGCGGGTGTTCACGGGAGATCAGACCGGCCGGCTGGCGATGAGTTTCTCCACATATTTGGCCAGCAGGTCGAACTCGAGGTTCACGCCGCTGCCCGCCTTTTTTTCGCGCAAGTTCGTGGCCGCCAGGGTGTGCGGGATCAGCCACACGGCAAAGGAGTCGCCGGCGACTTCCGCCACGGTGAGCGAGATACCGTCCACCGCGATGGAACCCTTCGACACAAGGTAGCGGCCGAAACCCGCGGGCGCGGCGACGCGCAGGTAGTGGTCCTTGCCGCGCGCCTCGAACACCTCGACCCGGGCCAGCGCGTCGACATGGCCCGACACGAAGTGCCCGCCCATGCGCGTGTCGGGCTTCAGGCTGCGCTCGAGGTTCACGGCGGAGCCGGGCTTCAGTTCGGAGAAATTGGTCAGGCGGACGGTCTCCGCGAGCAGGTCGAACCACAGGTTGCCGGCATCGAAGCGCGTGGCCGTGAGGCAGCAGCCGTTGACCGCAATGCTGTCACCCAAGGCGACATCGGAGGTCACGGTTCGCGCGGCGATCTGCAGCGACCACGCCTCCTTGCCCGGGGCGAACGCCACGACCTGGCCGACCTCCTCGATGATTCCGGTAAACATGCGGGCTGAGACTAACAGAGGAGTCTCATACCTCGGCAATGTTCATTTGTCCGTAGCGGCGGCCTATGACCGCCGGCGCTCACCAAACGGCGCCCATAGAGCGCCGCTACAGGAGATCCTGGAATCGGCCGGGAGTAGTGTCCTAATTTGAGATTGTCATCGCGAGGCGCGCAAAGCGCGCCGTGGCGATCCAGCTGGATTGCTTCGCCGTCCTGACAAGCAGGACGACTCGCAATGACAAATTAGGACTATACCCGGCCGGGAGCAGGATTGACGGTAAAGATGAACGTCCCACAGTGATTCGTTTACAAGCATGGCTGCGACCAACTCCACCGAGTACGACTTTCTCAAGATCGAGCCCCACTGGCAGGCGATCTGGGAGAAAACCAAGCCTTTCCGGGCCGAAAACACGTCGGCCAAGCCCAAGTACTACGTCCTGGACATGTTCCCCTACCCGTCCGGCGCCGGCCTGCACATCGGTCACCCGGAGGGCTACACGGCGACCGACATCCTCGCCCGCTACAAGCGCGCCCGCGGCTTCAACGTGCTCCACCCGATCGGCTGGGACGCCTTCGGCCTGCCCGCCGAGCAGCACGCGGTGAAGACCGGCACGCACCCGGCGACGAACACGCAGAACAACATCACGAACTTCCGCCGGCAGATCAAGGCGCTGGGCTTCTCGTACGACTGGGACCGCGAGATCGACACCACCGACCCGAAGTACTTCCGCTGGACGCAGTGGATTTTCCTCCAGCTCTTCAGGAAGGGCCTGGCCTACGTCGACGAGCGTCCCGTCTGGTGGTGTCCCGAGCTCCGCACCGTGCTCGCCAACGAGGAAGTCGTGGACGGCAAGTCCGAGGTCGGCGGTTTCCCCGTCGAGCGCCGCAACCTGCGCCAGTGGGTGCTGCGCATCACCGCCTACGCCGAGCAGCTGCTCGACGGCCTCAAGGACATCGACTGGCCCGAGTCCACCAAGCGCATGCAGGAAACCTGGATCGGCCGCAGCGAGGGCGCCGAGGTCCTGTTCAAGCTGGAGAACCCCGCGCTCGGCGACCTGAAGATCTTCACGACCCGCCCCGACACGCTGTTCGGCTGCACCTACATGGTGCTCGCGCCCGAGCACCCGTTGGTCGACAAGCTGACGACCGCCGACAAGCAGGCCGAGGTGGCCGCGTACAAGAAGGCCACCGCCGCCAAGAGCGACGTCGACCGCATGGCCGAGTCGGCCAAGGAAAAGTCCGGCGTCTTCACCGGCAGCTACGCGATCAATCCCGTCAACGGCGCCAGGGTGCCGGTGTGGATCGCCGACTACGTGCTCATGGGCTACGGCACCGGTGCGATCATGGCCGTGCCGGCGCACGACGAGCGTGACTGGGATTTTGCGCAGCAGTACCAGCTGCCCACGCCGCGCGTCATCGCGGCCGCCGATGGCTCCGACAAGCTGCCGTACGTCGGTGATGGCACGATGATCAATTCGCCCGGCTACGACGGCCTGCCGTGGGCGGAGGCCAAGAAAAGGATCATCGCCGACCTCGCCGCCAAGGGCATCGGCAAGGGCACGATCAACTACAAGATCCGGGACTGGCTGTTCTCGCGCCAGCGCTACTGGGGCGAGCCGTTCCCGATCGTGTGGCTGAGCGAGGCCGACTACGCCCGGGCCGCCGCCGTGCGCAAGGACCTGCCCGCGTCGCCCGTGACCTTCGTGGAGAACGGCGTGAAGCAGTTCGCGCTGCCGCTGCCCGATGCGTCGCTCCCGCTGACGCTGCCGGCCGTCGAGTCGTACCTGCCGAGCGGCAATGGCGAAAGCCCGCTGGCGAACGTCACCGACTGGCTCGAGATCTGGTTCAACGTCCGGACCGGCGAGGCCGTGCCCGCCGCCACCACCAAGCCGTCCGGTGACCAGTGGGTCCGCGCACGCCGCGAGACCAACACCATGCCGCAATGGGCCGGCTCATGCTGGTATTACCTCCGCTATCTCGACCCGCAGAACGCCACCGCGCTCGCGAGCCCCGAGGCGCTGAAGTACTGGGAAGGCCCCGACCTGTACGTCGGCGGCGCCGAGCACTCGGTGCTGCACCTGCTCTACGCGCGCTTCTGGCACAAGGTGCTGTTCGACCTCGGCATCGTGCCGAAGCCCGAGCCGTTCCCGAAGCTTTTCCACCAGGGCATCATCCTCGGCGAGGACGGCGTGAAGATGTCCAAGAGCCGCGGCAATGTGATCAATCCCGACGACATCATCCGGGACTACGGCACCGACTCGCTGCGCCTCTACCTGATGTTCCTCGGGCCGCTCGATGCGATGAAACCCTGGAACACCAAGGGCATCGAAGGCGTGCACCGCTTCCTGAAAAAGGTCTGGCGCGAGTGCCTCGACGAAACCGGCGCGGTCAACCCGCGCGTCGCCGCGACCGGCGCGCTGAGCGCCGAGGCCGAAAAGCTCCGCCACGAGACGATCAAGAAGGTCGGCGAGGATTTCGACGCGCTGCGGTTCAACACCGCGATCTCGCAGCTGATGATCTTCACCAACGCGCTGCAAAAGGAGCCGGTGCTCCCGCGCGACGTGCTGCAGGACCTGCTGCGCCTGCTCGCCCCGCTCGCCCCGCACATCGCGGAGGAACTCTGGCACCGCATCGGCGCGCCCGGCTCCGTCGCCGCCGCCGGCTGGCCGGTGTTCGACCCGGCGAAGCTCATCGCCACGACGATCACGATCGTGATCCAGGTGAACGGTAAAACCCGCAGCGACATCGCCGTGCCCGCCGCCGTCACCGAAGCGGAATTGAAGGTCCTGGCGCCCCAAGACCCCAAGGTCGCAGCCCATCTTGCTGGCAAAGAAATCAAGCGCGCTATTTACGTTAAAGGGCGTCTGATAAACTTTCTGGTGTAACAACTTACGCGAAAATGCGTAAACGCTCGGGAAATACTCTTGTCATGGGTGTAATCCCCTAGTTATTTCTAGGGGTATCTAAAGCAGCCATATTGCCACGGCCGATCCACCCATTCCACCCTCCGCACCGCCCATGAAAACAAATCTTTCCCGGTTGCTTCTCGCCAGCGCGCTCGCGCTGGTCGTCGCGGTTCCCAGTTCGTTTGCGCAACGCTCGCTGGGCAAGAAGAAGGGCCCCACCAGCAAGCTCTTCGTCGCCGAAAGCACGGGCGACAGCCAGATCCAGAGCGGCGAGAAAATCTACACGGCGCGCCAGTCCACGGCGTTCGATGCGCCCGGCACGGTGATTGAGACCAAGGCCAATTCGCACAACGCCATCGTCTACTCGAACGGCACGGGCATGTTCGTCGACGAGAACACCCGCGTCGAGATCGGCCGTTTCGTGCAGGAGCCCTTCCAGCCCAACCGCGACGCCACGCTCGACCAGCCCTACGAGCCCTCCGTCTCGCAGAGCAACGTCTACGTGCCGCACGGCGCGATCGGCATCTGCACCAGCCGCCTCGTGTCCGGCAGCTCCATGGTCTACTCCACCCCGCACGGCTCGGTTAACATCCGCGGCGGCAAGGTCTCCATCGAGTCGCACGCCAACGAAACCTACATCGACCTGCTCGAGGGCGACGTGACGGTCCGCAGCGGCGGCAAGGACGTGGGCGGCCAGATCCTCCGGCCCGGCGAACGCGCGGTCATCCAGCCGCCCGCCAGCCCCGGCGCGGAACCGGTCATCACCATCCAGCCGATCCCCAAGGAGTCGCTGCAGGCGGCCGACGAGCGCACCGAGATGGCGTGCAACGCCAAGAAAACCGTGACCTTTGAAGCCATCGACCGCCCGCCCGGCCAGGCAGGCAACGCTCCCGCCGGTCCGGGCAACGAGGCCGCCGGTGCCGACAATCCCGACCAGGACATCGTCGCGAAGCCGACCGTGCCCAGCCAGCCTCCCACCAACATCGTCATCAGCCCCGACCGCCTGCCCGGAACCTGATCCATGGCTTCGTTCTCCCGCCTTTCCCGCGCCGCCGCGGCCGCCAGTCTCGCCGCCTGGCTGACGATCATTCCGTCCGCCCAGGCGCTGCTGAACATCGACGGCACGCGGAACCAGCTGTTCGTCTTCGGTAGCGTCACCTTCGGCTACAACAGCAACATCTTCGCCGAGGCCTCCGGCCAGGGCGACTCGACGGTGACGGCGCAGGTGGGCGCCGAACTCAAGCGCCGCGCCGGCCTCATCGCCGTGAACTCGGTCGCGAAGATCGACTTCGTCCGGTACAGCAAGTACTCGGGCGAAAACACGATCAACCCGAATTTCTCCCTCGATCTGAGCAAGACGGAGGGCCGCACCACCGGCTCCTTCACCGTGCAGGCCTATCGCGAGACCCGTTCCGACAGCTCGGTCAACCTGCGGACGAGTTCGTGGAATTTTCCCCTGGGCCTGAACGTCAAATACCCGATCAACGACAAGTTCTACGTCACCTCCACCACGGGCTACCTCCGCCGCACCTACAGCGCCGATGGCGTGGCGCTCGTGAACTACAGCGACTACAGCGAGGCGGTGGACTTTTACTACACCTACACCTCGAAGCTGGACCTGCTCGCCGGTTACCGGCTGCGCGTGTCCCGCACCTCGGCCGACGGCCGCGCGAACGACCACTGGTTCAACATCGGCGCCACCGGCGGTCTGTTCTCGAAGCTTTCCGGCACGGTCCGGTTCGGCTACCAGCTCCGCGATGTCAGCGGGCCGAGCACGCCGGAAGATCGCTTCAACCACTTCAACGCCTCGGCCTCGATCAACTGGCCGTTCACGCGCAAGCTGAACCTCGCCTTCGCGCTGAACCGCGACTTCAACACGATCGCCACCGGCGCCTCGGTCGACTCCACCAGCCTCTCCGCCCGCGCCCAATACGTCTACAGCCGCAAGGTCGACTTCAACGGCGGCGTCTCCGTCGGCCGCAACGAGTTCCTGGGCGCCACCGCCGGCGACCGGCGGGACACCTTCTTCACGTGGGATATCGGCGGCGCCTACCACATGAACGAGCACTTCTCGGTCGCCGCTTCCTACAACTATTTCCGCAACTGGTCGACCTTCAGCTTTTCCGACTACGAGAGCCACGGCTTCTCGCTCGATATCTCCGGCCGCTATTGATCATCCCATGAAACGCTCCCGCCTCCTCCCGCTCGTTGCCCTCCTCTGCGTTGCCGGCCTCCTCCCGGCCCGCGCCGCCGACAGCAAGGCCACCAACGACAAGAAGAACTATGTGCACACGCTCGCGCTGGCCGACCGCGTGCGCATCGTGGTGTACCAGGAAGATGACCTCGCGAGCATGACCCGCATCGACGCGCGCGGGAAAATCAACCTGCCGCTGATCGGCGAGATCGCCATCGGCGGCCTCACCGTCGTCGAGGCGCAGACCGCCATCGAAAATGCCTACAAGGACGGCCGCTTCCTCCGCAACCCGCAGGTCACGGTCAGCGTCGAGGAATACGCCCCGCGCGAAGTTTCCATCCAGGGCCGCGTCCGCAACCCGGGCCGCTACACGCTGCCGATCGAGTCCACCCTCACGGTGGTGGAGCTCGTGACCAAGGCCGGCGGCATCGATGACATCGGCAAGGGTTCCGCCGTGACCGTCACGCGGATCCTGCCCGACGGCACCAAGAAGGTTTTCACGGTCGACGTGGACAGCATCATCCGCGGCAAAAAGGACACAAAAATCGACGACACCACGCTCTTGCTTCAGCCGGGCGACATTGTTTACGTGCCGGAGCGTCTGATCTAGTTGATCCCACCCCCGCCGCATGCCCTTGGAAACCCCGCCGCCCAATTCGCCCTCCCCGGCCGCGGGCGCGTCGTTGCACGGCAATGACAACCAGGTGGTGGAGCGCCGGTCGCTGCGGGACTACTATATCATCCTGCGCGAGCGCCTGTGGGTGGCCCTGCCGGTCGCGCTCCTCGTGGCGCTTTCCGTCGGCTACTACAAGGCGCAGGAAACGCCGATGTACACCGCGACGGCCACGATGCAGTTCGAACGGCCGGAACGCGTCGTGACCAGCGAGCAGGTGGTCGACACTTCGGTCCGTTCCGACGTCGATCTCAACACCTACATCCAGATCCTGCGGAGCGGCCGGTTGCGCAGCATGGTCGCGCAATCGCTCACGCCCGAGGAAATCAAGATCCTCCAGCGTCCCTACCTGAAGGATCTGGCCCCGGGCGCCAGCCCGCCGCCCGTCGGTTCGCTGCTCGGCAGCATGGATCCCCAGTCGATCCGCCTCAGTTTCCTGCTCAACGTCACGGTCACGAATCGCGACGGCGAAGGCGCCGCCCTGCTCGCCAACCGCTACGTCGAGCAGTTCATGCGCTACCTGTTCGAGAACGTCGGCGGCAAGAACGAGGCCGCGGTGGAATACCTGCGCACGCGCGCGGACGAGCTCCGGCGCGAATCCGAGGCCGCCGAGCAGCGCCTGCAGGACTACCGCCGCAAGAACAACCTCGTCTCCCTCGACAACAGCATCAACATCATCAGCGAGCGCCTGCGCGCCATCAACGCCAGCCTCACCAGCGCGCGCATGGCCCGCATCGACATCGAGACCGTGCTGGGCCAGGTCGAGCGGATGCAGCAGCAGAAGGGCAACCTGCTCGAGATCGGCTACGTCTCCAACTACGGCAACATCGCGGCCCTCAAGACCCAGCTCGCGTCGCTGATGAACGAGCAGTCGATCCTCAGCGAACGCTACCTCGAGCGCCACCCCAAGATGGTGAACCTCGCCAACTCCATCGACGTCGTCACCGCCCAGATCCAGCACGACGTCGACCAGTCGATCCTCGATCTCCGCACCCAGTACGAGAAACTCAAGGAGACCGAAACCTCCTACACCAAGGAATACAAGGACGCCGAAGCCGGCCAGTTGCGCCTCGGCGAGCTGTCGGTCGAGTTCAAGAGCCTCGAGAACCAGGCCCAGGTCGCGAAGACGAACTACATCCAGATCCTCGACCGCCTGAACCAGACCACCACCTCGAAGAACCTAGAAAACATCCCGGTGAAGCCGCTGGACCGCGCCATGCCCGCGGGCAGCCCGGCCACCCCGAACATGAGAAACATCATCAAGACGAGCATCATGCTCGGCGTGCTGGTGTTTGCCGGCGTCGCGGTGGGCCTCAGCTTCATCGACGACCGCGTGAAGAGCGCGTGGGACATCGAGGGCTTCATCGGCACCACGCTGCTTGGCATCATCCCCGAGCTCGGCGATGTGCCCGACACCGAGAAACATTCCCTCGTCAGCAGCAACAAGGCCTCGCCCGGCTCGGAGGCGTTCCTCAGCGTCTACAGCGCGGTCAAGATCCAGTCGAAGCTCGATTTCCCGAAGTCCATCCTCGTCACCAGCACCATTCCCGGCGAGGGCAAGACGATGATCAGCTGCAACCTGGCGGCCTCGTTCGCCCGCCACGGCAAGCGCGTCCTGATCATCGACTGCGACATGCGCCGGCCCATGCTGCACCGCCATTTCAAGCTGACCAACGAAATGGGCCTCATCGCGTGGTTCGAGGCCGGCGCCAAGGTCCCGTCCGACCCATTCGCCGACCCCACGCTCGGCCTGGTGAAGGTGGAGGAGAATCTCTTCCTGCTCCGTTCCGGCGGCCGCTCGAAGAGCCCGACCGAACTGCTGGAAAAGCCGGTCTTCGGCGAATTCATCGAGTCCATGAAGCAGCACTTCGACCTGATCGTCGTCGACTCGCCGCCGATGGGCGCGGTCACCGACTCGCTGCTGATTTCCGAGCGGACCGACGAGATCATCTACGTCTGCCGCTTCAACCGCGCGTACCGGAAACACATTCGCCTCTACATCAAACAGCTTCGCGAGGGCAAAAACGAGCTGCTGGGCATCGTGCTCAACGGCCTTTCCCCCCGGCGCATCGAGTACTACTCGAACTACCGGTATTACCGGTCGTACAAGAAGTACTACGGCTCGCAAAGCTGAGGGCGCGCGGACGCGCCCTAACGTTCAACGCTCAACGTTGAACGTCCAATTTCAGAAGGCGGCCGCTTTTCTTCGACGTTGGATGTTGAACGTTGAATGTTGAACGTTGAATCTCTTTCCGTGCCCTCCGCCTTCCTGCCCCCGGATTTCAACCCTGCGCGCCCGATCGCCCTGATCGCGGGCCGCGGCAGTTATCCGGTCATCACCGCCGCCGCCATCCGGGCCGCCGGCGTGCCGCTGCGCCTGATTGCGATGGATGACGAGACCAGTCCGGAACTCGTCGCCAGCTTCCCCGCGCCGGAGCGCATCCAGATCAACGTCGGCCAGATCGGCAAGATGCTCTCCGCCCTGAAGGACTTCGGCGCGGGCTACGCGCTGATGGCGGGGCAGGTCAAACCCAAGAAGCTCTTCCACGGCCTCACCCCCGACCTCAAGGCCGCCGCCATCCTCTTCAAGCTGAAGCGCCGCAATGCCGAGACCATCTTCGGCGCCATCGCCGAGGAAATCGAAAAGCTGGGCGTCACGCTGCTCGACGCCCGCGCGTTCATCGACCACGAGATGGCCACCGCCGGCAACATGTCCGGCGTGAAGCTGCCGACCGACCAGGAATACCTCGACCATGGCATCCACATCGCCCGCGAGATGGCCCGGCTCGATGTCGGCCAGGGCTGCGTTGTCCGCAAGGGCACGGTGCTGGCCGTCGAGGCGTTCGAGGGCACCGACGCCATGCTCCGCCGCGCCGGCACGTTCAAGACCGACGAGACGCTCTTCGTGAAGACCGTCAAGGGCCGCCAGGACTTCCGCTTCGACGTGCCCGTCTTCGGGCTGCGCACCCTCCAGACCATGCAGGAAGCCGGCATCGCCGCCGCCGCGCTGGAGGCGGGCAAGGTCATCATCCTCGAGAAACCCGCCGTCCTGAAGCAGGCGAAAGCGCTGGGCATCGCGCTCCACGGCTTCTGAAGGTGGTCGCCGATGTCCCCATCGGCGACAGGCGCCGGTGTGGAAACCGGCGCCCACCTCAACTAGCCACCGCCCACTTGCACTTTTCCCGCTTCCCTCGCACCTTTTTCGCATGTCCGCCGAGATCGTCGAAGTAACCATCAAAGGCCTGATGCCCACAGCCAACGGCTGCGCCGTGTTCCTCGGCAACGACGAGAAGACCTTCGTCATCTACGTTGACCCGAGCGTCGGCAGCGCGATCTCGATGACGATCAATGGCGTGAAGAAGGAGCGACCCCTCACGCACGACCTCATCGGCCACCTGCTCATCGGCTTTGAGATCAGCCTCGAGCGCATCGTGATCAACGACGTCAACGACGGCACCTATTTCGCCCGGATCATCCTGCACATGCAGAACGAGCTCGGCCGGAAATTCCTCGAGCTCGACGCCCGCCCGAGCGACTCCATCGTGCTCGCGCTGCAGCAGAAGCGCCCGATCTTCGTCGCCCGCCGCGTCTTCGATGCCGTCGAGGACATGACCGAGATCCTCGAGCGCGTGCTCAAGCAGCAGAAGGAAGAAGGCAAGGACGAGGAGGAAACGTGAGCCGACACACCCCGTCGCTGCGCGCCACCCCTCTTGATAGAGGGGATTTCAGACAACTTGGATTGGAATCCCCTCTATCAAGAGGGGTGCCCGTCAGGGCGGGGTGTGTTCTTCTCGAAGACCGTCTGCCATGAGCCCCACCTCTCGCCTGCCCGCGCCGATCCTGCCGCAGCAGCCGCTCACCGCGCTGGCCCCGATGCAGGACGTCACCGACCTGCCCTTCATGCGCGTGATGACGCACTACGGCGCGCCGGACTATTTCTTCACGGAATTCTTCCGGGTGCACGGCCAGTCGCGGCCGGAGAAGCACATCCTGCGCTCGATCACGGAAAACAAGACGGGCCGCCCGGTCTTCGCCCAGCTGATCGGCGAGAGCATTCCCGACATGGTGCGCACGGTGAAGGACCTCCTCGCCTACCCGGTCGCCGGCATCGACCTCAACATGGGCTGCCCGGCGCCCAAGATCTACAAGAAGAACGTCGGCGGCGGCCTCCTGCGCGACCCGGCCAAGATCGACGAACTGCTCGGCGCGCTGCGCGCCGCCGTGCCCGGCCTGTTCACGGTGAAGATGCGCATCGGCTTCGACTCGACCGAGACCTACGAGCGCGTGCTGGACCTGGTGAACAAGCACTCGGTCGACCTGCTGAGCGTCCACGGCCGCACGGTGAAGGAAGGCTACCGCAGCGACGTGCACTACGATTTCATCGGCCGTGCCGCGCGCCACGTGAAATGCCCGGTGCTGGCCAACGGCAATGTCACCTCCGCCGAGAAGGCCGCCGAGGTGCTTGTCCAGACCCGCGCCGCTGGTGTGATGATCGGGCGCCACGCCATCCGCAATCCGTGGATCTTCCGGCAATGCCGGGAAAGGTGGTCGTCGATGTCTCCATCGACGACTGGCGCCGGTATGGAAACCGGCGCCCACCCTGCAATCTTCCAACCCACCCTCGCCGACGTCCGCGAATACGTGGAGCGTCTGTATCGCGAGACGCAGGCGCCCGGCGTGCCCGAGGCGGCCCATGTCGCCAAGATGAAGAAATACCTGAACTTCGTCGGCCAGGGCGTGGATCCGGAGGGGAAATTCCTTTTCGACATGCGCCGCGCGATGACCGAGGCCGAGCTGTTCGCCGTATGCGACCGCCACCTGCTGGCCGAGCCTCTCCGCGCCTTCGCGTCCGAGCCTTTCCCGGGCGTCATCGCCCGCCCGAACTGTGAGACGCCCGTCGAGAGCTGCTCGCTGGATACGATCACGGCCTGAAGCCGTCATCACGGCGTGGGAGGGGCTTTATGCCCCGACATTAAACTCCCGCCTGCAGTCGGGGCATAAAGCCCCTCCTACAAACACCCAAAGCCCAAAGCTTCGCGCCTACTCGATCCCCAGCGCCTTGCGGCCGGTCTCGGAAATCATCTGCGGGGTCCACTGCGGGTCCCACACGATGTGGACCTTGGCGGATTCGACCGTCGGCAGCGCGGCGATCTTCTGGCGCGCGTCCTCGGCGATCACCGGGCCCATGCCGCAACCCGGCGCCGTGAGCGTCATCTTCACCTCGACGCTGTTGCCGCCCGCCGGGGTCTTCTCGACCGCGAGGTCGTAGACGAGGCCGAGATCGACGATGTTCACGGGGATTTCCGGGTCGAAGCAGGTCTTGAGCGTGTCCCAGACGAGCTCCTCCGAAAACTCCTTCGTCACCGCCGCCGCACCCGCGGCTGACGGCACATAGCCGTCGATGAGGTGGGCGTTGTCGCGCTCGATGCGGAACAGCCCGTGGTCGGTCCGCACCGTCACGTTGCCGCCCAGCGTCTGGGTGATGAAAACCTTGGTGCCGGCGCCCAGCCGCACCTTGTTCCCCGCGGGAATGGCGGTGGCCGGGCAATTTTCCTTCAGAACTTGATCCTGCGTCATGCGCCCACGTTAGCGCAGGCTCAGGTCAAAAGGCAACCGGGCATAAAGGCCCTGCGGGTCGTTGAAGTGGTTGAGCGCCTTGATCTCGCCCGCCGCCTGGCGCATCAGCATCCCGACCGGGCCGCTGGCGGCCGCCTGGTCGTCGCGCCGGCCCTCGAGGGCGCTGGCGAAGGCCTCGGCAAACTGCTTGCGGCGCGGATACTCGGCCACCCGGAAGTTGTCCCCGAGCTTGGCCTCGCCCGCGGCGTATTTGACCGCGGCGGAGAGTCCGCCGAGTTCATCCACGAGGCCGAGCTTGAGGGCCTCGCTGCCGGACCAGACACGGCCCTGCGCGATTTCCTCCACGGCGGAGCGGTCGAGTTTGCGGCCGGCCGCGACCTTCGAGATGAACTGGTCGTACACCCAGTCGACGGAGTCCTGGAACAGCGCCAGCTCCTCCGGCGTCTTGGGCCGGGTGACGGTCGCCGCGTCGGCGAACCTGCCGGTCTTCACCGTATCGAAGGTCAGGCCGAGCTTGTCGTTGAACAGGCCCTGGAAATTCACGAAGAGGCCGAACACGCCGATGGAGCCGGTGATGGTGGTCGGCTCGGCGAAGATGCGCTCACCCGGCATCGAGATCCAGTAGCCGCCGGAAGCCGCCAGCGAGCCCATCGACACGATCACGGTCTTGGACTTGCGCAGGAGCGCCACCTCGCGGGCGATCTGCTCGGAGGCCGACACGCTGCCGCCGGGGCTGTTCACTCGCAGCACGACCGCCTTGATGCTGTCGTCCTCGCGCACCTCGCGCAGCATGCGCGCGGTCTTCTCGCCATAAACGAGGCCTTCCTCGTTGCCGCTGCCGTCGACGATCTCGCCCTCGGCATAGACGATCGCGACCTTGTCGCGGCCGCCGGCGAAATCCACCTTCTCGGCGGCCATGCGCTTCGGCGTGGCGCCGCTCGCGGGAACCAGCCGGGCGTAGGACTTCAGGTTGATCTGCTTGAACGGCTTGTCGGAATTCTTCCGTCCGGTCGCCTCCTTCAGGTCGGCGAGCACCTCGTCGAGGTAGGCGACGCGATCCACGAGCTTGGCCTGCTTCGCGGCGTCGGCGCGGATGAAGCCCTTGGCGTCGACGACCTTTTGCAGCGCGCCGGCGGGCAGCTTGCGCGCGTCCTCGACCGTCAGGGTCACGTCCTGCCAGACATCGGTCAGCAGCTTCTGGATCTGCTCGCGATTCTCGGGGCTCATGTCCTTGCGCGTGTAAGGTTCGACCGCGCTCTTGTACTTGCCCACGCGGGTCACCTGGACGCCGACGCCAAACTTTTCGAAGGCGCCGGCGAAGAACATCGGCTGCGACGCGAGGCCGGGCATCACGATGGCGCCGTAGGGATCGAGCACGACTTCGTTGGCCGCGGAGGCGAGGTAGAAATCGCGCGTCGCGGCATAGTCGATGTAGGCCTTCACCGGCTTGCCCTTGCCCTTGAAATGCAGGATCGCCTCGCGGACTTCCTTGATCGCCGCGAAGCCGCCGCCGTGCAGGTTGCCGGTCAGGTACAGCCCCTTGATGGAGTTGTCGTCGGCCGCGGCCTCGATCGCGCGGGTCACCTGGCGCAACTGCAGCTGGTGGCGGGATTCGCCGCCGAGCGCCTCCATGAACTCGTCAAAGCCCTCGTTCTGCTCGGGCGTGTCCACGATGCTGGTCGAAAGGTCGAAAACAAGGTAGGAGCCGTCCTCCACGGCGACGGGCTTCTTCTGGCTCAGGGCGACCAGGGCGCCGAGGAACAGGAAACCCACAAGGCACGCGCCGATGATGAAAACGACCAGGGCGGTGAGGGTGGCAAAAAACGAGGTGAAGAAGTTCTTCATGCCCCGAAGCTAGGCGCCCCCCCTGCCCCGGCCAGCGAAAAACGTCCCGCGGCGAGTCACAAGGACAGGCGGAAACCATTCGCGATGAGCGGCATGTTACATATCGGCCAAAATTTCCGGCGCTTTAACACGTCTAGACATTTGATTGTGCCGATATACTCTGACCCCAACCGCCACCTGCCATGAGTATAAAACAGGAACTGCTGACCACCAACCGCAAGGCCCTCACGATCAACCTCGACGGCACCCATTACGGCACCATCGCCGAGATCGGCGCCGGCCAGGAGGTCGCCCGCGTGTTCTTCCAGGCCGGCAGCGCCTCGGGCTCGATCGCCAAGACGATCTCGGCCTACGACATGACCTTCAGCGACGCCATCTACGGCAAGGCGCCGCGCTACGTTTCCAAGGAGCGCCTCACCACGATGCTCGGCCACGAGTACAAGCTGCTCGTCGAGCGCCTCGCGGAAAAGCGCGCCGAGCGCACCTGTTTCTTCGTCTACGCCGATACCGTCGCCACCGCCTCCGCCAAGAGCGGCACGACCAGCGGCCATGGCTGGCTGGGCATCCGCTTCCAGACCAAGCCGCTCGAGGAGCCGAGCGACATCCTGATCCACGTCCGCACCCTCGACAAAAAGAACACGCTCCAGCAGGAAGCCCTCGGCATCGTCGGCACCAACCTGATCTACGGCGCGTTCTACTACCGCGACAATCCCGAGAAGTTCATCCAGTCGCTCGCGGACAACCTCGGCACCGACCGCGTCGAGGTCGACATGCTGAAGTTCAGCGGCCCGGCCTTCGCGCACGTCGACAACCGCATCCTTTCGCTCCACCTCGTGAAACACGGCCTGACCAACGCCGTCATGTTCGCCCCGTCCGGCGACGTGCTCCAGCCGTCCGAGGTCATCTACAACCGCCCGGTGCTCGTCGAGCGCGGCAGCTTCCGCCCGGTCACGCATGTCAACGTCGACATGCTCAACTGCGCCACCGCGCAGTTCCTCCAGGAACCGTCGGTCAAGGGCAAGGACATCGTCGTCCTGATGGAAATCACGATGAACAACCTCCTCGCCGACGGCGCGCTGGACGAGCAGGACTTCCTCTCGCGCGTCGACATGCTCGGGCACATCGGCTTCACGGTGCTGATCTCGAACTACTCCGAATTCTACCGCCTCGTCTCCTACTTCCGCCGCTACACGAAGGAGATGATCGGCGTCGCGATGGGCATCAACAACCTCCTCGAGATCTTCAACGAGAAGTACTACGAGAACCTCGAGGGCGGCATCCTCGAGTCGATGGGCCGCATGTTCCGCCACGCGGTGAAGCTCTACATCTACCCGATGCAGCAGATGGCCTACGACAGCTACCTCAAGACCGGCCACCCGGCCGAGGGCGGCCAGAGCCACGTGAACCACGCGTTCGCCGGCAAGGTGCTCATCACCGCGCGCAACCTGAACGTCTCCGACCACCTGCGGAACCTCTACGCCCATCTCCTCGAGAACCACTACATCGACTGTATCAACGGCTTCAACGAGGACTACCTGACGATCTTCTCGCGCGACGTGCTCCAGCGC
The DNA here is from genome assembly GCA_048497945.1 of Verrucomicrobiota bacterium. Taxonomy (GTDB): domain Bacteria; phylum Verrucomicrobiota; class Verrucomicrobiia; order Opitutales; family Opitutaceae; genus Lacunisphaera. The sequence continues at coordinate 4,352 of JBEHYX010000044.1, read as the reverse complement.
ATCAAGAACAACGATGCCTCGTGGGAAAAGCTCGTGCCCGCCAAGGTCGCCGACGTCATCAAGACGCGCGGTCTGCTCGGCTACGGCAAGGGCGCCCGCCCCGCCGCCGCCGCGAGCCCGGCCGCCGTCGGCTAGCCTGGCCGCCTCCGGCGGGCCAGCTCCAGGCCAACCCAGCCAAGCAGTGAAAGCGCCCCGACCAGGCCGAGCGTAGCGTGGGCCGAGGCGTGGGTTTCCCCGGCCCAGGCCTGCGTACGAACCGCCCCTTGACCCGGGTTCCAAGCATACTGCGGAGGAGCGGCGGCAATCCAGCCATTCGGCTCACTGCTGCCATCGGCCAGCATGAGATACGCCGATCGTTTCTGGTTCCCTGAAACGTCGAGCTCCCAAAAATTGACATCCGCCACTGCGGCATCGGCGCAAGCGTAGACATGCACCGTGCTGCCTTTGCCATCCTCCACCACGACCTGCAGCGCCATGCCGGGGGCCGTGGGGTGGCCGGCAAACGGCACGATCAACCGCGGGGTGATCAGGTGAAACGAATTGCTGCGCACCCGGCCAAGGTCGACCGGGCCGTGAAAAAGGTTGCGCACGTCGCCGGGGGTCACATCCGCGGCACCCACGATCCGATCCGGCGAAAACGCCGACGACCCGATGAATTCATAACGCAGCGGCGCAATCGTGCCGGAAGCCTGGAGTATTTTCGTCTTGCGCGCCACTTCGCCAAACAGCAGCGGGTGTTGCCACAGGAACAGGCCCGCAAAGGACGCCACAGCCAGGGCCGCGAGCAATGGCGCCCGAACCGGATCCGCCTGCCAGGCGACATCTGGCAGCACAGCGGACCGCGGCCGCAAGCCGAGAACCCCCACAGCCAGCCCCGCCACGGCGAGGCCGCCGAGCCAGTCCCAGCGTTTCTGCACCCGACGCACCAGGATTCCAACCGAGGACGGCCCGGAAACCGTCGGCAACAAGGCCCGCAGGGCCGGTTGCGATAACTGGCGCGCCACCTCGGCCGGATCCGGATAGAGTGCGGCGCGCACCGGCGCGGAAGACAGCTGACCGACATCGCCCGTGCGCAGGAAATTCCGGATCGCGTTTTCACGCGCCGCCACCTGCGTGGCAGCATGCTCGTGAAAGTACGCCGTGTGCGCGGTCGTCGTGATCGTGCAAAGCCCACGGGCCACCACGCCCATCCAGACCAGGGTTCCGGCCACGGCAGCCCCGCGCCAGCGCGAGTGCGCCGGTACCAGGCGGGCCAAGGCCAGGAAATTCGCCATGACCCCGACCGCCAGCAAATCGCCGTAGCGCGACGTGAAACCGATGTACTCCGCGCTGCGCGCGTAGGCGATGCCCGTGGCTTGCAGCACCGACCACACGCCCAGCGCCAGGACCACGCGGTCAAACGCCGGCGCGTCCTGCCGTCCGCGCAGCTTCAACGCCAGCAGGACCAGCGGCACATTGACCAGGACGGTGACCGTGGGCCAGCCCAGCTGCACGAACCACGCATGCAGGAAAACCGGCAGCGAATGGACGAAGAGGGCGCTGTCGGTCGGAGTCGGCGCGAGCACGGCCAGGCCGACTCCGATCGCCACCAAGGCCCCGAGCCCGATGCCTTGGCGCCGATTCAACGCCCGCGTCCACCACAACACCAACCCGGCCGCCAACGGTGCCGTCCACATGATGCCGAGGGTCAACAGTCCGGCCAATCCGGCGGCCTGCGCCCACCACCAGCCGCGCGACGCCGCCGGATGCGTCAGCACGCCGGGCAGGTGCAACAGAAGGCAGAGCAATGCCAGCGGAAACTGGGACTGGAACCCCCAGGTGATGTTCTCCCAGGCAAAGGGCAGCATGGCCATCGCCAGCAAAAGCACGCTGGCCGCCAGGGCCGTCTCCAACGCCAGCGCCGACCAGAGCCAGCGCAGGAACACCATGGCGAAAGCGGCATGGCAGGCGGCGTTGACCGCCATCTCCACCCGCGGATCCCAGCGCCCGGTGAGAACGACCTCCAACCAGACGAGCAGGCGCGACCAAACCGGCACATGGCCGTTGTGCGGCCGGAGAAAGTCGGTCGGCGCGAGGGTGCCGGCCGTCCACGGCACCAGAATGTCAGCGCCCTCCGCCTTCCACTGGTCGATGAATGGCACATCTCCGCCGTACAAATGCACCTCCCGGCTTCGGGCCGCAAAAACCAGCAAACCGGCGGCCAGCAAGGCCAGCCAGCGAAAGGCGGATCGCAAGGGGCTGTTCACGGCGCAGAAGTTGGACAATATCCCGCGCACTGGCTGCATTATTTTGCACCGAAACCACGCAGCCAGTTCACCGGCTATGACGCCGGCACAGGATTTTTTCCGTGTGTTCCGGGTGTTCCGTGGTTTATCACCTCGGCTTCCGCATGCGCTTCCACAAGTACCACGCCCTGGGCAATGACTACCTCGTGATGGATCCGGCCGATTTTCCCGGCTGGTCCGCCCCCACCGTCGAGCAGATCCGCGTCATCTGCCACCGCAACTTCGGCGCCGGTTCCGACGGCATCCTGTGGGGTCCGCTCCCGTCAACCCGCGCCCCGTTCGGCCTGCGCATCTTCAATCCGGACGGCTCCGAGGCGGAGAAGTCCGGCAACGGCCTGCGCATCTTCTGCCGCTACCTCTACGACCAGAAGAAGGTCACGACCGCGCCCTTCAAGGTCGATACGCTCGGCGGCGTGGTGAATGTCGTGATCCAGCCCGGCGGCCAGCAGCTCACCATCGAGATGGGCAGCGTCAGCTTCGACAGCGCGAAGATCCCGGTCACCGGCGCGCCGCGCGAGGTCGTCAACGAGAAGATCCAGATCCTCGACCGCGAGTTCACCTTCACCGCCGCCACCATCGGCAACCCGCACTGCGTGATTCCCCTGCCCGCGGTCACGCCCGAGCTGGCCCACAAGTACGGCCCGCACCTCGAGACGCATCCCAATTTCCCGCGAAAGACCAACGTCCAGTTCCTGCAGGTCATCGACCGGGCCAACATCCGCATCGAGATCTGGGAACGCGGCGCCGGCTACACGCTCGCGTCGGGCAGCTCCTCCAGCGCCTCCGCCGCCGTCGCCCACAAGCTCGGCCTGGTCGACCGCAAGGTCACCGTGCACATGCCGGGCGGCCAGATCGGCATCGAGATCGGCGACAACTTCGCGATCACGATGACCGGCCCCGTCACGCGCGTCGCCGAGGGCACGCTCCACCCGGAGCTGTTTACGACGAAGGTCTGAAGATCCCGACAGGATGCAGGTGGACCACCGGGGAGCGTCTCCAGACTGCAGCTAAAGGAACCAATCCGTTTTAACCACGAATGCTCCGCCTACCGGCTGCGCTACTTAATGCGCTTCGCCTGATCGGCTCCGCAGTGGGTTCCGGGGCGTCGGCTGATCGCCGACCTGACAGTCTCCAAACGGCGATTAGCCGTTCCCCGAAACCCAAACCGGAGCCGATCAGGCGGAGGGGATCTTCCAGCGCAGCCGGGAGGCGGAGCATTCGTGGTCAAACCTTCCGGCGGTTTGAAAACACTCCTTAAAGGAATCCCGCCAAGGCGAAACTCCCTTGGCGGTCCCACTCCGAAGCTCAGTACTTCACACTGCACCCATACGCGCGCGTCTTCGCCTGGGCGACCGGACGCCCGGCTTTCAGGTCGGCCAGCGCCGCCTTCACGTAGTTTGTCGCCTTCGGAATGTCCCCGACGTCGGCCGAGTTGATGCTGTCGATGCCGCCCGCATACACCAGCGTGCCCGCGCCATCGATGACGAAGAGCGTCGGCGTGTGGCGCGCATCGTAGAGATGGCCAACCTTGCCATCCTGGTCGCGGCAATAAGCCGTGGCGGCGGCGCTGGTTTTCTTTTCCCACGCCTGGGCCTCGGCGACGCTGTAGTCGCCCTCCGAACCGGGATGGCCGGAATTGATGGACAGCCAGACCGCCCCGTCGGCGACCGCGGCCTTCTGCGTCGCGGGCATGTTGCCGCTGCCCTGGTAGTGTTTCTGGACGAAGGGGCACTCGGGATTCACCCACTCGAGCACGACGGTCCTGCCCTTGTACTCCGCGAGGGAATGCTTCTGCCCGTTGATATCGGTCAGCGTGAAGTCCGGCGCAGCCCGACCCACGGTGGGAGCGGCCTGCGCTGCTCCGGCAAAAAGGGCCAGCGAGGCGGCCCCGGCGAATAGATGGCGAAACATAGCGTTCATAGACGGAGATACAGCGCAGGCTAGCCCGGGTTCCCTCTCCGTCAAACGCGACGACGGGAGGAGCCGAAAAGTGGGAGGGGCTTTATGCCCCGACGTTGCACGATGTGCCGTAGGCATCCTCCTCCAGCGCCGCGCGCACCGCACTGA